>DATJPV010000021.1:0-8602 GCA_035506195.1 Patescibacteria group bacterium | reverse complement strand
CTATGAGGTGAGCCTTGTTTCCCTGCATAATAGATATCGAAGATCGGCTTAATTTTCTCATAGAAGCTGTATAACTCCTCATACGGATCAACAGCATAATCCTGCGCGTGGATACCGTAGCTGCGAATTTCATCTTCTATCTTTCCTAATACGAACATTAAGTTGGTCATAAAATCAAGATAGGCCCACTGTGTGTCTAGCGGCGAGCTGGAGGCGCGATTATCTTCGCGCACGAATCGTGACAAGATTCGCTCTACTTCTGAATCGGAATATTTTTTCTCCCTAAACCAAGCGATAATTTCTTGGGTGGCTGGATACGGCGGATGACTGTCGATTATGAGCGAAAGTTCCGGTATCTGGAGAGGTTTTCGCGTATCGATTCTTGCGAACCTGGAAAGCACATCGAAGTTTTTCTTAACTTCTTCATATATGGACCCGCTGTCCCGAGGACCGCTTGCTCTATTGACCACCTCAACGAAAACGTCGCCTATCCTATTAAGCGCAGCTATTTGAGAAGAATACATGCCCTGTAAAATAACAACTCTGGCTTCTTTACCAAACGCATACGCGTATTGCCGCAAGTAATAACGCAAATACGCCTTAAGCGTAACCCTACCCTTAGCCAGTTTTCCTGTTTTGATGTCAAACATGTCCACATCTACATTAAAGACGGCAATATGACCACGCGCGTCTTCCATGCCTAAAACAGGAAACGGCGCATCAAAAGAGTGCGTATTGGCCCATACCCAGCTAAACGCACTTTTGCCTTTGTGCGCATAGCCGTCGATTACCACAAACACGGGCCTATCATGACCTTGAGCAGCTAATTCCTGCAGTTTGCGCCGTATCAGCCATTCGAATGCCAGATGCGCGTAGCCGTTCTGCAGAGGTGCTATGATGAGCGGCGAGCTGACCTTGGCAAGTATGTCCAGGCTTGCAACGCCTTCCTCCCATTCATCAAAATTAAGCGTAAGCTCAACATTGGGATTCGCGCTGTGAAATGCACGGCCAAACGGGGAAAGCGGAAGGACGTTCTCGATCCGCTGCCTTAATTCGGCCTTAAACCGCGCATAGTTTTCGTCTCCCAGGATCGTTTTAAAATCACGCAGGGGCAACCCTCGGGGGGTGATGCGCCGCTGCAACCATGGCCACAAGACTGCCCATTCTTTTTGCGCAGCCATCTGCCGCAGCTGTCCGGTAAGCAGATCGATCGTCTCGTAGTTTTCCACTTCTTCAAGGCGGACAGGGGCATATGCGATAGCTGCCTTAAACACCGCTGAGAGAACGCCAAACCCGGTGAGATCTAGCTGTCCCTGGGGAAGCTGCAGAGGCTTAAGATATGCATTATATATTGTCAACCATATTTGACCGCGCACATCAATAGTCCAGCTACCTAAAATAATTCCTTCTCTGTTTTCCTGATGGACTTTTACCGAGACAGCCTGATCACCAAGCCGTAAACCGACAATGAATCTCGATGAATCAGGCAAGCCATCCGGTATGTTCAGTATCAGCGGAATACCGCCAACAATATTGAACGGATGCTGCCCGTCAATGGCGACTGCATATGCGCAAGTCTCCAGGAGAAGTTGGCCGTTATCCAAACGCCGGACACCAAATCCATTAGCTGCGGCGTCAACTGTGCCTGTCTCCAAATTTACCAGATAGCGCTTCTGCCCTGCTATGACAGGCAACAACCTGTTTTTCGGCTGGCCAAACCACAGCGATGTTCCGTCAGGCAGCTGCAGGAAAGTGGCGACCTGCCGGCCGTTAACCAATTTATTGACCGCAGGGACAACAGTGATGTTGCATATGCCATTGGCAACAACTTGATCGATAAAGAAAGTTGCTCGGGGATGAAGCTGGAGAGCGCTCGCCGGGACCTCAGGCAAAGCCTGGCCGTATAATGACTTATATACCGCCTCTACTTTTTTCAGGCCGTTCGCCAAAAGGATGACCTCTTTTGACTGCAGGATAGTGCCGATGCCCTGGCTCAGAGCCTGGCGCGGGACCTCTTGGCGATGCGTAAAGAAACGGGAGTTTGCTTCGATTGTCGATTCGGTTAAATCCACCACCCCGGTACGGCAATCAAAAGCCGAACCCGGCTCGTTAAAGGCAATGTGTCCATTATTACCGATCCCCAGGATCTGCAGGTCAATCCCGCCTTCCCGGCGGATTGCCTCTTCATAGCGAAGAGCTTCGGCATGCGAATCTTCGGCCATGCCGTTTAAGAAATGGATGTTTTCTCTGGGGATGTTGAGATGCCGCAGGAAGTTATCCCATAAATAGCGCTGATAGCCTTGCTCATGATCAGCCGGTAATCCGATATATTCATCGAGGTGGAAAATGCGTACCTTGGAAAAATCAAGCCCTTCTCGTTGGTGCATTTGTATCAATCTCCTATACAGACCTAAGGGCGTATCTCCGGTGGCCAAGCCCAGAACCAAGTCGGGTTTTGCGCGGATACGCTCGGCCACAAGCAGTGCTGCCTGACGGCTCATCGTATTGAAATCGCCGCACACCTCTACCCGGATATTGTGCGCCGCAGGACTGGCGCTGGTAGACGCGGGGCTGGAGGCTGTCGCAACAATCAGCATCTCTCCGCTGGGGCCAGGCACGAATTGCATATCGACAAAACCGGCCCGGCTCAGCGTATCATCAAGCCGTGAACCTGCCCGCATGCGCGGGTTTTTGTCTTCGATGAAATCGACATCGGTATTAATGACCAATTTTCCGCCTGGTTTTAATACGCGGTGGGCCTGCGAGATGACGCGATCAAGTATGTCGAGAAAGAAAAACAGATTATCTGCGGGGCCGTCCCCTTGTTCCTGTAATTGCCGGCCGCATACGCTTTCTGCGCTGTATTCGATGATCGAGGGCAAGGACCGGTTAAACACTACAACCTCAACTGCGCCTTCTCCTACGGCCGCAGTAAGGTTGGTCGCATCGCCGAATAGAGTAGCAATGCGCTCTGTCCCGGGGAAAACAGCGGTAAATATATTATCGACCATCCGCACTGCCGCCAGGCCTCCCCGGAGCAATCCCTTCGCAGGCCTATCGTTGCCGCCCGAAGCGACATCAACCGCTATCCCCCTTAAAGACAGCAACGTGGCAAGTTCGGCGTACAGGGTATCGTCTGTCTTGGCAACGGCAAATCGGTACATAGACTGTTGGAGCTCGAATAGCTTCTCGGCAATCTGCGGATCGGCCGAATCAGCGGCAGTCCGGAATACCCCTGCCTCTGTTTTTGAGCCCCTGAACCAGATGAAATGAAGGTTGCCGCGGGTGTCGGTTAAAAGGATCTTGAAGCCGCCGTCCTGGTTTATTCTATTTCTTTTGCCGACCAAAACTCTCGTCTCTTCGGCATTGCGGAATTCATACTGGTTGAACTCCATGCCCTCCAATCCTTCGATACGGAAAGCGCCTTTGCCCGCAGATCGCACGCGCATCAAAAACGCCTCCTCCAGCCTTTCCTTGATAACTGACTGAGAAAGCGTAACGCCGTCCTCGCGCAGGTCGCTTTGGATGGTATGATACCGAGGAAGAATTTCAAGTATATCTGTCAACATATAATCCCCCGGCGGAATGGACCGGCCGGTCATTGCGCATAACTCATCAATGAGAGCCCGGCTCGAAAGCATGAGCAGCGACATCAAAGCGGTCAGCGTACCATCACGGACTTCCGTCCCCATAAAGATAGTCCCGCCATTGTAGCCTTCTACGCCAATAGGCACGAAGTAGCCTTCCTGTTCCAGCTCGTGCATGCGCGTGACGACATTGGCTTCTCCGATATCAACCTCCACTATCTCTGCGCCAAACATCTTTGCCAGGTCATGGACACGGCTACTGGTGGCAGAATGGACTACTACTGCCCACCTCCTGCCTTCTGCTTCCGGATAGCTTCCCGGGTGGGTTTTTACCCAGGCGAGCATCCCGGCAACATTCAACAGGACTACATCCTGAGGATGCAACATTATCGCCTTGCCATTTTTGTCTTTTGCCACCAGATTCCCGCGATCGGCATCGAAGTCGGTGACTAAAGCAACCAATGCCCCGTAGCACTGCCGGAGCATCCGGGCCGCCTGCTGCAATGCCTCACCCACCGGCTCAATCAGATGTGCCGGAGACCCAAATATGGTATTCATGGGAATGGCCCGGTAACCGAATTCCCTGAAAATGAAGGGAGAAATCTCAATGGCTGAGCCTCCATTGCCGTCGAACACAATACCGACTCTCCTGCGAAGATTCTCTTCTCTAAGCTGTGTGAATTGTTCCGACAAGAGACGGAATACCGTCTTGATCGATTCAAGGTAATCCCCCAGCTCTGCGGTGTCGCTGCTGAACCATTCTACTTTTTCATTCGCGCGCCTGATCAAACTCATATTGCCGCCTACAATACGCTGGAGCTCTTGCCTGGCCATCTGAATGACAACCTTCTTTTTCGACGCATTAAGAATACCGCCGCGCTGATTCAATGAATTCGTTTCCGGCTCAACGAAACCGGTAAGATATTTAAACCCGTTATATACTAAAGGATTATGGGAAGCGGTAATCATTACTCCGCCATCGGCATGAAGCATGCGCACAATCGCTTCAATAAACGGCGTCGTCACGATACCCAGATCCGTCACCAAAAGCTCGACGTTTTTATCTTCAGCCGCCAACATGAATCCGATACGCTGGAGCTGTGCGATAGTCTCGCTGGTGGGCCGCGGGTCGCGCCCCATGACGAAAAAGAACTTTTGCTTTGCCGGGTTGGCCGTCTGCCAGCGTTCAATAGTATTGGCGGCGTAGGCGTAGGCGTAGGCTAACACAACCACCTTAGCCGAATCCGGGATTTCCGAACCCTCTCCAAAAATCCCGCGGATGCCCGAATACGACTCTACCAGTTTCAAGAAAGACACGTCTGGGTGTGCAATAAGCTCCAAATCGATGGATGCTTCCCAGATGTGTGCGGGAGAAACTGAGGAACTTGCCGCTCCCAGCCAGGCATTCGGCTCATTCTGTATCTTCCAAAGGCTCTGCGCCGTGGGTGTTTCGCTGACCGGAAATACGGAATGGACCTCTCCTTCGATCTCAAAACGCTGCGGAGTACCCAGGAAGACCCCTCGGCTGCTTTCCTGTAATACCGCCGCGGCGGTCCCCGCATGCAACAGGATGACCGGACAGGCAGAAAATACCTCTACTGCTATCAAATAATTGCTATGTAATAACAGCGTACCGATTACCGCATCGGCTTCTTTGTCTTTACCGCGGTTGCGCAGTGCTTGTATGAGCCCGTTTTGCGCAAAGAAGCTCTCCAGTAAATCGATTACGTTATTGCGCTGAGCGGCTTTTCTCGCGGGGAATTTTTCTCCCGCAAGAGCCATCTCTTCATTAAGCGTGATCAAATGCTTTTTCAACACGGGCACTACCCCTACGCCCATGGCGGTAATTGCTTTCTTTGCGTTTTTGATTTGGCGATTCTGGTCCGTTGCCAGGTCTTTGAGGTAATTGGCCAGGGCCTGCTTGTCGATCCGCGCGCCTCGTTCGGCATGGACAGGCTGGCCAACAGGCGTCTCGACGGCCTGCCTGTCTTTAGCCAATAGGGATTCTTCCAGGCGAATGGCATATGCGATAGCCTTATCTGCATCGCTAAAAACAGCCGTAGCTAATTCCAGAAGGATACCTTCCGCTGCGCCGGGTTCTCCGGTTGATAACGTAACGGCCTGTTGCAGGAGCCCCAGTTTTCCTTTCCATCCGGCGACCCCCTCTAATAGTGACGGCCCAGCCGCTTCCAAAACTTTAAACGCCGCCTCCAGGTGCCGTTTGTGCTGCGCATGCGCAAACCACTCCAGCAGCGACGCATAGCTTTCTTCCTGGGTAACCCCTGATAAATGACTCAGGGTAGCCGTGAATACGCCGACCATAAAATACTGGGCGCACTCGACAGGTACACCCAAAAGATAAGCTAGTGTTTCTTCCGATTCAACAGTAACGGGATGCAGGCGGATGATTCCAGATGCAGGATTGTATTCAGCGATCAGGCGGCCCTGATCCATGGCAGGCAATGACGCGAGGCTGGTTTCCGGGGTGATCTCGATGGTTGCTTGCGCCGGAGGGGCACAAGGAAGGCTGATTAAGGCCTCTTGCAGCCGGCGTTGTAATACATAACCTTGTTCATGTTCAAGCGTTCCCTGCGATAACTCGATTTTTCCGATCTTACCGTCGGTAAGATACACTTTCAGCCTTGCGGATTCCCATAGCGGGTAGCGCGCCTGTAATTGCGCGCCGACAACAACCGGATAGCCAACAGGCAACCCGGCGCCGACAGGGCTGGCGGCGTTCTGTGCAGCCGGTATTGCGACGACGGCTGCCGAGATATCATCGGTTGTACCGGCTGGCATCCTGGCCGCATCAACTGCCCAAGCCACAAGCGCTTTTGCAAATACCGCTAGCTGCGGTGTTTCCCGCAGAAGGTCCCGCATGCGTTGGGCAGTTACATTACGCCAGAGGCCGTCGGATACCCCTACTACCACATCGGCCGGATCAAGCCGCCGGAAAATCTTTTGATGCGCAAGAAGGCTCCGGGCTTCGATGCGGCCCAATGCCGAGACTATCTTATGCTGGCGCCCTTCGAGCCTTGCGACGGCTTGCGCCACGACTTCGTCGACATGCTGAGTCCTCATCAGGTGCGCCACGTAAGAATCATCGGCGCTAAGCTGAAGAACCTCGCCGGCAGCTGCAATAAGATATATCCGGCTGTCGCCGATATTGCGAGCGACCAAGAAATGCTGCCCACGATCATCTTGACCGATGGCTACCGCTGAAATCGTAGTCCCCATCCTGGCCTGTTTAGGTACAGGCGGCATCTTGATAATGGACTGACGCACAAGGTTGAGTACCGTATCATCCAGTCGCGCCACATCTGCCATTGTTTTTGCCGCGTTCAGGTCCGACATCAACAGCTGCATAATGGTTTCCATGGCCGCATCGCCTACGCTCCGATAGTTTTGATCTCCGGTCATCTCCGCCGCAATAATGAGTTGTTTTGTCAGGATAACCTCGTTTGCCGTGACGGTCGCAATATCCATAAGGAGTTCGATATCTGCGGCTGTCTGCGCCAGAGACAACCCGGAAGCCAATACCCGTGTCATCGTCTGCACTGCCAGGCGGCTGGCCTCTTCTCCGGAAGCGCGCCCTCCCATTCCATCGGCCACAAGGAGAAGCTTCAGATTGCCATCCGCATACGCGTAGTCCTGGTTGGGCCTGTCGCTTCTGGCTGTCGCACAAAAGGCGTAAGCTTCATACGCCACGGCCTGCCCAGAAAATACGGTAAGCGCGGAGGAAGCGCTTTCGGCCTCCAAATAAGCGACGCAGGATTGCACAAGGCCGTTTCGGAGCACCGGGGCGATCAGGTAGCTGGCCCGGTAGCCTGCTAAGAAGACCCTGGCAATGTTTACTCCGCGCTCAGAGGGTTTCAGGAGCCGCTCTTGCGCCCCCATGTTCAAAGAAAGCCTCTCTAGGAAGCCTCCCAGATCAAGGGACTCTTTTAATCTATTGGCGACGATAAACAACAGCCTCTGGGCAGTAAAGGAGTAAAAGAAATCTACGGGCCCCTGGCCATGGACTATGCCATTAACCAGCGTCTCGCGCGCAATATATCCGAAGCGATAGGCCATTTCTGCTTCATAACCCAACTTGCTTATCTGTTCTTCCAGTACATCTGCCTTAGCGCTAGCGACCATCTGATTTGCCTGAATAGCTTCCATAGATTCAACGGTTACAACCAATGCATGGTCAGAAATAATGCCATTCGTGCAACGTCCGAGATTATCGACAATCGCATAGTAGCTAACACACTGTCTAAGTATCTCAATTTCGTCGATTCTCCGGGTCGCCCAGGGCAAGGCAAGCAACGGTATCGCAAATCCGCCGGCTATGGAGCTGGAGGAACAGCGTCCGGCCTCGACCTTTGCTGCCGCCACTGCCCTACCTAATCGCCACTGCAAAATCTGGCCCAGAGGCTGATGCCGCAAGAATTTAAATATTTCATAATCAGAGGCGCTGTTCATGATCTCCTGGAAGGATAGCGGTGCGGATTCTATAAGCCTGACCAGGCGGTTAAAAAGAGCTTGCGCAATAGAGCCAAGAGGCATCGCATCCGCCATCCATTGCCGCGCATCTTCATCGAGGCTGCGTAATTGCCCCCAGATCCATTGGCGCAAGGCGCGGTCTAAAGCCTGGCTGTCTATTTCTGCCTCCCCACCCAAAAGAGACGCCTGCGCATCAGGGGGAGTCAGCAAGAGCAATCTGGCGGTATGCCGCGCTACATACTCATCAGTCACAGGGTGTGCTTTTTGTTGTAGCAGAAATTCTAAGAACTTCCTGCTGGTTATAGGCTTACGATCGTGCTGTACTTTTGTATCCGCCTGCCAGACAAATGCAATCAAAGTGACGTTTTTTACCCCGCCTGCCCGGCTGTCTTCGTACGTATAAAAGAGGCGGCTATGGCTGACGCGTTCCCGCGCTAAGCCGGGGACCTGGCGCACTATAATGTCTCTACCGGGAATAAGCAGCCTTCGGGGATCCGCCAATTTCCTTCTGATCTTGTCTAACATAA
>DATJPV010000020.1:0-41905 GCA_035506195.1 Patescibacteria group bacterium | reverse complement strand
AACTATTTTGAGACAAAGATGCTGCATAAGCGCGGAGAGCTTATCGACATCGGCATCTCGATAAGCGTGCTCAAGGATGCAGCCGGCAGCGTCACCGGTTCGATCGGGGTCATGCGCAATATCACCGAGCATAAGAAGCTGGAGAAGATCAGGCAGGAATTCGCGGAAGTCGTTTCCCATGAATTCCGGACCCCGCTGACCCCCATACGCGAAGGGGTCAGCCAGGTGCTCGACGGCCTCCTGGGCAACGTCGCCCCGGCCCAGAAAGATGCGTTGATGATCGTCCTGCAGGAGATCGACCGGCTCAGGCGGATCCTCGACGACATGCTCGATACCCTCAAGCTTGAAGCAGGCAGGGTCCCGATGCGCAAAGAATCCGTGGATATGGTAAGGCTCGTCAACGGCATCGTCCAGACGTTTACCGGCCGCGCCCAGGCCAAGGACCTGAAATTGAAGGTTCGCTTCTCCGGTGATACCCTGCCGGTCTTCGTCGACAGGGACAGGATCACCCAGGTTTTTACCAACCTTGTCAACAACGCCCTGAAGTTTACGAAAAAAGGCTCGATAGAAATTGCGGTCGTTGATGCAAAAGACCATATTGAATGCAGCGTCACCGATACCGGAAGGGGCATTGCCAAGCCGGACCTGGCCAAGTTATTTTCCAAGTTCCAGCAGGTCGGCAAAAAATTGAGCGGAGACGAAGCAGGCACGGGCCTGGGGCTGGTTATCTGCAAGGATATCATTGAGCTGCACAAGGGCGAGATATGGGTTGAAAGCAAGCTCAATGAAGGGACCTCATTCCGTTTTACGCTCCCTAAATACTCGGCAAAGGAATTATTCCAGGAGTATATCATGAGCGCATTGAAGGACGCGGTTGAGGATACCGTGTTCTCGGTTGCGGCGGTACGCATTCAGAACCTCTCCGCCTGCCGGAAGGACTTGGGGGAAGAAAAGGCCGCGTCTCTTGTTCATATGGTCGAAAATGCCGTGCGGATGACCGTCCGCCAGGGACGCGACATCGTCATTAAAGATACGGACGGGGCGCTGGTGATCCTTCCCGGCACCACAAAAGAGAACGAAACGGCGATCCTGGAAAGGGCAGCGCAGACGCTGAACGAATACCTCTCCAGAGAGCAGCTGGTCGAAGCTTGCAATGTTTCCTGGAAGGGGGTCAATTTCCCCGAGGACGGCAAGACCATCGATGAGCTGATGCAGAAAATGACCTGATACATAGATGGAGGCGGCGATGGCAAAGAAGAAAATATTGATCATTGACGACGAACCGAATATCATAAAAATGGTCGAGGTCCGTTTAAAGGCGAATAATTATGACGTCGTTGCGGCTTCCGACGGCGCCGAAGGCCTGGAAAAGGCGAAAGCTGAGCATCCGGACTTGATCATCCTGGATGTGATGATGCCCGGCGTAGACGGCTTTCAGTTTTTTAAGACGATACGCAAGGACCCTGCGCAGGCCAACACTCCCATTTTAATGCTTACCGCGCGCGGCGCGATGAAAGATACGTTTGAAATGCTGGGCGCGGAGGAATTCATTACCAAGCCTTTCGAATCGGAAGACCTGCTCCTGAAGATCAATCACATGTTCAAAAACAGCGCCCTTGTCTTGAGCAACGATTCCTATGTGGCGGACAGGGTCACGAATGCCCTGCGCGATGTCGGCTATGAGGTGACGGTGGTATCCGATGAAGAGGGCTTAGCCGAGAAGGGCAGGGAAGTCAAATACAGGGTCATCGTTGCGCATTTAAGGTGCGTCGCAAAACAGCCGGCTGATTTTGCGATGAGCATCCGTATGCTGCGGGAGAGGAACCCCCAGGTCATCATTTATTCCGATGCGGACACCAAGCCCAAAGACAATAGTGCGTTGGCTGCCGTAAAAGATGCGTGGGCCAAGGCCGGGGTGAAGCATATCTTCGATGTCCGGACCGCCGATCGCCCCTTGCCGGAGTTTATCAAGAGCGTCGTCTCCTGACGCCCCGCGCCACCTTCCATATCCGTTGACAATACAATAGTGACGTTGTACTATGTCGTATCGACAGGAACCTTTCTATGCGCGACATAAAGATACCGGGATATTCTATAGGGATTTTTCTGATTTCTCTGGCTACCCTGGTCATCGAGATATCCTTGACGCGGATATGCTCGGTTATCATGTGGTACCATTTCGCCTTCATGGTGGTCAGCATAGCGCTGCTTGGCTTTGCCGCAAGCGGTGCGTTCCTGACGGTTGCGCCCAGGATTAGGTCCGGGGATATCCGTAAGACCCCGGCGCTGCTTGCCTTATTTTTTTCCGCCGCCACGCTCATCGGCCTTTTGGCGGTCAACCGCCTGTCGCTCGATCCTTTCCAAATACTCGACAGCCCCGCCCACATCATAAAGCTCTTCATATTTTATATTCTGTTTACCGTTCCTTTTTTCTTCGCAGGGCTGTGCATGGTATTTCTGTTCTTCCGCATGCCCGATAAAGCCGGCAGCATTTATTTTGCGAACATGCTGGGTTCCGGCTTTGGCTGTTTTGCGGCGGTTTTTCTCATCCCTGTGTTCTCTAATGCAGGCGCGATCATTGCCGCGGTATTCCTGGTGCTTGCGGCCGCGTTTTTCTTCAATGCCCATGCCTCTGGAAGGTTGACGGTTGCGGCAGCGCTCATGGCCCTGTTGTCCTTGTTGTTACTGGCCAATGCAAAATCATTATTTACGTTTAAAATAGCAACAAGCAAAGGGTTGGCCCTGCGCCTTCAGAATGAGCCGGCCAGGCAGCGGTTTACCAGCTGGAACGCATTCTCTCAGATAGACGTCCTTGCCCCCGGCGAATTCTATTATGCCCCCGGCCTGTCCCGCCTCTATAACCCGGAACTTGTGCCGCCGCAGATGTCGATTTACATTGACGCCGATGCGCTCACGCCCATAACCGCGTTTGACGGCACCGCGTCGGGGATCGAATTCCTTAAGTTCATCCCGTCCTCGGTTGCCTATAGCCTCAGGAAAGGTTCGGATGTGTGCATCATCGGCACGGGAGGAGGCTACGATGTCTTGACCGCCCTATCCGTAGGCCAGGCGCGGCAAGTGGCCGCAGTGGAGATGAATCCCGACATAGTCGCGCTCGTAAAGAACTATTTCCGCGATTTTGCTGGCCACATATACAGCCTGCCGCAGGTAAAAGTCCATACCGCCGAAGGCCGAAGCTTCATCCACAACAGCACGGCTCGTTACGACATTATTCAGCTATCCTTAGTGGATACCTGGGCTGCCGCATCGACCGGCGCATACAGCCTCGCAGAGAATTACCTCTATACGACCGAGGCCTTTGTAGATTACATAAACCATTTGAAGCAGAACGGTATCCTTACGCTTACCCGGTGGGTCCTTGCGCCGCCCAAAGAAACGCTGCGGCTGGCAGGCCTGGCGCTATCCTCTCTGGAGCGTCTGGGCGTCAGCCGGCCCGAAAACAATATTGTGATGATCGAGAGCGAAGGCGTCGGAGTGCTGCTCGTAAAAAGGGAGGCCTTTGAAGAGGCCGAGGTACGGCAGATACGGCGCATCTCGGAAGCAGCCGGTTTTACAGTAATGTATGCGCCGGGAGTTTTCGGCCAAAACATATTTTACTCATTTTTTCATGCTGCGGACAGAAGCGCCTTCTGCAGGGAGTATCCGTTCAATATTACGCCTTCCAGCGATGACAAACCGTTCTTTTTTCATTATTACAGCTGGAAAAACAGCAATCCGCTTGCATTCTGGAGGCTATTTTCTATCGATAGGAATAATATAAGTTATCTTATCCTGCTGGCGGCGTTTTTACAGGCCGCGGTCCTGAGCGCCCTTTTTGTGTTAGGGCCGCTGTATTGGGCAAGGCGCAGGCACGATAAGGCGGTTTTCCGGCCCGGCCCCCTGGTTTATTTTGCCTGCCTGGGTGTCGCCTTTATGTTCGTCGAAGTGAGCTTGATCCAGAAATTCATCCTTTTCCTCGGGCAGCCGGTATATTCGCTTTCTGTGGTGCTGTTTTCCTTGCTCTTTTTTGCCGGATTCGGAAGCCTGCTGTCGAACCGGATCAGGCGGCAGCGGCTTAAGGCCCTTGGGGCGGTCATTGCGGTGTTGGCATTACTGGTCGCAGGGTATCCGTTTATCCTGTCCCGGCTGCCGTATCTTTTTATCGGCATGGCCTTGGGCTGGCGTTTTTTTGTCTGCGTGCTGCTGTTGGCTCCGCTGGGGCTGCTTATGGGGTTCCCGTTCCCCATGGGCCTGCGCGCCGCAAGCGCTGCCGATGCGCAACTGGTCCCCTGGGCCTGGGGGGTCAACGGTTGTTTTTCGGTTATCGGTTCGATCTTAAGCGTTATGCTGGCGATGAGCTTCGGGTTTTCCCTTGTCCTGTGCTCAGCGGCTTTTCTGTATCTTCTTGCCGGCATCGCGATCGCGCGTATGCAGGAGGCTTGATATCCGCATGAAAAAAATATTGAGCGCCTTATTCGATAAACTTGAAAAGCTGCCGGGCAAGAACCTTCCTCCGGGCTTCTGCTGCCTGGGCGTGACCGACGCCTGCATGCTGCGCTGTAAGATGTGCGAAAAATGGAAGGATGATATATACGTAAAAGACCCGCAGGCTGCGCCGAGCCTGGAACAGTGGAAGCAGTGCGTTACGGATCTGGCGCGCATGGTGGAATTCCCTTTTGAGCTTGACATAGGCGGGGGAGAAGCCTTCATGTTCGAGGGCATACTTGATCTGGTGCGCTGCGGGGTAGATAAAGGGTTTACCGTATCCGTTGCCACAAACGGGTTTCTGGTCGATGAGGCCATGGCCAAGCGCATCGCCGCCTCGGGCCTGCAGCTGATCAGCATATCCATGGACAGCCTTAAGGAAGAGGTTCATGATTATTTACGGGGGACGGCGGGCGCTTACCGGAAGGCGATGGATGCCATAGCATACCTCCACCGGCACTGCAAAGGCATGCGGATCCATTTGTGCTGCGTCCTCTATGAGTACAATCAGGAAACCGTATTGGAGCTGGCCGAGTGGGCAGATAAGAACGAGATGATCGCAAGCATCAATTTTATGGCTGCCATGCAGCCGAACAATACCCCTGCGCAGCGGAATTGGTGGGAAGGCGCATACGGGGATATCTGGCCCAAAAAACGGCACAGGACGATAGAGATATTGCAAAAGGCGATCGACCTGAAGAAAAAAGGCTGCAAGATAGGCAACCCCGTAAGCCAACTTATGGCGTTCCAGGCGTATTATCGCGACCCCAATACGTTCGTGAAAAGAAAGCAGTGCAACCTGGGAAGGTCTGTCCTGGTCAGCGCCGTAGGCGACATATACCTGTGTTATGAATTCGAAAAAATAGGCAGCATCAAGAAAGACAGGCTTGCGGATGTCTGGTATTCCGCGAAAGCGCATAAGGTCAGGGATAGTATCGCCGCCTGCAAGAAAAATTGCCACCACCTCATCAACTGCTTTGACGAATTTCACAATGATTTTCCTTAAGCCCCACCCCGAAGCCGTATGAGACGCAATACAATCATATCCTGGTGTGCATATGTGTGTTATGTGTTGGGGGTGATCGCGGGCGCCGATTATCTTGCGTACCGTTTTTATTTAAGCCGGGTTATGCCTGTTACGGACCGGATGGCATGCGATACCGTAACGGGCTTGGCGCCGGCTACTCAAAAAAACGGCCCGTTTTTTTTCGAAAAGGCCAAGCGCGCCGGCGTAATACGCATAGGATGTTTCGGAGATTCGTTTACCCGCGGCGCCGAGGTCGGCGATGGGTATGATTACCCGGCCCTGCTGCAGGATATCTTTCGCCGGAATGGCTACGACAATGTCGAAGTCATAAACTTCGGAGTAGACGGCTCGGGATTCCACCAGGTTTTTAATACCTGGAAATTTTTCGCGCAAAACTATCGCTTGGATTACGTCGTCATTTTCGGTAACGCCTGTTTTACGTATGATAGGGATTCTACGTTTACCCAGAGCACTGCGCCGAGTTTACGGGAGAGTTTTTGCCGCCTGCACGCGCGGTATGTTTTAAAAAATGGGCGCGTTGAAATGGTAACGGTAAACGGCACCAGGCGGGAAGAACAGGTAAGGGGGTATCTAAGTTTTATCCCGCGGCTGAGGTATCTTCTTTATGACAGACGGCCCCCCGCTTTTCTAGCTGCCCCGGTTTATTTGGTATCTGCCGGCAGAGAACTGAAGGGGAATCCTTTCTATTACCGGAGCGATCTTGATGAAGAAATGAAGGGTATATACAAATTACTCCTGGGAGAAATGGCCGATAAGGCTGCGCAGGTTATCTTCTTTCACAACCGCGATGAGCTCCTTGCTCTTGGC
This sequence comes from Patescibacteria group bacterium, assembly GCA_035506195.1. GTDB lineage: Bacteria > Omnitrophota > Gorgyraeia > Gygaellales > Profunditerraquicolaceae > DATJPV01. The sequence goes on along the minus strand of DATJPV010000020.1, from coordinate 35,565 downwards.
CGCCGACTGAATAAGAGTAACCTTTCCTGTTTCCGTATGAACATGCCTTATGATTTTCCCTATCAGGCGGCTTTTGGGCACAACAGCCCCAACGGCAATCGGTTTGTAGCGCAACAACTCTTTGATTTCCTGACCGGCGAGGCAGAAAGCAGCCTTGCGGTCATGCGCACCGTTACTATTGCCGGCCAGCCGGCAGGGGAGCAAGAGGCCCCATCGCTGAAGTTGTCGGAATATGCGGCCATAGGGATAGAGCTGAACGGCTCTCTGGTGGGCCATTTTTATGATCCGCAATCCGGCGATTGGTCGAAGTATTGCCAGGGGCCGGAATGCAGGCTGACGGTGAATGCCTTGGCGCACGCCAGTTCTTTAGTTACCTTCCGGGATACGGACCGCAGCATCCTGAATTGGCCGTTTCTTTCCCTTGATTTCGCCATTGATGAAAAAGTTCCGGTTACCATGCGGTTTACCCAGGCCGGCAAGACGCGGCAGATCCCCTTGGGCAGCGTTACCTTATTGCGTCCGGGATTGCAGATCGGCATAGTAGATATCGGCCCGCTCTTTTATCAGCGTACCCAAGAGGTGTTTTCGTTTTGCGCAGGGGGGGATCTGCAACGTTATGTCCCTGCCGGAGCCGGAGAGGTTACCGTATTGATAAAAGGCATCCCGGTCCTTTCCGGGGCGATCAGGGCCGACAGGCGTAATTTCAGGCTCTATCCTGTGCATGGGGATGTCTTGGTGATAAGGCCCGGGGGGAATACGGTCATCGATCCCCCGCAGACAGAGCCGGAGGGCATTTTTTATCTTTCTCTCCAGCCGCGCGAGCCGGGGCCTCGCATACGGGTCCCCCTGGCCCGCCTGGTCAAGGCCGAAGAGAAGGTTGTTTTTGCAAAGCCCGTCGCCCGACCCGTCACCAAGGCAGGCGCCGCGAGTAAATAAAGCGGCGGGTTGACAGGCGCGCCAGTCAGAGGTATTATAAGGAACGCATCCATGAAAAAAATAAAGCTCGACGCTTATAGCCTGCTTGAAAAGATACGCAAGACCGGCCCCGTGGTGCACCATTTGACCAACTGGGTTACTATCTATGACTGCGCCAATATCGTCAAGGTCATGGGCGGCTCGCCGGTAATGGCGCACGCCAGCCAAGAGGTTGCGCAGATGGCCGGCATCGCTTCCAGCCTTGTATTGAACATTGGCACGCTGACCGTGGAATTCGTGGAGGCCATGAAGATCGCCGCAAGAAGCGCCAACCGCAAGGGCATTCCGGTCATCCTGGATGCCTGCGGCGCAGGGGCTACGCGCCTGCGCGACGAAAAATGCTTCCAGCTGCTTGCCGCAGCAAAAATAGACGTGATCAAAGGAAATGCTTCCGAGGTCGCCAGGATCAGCGGAGAAAAAGTCCGAACAAAAGGCGTTGATGCCGGCATGGTCGGTGAGGACTTGATGACCATAGCCTCGCGCCTTGCCCGCAGGCGCCGGTGCACCGTTGTGGTTACCGGCAAGGAAGATATCGTTACCGACGGCAAGACGCATTACCTCATCAGGAACGGCCACCCCATGATGGCGCATGTCGTCGGCACGGGCTGTATGGCCGCGTCTGCGATAGGGGCGTTTGCTGCGGTAGAGAAAGATACGGCCTATGCGGCATCCTGCGCGCTTGTCTGCTTCGAGCTTGCGGCAGAATGCGCGGCGGCATCATCCGCCGGGCCGGGCACATTCAAAGAAAAGATCTTTGACTGTATTTTTGCGCTGGATAAAAAAACGATCGACACAAAACAAAAAGTAGTATGCTGAAAGGGTATTATTTCATTACCGATGCGCGCTTAAGCCGCGCAGGCAACGCCAGCGACGTCAAAAACGCCCTTGCCGCCGGCGTACGCCTGGTGCAATACCGGGACAAGGAAGCCGGCACGCGGCAGCTGTACGAAGAAGCCCTGCGGCTAAGGTCGCTCTGTAAAAAAGGCGCCGTCTTCCTGGTTAATGACCGCCTGGATATAGCATTAGGAGTGGATGCGGACGGGGTGCACTTAGGCAGCGACGACCTGCCTTACCGGGTAGCCAGGAGGCTTTTGGGAAAAAAGAAGATCATCGGCATTACCGTCCATACTGTAAGAGAGGCGCAGGAAGCGCAAAGGCTGGGCGCAGATTATATCGGCGTATCCCCGGTATTCAAGACAGGCACAAAGCGCGATGCGGGAAAGCCGGCAGGTATACGGCTGATCAAGGAAATAAAAAAGCGCGTTTCCATACCCGTTATTGCCATCGGCGGCATACGCCTGTCAAATGCCCGGCAGGTGGTCGAGGCCGGAGCTGACGGGGTGTGCGCGATCTCTGCGGTAGTGGCCGGGCCGGATGTAAGGGGAGAAATAGAGAAGTTCCAGGCGTTATTTGTCAAACGATCCTGCACATAGGAGGTGCGTATGAAGAAGTGTTTTTGGCTCGTAGTGCTTGCGGCATCGGTGTTCGTTGTTTCGGGATGTCAGACCAACAAAACAAAGGTAGCCGAAGGGGCAGGCATCGGAGGCCTTGTGGGAGGCGTCGTGGGGGGCATTATCGGCCATCAAAGCGGCCATGACGTAGAAGGCGTATTGATAGGCGGCGCAGTAGGCGCCACCGGAGGGGCTATAGCCGGTTCGCAGATCGACAAGCCCGCTCAAGGCGCCCCTGCTGTTCAGTCCGCCACGCAGCTGAGCATGCAGCAGGTTGTCGACCTGACGAAACAAGGGGTCTCGGGCGACGATATCATCGCCAAGATAAAAGCCACGCATTCCACCTATGCCTTGACCGCAGATGACATCGCCTACCTTAGGAAACAGGGCGTAAGCCAGCGGGTCATCGAGGCAATGCAGGGCCTTTAACGAAAAATATATATTGACAAAATGCAAAAAGGACGTATACTATATTTTGTAGTAAATGAAAGTGTAGAAGTCTTAGGCCGTAAGGAATAGGATGACTATCCTTGCGGTTTTTTTATGTCATTGTTTGCCCCGTTAGAAATTAAAAATCTAGCAGGTAAAGATGATAATGATTTCTAACGGGGTTTACTATAATTTTGTGGAAAAGGAGGTAACAAGCAATGGCACAAGGAACAGTAAAGTGGTTCAATAACCAAAAAGGTTATGGGTTCATCACCCCGGAAGGCGGTAATGATGTTTTCGTACATCATTCGGCGATTCAGGGTGACGGATACAAGTCTTTAGAAGAAGGCCAAAAAGTCGAGTTTAATATCGAAAAAGGCCCTAAAGGCGAACAGGCTACGAACGTAGTCAAGCTCTAACCTAAAAAGCAGAATAGGGCCCGGTTTCTTCATGATACCGGGCCCTGTTTTTTTGTAAGGGGCCAAGATGAATATTTTTGTGGGTAACTTACCGTTTGCCGCCGTTGAGGCGGATGTAAAAACGCTGTTCGGAAGCTTTGGGCACGTCGCTTCCGTGGTGATCGTAAAGGATAAAAAGGGGGTCAAATCCCGAGGGTTTGGTTTCCTGGAAATGCCCGACGACCGGCAGGCGCAGGCTGCGATAGATGCGCTCAACAACAAAGAATTCATGGGCAGGACGCTGAATATCAGCCCGGTACGCCCAAAGACGGAAGAACAGCGGCAGGAGCAAAAGAAAAACCGCTTAGGGGCACGGATGCGCGCCAGGGTTCAGGCCCGCCCTCAAGAAGGCAGGCCTTCCAGGGACGCCTGGTTTAGCGCGGTGTATAAAAAGACAGAGGGGTATAGCGGGTATAAAAGAGGCAGGCGCACGCGTAGCTATGCGGCGCGGCGCGCGCAAGCCGGCATCAAGGAGCCGATCGAGCTTGAGCGCAAGAAAAAACCCCACGATAATCCCATGCGCTGGAAAAAAAGAAGGCCTGGCCGCTTTGCCCGCCCGGGTGGCCGCCCAGGCGGCCGAAACTCTTTTCACCTTGGCGCATCTAAAGTACAGGAAAAAGAACAAAGGAGGCGGATATGAGTTGGGGTCTATTTGGGCAAATAACGCTATTGATAGTGATTTTTGCGGTGGCAAAGACTGCGGTAAAATGTATGCACGACACCTTTTGCCTGAAGTGTAAACGATAGGCACAAGGAGTTTTGCCTATGCAAAAAACTGGCACCCTACGGACTAGAATCTACCCCTATGCCGCCAGTATAGGGCTTGTTTTTGTTACGACGCTGTTGGGTGAATTCGTCAAAAGAAAGCTTGAGCCGGCAAATATCGTGATGTTTTATTTGTTGGCCGTAGTCATAGTGTCTATCCGATGGGGGCAAGGGCCGGCTATTGTAACTTCAATATTGAGCGTGCTTGCGTTCGATTTCTTTTTAATACCGCCCTACCTGACGTTGAATATCCATGATATAGAATATCTTTTTACCTTTACGGTTTTTCTGGCAGTGGGATTAATCGTCAGTACGCTTGCTTCAAAGGTCAGAAAACAGATCATTCAGCGCCAGACAGAAAAGCTCCATTCCGCACTCCTTAATTCGATCTCCCACGACCTAAAAACTCCGCTTGTTTCGATTACCGGGTCTTTGAGTGCCCTCTTGGATACCAGTTCAAAGCTTGACGCCGAACAGAAACAGGAACTTTTGGAGACGGCCCGCGGTGAATCGGATAGGCTCAATCGCATTGTGAATAATCTTTTAGACATGACCAGGACGGAATCGGGCGTCTTGAGGATCTCTAAAAAACCGTGCGATGTCAGGGATCTGGTCGGGACATGCCTGGGGCAGCTTAAAGATAAGATAGGGAACCGAAACATAAAGATAGATATCCGGCCTGATATGCCTGAGGTAGCCGTAGATTTTCCGTATATGCTCAAGGCATTGTTGAATGTATTCGATAATGCCTTGAAGTATTCGCCCGACGGATCGCCGATCGAGGTCATGGTTTCCTGCGCAGACAATAAGGTGCGCGTTGCCGTGCGCGACCACGGCTACGGGATACCCAAAGAAGACCTGGGGCGCATTTTTGATAAGTTTTACCGCGTGGAACGTAGCCAGAACGTATCGGGGACCGGGCTGGGCCTGAGCATCTCAAAAAATATCATTGAAGCCCATGGCGGCCGCATCAGCGCCGAGAGCGTTCCCGATAAAGGGGCTGTTTTCCTCATCGAGCTGCCTTTGGAGTAGAAAGTGGCGCAAGAACAGGCACATTTAAGGATCCTTGTGGTTGACGACGAAAAGGCCATACGCAGTTTTCTTAGCACATCTCTTTCGGCGTACGGCTACGGCGTATTCGAAGCGGCAAAAGGAAAGGATGCCTTAGCGGATTCGGTTGATGCCCATCCGGATGTTATTATCCTTGACTTGGGGCTTCCCGATATGGACGGCAAAGAGGTCATTGCCAAAATACGCAAGCGGACAAAAACGCCGATAATAATCTTATCGGTCAAGGATGACCCTGCAGAAAAGATCGCCGCTCTCGATGCGGGGGCGGACGATTATCTTACCAAGCCTTTTTCGGTCGGAGAGCTGCTGGCGCGCTTAAAGGCGGTCATGCGGCGCCTCCTGCCTTTGGAGAAAGAAGAAGTGCTGCGTTGCGGCAAGCTTATCGTGGATATCACGAAACGGCAGGTAACCCTCGAAAATAACGAGGTTAATGTATCTCCTACCGAATATGATATCCTTAAATTGCTTATTATCAACGCCGGAAGAGTGATTACCCATCGCCAGATCCTCCGTGAGGTATGGGATAAAACAGAAGATTACGAAGGTATCCTGCATCTTTTGCGGGTGACGATGAGCAACCTGCGCAGCAAGATCGAACCGAACCCCGACCGGCCGACCTACATCCTCACCGAACCGGGCGTAGGCTATCGCCTGCGTTCCGACAGCTAACCCCCCCCTGTTTTGACCTTTTTTTGACTTGCCTTCCTTTTTTGCCAAGCGTATCGTAAACCCTTAGAATAAGTGCAAATATATGAATAAGGCAACGATACTTTATCATATTACGCTTGGCATTATGTGGGAAGCGGCATATGCGATCGTCATTATCGGCATAGGGCTGCTATTCGCATATGCGCTGCAATTGCCGCGATGATACTTAAACCCCAGGCAAACGATATCAAAAATATCGGCTATTACCTGGGCAGGATAATCTTAGGCCTCGGCCTGACCATGTTCCTGCCTTTTATTGCCGGGCTCATTTTATTTAAAGAGCCCAATCCGGCGTTTGACTTCTTGATCAGCGCCAATATATGCATAGGTATTGGTTTAGTTTTGAGCCGGCTATGCAAGACCGATAAAGACCTGCATGCCGGGCCGGCTATGGTCGTCATCGCCCTTTCATGGCTGGCGGCCATGGCCCTTAGCGCCATACCGCTGTTCTTCAGCAGCCACTACAAGTCGTTTCTCGATGCTTGTTTCGAGACCATGTCCGGCTTTACCACGACCGGATTGACTCTTGTACAGGACCTGGACCATCTTTCCAAGACGCATAATTTATGGCGCCACCTGGGCCCGTTCCTGGGAGGGCAGGGCATCGCTATCATCGCCATATCGTTTCTGGTCGGCGGTGCCAGCGGGTCGCTTAACCTGTACCTCGGGGAAGGCCGCGATGAAAAATTGGTTCCCAACGTCATTCATACGGCGCGTTTTATCTGGGTTATCAGCATCGTGTATTTGGTCCTGGGGACCATTGTGTTGGGCCTGGTCGGGCTGTCTATAGGGTTGCGGTCGCAAAGCGCATTTTTCCACGCCGCCTGCATTTTTATGGCTGGTTTTGATACCGCCGGCTTTGCCCCGCAATCGCCGAACATCCTTTACTACCATAGTTTGCTGTTTGAGATCGTTACGATCTTCTTCATGGTGATCGGGTCATTCAATTTTAATTTGCATTATCAGGTGTGGACGGGAAATTTCAAAGAAGTCTGGAAGAATATCGAGACGCGGACATTATTGCTTATTACGATGCTCGTCACCTTGATTACCATGGCAGGCCTAAAACAGGGGGGCGTTTGTTCGGGGGGCATGATATTATTCCGCAAGGGGTTCTTTCAGATCGTATCCGGCCAAACTACTACCGGCTACATGACGATATATGCCCAGCAGTTCATTAAGGAGTGGGGGGATTTGGCCTTGACGGGGATCATCATCGCCATGGGCCTGGGAGGATGCGCTTGTTCTACGGCAGGCGGCGTTAAGATGCTACGCGTAGGGATCATTTATAAGGCATTCAGGCAAGATATAAAGAGCACCATGCTTTCGCCAAATGCCGTCGTTACGCAAAGGTTCCACCATATAAAAACCACTTTTGTCGAAGATAAGCAGGTGCGCGCAGTACTGCTTGTTACCCTGGGGTATTGTGTCCTTTACGGCCTGGGTACCCTTGTAGGCGTAGCATCGGGATACCCCTTCCTGGAATCCCTATTTGAATCAACGTCTGCGGCCGGCAATGTCGGCCTATCCTGCGGGATAACCGATACGGGCATGCCGGCGGTCCTGAAGGTGACCTATATCGTTGAAATGTGGGCAGGCAGACTGGAGTTGATGTCGGTTTTTGCGCTTATCGGGTTTCTTGCGGCTTTTGTGAAAGGAAGATAAAGGTGAAAAGGCTTGTTCTATCCGCTGTCGTTTGCGCGGGGCTTGTTTTTTTTAGCCATGACTGCCATGCCCAGGCAACGGGAAGCCTGGACCTGCTGAATAATGCCAAAGGGCATGACGGAAAGGCCGTTGCCTATAAAGGCGAGGTTATAGGCGATATCATGGTGCGCGGCGACCATGCATGGTTGCACGTGAATGACGGTCATATTGCGATCGGGGTTTGGGCCCCCAAGGAACTGATCCGGGATATCTCTTATGTGGGAGATTATCAAAGAAAAGGAGATATCGTGGAGGTTTCCGGGACGTTTCATCGTAGCTGCCCGGAGCACGGAGGCGATTTGGATATTCACGCCTCCGCAATAAAGAAAATAGCTTCGGGAACCCCCGTTATCCAGCCACTCAGCAGGAAAAAAGCCTATATCGGAATTTTTTCTTTACTCTTCGTGTTGCTTCTCCTTCCTAAGCTTCTCTCCTCGGGCCGTTTCCGGCCGCCCAAATTCATTGCATTATAGCAAGGCAGGATTATAATAATAAAAAAAGGAGAACCAACATGAAAAGACACATGATCCCGGCTATCAGCATTGTCTTGGCGGCCCTGTACGTTTATTCTGCGGTATGCTGCGCGCAGGAGGCAAAATCTGTCCGGCTTCCCGACCCGGTAACCGAAGGCGGCACGCCACTGATGCAGGCGTTAAAGCAAAGGAAGAGTACGCGCGAGTTCGGCCCCAAAGAGCTGCCGCCGCAGGTCCTGGCGAACCTGTTGTGGGCGGCATACGGCATTAACCGCCCTGCCTCAGGGGGCAGGACCGCTCCTTCGACCATGGATATGCAGGAGATCGACATATACGTGGCCAAGGCAGATGCGGTGTATTTGTTTGACGCAAAGGCCAATACCCTTACGCCGGTTGTCGCAGGGGACCTGCGTTCGCTGACCGGCCTGCAGCCTTTTGTGAAAGACGCACCCGTGAACCTGGTGTATGTGGCGGATACCTCCAGGATGACAAGATTGTCGGCCGACAGCGCCGAGCTTTCTGCGGCATGCGATACGGGCTTCATCAGCCAGAACGTGTACCTGTTTTGCGCTTCGGAAGGGCTGGCAACGGTCGTACGCGGCTGGCTTGACAAGCCGGCATTGGCCCATGCCATGAAACTGCGCCCCGAGCAGAAGGTGATCCTGGCCCAGACCGTAGGCTACCCCGGTAAATAAAGCCGCGGGAAAGTTGCCTCTTGACAAACAGATAAATATGATATATCATACATTTCATACATTGCATACACGCATAGCAAAGGAGAATGCATGCATGCCATTTTTAAGGGAAAGGCCTACGGCCCGGTAACCGTCGGCGAACGGGGGCAACTGGTCATCCCGGCCCAGCTGCGCAAGGCGCTGCATATCAAGTCGGGTGACGAGCTGATGGTTTTTGCGAAGCTCGATAAAAAGATCATCAGCATGATGCCTGCAAAGGATTTCAGCCAGTTCCTGGAGAAGGCGGCAAAGCTTATATCGCATTTAGAAGCTAAGGTCCCTAAGAAAGAATAAACGCCATGACGCGTAACTATCGCCTGATATGTACGGCCTGCGGCCTGGTTTTCTTTTTGTGCGCTGGAGGCGCCTGCGCCGAAGAGACCTTGAGTTGGCAGGATTGCATCAGAGAGGCGGCGAAGAACCACCCGGACCTGATCTCGGCCCAGGAGAGCGTAAAACAGGCCGTAGCCGGCAAGAAGGTTGTCGTAAGCGCCCTTCTGCCTCAAATAAACAGCGACCTGGGCGTGTCTACCTCCAAAACTTCCTCAAAATCCTCGGGAAGCGGCACGCAAAACAGCTATTCCTACGGGGTATCCGGCCAGCAGCTTTTATTCGATGCGTCAAAGACCGCCAATAACGTACGCTCAGCCGCCGAAACCGTAAAAGCCGCCCAGTATAACTATAAGTTTACCTCATCCGGCGTACGCTTGCGCCTGCGCACCGCTTTCATAAATGTGCTGCGCGCACAGGAATTACTCAATATTACCGACGACATCTTTAAGATCAGAAGAAGCAACCTAGAGCTGATCACGCTGCGCTATACATCCGGCATCGAACACAAGGGAGCGCTTTTGACCGCGGAGGCAAACTTGGCCGAGGCGCAATATGAGATCTCCCAGGCTAAGAGAACGCTGGAGGTCGCCCAAAGGGGCCTCATTAAAGAGATAGGCAGGGCCGCATTTTCTCCGCTGCGCGTTAACGGCGAATTCAGGGTAAGCGATACCGTGCTTCAGGAGCCCGACTTTGAAGCTTTGGCCAAGAACAATCCATCACTGGGCAAGTTTGCCGCCCAGACGAATGCGGCTGCTTTCGGTATCCAGTCGGCCAAGGCCAGTTTCTTTCCCCAGGCCTCGGTACAGGCAGGGGCCAACCGGCTCGGTTCTCATTGGCCTCCCCAGGACGACGCCTGGGATGCGGGGCTTACTTTGTCCTTTCCGATATTCGAAGGCGGCCTGAGGTTGGCAGAAGTAGAGCAGGCCCAGGCCCTGTATAACCAGGCCAGGGAAAATGAGCGTAGCGCAAGAGACGGCGTGCTCTTGGGGCTCCAACAGGGCTGGGCAGGGCTTCAAGATGCCCTGGAGACGGTAGAGGTGCAAAGAAAGTTCTTGTCCGCCGCGCAAGAGCGCGCCACCATCGCCGAGGCGCAGTATTCCCTGGGGTTGATCCAGTTTGATAACTGGACGATCATCGAAGATGACCTGGTCAGCGCAAAAAAGACTTTTCTGAACGCCCAGGCAAACGCGTTGCTTGCCGAGGCGAATTGGATCCAGGCGAAAGGAGAAACGTTAGAATATGCGGACTAAAAAAATAGGATTGTTCCTTACGCTCGCAGCCGTTCTGGCCGCCGCCTCATTGTGGGCGGTAAAAATAAGGCAGGAAAAGGCATCCAGAGAGCTCACTAAAGAAATGAGCCCCTTTATCGGCTCGATCCGGACCTTCATTTCGTGTACGGGGACGGTCCTTCCCAAGAACCGCCTGGAGGTGAAGCCTCCGGTAAACGGCAGGGTCGAGCAGATGCTGGTCCAAGAGGGCCAGGACGTAAAGACCGGCCAGCCTTTGGCCTGGATGAGCTCTACCGACAGGGCTGCGCTTCTGGATGCGGCTAGGGGCCAGGGAGAGCAGGCCCTGAAATACTGGCAGGATACCTATAAGCCGATCGCGCTTCTGGCGCCCATCGACGGCGAAGTGATCGTTGCTACCACGCAGCCCGGGCAAACCGTGACTACCTCCGACGCAGTGGTGGTTTTGTCCGACCATCTGATCGTGCGCGCCCAGGTTGACGAGACGGATATCGGCAAGATCAAGCCCGACCAAAAAGCGGCCATTACCCTCGATGCCTATCCGGAAACAAAGATACATGCTTCGGTCGAGCATATTTATTATGAGTCACAGACCGTCAATAACGTGACTATCTACCAGGTGGACCTGTCTGTCGAGAAAGTGCCGCCTTTTTTCCGTTCGGGGATGAATGCTACGGTGGATTTCATCGACCAGGACAAGGAGGATATCTTGCTTATCCCCGTGGATGCGCTAACCCGGGAAAAGGGCGGAGATTACGTCTTTCTCAGGCAAGAGGGCAGCGCCGAACCGGTCAAGACGCCGGTTAAGCTGGGGATATCCGACGATAGGAACGTCGAGGTCGTTTCCGGGCTCAGCAAGGACGACCGCATAGTCACCAAGTCGAAGAAATACGTGCTTCCCAAAAGCGGCAGTACGGGGAGCAATCCGTTTTTGCCTGCGCGCAGAAGATAATGATCGAATTAAAACACATTTCCAAAACGTACCGCATGGGCTCGGAAGAAGTCAAAGCCCTCCAGGATGTTTCCCTGAAGATCTCCGCAGGAGAGTTCGTAGCGATCATGGGGCCTTCGGGCTCTGGAAAATCTACGCTCATGCATGTATTAGGCCTGCTTGACCGGCCCGATACGGGGGATTATTACCTGGGACAGAAGAAGCTTAACGGGCTGTCTGATGACGAATTGGCTGCCATACGCAACCGCATCGTCGGTTTCGTATTCCAGCAATTCCACCTGTTGCCGCGCATGACCGCGATGGAGAATGCCTGCCTGCCCCTGGTGTATGCCGGCAAGCAGTATTTAAAAGATGCGGCCCGGCAGCGGCTGGGAGAAGTGGGCCTGGCGGACAGGGTCCAGCACCGGCCGAACGAGCTCTCCGGAGGCCAGCAGCAGAGGGTGGCGATCGCCCGTTCCCTGGTGAACGACCCTTTGATCATCTTTGCGGACGAGCCGACCGGCAACCTCGATTCCAAAAGCAAGGAAGAGATAATCGGCATCCTTAAAGACCTGAATAAAAAGGGCAAGACCATCATCATGGTGACCCATGAGAATGAGATGGCCGTGCATGCCACGCGCGTTATCCGCGTGCTGGACGGAAAACTGATCTCCGACCTCAAGCAGGGCACGCAGGCAGTTTCCTCCGACGAAGGCAGGGCGGATGAAGTCATCGATACGGTGTTGTCCAGGAAAGAAAGAAAGGCAAGAGAGACCCCGTTCTTGGAGTACCTGCGCCAGGCAGGCCAGTCAATGGTATCCCATAAGATGCGTTCCTTCCTATCGATCCTGGGGATCCTCATCGGCGTTGCCGCGGTTATCGCCATGCTTGCCGTGGGCACCGGGGCCAAAGAATCGATCGAACAGCAGCTTTCTTCGTTAGGGTCGAACCTGGTCATCGTCATGCCGGGTTCCTCAAGGCTCCACGGCATATCTTCCGGCGCCGGATCGGTAACGCGTTTTACCTTCCAGGATGTGGCGGCCATCGAAAAACTGTCCGGCCAGGTAAAAAGGGTAAATCCGTCGGTCAGCGGCAGGGGGCAGCTCGTATACGAGAACAATAACTGGGCTACCCAGGTCGAGGGCGATAGCGTCACCTATGCCCCCATGCGCGCCGCCACTCCGGTAGTAGGAAGGTTCTTTACCGATGAAGAGCTCAAGCGCAGGGATAAGGTTGCGGTATTGGGGATGACGGTAGTAAAACAGCTCTTCGGGGACGTCAACCCCATCGGGGAGACCATAAAGATAAACCTCATCAATTTTAAAGTCATCGGGATACTGCCGGAAAAAGGCGCGACCGGTTTCCGCGATCAGGACGATACGGTGATCATCCCCGTGACTACCGCTATGTACCGGGTTTTCGGGAAGGAGTACCTTGATTCGATCTCCGTAGAGGCAACCGGCCCTCAGGCGATAGAGGGGCTCCAGGAGAGCATCTCCCGGATCATCATCAAGCAGCACCATCTCGTCACCAAGGACGAGCAGGATTCCTTTCAAACCAGGAACATGGCGGACATCAAGAATACCCTGGAAACCACCACCAAAACGATGTCCTTGTTGCTGGGTGCGATCGCCGCGATATCGCTTCTGGTCGGCGGGATAGGCATCATGAATATTATGCTTGTGTCGGTCACGGAGCGCACGCGCGAGATCGGGCTGCGCAAGGCGATCGGCGCGCGCAACAAGGATATCATGGTGCAGTTCCTTATCGAATCCGTATTGATGTCATTCCTGGGAGGCATCACCGGCATCTTGTTAGGCGGAGGAGCAGCGGTGCTCATTACTATCTTTGCGAAATGGGCGGTAAAGGTCTCTCTGTCTTCGGTACTCCTGGCCACTACCTTCTCTTTGGCCGTAGGGATGATATTCGGGCTCTGGCCGGCCCGCAAGGCGTCACAACTTGATCCGATCGAGGCGTTACGATATGAATAAGGTAGCCATTGTCGGTTGCGGAAACGTGGGGATGCGCTACGCGTATGCCCTGGTTATGAAGGGGCTTGCCCGCAGCGTGGTAATTACCGACCTTGACAAGAAAAGGCTCGAAGGGGAGGTCATGGACTTGTCCCATGGCGCCCCGTACATTTCTCCGGTGGAGATCATTGCCGGAGATTACCCCGATATGAAGGATGCGGAACTGGTCGTCATCACCGTGGGCAGGAAGCAGGTCCCCGGGCAGAGCCGGCTTGAGCTTGCAAAAGATAATGTGGATATATACCGCAAGATAATACCGCAGATCGTCGCATACGCCCCTTCGGCGATCCTGCTGGTGGTATCGAACCCGGTGGATGTCCTGGCGTATGCCGCATACAAGTTGTCCGGCAAGCCCGCGCGGGAGGTGATCGGTTCGGGGACGGTCCTGGATACCGCCAGGTTCAGGTTCCTTCTGGCCGAACACTGCCGGATCGACCCCCGCAATGTCCATGCGTATATCCTGGGAGAGCACGGCGACAGCGAATTCGCGGCCTGGAGCAATGCTACGATAGGCGGCATGTTCCTGAAGAACTACTGCTCCCTCTGTGGGTACAACCATACCTGCCGGCCGGCCCAGGAGTTAGGGCAGATCTTCGATCAGGTGCGGGATTCTGCGTATAAGATCATCGAGAGAAAAGGGGAGACCTCTTACGGCATCGGCCTTTCGCTGGTAAGGATAACCCAGGCGATCCTCCATGATGAGAACGCCATCCTGCCCGTCTCATCCCTGGCAGAAGATTACCCCGGCATAGGCGGGGATCTATACATAAGCCTTCCTGCGGTGGTCAATAAGGCCGGCGTAAGGGGAGTCCTGAAGCTTGAACTTTCTGCCCAAGAGCAGGCAGCGCTTAAGAATTCAGCCGAAGCCATACAAAAAGTAATCAAGTCGACGGGGTTATGAACGGGCAGGAAAGCCGGCAGCAACCAGCCTCTTAAGCATCCGGGTGGTCGCGATGATGATCGCAGTTTCCAGGATTATCGTCGAGATGGCAGCGCCCAGGTAAGAGCACAGGTAGATACAAAGGAAAATGAGCGGCAATCCTACTATCGCTGCGGCGACATGCAGTTTTGAATATAGATCCGCCCTGCCGCAGACCAGCAAGAACTGTACCTGGAAAGCGTTGGCGCCTACAAAAAACACCGCGCACAATAATAACCTCAACGCCATCACTGCCTCAGGATAGGTCTGGCCGCAGATAATGTTGACGATCCAGGGCGCGGCCACAAACGCTATGGGCAGCGTCACCAGGTAGCCGAAGGTAGTGGCCCATTGGATCCTGCGCATCAGTTTTAATGCCCGGAGCCTGTTCTTTGCGAAAATTTTATTCAGGCGCGGATAGACGGCCTGGGAGAGCGAATCAAGGGGGAACGCCTGGCTGAAGCCGGCGATCTTTTCGGCGATCGAATAATAGCCGGTGAGGACGTTGTTGGTCAGCAGGCCTACGGCGAACACGCGGCTGGCGGTGTAGGCATTGATGGCTACGATCGAGATAAAGATGCTCCAGCCCGCCTTGAATTCCTGATGCAGGTCTTCGTAAGTCTGCAAGATGAATTCCAGCCCGAATTTCCTGAAAGCGGCATAAAGGCCCAGGATGCCCGTCACGATGAAAAATGCGGAATTCAGCAGCGGCACCCACAGGTAATCCTCGGGCGTGCGTACGAGCAGGATGATGCACACCGCATAGATGATGCCGCCGATAATGTTGATGATGGCGATGTAAAACATCTTTTCTTTGCCCTGGAAGAACCAGACGGGGAACAGCGTGTTGCCCAGCACCGCGCCGAAACTCAGCATATATACCGCCCAGTCGGCCCGGAACCGGGGGATGAATTGGATGATGGCCAGCAGCATCAGGAAACAGAGCATCGACAGGATGATCTTTACCGTCATGACCGAGGAAAAGATCGAACAGACCTTTTTCTGGTTTGCCCGGCAGATGGCGATCTGCCTGGTTGCGGAGAGGCTGAAGCCGTAGTCCGTCATGATCATGAAATACTGCACGAAAGCCTGGGCAAAGGCGATAAGGCCGAATTTTTCCGGCCCGATGATCCTGATGAGGTAGGGCAAGACGAGGATCGGCAGGAGGTAGTTGATGCCCTGTAGCGAAGAGAGGGATATGAAATTTTTGAAAACGACCCTTTTTTCCTGTGGTGTTATTGTACGCGCCATTTTTATTTAATGTATAACGTAAGTCGCAATAAGTCAATGCAAAATCTTTGGGATAATGTTATAATGAAATATACCGCTATGAGCATAGTGCGCGCATTGGTGTGCATTCTTTCCCTGGTGGCAGCATGCCGGACCGCTTCCTGCGCAGAAGATGTTGCGCAAGAGGGCAGGCTGGTCACCATCTCCGACGGCATCCGTATCGTGCTTAAGGACAGCCGCCTGGTCAGGATGTCCCTTACGGATAAGGACATGGCTTTCCAGGATTCTCTCCTGGCGCGCTCCGCGCTTCTTCCGCACGTCAGCGTTTCCCTGCAGCAGGGTTTTCTTTCCAAACAGCCGGCGTCAAGGTTCGGCTCTCAGGAAGTCAATACCGCAGAAAAAAAGTCGTTCTCATACGGGTTCGATGTGTATCAAACGCTGTTTGACTTCGGCAAGAGCTTCTCCGACTACAGGGCAGCCAAGGCCCTGGTAGGCGCCAGCCAGGCTAATATCGCGGCCGTCAAAAAGCTGGCGGTCCTTGAGTTCGTCACCGCCTATTTTGACTTCCTGGAAGCCCAGAAGATGATCCTGGTCGCAGAAAAAGAAGTAGACAGCCTGAGCGCATACCAAAAAGACGTAGGGCACCTGTATGAGCAAGGCGCAGCCACCAAGAACGACCTGTTGCCCGCGCAGGTGCGGCTTGCCGACGCAAAACAGAAGCTTATTGCGGCACGCAACGCCAGGGAAACCGCGGCGTTCAATCTGAACAACATCCTGGCATTGCCGTTGAGAGAAAAGATCCGGGTTCAGGATATTGATATGGGGATCCCCGCGGTCCCCGGCCTCGAAGAGACCCTGAAAACCGCCCAGGCGGAAAGGCCGGAGATAGAGATCATTACCGATCAGCTCAAGGCCTCGGTCCTTGCTGAAGCCGCAAGAAAGGCAGGAAATTATCCGAGCGTATATGCCGATGGCGGCTATGAGTACGCGCAGAATAAGTACCAGGTGCATGAAAATAACGCCTACGTCAATATAGGCGCCAAGGCAAACATCTTTGACGGATGGGCCTGGAGAGCGGAGGCTTTCAAGGAGCGTTCCCGGCAGAAGCGGCTTCAGGTGCAGCGGGACAAGCTCCTGGAGGATATCAAATTCGAGGTCGAGGATAGCTACCTGGGGTTAAGCGACGCCCGGGAAAAGGCGGAGGTAGCCAAAGGCGCCCTGGAGCAGGCGCAGGAGAACGTGCGTGTCAACCGCTTGCGGTATGCCGAAGGCTCAGCCACGACCACGGACGTGCTGGAAGCGATCGCCATGCAGACAGGCGCGCACACTAATTTTTATCGCGCCGATTACGAGCTGAAACGCAATTACGCCAAACTCATGTATTCCATGGGAATTGATTTAGCATTGATTTATGATACAATGAAAGACAATAAAAAAGATGACTCTCCCCCGCAATAAAAAACTCGTTTTCCTGGTCGGCTTGGCGCTCGCCTGTTTCCTCGTATTCCTGGGCGTATACCTTGTGCACGGCCTCACCCGGATCACCACCGATGATGCGTATGTCGCCGGCCGGGTACACAGCATATCGTTCAAAGTCGCCGGCACGGTGATGAAAGTCGCCGTCAATGATAATCAGCCCGTCAAAAAAGGGGACCTGCTCGTTGAGCTCGACCCGGCGGATTACGAGCTTGGCGTTAAAGAGGCGCAGGCGGTCCTCAGCGCCGAGCAGGCGCGGCTTCTTGATGCCGACGCAAGCATAAAGGCGGCGATGGCAAACCTGGAGATTCAGGAAGTGACGCTCCAGCAAGCCTCCCTGGATAAGCAGAGAGCGGATGCGCTCTTCAAGGAAGAGGTTATTACCAAGGAAAGATACGAAAAGGCCACGACCGCATACGCGCTTGCGGCCGCGCAGGTAAAAGCGGCGAAGGAACAGCTCGCGAAGGCAAACTCCCTTAAAGGGTTGGAGGAATCCCTCGTCACGCAGAGGGATGCGGCAGTGAAGATCGCGCAGCTCGCCCTCGGTTATGCCAGGCTTTTTGCGCCTGCCGACGGCTATGTCACGAATAAATCCGTTGAAGCAGGCAACCAGGTCCAGCCCGGCCAGCCCCTGATGGCAGTGGTCGCTTTGGATGATATCTGGGTGATCGCGAATTATAAAGAGACGCAATTAAGGAACGTCCGGCGCGGCCAGCCGGTCAGGATAAAAGTCGATACGTACGCCGGCAAGGTCTTTACCGGCAAGGTCGACAGCCTTATGGCAGGCACCGGCGCCGTCTTTTCTCTTTTTCCTCCCGAGAATGCCCTGGGTAATTATGTGAAAGTCGTCCAGAGGATACCCGTGAAGATCGTCCTCGACAAGGCCTCGGACGAGCGGCACGTATTGCGTATCGGCATGTCCTGTGTGGCGACCATACTCACCGGAAATGAATAAATGGCTCGTTGCCCTATCCGTCATACTCCCCACCCTCATTGAGGTTATCGATACCTCGGTAGTCAATGTCTCCCTCGGCCACATCCGCGGCAGCCTTTCCGCGGGCCTGGATGAGTCTACCTGGACGATCACCGCCTACCTGGTGTCGAACGCCATCATTATCCCCATTGCCGGATGGCTTTCCCGCGTGTTCGGCCGCCAGAGGTACCTTATTTTTTCCGTGGGGCTTTTTACCTTGAGCTCTTTTATGTGCGGGTCTGCACGCACCATGACCATGCTCATATTTTTCCGGATCCTGCAGGGGGCAGGGGGAGGGGCACTGCAGCCGATCTCCCAGGCCATACTCCTGGAGACCTTTCCTGCGGCTCAGCACGGCATGGCCATGGCGCTTTTCGGCGTCGGCGTCATGTTCGGCCCCATCGTCGGCCCGATCCTCGGCGGCTGGATCACCGATAACTGGTCATGGAACTGGATCTTTTACATCAACATCCCTATCGGCATACTGTCTATCATTATGATCATGCTTTTCATACAGGACCCTCCGTATCTCAAGAGGATCAAGGCCAAGATCGACTATTGGGGGTTGTCCCTGATCACGGTGGGCTTAGGTTGCCTGCAGGTGGTCCTGGACAAGGGGCAGCGTGAAGATTGGTTTTCCTCCGGCTTCATCGTGCGGCTGGCGATACTCTCGGCCGTCTGCCTCATCCTTTTTGTCATCGTGGAGTTAAAGAGCCCGGAGCCGGTGGTCAACTTGAGGGTCTTTAAGAACCTTTCCTTTGCCTCCGGCAATATCATCCAATTCAGCGCGTTTTTCGTGCTTTTCGGCAGCATCGTCCTCATCCCGCTGTACCTTCAGGAGCTGATGGGGTATAACGCTATGCTTGCGGGGCTGGCGCTTGCGCCCGGAGGCGTTGCGACGTTGTTCGCGATGCCCACCGCCGGCAAGCTTATCACCAGGATCAACCCCAAGTGGGTGCTGGTATCCGGGGTCCTGGTTTCGGCGTATTCTACCTTTATGATGACCCGTTTTAATCTTTCCGTCGATTTCGATGCGGTTGCCTGGCCAAGGATCATTATGGGCGTGGGGATGGGGCTGCTTTTTATCGCCCTGGTCAATATGACGCTTTCTACGATCAGGAAAGAAGAGATGGGCAATGCCACCAGCATCTTCAATCTCCTGAGGAACTTAGGCGGCAGTTTCGGCGTTGCCTTTGTGACGACGCTCCTTGCCCAGCGCGGCCAGTTCCATCAGGCGCGCTTTATCGAACACCTTACTCCGTTCGACCTGCGCTATCAAATAAGCGCGCACAAGGCGATAGCCATACTTCAGTCAAAAGGCATACCCGCCCAGACGGCAGTTGACGGCGCTATCTACCAAAGGCTCCTGCGGGAGGCCAACATGGCGGCTTTTGTCGACGCATTTTTCGTTTCTACGGTGATCATGCTGTGCATCCTGCCGCTGGTCGCGCTGCTGAAGAAGGCAAAAACCGCGGATGCGGCTATTGCCGTTTAATTGTAGGGAGGCTTCATGCGCATCCTTCTTGTCGAAGATGAGAAAAAGATCGCCGATTTCATCAAGCGCGGATTAAAAGAAGAGGGGTACAGCGTCGATGTGGCCGCGGACGGCCAGGAGGGGGATTTTTTAGCCGCCACCGAAACATACGACCTGCTCATCCTTGACCTGATGCTTCCGAAGGTCGACGGCATCACCTTGTGCAAGAAGCTAAGGCACGAAAAGGTCCCTGCGCCCATCCTCATGCTTACCGCAAAAGATACGGTAAAAGATAAAGTAAGGGGCCTGGATGCCGGGGCCGATGATTACCTGACCAAGCCTTTTGCGTTCGAGGAGCTGCTGGCGCGGATCCGCGCGCTTTTGCGCAAAAACGTTTCCGCTTCGGCAACGGTGCTTGCCGTCGCAGACCTTACGCTAGACGTCGTAAGCCACAAGGTCGTTCGCTCCGGGAGGCAGATCGATCTGACCGCCAAAGAATACGCGATGCTTGAGTATTTTATGCGTAATACCGGCAGTGTCGTGACCCGGACGATGCTGTCGGAGCACGTCTGGGATATTCATTTCGATACGCTCACCAACGTCATTGACGTCTACGTCAATCACCTGCGCAACAAGATCGACCGGGGCTTCAAGAAGCAGCTGCTTTTGACCGTGCGCGGGCGCGGTTATACGCTCAAAGAATAACATGCTCACGCGTTCCATCCGTTTCAAAATCATCCTCTGGTACATGCTTTTGCTGGCGGTAACGCTTTCGGTGTTCAGCGCCCTGCTGTACCACGCCGTCAATAAAAGGCTGTGCGCGGACGTCGATTCGGTGCTGCGCTTGAGGGCCCAGGGCATCTCTAGCTCCGTCGATACCTATTGGGAAGCGGAAAAGATCGAGGCGGCCCAGGATGGCATCAGGGGGGATGTCTTCACCAAGATCAATAATGCCAATTTCGCCAAGATCGCCCAGCGCTGGGTAGAGGAGGAATCAGCCGACCCCAATTTGCTCAGCATCGTAGTGCAGATCTTCGACGCGCAAGGCAGGCATATCGTTTCCTCGAAAGATATCCCGAATATCGCCACGATCTCTCGCCAGGCGTTTCAGCATGTCCTGGAAGGGAAAATGCATTACGATACCCTGCGCGTATCCTCTTTGGCGGGCAGGCCCGTGATGCTGCGCATGTTCACGCTTCCCGTGATCGAAAACCGCAAGGTGGCCTATATCGTCCAGGTTGCGACTCAATTGACGTATATCGAATCGACGTTGCAGAATATGCGCCTTATACTGTTCGTGCTCCTGCCGCTGGTGGTATTCATTACCGGAATACTCGGCGTGTTCCTGGCCAAGATCGCCCTCAGGCCAGTTGATCGGATGACGCAGACCATCCATCAGATAACTGCCGAAAGCCTGAAACTGAGGATCGCCATACCGGACACAAGAGACGAGATCAGAAGGCTTGCCGATACCTTTAACGCGATGCTCGAAAGGCTCGACCATGCCTTTACCTCGCAAAGGCAGTTCCTTGAAGACATTACCCATGAATTCAAAACGCCCCTGGCCGTGTTAAAGGGCCAGCTGGAAGTGGCCCTGCGGCGCATGCGCTCGAAAGAGGAATACGAAACGGTCTTGCGCAGCAACCTTGAAGAGATCAACCGGATCACCCATATCGTCGAAGACCTGCTCATGCTGGCGCGCTTTGACAAGAATGCGATCAGCCTGGATATGAAGAAGCTGGATTTGAGCAGCCTGGTCCGGCGCGTGGCGGATGATATGGAGCTTTTAGCGGCGCAAAAGCATATCAAGTTCATCGTATCCTCCCAGGACGATGTCATTGTCGACGGCGACGAAGAAAAGCTGCGGCGGCTCCTGTTGAATATCGTCGATAACGCGATAAAGTATACCCCTTCTGCCGGCGAAGTTGAGATCCGCGTCGCCAAAACAGCAGCCGAGGTCGAAGTCCTGATACGCGATACCGGCGAAGGCATCCCGCAAGAGGAGCTTCCCTATATCTTCGACCGTTTTTACCGTGTCGACAAATCCCGCAGCAGCAGCGGGTTCGGATTGGGTTTGAGCATTGCCAAGTCTATCGCCGAGGCGCACAGGGGGAGTATCCGCGTTGCCAGCGCCGCATACCAGGGAAGTACGTTCACCGTGTGCCTGCCTGTATCCCGCCCGTAAAGATTAATTTTTTTTAATATAAGCTTAATCCTCCCTTAATCATGCGCGTAGTATACTTCTGACTAACGTAAAGGAGGTGATGCGCGTGAAGAAGCTGTTTATTGCATTCCTTGCAGTAGCGATGATAGGGTGTTTCTCGCTGGCAAGTTTTGCCCAGACTACGCCTTCAGGCACGACCGGGACAACCGATACGACCCAGGCCAAAGGTAAAGAAAAATCAAAAAAAGCCAAGAAACATCGTAAGCCGAAAAAGAAGACCGACCAGCAGGCAGAGCAGAAATAAGGAGAAGGACAGATGAGAAAACTATTTCTTGCGTTATTCGCCGTTATGTGCGTTGCGTCGTTATGCCTTGCCCAGCAGCCCACAGCGCCTGCGGCCACCCATCAGGCAAAGCCTCAGGTAGCCGATCATCATATGGCGACCGGTACCATCGGCGCGATAACCGCAGCCGATACGGCAAAGGGTACCCCTGCCACGATCACGATAAAAGAGGCAAGCGGCAAGGAAGTCACGGCCATCATCAAGGCCACCACGACCGCCTATGATGCGGACGGCAAGCCGATCGCCATGGATAAGATTCAAAGCGGCCAAAAGGCAAAGCTCAAATACCGCATGGCAACAGTCGGAAACGAGGCAATCTCGATCCATTTGGAAAAATAAGAACAGCAGCAAGGTTACCTACAGGCATGGCAGGCTTACAAAAGCCTGCCATGTTTTTTTTGGCAAATGATGTTATAATACATACTATAATATGTTGACCGATCAGACTCCGAAAAAGTGGTACCATAAAACATCTGCGCTGGTCATCGCATTCTTAAGCGTCGGGCCGTTTGCATTGCCGCTGCTTTGGTGCAACCCGCGTTTCAGCCGTAAGGCCAAGGTGATCACGAGCGTGATCGTTGTTGTCTTGAGCTATTATCTGGGGGTTGCGTTTGTCAGGTCGCTTGAGTCTTTGATCTCGTATTATCAGGCGGTCTTCCAGGGATTCCCCGGGATGTGAGCCGGCTCAAAAAAGTAAAAATGAAGAAGATCGGCTTTACTATATTAGAGTTAGTGTCCGTCGTGGTCATCGTGGGGGTATTGGCGGTAACCGGTTTTCCTAAGTACACCGCGACTATCGAAAGGATGCGCGGAGCCGAAGCGCGCAGCATTTTAAGCTACCTGCGCAAGCGGGCGATAAGCCACCGTATGGAGTACGGCACCATTAATACCTTTACCGCCTCAGCCGCAGGGATCGGCACCAACAACGATCAGGTCCCGGGTAACGCCGCAGGGGCCTGCCGCGGGTCGCATTATTTCTGGTACGATGTTTCCGTCAACGACCCGGTAGTCACCATGACCGCAACGCGTTGTACCGGTGCCGGCTGCTCCGGGGGCAGCGGCAAGCCTCCTTCGTCGCCGGTAGCGTTTACCCTCATCCTGCAGTCTAACCTGGCAAGCGGCCAGGATGCCTGGGACCCCAGCGGCCTGGGCAATCCATTCGGATATTAAACGCACATGAGACCGCGTGTATTGCTTTTTAATCTGCCCCCTTCCGGCGGCGACCTTTTTCCCATTTCCCTCGGTTACATCGCCGCAAGCTTATCCGCTCACCGCGTGGAAACCGCCCTTGCCGAGATCGACCGGATCACCCCTGGCCTCGGCCAGTCGATCACCAACTTTATCCTTGATTTCAAACCGCAGCTCGTAGGTTTCTCGGTATACCAGGCCAACATTCGCATTGCCCTACAGCTGGCAAGGCTCATCAAAATAATCGACCCCGGCATAACCGTGGTTATCGGAGGGCCGCAGGTAACGCACATGCCCGGGCAGGCCCTGAGGCAGATGCCGGCAGTAGATATCATGGTTACAGGAGAGGGGGAGACGGTGATGCCGAAACTGGTCAGCTGCCTTTGCCGCAGAGGCAGCCTCGAAAAAGTAAAAGGCATCGTGTTCAGAAAACGCGGCTCTTTCTTTGCGACTGCGCCTGCGCCGCTGATCCGCGATCTCGATGACTTTGCCTCGCCGTACCAGACCGGCGCGTTCAATTTGGCGGACCATAAGGCCGCAACGATGCTTACTTCGCGGGGGTGCTGTTTTAACTGCGGTTTTTGCTATACGCCGCGCGCCTTTGGCTATACGGTCAGGGCGCACTCGGTCCGCCGGGTGCTGGAGGATATGCGTATCTGCGTTGACTCCGGCATCAAGCGGTTCTTTTTTGCCGACCCGTCTTTTACCTACAACCGTGCGCGCTCCGCGCAGATCATGCGCGGTATCATCAAAAAGGGCTGGAAGGTCGAGATATGGTGCGAATCAAGGGCGGACCAGGTTGATAAAGAGCTTTTGAAGCTTATGGCCCGAGCCGGCGTAAGCCATATTGCCTATGGCCTTGAATCCGTGGACCAGGCGGTACACCGCGCCGTCAATAAACCGATCGACCTGCGGCAGTTCGCCAGGGCCGTTACCCTTACGCAAGATCTGGGGATGCGCGCAGAGGTATTTACTCTCTACGGCTTGCCGCAGCAGACCGTTGCTTCCTGCATGCAGACGCTTGATTTCCTGAAAAAACTGGGCGTAAAGATCGCCGGAAATTCCGCAGGCCAGCAACTGCTCCTGTTCTTCGGCACGGATATGACGGATGACCCGGAAAAATACGGTATCCGCCTGCGCAACCGGCGCCGGCCGCTGTATCTGTCGCCGGGGGTCGATTTTGAAACTCGGTATATGAACCAGCGCGATATTGCCCGGGTAGCCCGGCGCTACAAGGCGCAGGCTGCTTCCGGCGGAGCGAAAAAAGAAAAGGGCGATTGCATCAGCCTGCTTTAGCTTGTATAATAGGCGCCATGAAGATAGGACACCTGCAAGTCAAGACATTCAAGATAAAGAACCGCCAAGGTTACGCCGCGGTATGCTGCGACCACCTGACCGAAGGGGCCACGCCGCAGGAGGCCTATGACCGGATGGCCAAGGCCCTGCGCCGGAGTAACCGCAAAGAGCTGGCGAAAAGGCCCTAACATCGAGCGCAAGGATAGGAGGAGGCGTATGGCGGCAGACCTTTGTATAAAACAATTGAGTGCCGGTAGTTGTTATTCGTATATCCTCAGCTCCCAGCAGGAAGCCTTGATCATCGATCCGCACATCAGTTTGCTGGAGGAGTATGCTGCGTATCTGGAGAAAAACCGGCTGCATCTTGCGTATATCCTGGATACGCATACGCACGCGGACCATTTTTCTTTGGCCGCAGTACTGAAAAAACGGTTCCATGCGCCTGTCCTGATGCACGAGAAAGCGGTCTCGGCAGTGGCGGACTGCAGGCTCAAGGATAATGATGAGATCGCCCTGGGTACCGGCCGCCTGCAGGCGCTGTACGCTCCCGGCCACACGGATGACTCCGTCAGCATTTACGCAGAAGGCAGGCTGTTTACCGGCGACGTGCTGTTGATCGGCAGCGTCGGCAGGACCGATTTTCAGAACGGCTCTCCCGAAGCCATGTTCGCGACCTTGCAAAGATTCAAGGGGCTTCCCGGCGAAACAGCCGTTTTTCCCGGTCATGATTACCACGAAAAGCGCTCTTCTACCATTGTCCGGGAAAAGCAGGATAATCCTTTTCTGAAGGAAGAAGATCAGCAAGCCTTTGTGCGGAATATGCGCGCCAAAACCATTCCCAAACCGTTCAATATCGACAATATCGTCCGCGTAAACCAAAAGGGCGAGGCGGCATTATTGGCGATGATCCCTCCTAAGGAGGCCCTTGAGCTGGCTGCCAAGGACCCGCAGGTGAAGTTTTTGGACGTGCGTTCTGCCCTGGAATTCGACCAGGCGCATATTAAGGATGCGGTTAACATCCCCCTCGATATGCTGGCCGGCAAAATAGGAGAACTCAGCCAATCGAAGCAGGGATTCATCGTATTGTGCCGCACAGGGAACCGTTCCCCTATGGCGGCGGATATGCTTCAGCAGGCTGGCATTCCTTCCGTGAGGGTCATGGAAGGAGGCATGACGCGTTGGAGCAAGGAAAGGCTGGCGGTGGTCAAGGGCTCAGGCGGCGTATCCCTGGAGCGGCAGGTCAGGGTCATCGCAGGAAGCCTGATCCTGCTGGGTATGGTACTGGCGCGGTTCGTCCATGCCGGCTTCATCGCTCTTTCGCTGTTTGTCTGTTGCGGGCTCATCTATGCCGGCTTGACCGATAACTGCCTTATGGGGATGCTGCTCATGAAGCTGCCCTACAATAAGAAGCTGTATAAAACCAAGCTGGGTGGCGGCACGTGCGCAATGGGCGGGTAGTAGCACGTTTTTACTTGCAATTTCGCACCCCGGATATATAATAAATAAAAAGGGGGTGGACCGATGTGTAGCTCATGCGGTTGTAGAAGCAAGCCGAAGAAAAAGGCGAAGAAAAAAAAGAAATAAGCTGCACTATTGCGAGTGTGGTGTGTAACTAAAGACTTCTAAGGGCTGAATGATGAATTCAGCCCTTATGCTAAGAGGTGCGCATGGATGCGATAAACAGCATAAGCGTTCTTTTGGGCAGTTCCTGGGCGTCAGGGTTGAACCTTTATTTGACTACCGCCTCTCTGGGGATCATGAACAGGCTGCATTGGATAAAATTGCCGGGTGAAATGAACGGCCTTTCGCACCCCCTGGTGATCGGGGTTGCGGTTTTGATGTATCTGGTTGAATTCGTCGCCGACAAAATACCTTATGTAGATTCCGCCTGGGATGCGGTGCATACCTTTATCAGGCCTGCGGGCGGGGCGATCATGGGTTTTATGTCTACGGCGCACATGGGGTCGGCAGTGCAGATCCCGGTGGCGCTTCTGACCGGATCGGTTGCCGCCAGCTCCCACCTGACCAAGGCCACCACCCGCGTCGCGATCAACACCTCGCCTGAACCGTTTACCAATTCCATTGCCAGCGTTACCGAAGACGGAGCAGTCATCGGCATTCTCTGGTTGGTTGTCCGGCACCCCATTATTGCCGCGATCGTCGTCGTTACCTGCATCGCGCTTTCCATATGGCTGCTGTGCAAGATGTTCAAATTCCTGAAAAAAGTGTTTACGGGAGCAAGAAAGAAAGAAGAAGCCGCCGCTGCTGCATGAAAAGAGATACCTTCCAGGCCGTATTCGGAGTAAAGGCAAGCCGGATCAAGGCTAACTGCATACTAATGCCGCTTCTGCCCGGGGGAGCGCTTGCGGCGCTTAAGGCCAGAAAGCTTGGACGAGGAAAGGTCTACGGCGTGGGGGAGTCTGCGGATTTTACGCTCATCCACACCGGCATGGGCCCTGCGTTTGCCGGGGATGCGGCGTTATACCTGAAGGAAACCGGCTGCCGCAACGCGTTCCTTTTTGGCTCCTGCGGCCTCGTCAGCCTCCGGGACGGCTTGTCAGTGGGGAGCCTGGTAAGCCCTGCGCAATGCCTTGCCCATGAAAGCTTCAGCGGCATGCTCCTGTTGCCCGAGACGGAGGCACCCGCGTTTTATCCGGACCGGGAACTTTTTGCCGGCTTTTTAAACTACGCAGGAGCTAAGGTGAAGAAAACGTCCTGTGCGACGGTATCTTCACTGAAGCTCGAAGAACAGATGCAGCAGGCATTGATAAAAAAGGGGGTAGGCGTCGTAGATATGGAGTGCTCCGCGTTCTTTTGCGCTTCGGCCTATGCCGGCCTGCGCGCGATGGCCCTTTTCTATGTGACCGATATCATCAAGGAAAAACCTTTTTACCGGGCCCTTTCTGCCCGGCAGAAGCTTGAGCTATTTTTTTCTTTCAGGAACGCCGCCGGCCTGTTGCGCGAATTCATCGGGAAACGCTTGCCAACATTTTAAAAATGATGTATAATCCAGCCTATGCAATTAGAAGCCTTTAGCTGTATATTCAGTACCGTAGTTTTTTTCACGTACGGCACCATTTGTACCGTCACTATACTTTTTACCTTCTTTCCGGAAGCCTATCAGGTGGTGGACGAGTTGGTCAAAATGAATATTGTCGCAAGCCGCATACTTACGCCCCTGGAAGCCAATATAGACTCGTTCGATATCTGGCTTATGAAACATAACCGCACAATCGGCCCCTTTTTGATCATCCTGTCACTGGTTGATATGGAGCTGTTTTTTAATATCATCAATAAACTTTAAGCTCGCGCCCATAGCTCAACTGGATAGAGCACCAGCCTACGGAGCTGGTTGTTGCAGGTTCGACCCCTGCTGGGCGCACTTATAGTAGCGCAATACCTCAGCCCGTCCTGGGCCCGCAGGGCGCAGGGCTGGGCGCACTTATAGTAGCGCAATACCTCAGCCCGTCCTAATCCCCGAAGGGGATGGGGCTGGGCGCACTTATTAATGAAAACTCTAGACACTCTTTTCATGTCTGAGGCGCTGAAAGAGGCGCAGAAGGCCTTTGCGGAAGACGAGGTCCCCGTGGGCGCGGTCATCGTGCATGACGGTAAAATAGTCGCCCGCGGCCATAACCAGGTCGAGCGCCTGAAAGACCCTACCGCCCACGCCGAAATGCTGGCGCTTACCTCGGCGACCAGCCATTTTGGCACAAAGTGGTTGAGCCAAGTCTCGTTGTATGTTACAATTGAACCCTGCGCGATGTGCGCCGGCGCGATGGTCCTGGCGCGCATCAAGAACCTTTACTTCGGGGCCAAAGACCCGAAGACCGGCGCTTGCGGTTCGGTAACCAACATCGTCAGGCATAAGAAACTGAACCACCGCATCAAGGTTACCTCCGGCGTCTTGAAAGATGAATGCGGCATCCTCCTGAAAGATTTTTTTAAGCGCAAACGCGCCAGAAAATAAAGCTTTGGAGAGGTGGCAGAGCGGTCGAATGCAACTCACTGCTAATGAGTTGACCCGGGAAACTGGGTCCCTGGGTTCAAATCCCAGCCTCTCCGTGAAATTTACCGTGCGTAAACGACTGTTGTTGCCGGTCATTGCCACCCTTGCCATTCTGTTCCCCGCGGGAATCAATGCCGCCTCGGGGGAGCTCCCCATCGAAGATATCGTAAAGAAAAATTCCGACTCCATAGTTTTGATCGGCGCCGTCGGCCCCAAGGGGTCGAATTTCGGAAGCGGCTTTATCGTAAGCCCCGATGGCCTGATTGTAACTAATTTTCATATTATACAGGCAGCAGCCAAGGTCGCCGTTAAGCTAAAGAATAATAAAACATATAATAACGTCCGGTTAATACGCTTTGACCAGAAAAAAGACATCGCAGTATTGAAGATCGATGCCGCCGGGTTGAAACCGGTCGTCTTGGGAGACAGCCGCAACGTGCAGGCGGGGGAGAAGGTGGTTGCCATCGGCAACCCCCTGGGCCTGGAAAGCACGGTTGCGGACGGCCTGGTGAGCTCTCTGCGCAAGGCCGATAGAGGGTTTCAGGTATTGCAGATAACGGTTCCTGTTTCTGCCGGATCAAGCGGCAGCCCGTTGTTCGATCTACGCGGCGAAGTCATCGGCATAGCCGTGGGAACGATCATCAGCGGGCAAAACATAAACTTCGCCATCCCCATCAATTACGCAACGCCGCTGCTGCCTGCTTCCGGCAAGCCCAAGCCTGCGCATAGCGCCTATTATACCG
The DNA here is from genome assembly GCA_035506195.1 of Patescibacteria group bacterium. Taxonomy (GTDB): domain Bacteria; phylum Omnitrophota; class Gorgyraeia; order Gygaellales; family Profunditerraquicolaceae; genus DATJPV01. Next base: position 6,441 of record DATJPV010000020.1, on the reverse strand, counting down.
TTCAGCCGCAAGACACGCTTTTTGCTTTGGCAAGAAAACTTAATACGACGGTCAAGGCGCTCATGGAGTTGAATAAACTGACAGATACAAAAATATTCGTCGGGCAAAAGCTTAAGATCCCCGATCCGGGATAGAACGAAAGATAATGAAGAAGGCATACTACCCGTTGTTGATCGCCTGCGCGCTTTCTGCGCTTGTTTTCGTCAATTATCAGGTCTTGGCGCATAGCCAGGTAGCCAGGGTAAACGATGAGGGCAGCAGGATCTATTCGGGTTTCCGGTTCTACGACCTGCTCTTTAAGAATAACGCGGCGTCTTTTGCCAGAAAGCTTGACCGCCTGACTACATTGTCGAAAGAGGCGGCTCACCCGCGTTTCTATGAGTTTACCGAGGCGCTTGCCTGGAAGGGCCTAGAAGCAGCAGGCGTGCGGGACGAGGAGTGGGTGATCCTTGTTGCCAATACGTTCTTTTTGCTGATTTTATTCCTGAGCATCTACGGGATAGGCGCGCTCCTGTATGGCCGCGGCGCAGGGTTTCTTGCGGCGCTGCTTGTTTCGATGTTCCCCTATGTGTTCGCCCATTCCCGGGTGGCTATGCTTGATTTTCCCCTGACGTCCATGGTTTCGCTCAGCTTCTTTTTATTACTGAAGACCCGGGGATTTCAATCGGCGTATTACAGCGTGTGCGCGGGCATCCTCTTTGGGGTATCGCAACTGACCAAAGAGAGCGCCGTTATTTTCATCTTTCCCGTCTTGGCGTATTATGTCATCGACTCGCTTGCCGCATCGGGGCCGGGGCCAAAGAAAAAAGCCTTTTTGAATTTCCTGTTGGCCCTGGGGGCATTTGCTATCGTTGCCGGCAGCGTATACCTGCGGGTAAAGAACCAGCACGTCTTTGCGACCTATTTGGCCAAGTCGTCTATTCACGGCAAGGCAGTGCAGTCTTTTTACCTGAAGAACCTTATCGATTGCGTAGGGCCGATTGTATTATTCCTGTCCCTGCCGTTATGCCTTAACTACCTGATCAATTTTCGTAAAAGGGAGAAGTTTTTTTTCTTCTGGTTCTTCGTCCCCCTCGCCTTGCTTACCCTTTCCCCGAACAAGGCGGTCAGGTTCATGCTGCCGATAATGCCCGCATTTGCTTTGATCGTTGCCCAGGAAATATTCCGCGATGACCTCTTGCAGAAGTTCAGGCGCTCCTGCAGCCTGCTTCTGATTTTGGCTTCTATCCTGCAATACGCCCTTTTTAATTACGGAGCCTTGACCTATTCGCAAGGGGAAAAGAAACGCGTCTCCATGGAAGCCGGCATCCTCTGTGCCCAAAAAGAAGAGTATATGCCGGCGCTTTTTGCCATGTTGAAGGTGTTTAAAAAGGAGATGCCTGTTTCCGAAGGCTCTGACAAGATACTCTTCCTGTGCAACCTCGGCGAACTATACACGCCCTTAAAGCTTGAATTGAGGCTATCCCGCCTGCCTTTTGCCGTCTCTTGCCCCATGGAGCCGGATGCCGTAGACACGCGCCACCAGCAGTCGACGGACTGGTGCCAGCAGGTTTTGGCAGCAGGCTACATCGTCGAGAAGCCCGGCGATATGGGCGTGATCCGCGAGCACAATTACAAAATAGCGCAAGAGTTAAGCGGATGCTTCGCCGAATATAAAGGCCGTTTCAAAACGATCGCGCAGATCGCGTCTCCCGACGGAGCCGTCATATATATCCACAAAAGAATAACCCCCTGATGTTTAACCAGCTCAGAAGGCTTGATTGCCTGCTCGGAAAATTGTTGTGCCTTCCGTTCTTTCTTTCGGGGGCCGGCTCCGGCAAGAAAACCCCGTCCTTTCCGGAGGGCGTTAAAAAAATTGCCTGCATAAAACTATGGGGGCTGGGGAATTTAGCCATAATCTATCCGCTGCTGTACCGCATAAAAGAAAGGTTCCCTGGGGCGCAGCTGATCTTTATTACCTTTGCACACAATAAGGGGTTTTTGGAGAGGAATCAGGCGGTCGACAGGGTTATTTATTTTGAATGCACTTCGAATATCGTAGCGATCGCCCGCCAGTTCTTCCGGCTACTTGCCGCCTTAAAGCAGGAAGGCGTCGATCTGGTAGTAAATTTCGAGACTTTTAACAATATCTCCGCGTTCTTTTCTTACCTGACCAGGGCAAGCGGCCGTATCGGTTTATACACCGCCAAGGAAAAGGCCTTCTACAATTACCCCAGCTACAATGAACAGGCGCTGCACATCTCCCGGTTATTTTTAGGGCTTCTTAAGCCGCTGGGAATAAATTCCGAGTATAAGTATTTTCGCTACCACGGCTCGGAAGGAGAAGCACAGAATGTGGAGTCGTTATTGCGCTCTCTGGGTATAAAGAAATTTATCTGTCTTCACCCCGGGACAAGCAGTAATTTCAAAGGGAAAAGATACAGGGCGGGAAATTTCGCAAAGCTCACCGAGCTGTTCATGGGCGCATACGGCATACCGGTACTTTTTACCGGCGCGGAAAACGAATCGGCATTGATCGAGGATATAATCCGGCGCCTCCCGCGCAGCGGCAGCGTTGTCAACCTGGCGGGCAAGCTTACCCTTTGGGAGCTTGTGGAGCTGCTTAAAAAAACCAGGCTCTTTATTTCTTCGGATACCGGGCCGGTCCATATCGCAGCTTCCCTGGGCGTAAACCTGGCGGTCTTTTACGGCCCGACTTCGCCGCGCAGGTACGGGCCGCTGAACGAAAATAGCAGGGTTTTTTACAAGCACATGGGCTGCAGCCCCTGCGTGGGCGCTGCGTATGTGCATAAAAGGTGCAGGAATGGCTTTGCCTGCCTTGACTTTTCTCCGCAGGAGGCCTTCGCGGGGATCTCGGAAAAATTCTTTCATGCAGAAAAAAATTAATCTCATCAAAAACATCGTCGCTTCGAATTTTGCCAGGCTTTCTTCCCCTTATAAAGCCACGTTTGCCGCCACCTACAGGTGCAATTTGAAATGCCAGGCATGCCGGATCTGGGGGCATCGGATGTTGCGGCAGGAGATGGACCTGGCTGCGATCGAACGCACCTTCCGGGGGTTGAAAAACCTGAGCTGGCTGGATCTGACCGGCGGCGAAGTGACGCTTAGAGAAGAGGCGGCAGAGATAGTACAAATGATCCTCAGGCAGGCAAAAAAGATCTGCATTTTTCACCTTTCCACCAATGGCCAGCTGCCGGAAAAAGCGCTTCTTCTGGCCCGGGAAGCCGTACGGCACCGGGTGGTCCCCGTCATCAATATCAGCGTGGACGGGCCCGAAGAGGTCAATGACCGCCTGCGCGGCAAAAAAGGTGCCTATCGCCTGAGCCTGGAGGCCTTCAGGAAGATCAAGGGCTTAAAAAAGGCGCACTGTTATTTAAGCTGCACCATTTCAAAGTTGAATATAGCGCATCTGGATGCGCTCCTCCTGGAGCTAAAGCGGGATGTCCCGGGCTTTGATCTTGCCGACCTGCATTTTAACCTCTTCCACAACTCCGGGCATTATTATCAGAATCAGGACGTGGATGCTGCCTGCGGTTCAGAAGCACCGGTTGCACAAAAATACCTTTCGCTTTGCCAGGGCGGCAACCCGGTAAAGATATGGCTGGAGAAGGCCTATATGAAGGGATTGGCTCGCTACTACCAAAAAGGCAAGGCCGTCCTGAAATGCCAGGCCCTGTCATCATCCTGCTTCATAGATCCGTACGGGACGGTCTATCCTTGCAGTATATACGATAAGCCCGTTGCCGAATTAAGGGATTACGATTTTGACGTACGCGCGGCATGGAACGGCAGCGCGAGCATCTCGGTGAGGAAAAGCATCGAGCAGGGGGCCTGCCCCGGCTGCTGGAGCCCCTGCGAGGCGTATCCGGCCATATTGGGCGATATGGCAAAAGCGGCTTTCTCCTAGCACGCCGTAAAAATATATTTATTGTGTATCGGTGCAAGTTAAGTTATAATTTTATGGAAACCGTAATTAACCGGAGGCGCATCCGCCGTATCGGCCGCAAGGGTCCCGGTAAGGCAGAAGCCTCGTTAAGCTTCGTCCCCTAGAAATGTCCTATGTTGTCTTCGCCCTAAAGTGGCGGCCCCAGAACTTTGACGAGATTGTGGGGCAAGGCCACATCGTGAGCACCCTCAAGAGCGCCTTACAGAAGAATAGACTCTCCCACGCCTATTTATTCGCCGGGCCGCGCGGGGTCGGCAAGACCTCCACCGCCAGGATCCTCGCCAAGGCCCTTAACTGCAAAGAAGGCCCCACGGTCAATCCTTGCGGAAAATGCCCTTCCTGCCTGGATATCGCCGGCGGCCGCAGCCTCGATGTTATCGAAATAGACGGCGCCTCCAACCGCGGGATAGACGAGATAAGAGTCCTGCGGGAGAATATTAAATTCGCGCCCACCTCGGGAAGGTTCAAGATATACATCATCGACGAAGTGCACATGCTTACCCACGAGGCATTCAACGCGCTGCTCAAGACCCTGGAGGAGCCGCCGGATTTCGTCAAATTTTTCTTCGCCACTACCCAGCCCAACAAGGTTATCCCGACGATCCTTTCCCGGTGCCAGCGGTTTGATTTCCGGCGTATCCCGGTGATGGAGATCATCGCGCAGCTGGAAAAGATCACCGCCTCCGAAGAGATCAGCGTGGATAAGGACGTCTTGTGTGCCATCGCCAAAAGCAGCGACGGGGCCCTGCGCGACGCAGAATCAATCCTTGACCAACTGGTTTCTTTTTCAAAAGGCACGATCTCCTTGAAAGACGCCATCTCCGTGCTGGGGCTTATTGAGCAGGATGTTCTCTTTCAGATCACCGAGGCCATCATCCGCAAGGACGCCAAGGCAGCGCTGGGGATGTTTAACGGCGTCGTCGATGAAGGCAAGGACGTCGGCGTTTTTCTGTCTAACCTTATCGAACATTTCCGCAACCTGATGGTCGCCAAGATCACCCAGGCAGACCCCAAGTTGATCGACCTGCCTGAGGATGCCTGCAAGAAGCTGTGGGAACAGGCGCAGAAGTTAAGCCTGGAGGAGATATTCAATGCCTTTACCACGCTGGTCAATACGCAGGAGGTCGCCCGGAGATTGGAATCGGCGCGCATTCCGCTGGAGATAACCCTGGTCAAGCTTGCCCACGACAAAAGGTCCACCGGCGTAACAGCGCAACCGGCACCCGCGCCGGCGCCGGCAAAAAATCCGGCCGCCCTGCCGCAGGAAACGGAAGAGCCTCCGGCCCAAGCTAACTACCTGTCTTTGGAAAGCGTCAAGGATGCATGGAACATTATCATTGAGCACGTAGGCCGGATCAAGATGTCGGTAGCGACATACTTGAATGAGGGGACCCCCGCGAAGCTGGAGAAGGGGGTTTTTGTGGTGTCTTTTCCCAAGGACTATTCCCTCCACAAGGAATCCCTGGAGAAAAAGGAGAACAAGGAGCTAATCGAGGGCGCGATCTCCAAGGTTTGCAACGCCAGCGTCAGGATCCAATTCATCCTTTCCCAGGATGCCGTACGCAAAGAAAACAGCGAAAACCCGATCGTCAAGTCGGCTTTGGATATGTTTAACGGCAGGGTTATCAGGGAAGAATAATGTCTACCTACACGGAATCGATAGAGAGGCTTATCGAAAGACTGATCAAGCTGCCCGGCATCGGCCGCAGAAGCGCGGAGCGCGTGGTCGGCTATATCCTTAACGCGCCCAAGGAAGACATTAAGGCCCTGTCGGAGGCGATCGACCGCGTCAAAGAGAACGTGCGCACCTGCCATGTCTGCAATAACTTAAGCGAAGAAGACCTGTGCCGGATCTGCCGCGACGTGCGGCGCCTGAAGGACGTCATCTGCGTAGTGGAAGAGCCGGGGGACGTGACGGCCATAGAAAAGACCGGCAGCTTCTCCGGGGTGTATCATGTGCTGCTGGGGGCGATCTCTCCTTTGGAAGGCAAAGGCCCCAGTGACCTTAAGATAAACGGCCTGATCGGCCGGATCAAGGAGCAACAGATCAAGGAAGTCATCATCGCCACCGACGCGGATACGGAAGGCGAAACCACCGCCATATACCTTTCGAAGCTGCTTAAGCCGCTGGGGGTCAGGATCACCCGGATCGGGGTAGGGATCCCCATGGGGTCGAACCTTGACTACGCCGACTCTACGACCCTCTCCAAAGCGCTCGATTCCAGACGAGAAATTTAATTGACTTTTAAGTAGTTCTTTTTATAATAAATCTACAATTTGACTATTCCCCCGTAGCTCAGCTGGTAGAGCGAGAGACTGTTAATCTCCAGGTCCTAGGTTCGAGTCCTAGCGGGGGAGCCACTAAAACATAACCCTCTGTAACTAAATTAGTTGCGGAGGGTTTTGTTTTGGAGTAAAATAAAAATATGAAAAAAATAAATTTAGCTCTATTGATAACGGCTGCACTCCTTGTATTTATAAGTGTGCCGGCTAAA
>DATJPV010000019.1:0-12776 GCA_035506195.1 Patescibacteria group bacterium | reverse complement strand
CAGCTTCTTATGCTCGGTGATATTGCGCATGACCCCGATCGAACCGGTGACGCTGCCGGCTGCATCCTTGAGCACGCTTATCGAGATGCCGATGTCGATAAGCTCTCCGCGCTTATGCAGCATCTTTGTCTCAAAATAGTTCTTCATGCCCTGCTGCCGGATATTCAGCGAACGGATACGTTTCCACTCGTCGGCAGGATAGAGGTCCTTGACGAGCTTGCCGGCCAGATCATTGCCCGCCATGCCCAGCAGCTGCGCGGCAAAGGGGTTCCAGGAAATGATGCGCTCTTCCTTGTCGGTCACCGTTATCCCGATGGCAGAGTTGTTGAAAACCGTGCGGAACCGCTCTTCCGATTCCTTGATCTTCTCCATGCCCTTGACGATCTGGGCCTCCCGCTCCTTGAGCGTGCGTTCCAGGTTCTCCTGGTAGCGGTTGATCAGGTCCCGCAGGGAGACCATACCGACAATCCGGCCGTTTTTCTCCACCGGCATGTGCCGAATATTGTACTTTTGCATAAGCTGGAGCGCCTCAAGGTAATGCTCGTTGGCGCTGACGGTCTTAAGGCCCCTGGTCATGACGTCCTTGAGCTTAATGGAGCCCATGCGCTCCGGCTGACTGTAATCGATCTTGCTGATGAGGTCCCTCTCGGTAAAAATGCCGCTGATCTTGTCCTTTTCCGTTACCAGCACCGAGCCTATCTTTTTGTCTTTCATGAACTTGACCGCCTCTGCGAGCGTTTTCTTGCTGTCGATGGTCACCAGGCCTTTTGCCATGAAATCCATTATTTTTTCCATGCGCACCTTCCTCTTTTTTTAAAAAGAATAAAAAAGGCAGCTTCTTTAGAGAGCTGCCTCACTTTCCACGATGCTGTCTTTACGGTCCCATCTCCACCTCGTTGTGGCTATGCATATTCTACATCCGTAACCGCTTTTTGTAAACTTTTTTTATTCTTCCTCATAGGCGCAATTGACCAGGGTGTGGCAATTGACCTTGCAGCTTTTTATCTGAGCCCTTCTGTGCAGGGCCTCCTGCGAGTACCAGATCTCCTGCGGCCGGCCTTTCTTTATATTGCCGATCGGCCGCATGTTCTCGCACATGCGTACGTCCCCCCGGCGGTTTACGTTCATCCAGAAATCCACGTTGCACTCTGCTTTTCTGACAAAACTATCCGGCTCCTGGAAATACTTCTTGAATGTTTCCAGCTGAGAGGCGGAGTTGCCTATTTTGTGGCCCATTTTCTTGAGCTTTATCAACTCATCGATTACCGCATGCGCCTTCTTGATGTCCTTGGGCCAGAGGAAAGCGTACTCGCTTTTTTCATGCCACTTCTCAATGGCAGCGGTAAAGAACGGCTGCGTGACGGCTTGAAAGCTTATATGCGACAGCCGTCCATCCGCGTTAGCCCATTCCGCAAGACTGACCATCTCATCCAGGTTTTCATCCAGGATGATCGCCTGGACCCCGATCCTCAAGGACCCCCTGCGGCTGCTCAGGTGGCTTATCGCCCGCATCACTTTATCGTAGCAGCCTTCCATGCCCCTGAGGCGGTCATGGGTCTGGCTGCGCATGCCGTCTAAAGATATCGTTATTTGATGCAATCCCGTATCCGCTATCCTGGAGGCCAATTCCGCATCGATGAGGACGCCGTTGGTATGCAGGGAAACAGGCAGGCCCTTTTTAACGCTGTAGGCGATCAGGGCCAGATTCTTTTCATCCAGCAAAGGTTCCGTATCGGAAAAATTCATCTCAATGGCCTGCTCGCTGAAATCGCTCAAGGAGTCGATAAACGTGCGCCATTGCGACAACGACGGGGCTTGCGGATCTTCTTTGAACTCGGCCTTCCAGCCAAAGCACATCTTGCATTTAAGCATGCAGGTTGCGGGGATCCCGATGCGGCAAAAGGCCGGCCTGCGGGCCTTTGCAGCGCCGGTTTCGGACCTTAAGAAATTGGCTGGTTTTTCCTGCATGGCAGTTATCCGGCAGCGGGCCTCTGGCGATAAAAAAGCGCGGCCATGCCGCTCATAAAATAAAAAACAGCGCTTACGCTTAAGACTGTTTTGAAGCCGTACTGCATCGCGATGATAATGGCGATGATCGAGGCGATCACCGAAGAAGCGCCGTTGACCGCCCAGGCCCACGGCGCAAGTTCCGCACAGGCGCTCGAAACAAACCTTAAGGCCAGCGGGAACGGCAGGCCCATGCAGAACGCAAGCGGGGCGACGGTAAGGATAACGGCGCAGACACGCACCGGTAACGGCTGCAACAGAAAAAAGCCGGTGACCGCCGGCATGAAATGCGCTAATAAAAATATAAGCGCCCCGCAGCCGAACGTTGCGCCGCAGGCATACCGCAGGCGGCCGCCTGTCATGCGGCCGGAACAGAGGCTCCCTAACCCGGCAAAGATCAAGATGGCAGGCACGGTAACCGCCATGGAATAAATGGGGCTGCCCAAGAACAGGACGAACTTCTGCACGATACTCATTTCAAGCAGCATGAAACCGAAACCGATCGACATAAAATACGCAAATACAAAAAAACGGTTTCCCGGCGTACCGGTGTTTTTCCGGGCTATCGCCAGGGGCAGCAGGATCAGGACAAAGGACAAGATCAGCGAATGCACCAGCAGCGAAGAAAGGATAAAAATGTGCCAGAGCCCCCGCGCTTTATCATAGTAGTCATGCATAAAGTTCTTATTGGCCTTGGAGTGCCATTTATTGTATTGATAAAAGAACGGGCTGTCGTCGGATACCGGATAGACGTTGTAGTCGTACGCATGATAGAACGCAGCCTCCGTACCTTTGGAGAAATGGTCCGCCAATTCGACAAAAGGGGCGACAAAGGAAGACTTATCCTGTGCCGGCTCCTGAAGCATGCCAGACAAAAAAATAATTTTTACTTTGTTTTGGGCACAAAAGAATTTTAACCGCGCGATCTCCTCATCAGTAAAAGGCTTCTTTTTTATGATCACGTCGCCCCAGTCTTGATGGGCGGCGATCACAGCAATATGGTTAAGAGGATACGCATACCCTTTGGCCCTGCAGGCCTCCAGCGCCGTTGCGAAAACCCGGATCGTCTCCCGCGGTCTTTGGTAATAAAAGAAGCGGCCTATTTGGATGAAGCCGTCATCCGATAGGCGATCCAAGTAGTCACTGAAGGCCTCTTTGGTATAAAGATAGTTATCAGCTAAGACATACGCCCCCGTAGAAAGGGCAAGGAGGCTATCTGTTGCACACATCATGATTACATCGTATTGCTGTTGCGTCCTTTTAACAAAACTTCTTCCGTCCTCCACGAAGAGACGGACATCGGGATGCGTAAATACGTGATCTAGATGCGACGCGTATGTGCGAGAAATGAGTTTTGCAGTAGTAGGATTGATCTCTACGGCATCGATTTTGCGGGCGCCATTGAGCGCTGCCAATAGTACATCGAAGCCCCCTCCTGCGCCTATGATAAGCGCGTGTTCCGGCTTCTTGTTGAGCAACGCGTACGCAGCGTTCCTGTCGCGCACACCGGCGTTGTTAGTCATGTAGTACGCTACCAAATCCTTATCGTACAACATGGCCTGCGCATCGCCATCCATAAGGATATATTTTTGTTTTGGGTATTTTGCGTTGGAGATAACGTCGATACGCGAGATGGGATTCCATTCCGTATATTCTAATTTGGGATCCGGCAGTAGTGTCCAGAATTGCTTGTGAGATTCAGGGAGTATCTGGTGCAATGTAACGTTGGTCGGCAAAAGCAAGGCAACAAGCAGGAATAACAGCCAGGGGATCAGGATGGCCTTATAGATAAATTTCTTTTTGAGCAACGTTATGAAGGGGATAACGCACAGTAAGGACGAAAACACTAAAAGCAACGGGGCCTCCAGCGGCCCGATCAGACAAATAAAAAGGATACACCCCAAGCCGGAGCCCAGCAGGTTGGCAAAGTACAGCGCGCTTGTCGCATTGGGCAAGCGCACCAGGGACCCGCCTATGGCCAGCCCCGAAAAGAAGTACGGCAGCATCGATATCGTATACGCGATGACAAGGTTGGCGACAAACCTAAGATCGGGGGTCAAAGAAAAGGAGCTGCGTATCGGATACGCCGCCAGTTTCGAGGAGGCAAAGGAAGTAAAGGAAAAACCGACCAGACAGAAGAAAAAAAAGTCTTCGTCGCTTAATTTCTTCAGGCCTGTCCATAGCGATAATGCCGTGCCGCTGGCCGCAAAACCCAACAACGCCATGGTGATAACAATGTAAACGAAGTGGAACCACAACGCCACGGAAAGGATGCGGGTTTGCAGCAATTCAAGCTGCAGGGTAAGAGCAGACACCAGCAGCACTAAAAGCAATATTGTTTTCTTTGACATGATAATGTAGTGCGGGAGAGAAGATCAGGCTACATTTCTATCTCTTCGCTAAGCGGATACGGAAGGTTCTCGTCTGTCCAGTTCTGGATAGCAAAGCTGCCGCCGGTCAGGTTTTTTAAGGCCTTATCGTAATGTACGTTTCCGTTACCGGAGATGGTTACGGTTTTGCCTATCACAGCCCCAAAAATAGAACCGTTGCCGGTATCTGAGACGTTCGTATTCGGAGCGTAAATCACTCCTTGCAGGTCGCCGTTGCCGGATATGCTCACGCCGTTTACGCCTTGATACGTACTCTTGATGATGACATTGCTGGGGACATTGGTATTGTTGGCGATGCCGTTGCCCGATATAGACATGCTTCCGGCGGTATAAATAATCAAATTGCCGCCGGTGACATTCAATTTACCGTTGCCGGAGATGCCCAGGGCCGAGCTGGACGTAAGATAGATCTTGACCGTGCCGGTAACGTTTATCTTGCCGTTGCCGGATATGCTCATCGAGGAATATCTATAATTGCCGCTCGGCAGGGTCTTGGTCTCGTTGCCGCTTGCGGAATAAGCCCCGGCATCGGATAAATCCGTCAGGCACGACGGTATCGCAACCGGAGGCAGGATCATATCCACATCATGCTTTTCCTGGCCGGTAACCGAGGCATTGCCGGTCTTGACGACCGTTCCTCCCGGGCCGGTGCCCGCGTCTCCGTTTACCTTTGCATTGCCGCTCAAGCCTATAATACCGGCATCGGTGCCATCGGTGGCGATGCCGCCGTCAGCGCTCTTGTTGTTATTCCCGTAGACGCCTTTGGAGGAATCGTAACTATCTGTAAAACCGTTGCCGCTCATCGTCAATTGCCCCCGGGAAAATATCCCGAACTGGAACGGCGACTCCGTGGCGAACTTAACCATCACCTGCCGTTGTACGCCGTTAACGGTCCCCGTAGAAGTGGCAATAGGATTGCTACAGCTGATGCAGTTTACCGTGACAGAATACGTTCCTATGGCCAGGTTCTCTGTTTTGCTATAGCTGTCCAGGCCCGCAACGTTCCAGCCGGTGGTCCCCCACGAGTTGTCGTTAAGGGTGCGGTGGGCCCGCTGGATGCCTGCTTCGGCAAGCCAGAAAGCCTGGCTGGAACGGGCAAACCTCTGCGCAACAAAGCCCTCCGTGATATTGCTGGAAAGCATCGCCGCGCTTAACACCATCAATATCACCACTACGACCAGACAAAGGATCAGCGCCACGCCTTTTTTATTCATTTTTAATTCCTTGGATATACCTTCTCGGATAAGGAAAAGGTCAGGTTTTCGTTACGCAGGTTATTTACGCCCGTTACTTTCACCGTGACGACTTTGTTGACGAGGGTGAAATTAAGGTTGCTTATCCCCTGGGCCAGGGTCTTCAGTGTGCCGGTAGGATGCTCGCGGATGATCTGGTTATCGTTGTTGCGCGAATACTTGATATTATTGCCCCCCATGGTAAAGGAGATATTTGAGCCTCCGTTGGTAATATTGATATCCACCACCCGGCTCTGCCGTATCTCGCGGGCCATCCCGTCTATGGCGCCGCGGACCTGCTGGCGCAGGGTAACATAATCCATGTTGATATTCCAGGTCACATTGGCCAGATTCATGATCGCGTAGGCAACCAGAATGATATAGGAGAACAAAAGAGTGCTTACCAGGACTTCCAGGAGCGAAACGCCTTTGTGCGACCGAATATGCGGCATAGCGAAAGCTACCTAAGGTTGGGAGAAAAATGTCTTAAGCGATATGGTCCTTGCCCTGTTGCGGTTATCGAACCAATTCGCCGTGGCCGTTACCGTCAACAAACTTGTCCCTGCCCCGGAAACCTGCGCCTGGATCGTTTCGTTCGTTAACGACTGCAGGCCGGCTGCAGTGATCTGCGTACTGTTCATGTTCCAATTGCCGGCATTGATCTTAGTGGAAATATCGACAAACTTTGTGCTCTTGATATCTTCCAGCACGTACAATAAGTGGGTCATGGCGATGCTGGTATTGCGGTTGACTTCGGTCGAAAAAAGAATGGCGCTGAAAAGCTGCAGGATCGCCAGGAACGCGATGGAAACGACCATGACCGCGATGAGCAGCTCTACAAGCGTAAAGGCCGCTGCGGGCCGGGCCTGCCGTTGATGGTCGAAAACCCGTTGTGCGGAAAGCCTGAATACATCCATAATATACCTTATTATAGCAGTTAATCCCGCATGGGAAAGTTATTTTTTCGCAGTTTTTCTTGACTTTTCGAAAAAAGCGGTATATACTTAATCCTGCTAATAGTTAATACTATTAACAAACTACCCTATGGATATAAACCTGTTTGTAGAAAAAATGCTGTCGCTCTACCCCCGGATAGCCCGGGCCATCGCGCACCATGAAACCGACTACCTGGCCCAGGGCAAGATTACTCTCCCTCAATTCTGGGCGCTCGATTATCTGTACGGCAAGGGCGTCAGTACCATGACGGAGCTTTCCCGCTACCTGAGGATCTCCCGGGCGGCAATGACGGGTCTGGTGGACCGGATGCTGGCCCAGGGGTTCATCGTACGGGAAAAAACGCCCAAGGACCGCCGGATCGTCAGGATCGCAGCGACGCCCAAGGGCCGCAGCATCATCGAGAATATCCGCAAACAGAAACATAAAAGCCTCGAGCGGATCTTCAGCCAGATATCTTCCCGGGACCGCGCCGAATACGTGCGCATACTCGAACAAGTCGTTGCTATCGTAGGCCGCTCATGAAAACACAGATACGCCTGATAACCTTATGCGCCGTGTGTGCCTTTTTCTTATACGCGCCTGCCTCGGCCGCAGATGCGCCCCTGGACCTGGCAACGTGCATGCGCCTTGCGCTCAAGCAAAGCGAGACGGTCGCATCCAGCCGCGAGAAGATCAGAGAAGCTCAAGGCCGTTTTACCCGGGCCCTGGGCACCATCCTGCCTCATGCCAGCTTCGAAAGGAACGAATACCTGCAGGATACCGCAGGCCAGGCTGCCTATAAAACGCGGCTGTATGACCAGAAATTCGTTTTCAAACAGACGCTTTTTTCCGGCTTCAAGGAATTCGCCGGCATGTCCGGCAGCAGGTCCGAGGTCAAACAGCGCACCCTGGAAACGAAACGCGCCAGCGACCTGCTCTTTGTCGATGTCGCCGATGCGTTTTACCTGCTCCTTGAGCTGCGTAAAGACATTGAAGCGCTGGCCGTAACCGCACAGGCCCTGGATGACCGCATCGCAGAACTGAAGAACCGCGTCCAGGTCGGCAAATCCCGGATGAGCGAAATTGCCAGCACCGAAGTACAGCTCTATTCGACCGAAGCCGAGCTTAACCTGGCCAAAAACCAGGAAATAGTGGCGCGCGACCTTCTTGAGTTCCTCATCGGCCAGCCGGTCACCGAGATAACGGATGAAACCGCGGACGTTGCGATAGAAAAGGAGCCGTCCTATGTCAAGGGCGCTTCCCTGCGGCCGGACGTGGAAGCGACGCGTTATGCCTGGGAGGCCGACCTGAAGAAGGCATACGTCGCCAAGACCGGTTTCTTGCCGTCGGTCAACCTTGAGGGCAACTATTACACGCATAAAAACACAGACCCCGAAGAAGGCAAGTGGGATGCCCTGCTAACGGTATCAGTGCCTATTTTTGAGGGGACCGAGACCTTCGGCGCGGTGAAAGAAGCTAACGCCGTCGCAAAACAAAGCGAGCTGGCCTATCAGCGCGTTATCCGCGCGGCCCTGCAGGATATCCACGATTCCTACAGCCTCGTCTCTGCGGCCCTGGACAGGACCGCAGCGCTTACCAAAGCTCTGCAGGCAGCCGAACAAAACTACCAGCTGCAGCAAGACGACTACCGGCTCAATTTGGTCAATAACCTTGACGTGCTTTCGGCGATACAAACGCTGCAAGATACGCGCAGGAATTACTACAACGCCTACTACGAGGCCCGCCGGTATTACTGGCAGCTACGCGCAGCAAGCGGAAACCTCCCGCAGGAAAAGAAGCAATGAACCTATCGCATATCTCCATAAAGAACCCCGTCTTCGCCTGGATGCTCATGGCGGCCCTCATATTGTTCGGTTTGATCTCTTTCAACCGCAGCGGGGTCAGCCAATTGCCGGACGTCGATTCGCCGGTCATCTCGGTAAACTTAAGCTGGGAAGGCGCTGCGCCGGAAGTCATGGAATCGGATGTGGTCGATGTTGTGGAAGACTCGCTCATGAGCATCCAGTCCGTGCGGGATATCTCTTCATCCATCAAGCTGGGCAGCGCTACGGTGACGATCGAATTCGAGCTCGACCGCAATATCGACGCGGCATTTCAGGATGTCCAGACCAAGCTTAACCAGGCCCAACGGCTGCTGCCTCCCACGATGGACCCGCCGATTATCGCCAAAACGAACCCTGACGACCAGCCGATAATCTGGCTGACCGCTCACTCCCAGCAGCGTTCACGGCGCGACCTCATCGCGTATGTCCAGGACCATATCAAGGACCAGTTCTCCACCGTGAACGGCGTCGGAGAGATCTTTTTGGGTGGCCTGCTTGACCGTAACCTGCGCATCTGGGTGGACGCCGCAAAACTCAAGGAGTACCAGCTGACCGTCCAGGATGTCATCGATGCGGTCAACCTGGAGCATCAGGAGGTGCCTGCCGGCCGGATCGAAACTCCCGTAAAGGAATTCAACGTCAGGGTCATGGGTGAAGCGGCAACCGCAAAAGACTTTGCCAATATCCTTATCCCGCGCCGCGCAGGGCTGCCGATCTATAAACCGATCTATATAAAAGACGTTGCCTCCATCGAAGACGGGCTGGATGACGCCAGGCGGCTGCTGCGCTCCATGGGAGAACAGGCGGTCGGATTGGGGATCCGCAAACAGCGCGGCTCCAACGAAGTCGCGGTTGCGCACAAGGTCCTGGGGCGGCTGGAAGAAGTCAAAAAGACCCTGCCTAAAGACATATCGCTCGATGTACGTTTCAACCGCACCCAGTTCAGCGAAGACTCCATACACGAATTAACGTTCACGCTGATCCTGTCGGCGATCGTCACCTCGCTTGTCTGCTGGATGTTCCTGGGCTCGCTTAGCGCTACCCTGAACATACTGCTCGCTATCCCGACATCCATACTGGGTACGTTTATCGTTACTTATTTCCTGGGTTTTACACTCAACACCTTCACGGTCCTTGCGTTGTCGCTGGCGATCGGCATCGTCGTTGACGATGCGATCATGGTATTGGAAAATATCGTGCGTATGCGCGAACGCGGCATGGAAAAAGTCGAGGCTGCGCTCAAGGGCGCCACACAGATCACCTTTGCGGCGCTGGCGGCGACCGTCGCGCTCATTGCGATCTTCTTGCCCGTCGCCTTTATGTCCGGCATCATCGGCAGGTTCTTCTTCCAGTTCGGCATGACGATATCCATTGCCGTAGGCCTGTCCCTGCTGGAAGCCTTGACCCTTGCCCCTATGCGTTGTTCGCAATTCTTGCAGATTGGCGAGCGCGTCAGCTGGTTCGGCAGGACGGTCGACCGGACATTCAAGCAGCTGGCGGCAGAGTACCGTTTTAGCCTGCAGAAAGCACTGAACCATCCCTGGCTGGTCCTCTTGGCCGCAAACGTTTTTTTCTTTACCAGCCTCTTTTTCGTTTCGCTTCTACGAAAGGAATTCGTCCCGGCCCAGGACCAAAGTATGTTTTTGTGCCGCCTGCAGACGCCGGTCGGCTCCTCCCTGCCTTTTACCGGTGACCGCATCAAAAGAGCCGAAGAATTTGTGAACGCCCAATCGTCGGTAAGCGGCTATTTTTCCGTCATCGGAGGCTTCGGCGGCGACGTCAACACCGGCGTCATTTTCGTTAACCTCAAGAAACCCGGCCACAGGCCCGTTGTCCCTGAGCTGAAACGCCGGCCGCGCCAAACCGACATCATGGCGATCTTTCGCAGGGAGCTTAACAAGATCCCGGACCTGAAGGCCACCATACAGGACCTGTCGTTATCCGGCTTTTCCGCACAGAGGGGTTTCCCGATAGAATTCTACGTGAAGGGCCCCGACTGGAAACAGTTGGCCGACTACTCCGTGCAGATACGCAAAGAAATGGAAAAGACGGGCCTGATGATCGATGTGGATACCGATTATCTGGCTAATACTCCCGAGGTCAGAGTGGTCCCTGACCGCCAGAAGGCAGACGAACGCGGAGTCGATATGGATACGGTGGGTACCGCCATTAATGCCCTCGTCGGCGGAGAGCGCATCGGCAAGTTTACGCGGGAAGGCAAGCGCTACGATGTACGCATCCGCCTGATACCGTCCCAGCGCCTGCAGTCGCAGGACATCATGGGGTTGGAAGTCTGGAACAACCGGGGAGAACTGGTCAAGCTTTCCGACATCGTCACCATCAAAGAAGAGCCTACCCCTTTGAGCGTCAGCCGCCGCTACCGTGAGCGGGCCATCACCATATATGCGAATATGGCGGCAGGAAAGTCGCAGACCGACGCCTTAAAGGCAATAGGGGGCATCGCCAAGCGGATACTGCCGGAAGGCTACGGCATTGTCTTTAGCGGAAGCACAAAAACATTCAACGAATCCTTCGCCAGCCTTTTTGTCGCGCTCATCCTGGGCATCATCGTCGCCTACATGGTCCTGGCGTCGCAGTTCAACAGCTACCTGCATCCTGTTTCGGTTCTGTACGCCTTGCCGTTCAGCGTTTCGGGAGCGCTCATTACCCTTTGGGTGTTCAGGCAGTCGCTTAACATCTACAGCTTCATCGGCCTGATCCTGCTTATGGGTATCGTAAAAAAGAACTCTATCCTTTTAGTCGATTTTACCAATAAGCTCCGCCAGCAAAAGCTGCCTGCCCGGCAGGCGTTGATAGAAGCCTGCCCCATCAGGCTGCGGCCGATCCTGATGACGTCGCTATCGACTATCGCCGCGGCGATCCCGCCGGCAATGGCGCTGGGGCCCGGCGCAGAAACGCGCATCCCCATGGCGATCACCATCATCGGCGGCCTGACCGTTTCGACGGTCTTGACCCTTTATGTCGTGCCTTCCGTGTATCTATTGTTTAGCAAGATAGAACACAAGAGCTATGACCCCATCCTCGAAGAAGATTTAACCGCCGAGGATATCCTGCCGACTGCCAAGGCCTAGCCCCGCCGGGGCCATTTTCTTATGCGCTTGCGCATCCCTTTGATGAATTTCAGCAGTTCATATGCGTAGAATTTTTCCGGACGCCAACCCTTCCAGTCGGTCATGTCCAGATAACGGAAGAATAACTGCCTCTGCGGATGCTCGCATTTCGCATGCCAGGGCTTGCTGGCGGTATTGAAGTGGAGTATGCGGGGATGGCGAACCAGCCGGCAATAAGCTTTTTTGTCTTTGACCGGCCCCGTATGCCAGGGAGAGTTGCTAAACAGCTGAGTAAGCACATTCCAGCGGTAATCAAGCTCTCCCCACCGGCTGGCAAAAATGGAGTTGAGCGCATCCTGATCGTGCCAGCGCACATGGTGCCTGTTCTGCCTGATGTAATCGACCAGCCTCACGGATATATGGCCGTTGCGCCATTTTTCCAAATCGATCACCAATACCCCTGAATTAAATTGTTTTTGATCCGCCTTAAGGCCCAATGCCTTATAATTCAAGAGGCCGTCCGGGGAAGATACGTACAGGCAACTCTTGCCTTGCTCGGGGACAGCCAAAAGATAATGCGCCCCCATCTTGGCTTCCCATAACTCGGTTATATCGCAATGGACTATCAGGTCCAGATCCAGGTAAATGACTTTTTTGATCTCCGGAGGTAATAAAGACGGAATGAGAAACCGATAGTAGCTCGTCAGGTTGATATGGCCGGAAACCTCCATGCCCTCTAAGGGCTTTTCATTTACCCGGATAAAACGGACCGCATCTGCGTGCGGCTTTATAGACCGCAATAATCTATTTTTGGAATGTTCCGCGATGCCGCCGTCAAGCACGTAAACCTTTGCCTGGCGGCCGGCCGGAAGGTTAACGAACAGCGACTTAAGCATTGCTGCGGCGGCCATTACCATGTTTTCGTCGCAGCTGCAGGCAATGTGTATATCTTCGGGTATCATTCGCAAAGCGGCCTATCTGTGAAATATTTCTTTTACGATGGCATTCGCAATGTTTTCGGCTAAAAGCTTGTTGCCTTTATCGGTGCAGTGGCCGAAGTCCCCGCCGAACATGTCTTTAAAGTATGTGTTATAGCCGTCTTTCTTAACCGCATCCTTAAACGGCTTTTCATTATCAACGAAGACGATCCCTTCCTGGTTGTCCTGGAATGCCCTCCTTAACGGCCCGATGTCGCGCATGGGATATTGCACACAGACCAGCCGTATGCCCTGCTTATCCAGGGCCTCTTTGAGGGCGCGGTAGTTGGTAACCGTAAGGGGCACGCAATACTGCGAC
>DATJPV010000018.1:0-30233 GCA_035506195.1 Patescibacteria group bacterium | reverse complement strand
CTCCCTGACGCCCAGGTTAAGCTCTCCCGGCCCCAGGTATATGGAATTACCGCCGAGCTGGTACATCCCCACTTCAAAAGAGACCCGCGTGCGGTTGGAGGGCTTCTGGAACACAAGTGCCAGGGTTTTTCCAGCCAGCATGCGGCTGAACCTCGCCTTGTTCTTTTTCAATTTATCGGTCAGGCTCAGGATCTCCTGGATCTCTTTGACGTTCAAATTACTGATACCGATCAGGTCTTTCATGTCGTGCCTCTCGTTTCTTTTAAAACGTTGCCTAATATCTTTACGGCTGCATCGATCTGTCTTTTGGTCACGGTCAAGGCCGGCATGATCCGCAACACCCTGTCATGGGTGCAGTTGATCAACAGGCCCTTTTCGATACATTTGGCGACTATCTCTTTGCCCTCAACGAAAAGCTCAACGCCGATCATCAGGCCCTTGCCTCTTATTTCCTTTATCAGGGCGCAGGCACTTTTAAGCGCCTGCAGTTCGACTGCCAGATACGCGCCCATCTTTTGGGCGTTGGCCAAAAGTTTTTCATCCTGTATCGCTTTTAAAACCGCCAAGCCGGCGCGGCAGACAACCGGGCCTCCCCCGAAAGTCGAAGCATGCGTGCCGGGGCCAAGGGTATCGGCGATATCCTTCTTTACTACCATCATCCCGATAGGCAGGCCTCCCCCCAGGGCCTTGGCCAGCGTCATGATGTCCGGGGTAATACCGTAATGCTCATAGCAAAACATCTTGCCGGTCCTGCCGATGCCTGTCTGGACCTCGTCTACGATCAAAAGCAGGTTATGCTCATCGCATAGCTTTCTTAAGCCCCGCACATAGTCATCCCGCCCTACATTGATGCCGCCCTCCCCCTGGATCAGCTCCAGCAACACGGCCACCGTCTTAGGGGTAAGCGCCCTTTTAACCGCCTCCAGGTCATTGAAGGGGACTGTCCTAAACCCCTCGGGCAGCGGCGCAAAACCCTGCTGATACTTGGTCTGGCCTGTGGCGGTTATCGCGGCAAGGGTCCGGCCGTGAAAGGAATTCTCAAACGTAATGATCTCATACCTGCCCTGGCCGAATTTCCGCGAAAACTTGATCGCTCCCTCATTCGCCTCCGCTCCAGAATTACAGAAAAAGACCTTTGCCGCGAAGGTATGCCGCGCTATCCGGGAGGCGAGCCTGGCCTGAGGTAAATTATAATAATTATTAGGTATGAAAAGTAATTTCCCGAGCTGGTCCCGGACCGCCGAAACCACCTTCGGGTGGCAGTGCCCGAGGCTGCCTACGCCCCAACCGGGGAAAAAATCGAGGTACGGCTTATTGTGTATGTCCCACAACCGCGAGCCCTTTCCCTTGACGAAAATGAGCGGGGTCTTGGTGTAAGTGGGCATAATATGTTCTTTATACGCATCAAAGACTTCAACGGCTTTCATGGCTATTTTACGATCTCCGTGCCTACGCCCTTATCGGTGAATATCTCAAGCAGCAGGCCGTGGGGCGTGCGGGCATCGATAATGTGGGTCTTTTTTACTCCGTTCTCCAGGGCATGTATGCAGGCCTGCACCTTCGGGATCATGCCTTGCTGCACGACGTTATCGCGCATCAGGCCTTCTGCCTCCGCGATGGTCAGGGTAGAAAGGAACGACCCGGGGTCATCGGGGTTGCGCATGATCCCCTTTACATTGGTCAACAGGACGAATTTCTCGGCTTTCAGGGCGGAAGAAATATTCGCCGCAGCCTCATCGGCATTGACGTTATAGGTCTTTTTATCCTGGCCGACCCCCATCGGCAGGACAACCGCGATCCGGTCATTCTTGATTTCATCCTGTATAGGCTCGACGCCGATCGCCTGGATCTGGCCCACCAGCCCCAGGTCAACCTCAGCCTTCTTTTTTACCGCCTGGATAATCTTCTTTTCCTTGCCGTTGAGGCCGATTGCCTTAGCGCCCAGTTCGATCAGTTCTTTTACGATAAGGTCATTGAGATTCTGGAGCTCTTCTTCAACCATCGCCAGGGTTTCCTCATCGGTCACGCGCATGCCGTCTACAAAATCGCTCTTCTTCCCCGAGGCGCGCATGCGCTCGCTGATATTCGGCCCGCCGCCGTGGACCAATACGGGGCGCAGGCCCATAAAGTTCAAGAAGACGATGTCTTCAAGCACGCCGCGCCTGATCTTCTCTTCCCCCAAAATGCTGCCGCCGTATTTGATTACGATGGTCTTCTTGTGAAACTTCTTGATATACGGCAGCGCCTCGATCAAGACATCGGCTTTTTTTATCGCATGTTCCATACGTACCCCCTCACACAGCGTTAGTTATATTCGGCGTTTATCTTAATATATCCGTGGGTCAAATCGGACGTGTAGACGGTGGCCTCCCCCCGGCCGTTGCCCACGGATATGTCGAGCGTTATCCGGGGTTTATGCAACGGGCTTATCGTTATGACAAGGTCGTCTTCCTTTACGGCCGCGCCGGCAGAACCCGCTGCCGCCACTACCCGCCCCAAAAAATTCGAACTCTGGGCATACACGGCGGTCTTAAACAGCGCGGAATTGGCAACCGCCAGGGCGATCCGCTTGGCCTCGGACGAAGTGCGGGCCTTATGCACGTTGATGCAAATAAACTTTGTCGCGCCTTCCGCGTCTTCGACGATCATCTTCGCCAATTCCAGGCATACGCACTTAAGCGCCGCCAGGAACGCATCGAACTGCCTGCCTGCGGCAATGGCCGCATTATCCGCCCAGCCGTTGGCCAGCACCATTACCGAATCATTCGTGCTCATGCACCCATCGATGGTAATGCAATTAAAAGAATCCTTGACCGCCATGCGCAGCGCCTTATCGAGGGCCTGCCGGGTGATGGCGGCGTCCGTAAAAATGAAAGAAAGCATCGTTGCCATATTCGGCGCGATCATCCCTGCGCCCTTGGCCACGCCGCAGACGGTAATGGTCTTGCCTGCGATCTTCTGCGTGACCGTGACCTCTTTGGCAAACGTATCCGTGGTCATGATCGCAACCTTTGCGTTATCGATCCCTTTACCGGATAACTTCGCGGCCAGTTTCGGGACGGCATGCGCGATCTTGGCGACAGGCAGCCTTCGGCCGATGATCCCGGTTGAGGCAACCAGAACTTCCTCTTTTTTGACGGCCAGGCCGTCGGAGGCGTACGCAGCCATCGCCTCGGCATCCTTGCGGCCCGGTTGGCCGGTAAAACAGTTGGCGTTACCGCTGTTGACGATAATGGCATGGAAAGACCGGTTACGCGCCAGGTGGCTCTTACTTACCTGAACAGGCGCTGCCTGGATGGCATTGGCGGTAAATAGGCATGCTGCCTTTGCGGGTAGGACCGAATAAAACAAAGCTACATCCAACTTGCCCGATTTTTTGATGCCTGCGGCTGCCGCGCTTGCCTTAAACCCGGGAGGCAGGATCGCCCTGTAGCATATTTTCATAGAAGACCCGTCTGCTCGGGGAATTTATACATGATATTCATATTCTGGACTGCCTGGCCAGAGGCACCTTTTAACAGGTTATCGATGGCGGAAATGATGATGATCGATTCTGCGTCGTCTTTGATACCGATATCGCAAAAATTAGTGCCCGTCACATCCTTAAGCCTGGGGAACTGCCCCTGCTCTTTGATGCGCACAAAGGGCTCTGTTTTGTAGAACTTCTTGTAGAGCGTCAGCAGGTCCTGTTGCTTATGCTTTGTCCGGGTGCGCCGCTTGACATAGATGGTTTCGATGATGCCTCGGGATAGCGGCAGCAGATGCGGCACGAAGGTCACCTTGATCTTATGCCCGGCCAGCCGCGATAAGATCTGGTCGATTTCCGGGATATGCTGATGGGCGTTCACCTTATACGCCTTAAAATCTTCGTTGACCTCGGAAAACAGGAACCCTTCAGCCAATTTCCTGCCCGCGCCGGTAACCCCCGATTTTGCGTCGATGATCACCGACTCCGGGTCGATGAGATTACAGGCTACCAGCGGCGCAAGCGCAAGCAAGGCTGCCGTCGGATAGCAGCCGGGGTTGGCGATGAGACTGGCGCTTTTTATCTTATACCGGTACAGTTCCGGCAAGCCATACACCGCCGCAGGAAGATTAGCCTTATCCTTATGGGCAGTCTCGTAAAATTTTTCGTAGACCTTCGTATCCTTAAGGCGGTAATCAGCGCTCAGATCGATGATCCTTTTACCCGCCTTCAGGAACTGCGGCACAAGCTCCATAGAGACGGTGTGCGGCAAGGCCAGGAATATCAGGTCGCATTGCGCGGAAATCTGTTTGACATCGGGAAGCATACAGGCTAGCTCGATCCTGTTTTTGAATCGGGGGAACAGCTCCGCCATCTGCCGAGGCTTGTCAATCTTTGCGGAAACCGAAGCTACCCGCACATGGGGATGCCGCAAGAGGATGTCGATAAGCTCTTCTCCGGCATAGCCGGTTGCGCCCACAACTCCTACCATCAATATTTTGTCATTCATCGCAAGAACGCTCCTTAGCTATATTGTTTCATATTAGGATAAAAAAACTGCCCCGTCAAGTATTTTCTCGTCGGTACCCCGTCGGATAAATCAAAAAAAATCCCGCTTCCAGGGAAGCGGGATTCGTCAGAATTATTTTTTTGATTACTGCTTCATATCCTCCTAACGCTTAGTCCACTGGAAGCGCTTGCGTGCGCCTTTCTGGCCGTACTTCTTGCGCTCCTTCATGCGCGGGTCCCTGGTCAGAAACCCCTGCTTGCGCAGCATATCCTTAAGCGCAGGATCAGCCGTGACGAGTGCGCGGGAGATGCCCAAACGCAAGGCACCCGCCTGACCGGTCAGGCCACCGCCTCTGAGGTTGGCCATGACGGTAAATTTTTCTTTATTATTGGTCACTTCTAAAGGCTGCAGCACAATGATCCTGTCGGTCTCTCGCAAGAAATATTTTTCATAAGGGCGGCGGTTCACGACGATCTCGCCCTTGCCGGGGATAAGGCGCACCCGGGCAATCGATTCTTTGCGTCTTCCGATAGCTGCGTATTTTATGATATCGCTCATAAAGTTAAACCTCCAAAGAA
This sequence comes from Patescibacteria group bacterium, assembly GCA_035506195.1. Lineage (GTDB taxonomy): Bacteria > Omnitrophota > Gorgyraeia > Gygaellales > Profunditerraquicolaceae > DATJPV01. Next base: position 25,180 of record DATJPV010000018.1, on the reverse strand, counting down.
ACCATTTTCTGCGATGTATGCGCGTGCTTGTCTTGCTCGTAAATTTTCAATTTTTTGATCAAATCCCTTCCCAGAGGCCCCCCGGGAAGCATGCGCCTGATGGCAAGCCTGACTACCGTAGCGGGCTTATGCGCAAGCATGTGCTCCAGGGTGACTTCGCGCTGCCCTCCGGGATAACCGGAGTAGCGCTGGTACACTTTTTGCTGTATCTTCCTTCCGGTAACCCTGACCTTGGCGGCATTGACCACCACAACCGCATCCCCTACGTCAAGATGCGGGGAGAATATGGTCTTATGCTTTCCCCGCAGGACGGAAGCTACCTTGCTGGCAAGCCTGCCCAGGATCTTGTCCTTGGCATCTACCAGGTACCATGTCCGCGTTACCGCGGATTTTTTGGTGACATATGTTTTATTCATAAGAAAAGAAAGTATAACATATTTTTAATTGAAGTCAACTGTTTTTTTGCCAAAAAACCCCGCGCAGCCTCCTGACCGCATATACAAAAAGGCATGCGCCGGCAGATGTACCGATGGCCCAAAAAGGGACCAGGGCGGCCTTTGCTTTCATTCTCTCCTGGCAATGCGGATTGCGGTAAAAAGTGAAGAGCTTGCTTTCTGCCACCTTAGTTAAACCGTAACGGTTCTCTGCGGCGGCCACCCAGGCGGGATCTTCATCCCTGGCCATGACAATCACGGCGGAAGATGCGATGGGGTCAAATGCAGCTGCCGGCCCGATCTCCGGCAGGAGGCCGTTACTGGTGGCCCTGCCTGCGATGCCGGAAAACGCCACCCCCAGCATATTGATGCTGGAATAGAGGATCTCATCCGGCCGGGAATGCGCCTTGATAAAGGCGCACGCAGGAAGGTAATCCGCGGGGAACCAGACCGAATCCGACAGCCCTTCGGCCTTAAGGCCGGGCAGCAAGACAGCGGTAAACGCCGATTCAAACCAGCTCAGCCGGTAGGAGGTTTTCTGCGAAGCCGCCGGCCGCTTGGCAACGAGCGCCGGGGAGGCAAAAAAGATCAACGCCGCGCATACCGCCGCGCCTGCCTTTAGATAGCCCCTCCTGCTTGCTTCGCAGGCCCGGCTTAAAACCTCAAGACCTCCCGCGCCAAGCAAGACTACCGGCAGAAAACCCTCGGCAGAAAAAAACCGGTAAGGATAACTCAGGAATATAAAACCGGCAAAGAACAAAGCCGCCAACAGGCGGTATTTCGCCTGAAGCTTAAAGGCCGCCAGCAGGCCGCAAAGGGCAAGCGCATATTCGATGAGCTTGATCCTGCACATGTAGCTTTCCTGCAGGTCGATCCCCAGATGAGAAACCTTTTTGAGCGCCGCCAGCTGCACAAAGACGATCGGTAATGACGCCAGGAGCGCGTACCAGGCGACTTTAAAACTTAAGCCCCTGCGTTCTTTATCCAATACCCCGTACAAAACAATCCCGATAAAGAAAAACCAGGAGATCCCGATGTGGGTATAGAACGCTAGCGCCAGCAACAAAACCGCCCGCGCACACCTTGCGCGTAACAGCTGGTCGAGCCCGCATAGCCCCAAGAGGATCGCCAGCGTCGCAGGGATGTGGTTGACCAGGTTCATGTAAAACGACATGGACGCGCCGGACAAAAGCAGGGTGAAAAAAGCAAACCGCGCTCCGAAATTGCGGCGCCCGAAAAACCAGAGCACGCCAAGAAACAGGATTGGGACAGCCGTTTCAAGGACCTTGGCCAGGATCACCGGGTCTGCCCCCAGTTTGAGGAGGACAGCCAGAAACAGATGAAAAAACGGCGGGTATATGTGTATCCTGCCTACGGGAGCATATTGCCAGAAATCCCAGCCACTCCATCCTCCTGCCTGCACAAAACCCCAGGCCGTCGAAAGATGGTAATAGATATCCATGAACTGCGGCAGGAGACGCCAGCGTACTATCTGCAATACGGCAAAGGCAACGATCAAGAGGCGGGAAAGGGAATCCCAACTGAGGTTTTTGAAATACCGGCCAGTCATAGTCAATACCCAACCTTCATCAGGCAAAGGCCCTTAGCAGGCGCGGTGGGGCCGGCCAGCTTTCTGTCTTTAGACAGGAGCAGTTTCTTCAGGTATCCTTTTTCAAACTTGCCCCTGCCGGCCTCGATGAGCGTACCCACGATGTTCCTGACCATATTATAGAGAAAGCCGTCTGCCTCGATGTCGAAGTAGATCACGTCGCCTTCCCTGCGGATAGCCAGTTTTTTGATGGTCTTCACGGGGTTCTTCTCTCTTTTGCTGGAGGCCTGGAATGCCTTGAAGTCATGCCTGCCCAGCAGGCAAGAAGCCTCCTTTTTCATGCGTGCGATATCGAGAGGATGCGGACAAAAATGAACCCGGGTACGCAGGAGCGCAGAAGGATGATCGCGGTTCAGAATGGCATAACGGTAGGCCTTGGTCTTGGCGGAGAAACGGCTATGAAAAGACGGTTCGACTTCTTCGATGCTGCGGATGACGATATCGTCCGGCAAAAGCGCATTCAGGGCTTTTTTCAGCCGTTCCACAGGCAGGGATGAAACGGTTTTGAAATTGGCGACTTGCCCTAACGCATGGACTCCCGCGTCAGTCCTGCCTGAGCCGATAAGTTTGATGTCTTGCCGCAGTATGGTATGGAGGGTATCTTCGATGACCTGCTGGATAGTCCTGTGCTTGGCGTGCTGGGTCTGCCACCCTGCATAATCTGTGCCGTCATATTCTATGGTCAGCTTCAGATTAGGCATTCCGCGATCTGCACTGCGTTAGTTGCCGCGCCTTTGCGCAGATTATCGGCAACCACCCATAACCAGAGGCCGTTCTTGACGAAGGGGTCTTTGCGTATACGGCCCACAAATACCTCGTCCCTGCCTTCTACGTCTTTGGGCATCGGATAGAGACTGTCAGAGGGGCTGTCCAGTACTTTAACGCCCGGGGCGCGGGAAAGGATACCCTTGACATCTTCCGGGGCGATAGGTTCGCCGGTTTCGATATAGACCGCTTCGGAATGCCCGGTCCGGACCGGAACCCTGACGGTAGTAGCAGAGATCTTAATCTTGTCGTCATGCATGATCTTATGGGTCTCTTTGACCAGCTTCCATTCCTCGCTTGTATAATCGTTATCCGCGAAACTGCCTATGTGCGGGAACACGTTATAGGCCAACTGCTGCGGCATGGACCTATTCTGCATTTTGCCTACGGGTATTGAGACATTAAATGATGCGTTCGGCGTTATTCCCGCAAAAGGAGCAATTATTTGTTTGGTCTCTTCGTTTAACTGCTCGACCGCGCCTTTACCTGCGCCGGAAGAGGCCTGCAAGGTGGTCACTATTACCCTTTTTAACCCAACCTTTTTATAAATAGGCCACAACGCCACCACCATCTGAATGGTGGAGCAATTGGGATTAGCGATAATGCCTTTATGTTTCTTTGCGTCTTTGGCGTTCACCTCGGGCACGACCAGGGGGACATTGGGGTCCATGCGGAAATCCGCTCCGTTATCGATGACCACCGCGCCTCTTCGGTTGGCTTCGGGGGCATAGGTGACGGCAGCGCCCTTTTCGCCTTCGGTGCCGGCAAAAAGCGCGATGTCAATGCCGTCAAACCCTTCGGCAGAGACGGCCTGGACCTGGTATTGCTGGCCGTCAACTTCGATCTGGCGGGAAGAACGCGCAAAAACCCGTAATTCTGCGATAGGGAAACGCCTCTGCGCAAGGCACCGTAGCATCTCTATCCCGACCACCCCTACCCCTACGACACAGACGTTATATCTTTTCATAGATTTTCCACGACCAGATCCCCAACCTCGGTAGTCGAATACCCCATCTTGCCGGCAGCCAGCGATTTTAACTTGCCAGTTACTACATCAATCGTAGCCCTCTCTACCGCTTGCCCGGCCTTTTCTTCTCCCAGGTTCTCCAACAACATCCCCAGCGCACAGATAGCGGCTAAAGGATTAATCACGTTTTTACCCGTATATTTCGGGGCAGACCCTCCGATCGGTTCAAACATGGAAACTCCCCCGGGGTTGATGTTGCCTCCCGCAGCGATCCCCATGCCTCCCTGGACCATTGCGCCCAGGTCCGTAATGATGTCGCCGAACATATTGTCCGTGACGATTACGTCAAACCACTCCGGGTTCTTGACGAACCACATCGTGGTGGCATCCACGTGCGCGTAATCGGTGGCGATATCCGGATAGTCCTTCGCCACCTCATTAAAAGTCCTTTCCCATAGATCCCAGGCAAATGTCAACACATTAGTCTTACCGCAAAGTGTCAGTTTCTTCCTTTTGTTGCGCTTACGGCAGTATTCAAACGCATACCGGATGCAACGCTCTACTCCTTTGCGCGTATTGTATGAAACCTGGATCGCCACTTCGTCTTTGGTGCCCTTATCCTTGAACTCCCCCATCCCTTTATAGAGCCCTTCGGAGTTCTCCCGCACGACCACAAAATCGATATCCGCGGGTTTTTTATCTTTGAGCGGGCAAAACTCGGCATTGTAAAGCTTTACCGGTCTGAGGTTGATGTACTGGTCCAGGGAGAACCTCAGCTTCAACAAAACTCCCGTCTCCAGGATCCCGGGCTTGACGTCGGGGTGGCCGATGGCGCCTAAATAGATGGCGTGGTATTTCTTAAGCTCTTCTATGTCCTTATCATCGAGGGTTTTGCCGGTCTTAAGGTAACGGGCGCCGCCGAAATCATATACTTTGGTTTCGTATTGAAAACGGTATTTTCGGCTGGCGGCCTCCAATACCTTCAGACCCTCCTGAACTACTTCCGGGCCGGTGCCGTCACCGGGAATGACCGCGATCTTATACATGGATTACCTCAACTTTTAGATTTCCATTATGTATTTAATATCGTACTTATTTAAAATGACGGTGGTATCCTTAAGGGATTCCTGCGCCGAAGATACTTCTGCTTCGGTAACGGCGATGAAATTCCGGTCAGGATTATTAATGAAATCGGAAATCCTCTCTCCGTGATTGATGTGGATCGTCCCTTTGAGCAGGCAACCATCCTGACAGACGATCTTGACGTTGCGCTTGTCTTTTTGTACCTTCATTACGCACCCCCTGTTTTGGCTTTCACCCACGGCATCAAACCTCCGTGTGCCACTATCGCCTGGAGAAATTCCGGAAAAGCCTTGGTCTTGTAAGTCTTGCCTTGTGTGAGGTTCTTTATTATACCACTAGCCAGGTCTATTTCAAGCACATCGCCCGCAGCGATGCCCGCAGTATCGTCAAGCTCCACAAAGGGCAAGCCGATATTAATGGCGTTGCGAAAGAATATCCCGGCGAAACTGCGCGCGATAACCGCCGATATCCCGCAGCCCTTAAGGGCCCGGGGCGCATGCTCGCGGGAAGACCCGCAGCCGAAATTCCTGCCTGCTACGAGGATGTCTCCCGGAGCCACCTTGCGCACGAAATCCGGGGCTATGTTTTCCATGCAATGCTGCCCCAGCTGCGCATCATCGGTAGTCACCAGGTATTTCGCGGCGATGATGTCATCGGTATTGATGTCGTCGCCGAACGTATGGGCTTTGCCTTTTATGATCATATAACCTCATCCGGATGCGTTATCCTGCCGGTGACGGCGGATGCGGCTGCCACCGCCGGATTAGACAGGTACACCTCTGATTTCGGATGCCCCATCCTGCCGATGAAATTCCGGTTAGTAGTAGCCAGGCACCGCTCCCCTTCGGTCAGGATGCCAACATGGCCCCCCAGGCATGGCCCGCAGGTAGGCGTAGAAAATACCCCTCCTGCCTTAATGAATATCTCGGCCAGGCCTTCTTTGACGGCCTCCAGATAGATCTTTTGCGTGGCCGGGATAACAATAAGCCGCAAGCCCGCTCTTGCCTTCTTGCCTTTTAACATCCTGGCGGCCAGCCTCAAATCGCTTATCCGTCCGTTGGTGCAGGAACCGATCACTACCTGATCGATGGTAACGTCCTTGAGCGTTCCTACCGGCTTGACGTTACTGGGCAGGTGCGGACAGGCCACTTGGGGCTCCAGGCCCGAGACATCCCAGGTATACGTCTTTTCATAGACGGCGTTTTTATCCGAGTACAACTTTGCCGCGCGCGCTTTATATTTTTTGTAGGTGGAGGCGGCTAGCGGCGCCTGTTTGATATATTCGAGCGTAGTCCGGTCCGGAGCAATGATCCCCGCCCTGCCTCCTGCCTCGATGGCCATGTTCGACATCGCGAAGCGGTCATCCATGATCAGTTTCGTGATCACCGGGCCTGCAAATTCCATGATCCTGTAGGCGGCGCCGTCCACTCCGATCTTGCCGATCGTAAACAGGATCAGGTCCTTGCCGCCGACCCACTTGTTGAGTTTTCCGTTGTAGACAAAGCGCATGGTCGCCGGGACTTTGAACCAACATTTTCCGTCGATAAACGCGCGGGCAAGGTCAGTGGAACCGATACCGGTAGCGTAACAGCCCAACGCGCCGTAGGTGCAGGTGTGCGAATCCGCGCCGATAACCAGGTCGCCGGGTAAAACCAGGCCCTTCTCCGGCAAAAGGGCATGCTCGATCCCCATGCAGCCGACCTCGAAATAATTCTTGATCTTCTGCTGGTGGGCGAAATCAGCCAGAACCTTGCATTGATTAGCGCTCTTGAGGTCTTTTGCCGGCGCAAAATGATCGGGCACCAATACGATGCGCCTGCGGTCAAAGACCTTTTTGACGCCGGATTTACGGAATTCTTCTATCGCCAGGGGCGCGGTAATATCGTTCCCCAGGGCCACATCGACCCTGGCTTCGATAAAGTCGCCCGGCTGGATGCTCTTGCCGTCCGTGTGCGCCAATAAAATTTTTTCGCCAATCGTCAGTCCCATCGCGGATAATCTTTCGTGCGAAATCTATTTGAGCTTTTTGAGAACTACGGTCGCATTATGGCCGCCGAATCCCAGCGAATTGGACATACAGCAATTGACCGCTGCCTTACGGCTGGTATTCGGCACATAATCCAGGTCGCAGTCGGGGTCGGGATATTCGTAGTTTATGGTGGGCGGGACAACGCCGTCCCTTACGGCCAGACAACAGGCCACAAATTCAATCCCGGCAGCAGCGCCCAACAGGTGGCCGGTCATGGACTTGGTCGAGGAAACCATCACCTTCTTGGCATGGCTTCCCAGCGCTTTCTTTATCGCTAAGCTTTCTACTTTATCATTCAGTTTGGTAGAGGTACCGTGGGCATTGATATAGTCGATGTCTTGCGGATTGAAACCAGAGTCTCTCAAGGCCCATTTCATCGCCAGGGACGCCCCGTAACCGTCGGGGTCGGGAGCGGTAATGTGATACGCATCGCAGGACATCCCGAAACCCGCCACTTCCGCATAGATCGTGGCATTTCTTTTGCGGGCATGCTCAAGCGACTCAAGGACCACGATCCCGGAACCCTCGGCAATGACAAAGCCGTCGCGCTGGGCGTCAAAAGGACGGCTCGCCTTTTCCGGGGCATCATTGCGGGTTGAAAGCGCCTTGAGCGCACAGAACCCGCCTACGCCCAGGGTCGTAATACAGCTCTCCGTGCCGCCGGTAATCACCACATCCGCCTCCTGCCTCTGGATGATCCGGAAGGCATCTCCTATGGCATGATTGCTCGAGGCGCAGGCAGTCGTTACGCAAAGGTTGGGGCCTTTGAATCCGAAGGTTATGGCGATCTGGCCGGCAGCTTCATTGACGATCAACATCGGTATCAGAAAAGGGGTAATCCGGGAGGGGCCGCTCTTGGCAACAACCTTATGCTCTTCTTCGATGATCCGCAGGCTACCGATGCCCGAACCGACCACTACGCCGATCCTTTCCTTATCTTCCTTTTCCAGATCCAGGCCCGCATCCTTGATCGCCTGCCGGGCGGCCGCTATGGCGTATTGGACGAATTTTTCCGTGCGATTCAGGTCTTTTTTCGTGAAACCATACGCCAGGGGGTCAAAGTTCTTGACCTCTCCGCCTATGCGGCTGTCAAAGGCCGACACGTCGAAAGTAGTCAAGGGAGCAATCCCGGACTTGCCTTCCCGTAAAGACTGCCAGAAGGAAAGCACGTCATTACCCACCGGAGAAATCACTCCTAATCCTGTCACTACCACTCTCTGTTCCATATTCACCTACAAAATTTACCCCGCCGAAACCAAGAGGCGGGGTAGAAAAGTAACGTATATTTATATTAAAGAGTTATTTGGAAGTTGATTTTTCCTCAATGTATTTAACCGCATCGCCTACGGTGGTGATCTTTTCGGCGTCCTCATCCGGGATCTCGATACCGAATTCCTCTTCCAACGCCATAACCAGCTCAACGGTATCCAGAGAGTCGGCGCCCAGGTCATCCACAAACGATGCCTCGGGGGTAACTTCTTCGGGCTTTACTCCTAACTGCTCCGCAATTATAGACTTCACCTTATCTTGCACTGCCATTCTTTTTCCTCCTTTGTGATCCTTCTGTCGGATTAGGCCATTACCATCCCGCCGTCTACTACGAGAGTCTGGCCGGTTATGTAATTCGATTCCTCTGAGGCCAGAAACAAACACGCCTTTGCCACGTCCGCGGGAGTACCCAAAGCATTAAGCGGGATCACCTGTAGCATCTTCTGCTTCAGCTCTTCGGAGAGCTTTGCCGTCATATCCGTCTGGATGAAGCCCGGTGCCACCGCATTGACGTTAATGTTACGCGCGGCTAATTCCTTTGCCGTAGTCTTTGTAAGAGCGATGATGCCCGCCTTCGAAGCGGAATAGTTTGCCTGTCCGGCATTACCGATGATACCTATAATTGAGGCGATATTGATAATCTTGCCCTTGCGCTGCTTGATCATAACCTTGGATACGGCTTTGGTGCAGTTAAACGTCCCTTTCAGGTTGACGTTTATGACCGCATCCCAGTCAGCTTCGCTCATGCGCAGCAAGAGATTGTCTTTGGTAATGCCTGCGTTGTTAACTAATATATCAACCTTTCCAAATTTGTCAAGAATTTTATTTATCGCCTCATCCACCTGCTCGCCTTTAGTGACATCCGTCTGCAATGCCAGGGATTTCCTGCCTAAACCCTCTATTTCTTGGCTGGTCTGCGTTGCCTTTTCCAGGTTGACGTCGCTGACCACCACATCCGCCCCCTCCGCCGCAAACGTCATGGCGATCTCGCGGCCGATGCCCTGCGCACTACCTGTTATGAACGCTACCTGGTTTTTCAGCCTCATATTAATCCCCCTTCTTAAACCCCAGGATATCATCCTTCTTTTCCATGGTCACCACCTGCGCTTGTTCGGCTATCCTGCGCATCAGGCCCTTTAAGACCCTGCCCGGGCCGAATTCTATAAAACCGGTAATGCCTTTGTCGAGCATATAGCGCATGGAATCCTCCCAGAGGACGCTCGAGGCGACCTGGATAATCAAGTTCTGCTTGATGCGGGCAACGTCGCCGGCAGGCTGAGCGGTAACGTTGCTGATAACCGGGATACAGGGTTGCTGGAGCTTGACGCTTTCAAGCTTCTGGGCCAGCCTGGTTGCCGCACCTCTCATAAAACTGGAGTGGAACGCGCCGCTTACCTCCAGGGCGATCACCCGCTTTGCCCCCTTCTCCTGAGCTTTTTGCTCTGCCGCGGCTATCTGTGCCGTGCCGCCGGATATAACCACTTGCCCCGGGCAGTTAAGATTGGCGACCTCTGTGCCGGTTTCCTGGCACAGCTGCCTGACGCCAGCCACGTCCAAACCGATGACCGAGAGCATTCTGCCGGGGTTTTTTGCCGCCTCTTCCTCCATAAATTGGCCGCGCTGCCTGACCAGGCATACCGCATCCTCGAAACCCAACGCGCCGGATGCAACCAGTGCGGAATATTCGCCTAAACTTAAACCCGCGGCATAGCCGCCATAAGACTGCCAGCCTGGAAAAACCGACTTGAACGCTTCCCATGCCGCGATGGTCGCGGTAACGATTGCCGGCTGGGCATTCTGGGTACGGGTAAGCTCTTCCTGCGGGCCCTCGAAACAAAGCCTGGAAATGGAGAACCCCAGCGCTGCGTCCGCGCGGTCAAAAACCGACTTGCTGACGGCAAAGGCTTCGTAAAGATCCTTGCCCATGCCTACATATTGCGACCCCTGGCCTGCGAAAAGATACCCTACCGGTGAAGCTACCATTCGATTATCGCCGCCCCCCAGACTAACCCTGCGCCAAATGCGTCCAGCAAAACGATGTCCCCCTTGCTAACGCGGCCTTCCTTTACGGCCTCGCACAGCGCCGTTGCGGTCGAAGCCGAGGACATATTCCCGCATCTCTCTATATTAAGGTAAACCTTTTCTTCGGCTAAACCAAGCTTCTTTGCGACTGCCATAATAATGCGGGTATTGGCCTGATGCGGGATCACCACATCCACATCAGTAAAACTTAAGCCAGTTTTCTTCAGGACCTCTTCGGCTGCTTCGGTCATGAGATTGACCGCCAATTTAAACAACTCATTTCCCCGCATCTTCAGATAATGAAGCCGTTCATCCACGGTCTTGTGTGTGGCGGGCCTGCGGGAACCTCCTGCGGGCAGTTCCAGCAACTCTCCCATCGCGCCGTTACAACCCAGGTGCGTTGCCAAGATGCCGCCGGATTTCACGGGAGCCAGCACTGCCGCTCCTGCCCCGTCACCGAATAACACGCAGGTCGAACGGTCCTGCCAATCGGTGATGCGCGACAGGGTTTCTGCCCCTATTACGAGCGCATTCTTATAGGTACCCACCGAGATGAATTGCTGGGCCTGGGCCATCGCATAGACAAAGCCGGCGCAGGCTGCGGACGTATCGAAACAGCAGGCCTTTTTAGCGCCGAGTTTATGCTGAACAATGGAAGCCGTAGAGGGAAACGGCATGTCCGGCGTAATGGTGCCGATAATGATAAGCTCCAGGTCTTCTGCGGCAAGCCCGGCATCTGCCAGGGCTGATTTTGCCGCCTCAAGCGCAAGATCGGAAGTCGCCTGCTCGTCGCGCGCCAAATGCCTTTCTTTTATGCCGGTGCGGGTCATGATCCATTCGTCGCTGGTCTCTACCATCCTCTCCAGGTCCGCGTTGGTCAGGATGCGTTGCGGCAAATATTCGCCTACTCCGATAATACCGACTTTTTTCATAGTGCGTCCTATGTGTAGTAAGGGATCTTTTAAGACGAGGCTATCGCTGCGGAATTGATCGCCTCAAGGATCTTTTCGTTAAAATTGCGCGCGACCTCTTCCTTGGCTACCCGGATAGCGTTTTTAATGGCATGGGCATTGGAACGGCCGTGGCCGATGATGACGGTGCCGTTAACGCCCAGAAGCGGGGCGCCGCCATATTCGGAATAATCTACCTTCTTTTTAAAAGCCGCAAAGCTTGGCTTCAAAAGCAGTATCCCCAGCATCGCCAGGGGGCTGCTTTTGACCGCGCGCTTCAGGAATTCCTGGACCGCTTCAGCCGCGCTTTCGGACACTTTCAGGGCGACATTGCCTACGAAGCCGTCGCAGACGATGATATCCGACTTGCCGGAGAACAGGTCCTTACCCTCCACGTTGCCGATAAAGTTCGGAATGCCCTTTTCCAGGAGCTCGTACGTTTCCTTCATGAAGCCGGTACCCTTGGTCTCTTCTTCTCCTATATTCAAGAGGCCGACCTGCGGGTTGGGTATGCTCAGGATATCCTTAAGATAGACGCTGGACATGATGGCATATTGCAAAAGCTGGATGGGTTTAGGGTCGATATTGGCGCCTACGTCAATAACCAAAGACAGGCCTTTGAGGGTGGGGATAATCAGTGCGATACCGGGACGCTCGACCCCGGGCAACAACCCCAGGCTCAAGGTCGCCGCACACACCGTCGCTCCTGTATTGCCGGCGCTGAAGAACGCATCTGCCTGCTTGTCTTTTACCAGGTTCAAGCCGACTACGATCGAAGACTGGCGCTTCCTTCTGACGCTTGTCGCCGCAGACTCATGCATCTCGATGACCTCGGGGGCGTGCTGCACCGCGATCCTGTCGCCTCTATATCCGGCCTTTTTAAGCAGGGCCTCTACCTTCTCCCGGTCTCCGACCAGAACGATGTCTACGCCGTATTCTTTTACGGCGTTAATCGCCCCCTCAATGACCACCCCCGGGGCGTAATCCCCGCCCATCGCGTCTACCACTATCTTCATGGACCCCTCGATTCGTTATCCGCCGTGCGTATTCGCGCTACTTTTTCTTTTTCTTCTTCTCTTTTACCTCGACCTGGACCGCCTGCCTGCCGTCATAATACCCGCAGACTTTGCAGATCCGGTGCGGTACCTTGGGCTCCTTGCATTGCGGGCAAGGGACAAGGTTAAGGGATGCGATTTTCCAGTGCGTCCGACGCTTTCTTCCTCGTGTTTTGGAATGCCTTTTCTTAGGTAGAGCCACAGCTAAACTCCTTTCACTTTCATACTAGTATGTCAGGCCTTACAGGAACAGGCGCTTTCGTTACGGTTCTTCCCGCATACGGGGCACAGGCCCTTGCACGCAGGCCGGCACAAAGGCTTAAGGGGATAATCCAGAATGAACTCCTGGCGTATGTCCGGGCCCAAATCCAGCCCTGTTACCGTCTTATCCACGTCGTAACTCAACCTTACTTTTTTTTCTATCTGGCTTTTGAACCCCTCGAGGCAACGGCTGCACACTAAGTTGACCGTCGCCGTTAACGACAAATCTGCCGTTACGGCGTTGGTAATCTTGGTAAGGACGCCTTTCACCGCTACCGGACCGCTGAAGGTAACCAGTTCGGTCTCAAGATCAAGGTCCTTCGGGTTGAGAACCTCGTTCAGCAGGAAGCCGTCGGGCCCTATCTGATTTAAATTGATCCTCATGTTTACATTTTGCGCAGCTTGTCCTTTAGTGCCTTCTCGACGAAGTGCGGGACAAAACTGGACAAATCCGCGCCCAAGGAAGCGGCCTCTTTTAAAAGCTTAGAGGAAAGGTAACTATAGGATTCCTGAGGCATAAGAAAGATGGTTTCTATGTCGGGGGTGAGCTTTCTGTTTGTCAAGGCCATCTGGAACTCGTATTCAAAATCCGAGAGCATCCTTAAGCCCCGGATCAAGACATGCGCTTTTTGCCTGTGGGCAAAATCAACCACCAGGCCGTCAAAATTGGAGATCTCGATCCTTTCCAGGCCTGCGGTTGCTTTTTTGAGCATCTGGACCCTCTCTTTGACGCTAAAAAGCGGCTTTTTGTGGGGGTTATGCGCCACCGCCACGGTCACTTCGGAAAACACTTCCAGCGCCCGTTTTATCAGGTCAATATGACCGTAGGTCACCGGGTCAAAGGTCCCGGGATATATCGCTTTCTGGCACATTGCTGCCTTTCCTGGGGGGTTGTTTTCGGTAAAAAGATAAGACCGTGTCGCCGTAGTGTGCCTGCTTGAATCTCGCCAGATTTCCGGCCTGGGGAGGCAGGGTATCTTTCTTAAAATGCTGTATTATTACAAAACCATTGGGCGCTACTATATCATAAGCCCCCAGTATTTGCAAGGTTTTTTTTGCCAGATCTTTATAATAAGGGGGGTCTAAAAAGACGATATCGAAGCTCCTGCCCCCTCTTGCCAGGAGCTTGACCATATCCTGGCTTTCCTTTGGATAAAGGCTGCAGTTTTGCGCCTTAAGAGACTCGATATTCTTGCGGATGACCGCCAGGCATCTGCGGTCCTGCTCTACAAGCACCAGTTCCACAGCCCCTCGCGAAGCAGCCTCCAGCCCTACTGCGGCAGAACCGGCGAACAGCTCCAGAAACGATAAGCCTTCTATACCCCCCAGGATATCAAACAGGGCCTTCCTGACCTTATCCTGAGTAGGCCGGATATCCTTCGGCATGGCAATGACCCGCCCCTTGTAGATACCGCCGATTATTCTCATATTATCCCACCACCATAAGATTATCGTATTCCGGGAATCTCTGCGCCAGTTTTTCCTTAAGTTGCGCATTCTGCTTCTCTTGCAGGCCGGGGTCGCCGGCAATCAGTTTTATCGCCTCCTGCCTGGCTTCTCTAAGCAGCTGCATCTGGCTTAAAGGGTCGGCGATCCCCAGCTCGCCCAGGCCGTGCTGCCTGCGGCCGAAAAATTCACCCGGCCCTCGTATCCGCAGGTCCTCTTCGGCAATAGCAAAGCCATCGCTGTGCTTGGTCATCGCGGTCAACCGTGCCTTGGCTTCGGGCGTGCCGGCGCCGGATACCAGGACGCAAAAAGACTCATATGGCCCCCGGCCGATACGGCCGCGCAACTGATGAAGCTGAGAAAGGCCGAAACGCTCGGCATGTTCGACAACCATAACGCTGGCGTTGGCTACGTCTATGCCTACTTCAAGGACGGTCGTCGCGATCAGTATCTGAATCTTGCCTTCCTCAAAAGCGGTCATGATCTTATCCTGCTCTGTTTCTTTTAGCTTGCCGTGGATCAGGCCGACAGTGCACTCCTTGAAAATATTTTTCTTAAACTGCACATACATTTTTTCCGCGCTTAGCAGGTCTAGTTTATAGGATTCTTCGATGAGCGGATACACCACATATGCCTGACGGCCTGCCTCTACCTGCTGACGGATAAAACCATACAGCCATTCGCGTTTATCCGGGCCTACCCATTTGGTGACCACGGGCTTACGGCCGGCAGGCAGCTCCGTAATCACCGAGATATCAAGATCGCCATAAATGGTGATTGCCAGAGTCCGGGGGATGGGGGTTGCGGTCATGATCAGTACATCGGGATGCGCCCCCTTCTGAGGGAGCAGGGCACGCTGCGCCACTCCGAATTTATGCTGCTCATCGATCACCACCAGCCCCAGATTCCGGAAAGCAACCGTTTCTTCCAGCAATGCGTGCGTGCCGACTACTATATCCAGCCCGCCCTGCCTGATCTGCTGGTACAGTTTTTCCTTTTCTTTCGGCTTGCCGCTGCTTACCAACAGCCCCATCTTTACCCGAAGCCCCAGCCCTGCCAGGTGCAACCGCACCTTATCGTAATGCTGTTTTGCCAATATCTCCGTAGGCACCAGGATCGCTGCCTGATAACCTCCCTGTACCGCCACCAGCATCGCTACGGTAGCGACGACAGTCTTGCCTGAACCGACATCGCCCTGCAGAAGCCGCTGCATGACCTGGGGCTTGGCCATATCGGTTTTTATTTCATCGATCACCTTTTTCTGGCTGGCGGTTAAGGCAAACGGCAGCCCTTTGATAAAAGCATCCGCCAGTTCCCCGTCGATGCGGTGCGCCAGGCCTTTCTTTTCCTTGGCCCTGAGCTTACGCAGGGCCAGGGGTATCTGAAAAAGGAAAAAGCCTTCGAAAGAAAGACGGCGGTGCGCCTCTTGTTGAGGCTGGGGCCCTTCCGGAAAATGGATATTAATGACCGCTTTTGCCAGATTCAATAGCGCATGGCGGGTCCTAATGTCGTACGGTAGAAAATCCGCCAGCGACGGCAGGTATTCATCAAGACAGGTCTTGACGATCTGGCGGAAATAGCGCTGAGTCATGCCTTCGGGCAGGGAATAGACGGGAACGATCCTTCCGGCCTCAAGGGAATCCGTTTCATCGGATACCAGCTCGAATTCCGGAGCGCTCATTTGCAACCTTCCGGCGTAGCGGTCCACCTTGCCGTAAAGGACCAGGTACTGGCCGGGCTTGAAATATTCCTTAAGATACGGCTGATTGAACCAGACACAGGCCAGCGTACCGGTGGCGTCCTCCACCAGGGCCTCAACAATGCTAAAGCCTCTCCTGCGAAAGGAGCGGCGGGCCCCTGCGGTCAGGACCTTCCCTTTGATCGTATGGATCTGGCCTTCCTGCAGCGCGGAGATGGTAGTGAAATTCGTGCGGTCTTCGTAGCGGCGGGGGAAATAATACAGCAGGTCTTCGACCGAAGCGATGCCCAGGCGATGCAAAAGTTTTGCCCGCCCGGGGCCGATGCCTTTCAGATAGCGGACAGAATCATCCAGCTTTTTTATCATGCTAGAGGGCAACCTTCTCGGATTCCGAAGGCGCATGTTCGGGGACGGCGGGTGCCTCTTCCGGCGGGGCAGCGGACTTTGGCTTCGAGCTTGCCGGCTTTACTTCTATTGTAAATCCTTCGCTGGAAAAAACCTTCCCGTCGATCTTGATCCGGCTGGGTTCGATCTTAAACTTGCCCGCTTCTTTCGGAATAAGTACGCACGTATAGCTGAGCGTAGAGCGCAACTTACCTGCTTCCACGGAAATAGTGGAAGCCCGGGCCTGAGAAACGATATAGAAATTATCGAATCTCGGCAATTGCGGCCCCGGGACATTCTTGGCTAAAGAGGCGACCGTAAGTTTGTAGGTAAGCGGTTCATCGGCCGCAAGAGCGAGCTTATCGACCTGCGCTTTGATCGTAGTAGTCTGGGCATAGGCACCGGCGGCGGTCAAAGAAATCAAGAAAGCAATTAGGAAAATACGTACGGTTTTCATGGAAAATATTATACCACAACTAACGACTGCGGCCCAGAGGCTTGCAGGCCTCTATCGCACTGAGCATGTCTGTTTTGGTTTTTGCGCGATAGGCCGCTTCGCGCAGGCGCCTGACCTTGCGTAACCCTTTGGTGTACCAACCAAAGAATTTATGGAAGACCGATACCCCGGTCCTCTCGCCATGAAAATCAACGCATGCCTGGAGATGCCGTTGCATGACGTCGGCTATCTCCTGGCCCTGCGGCGCAGGAAGGCGCCGGCCGTCTTTTAGGAACTCCAGGATCTGCCGGAAAATCCAGGGATTGCCCATTGCCCCCCGGGCCACCAGGACCGCGTCGCAGCCGGTTTCTTCGAACATTTTCCGGGTCAGCTCCGGAGAGAGCATGTCGCCGCTGGCGATCACGGGTATGCGCAATGCCTTCTTAACCTCGGCAATGATCTTGTAATCCACTTTTTCCCCGTACCCCTGGCTCCTGGTCCGGCCGTGAATGGACAAAGCGCTGATGCCGGTATCCTGGGCGGCAAGTGCGACTTCCCGGGCATTAATGGAGTTCTTATCCCACCCGGCGCGGATCTTGACCGTTACCGGCACCCGGACGCTAGAGACAATGATCTTAAGGAGCGCGCATAACCGGGCAGGGTCCTTTAGGAGGGCCGCGCCTTCCCCTCTGCGGATCACCTTTTTCTCCGGGCAGGCAGCGTTGAAATCCAATACGTCGAATGTATACCCTTGCAAAATATCCAGCGCGCGGTGCAGGTATCCGGGCTCTCTTCCGAGAAGCTGCACGCCTAAGGGCTTGTCTTGCGCATACGTAGACAGCATCTGCTTGGTTTTACGGGAGCCATATCCCAGGGAACGCACGTTGATCATTTCCACGAAGGCAAGCTCACAGCCGAATTCCCGGCTGATCATCCGGAAAGGAAGATCGCTCACTCCGGCCAGGGGAGCAAGGATCAAGTTTGATTTTAGCGTGAGGCTGCCGATCTTACACATAGGGATATATTTTTTCTCCTGCCCCTTGAAATTTCGGGAGAAATATGTAATACTTAATTTGTTCCATATGAAGGTAAGATTATAACAAGGAGGTTGGTCAGATAGCCGCAAGCTACGAGGCCTATCACCTACGAAACCCCCTGGAAGCTCAGGGGGTTTTTGTTTGGGAGCCCGGCATTTTTTGAAGAAGGTCGGCGATCGATTGGTCCAATTTTATCACAGGAGCCCGGGGTTGCGCTTCAGCCGCGGGAATCGCCGGCTTAGCTGCCGCGCCGACAACAGCGGGCGCCGGTGAAGCGGCTGCGGCCGTAGTAAGAGGCAATGGCCGGTTCAAGGCTGCTTGGGATGCCTTCTCAAAATCTTTTTCTAGCTCATCATACTGCCCTTTGAGCCCTTCATACATTTGATTTTTTACCGCCGCTTCTTCTCTTGCCTTTTCAAGCTCTACCCTTAAGGTTGCGATCTGTTGCCTGTCCTTGCGGGCAGTAGAGATTACTGCCATTACCGACAACACAAACAAAAGAGCCAAAAGGCTCAGGAAAAAAACCGGTTGTAATAGATACGCCATAACATTCATCGGGTCTCCTTTTAACCGTGATTATAGCGCGCCCGGCACCGCGCTGTCAAGAGGGGTTTAAGAGAAACGATAGTGCTTTTTCACCGGCTTCTCTACGTTCCAGCTACAGCACAGGCCCTTCGGGAAAGTGACAAAATCGCCTTTACCGAAGGCAACCGCCTTCCCGTCTTTGGCCTGCACGGTAACCTTACCTTCCAGAAAATAACACTCTTCGACAGAATCGTACTCCCAGTCAAAACGCGAGACTTCCTTTTCCCATACCGGCCAGGAGAATACGCCCTTCTTCTTAAGCTCCTCCTGGGTCAGTTTTTCGACTTTGATCTCCATGCGTCCTCCTTTATTGCCGGCCTAATCCCGGCGGTTGTATCAATTCAGAATAACGCCTGGCCAAGCCGGTAAATTCTCCGACGGCAATGCCTTGGACCGCATCCTGCGTAGAAGCCCTGATCAGCTGCCCAGGCTGCAGGCCGTTATATTGCTTATAGTCAAGATAGGCGTAAAAATACTTTGACCAGGATGGAGAAAAAAACATAAAACCCGAAAAGCGGGCAAACCTGACCATGGTTTCCAGGAATTTCCTATCCAGCGGTTCCCAGAAACTGAATGCGTCTCTTGAGAAGAATTCGGCTTCAGCGACCTCCTCGCCCAATTCCTGTGTGCGCGATTTATACAGCCATGCCTGGCTCATGGCAACTGCCTTACCGTATGTCCGGGCGATACCGGTGATCGAAAAGAGCCGGTCCAGAAAATCCTTATTCACCGCGTACAGGTGCATGTCGATGAAATCAAGCCTGGTATCTTTTGCCAATTCCAAGGCATACGTGATATATTGAGGCTGCCAGCTGCCTACGCCGGCGCCCACCGGCATGGTGCGCACATGCGCTTCTTCCAGGGCCGCAAGCACCGAATTGACCAAGCGAGCGAATGACTTTGGGGTATCGAGCGGCTGGACCGTCTGCCTGTTTTCGGTATCCGGCTCAGCGCCCAGGCAAAGAAAATCCGGCTTCAGATAACGCGCTATGATAACCGCCATCTCACTCCTAGCCTTGATGTAATCGGCCAGGCTCAAGGAACGGTAAAAGCCCGCCGTATCAAAACCGGCTTCGACGTAACCTGCTTGCGAGAATATCGCGCCGGTCTCCACGATCAATTTCATTCCCCGGCTCCTGACATCGCCAGCCAGCTTTTCGTAGAAACCCAGATAAGCCTCGTATGTTTTTTTGTCTTTATGGAATTGCGGATAAAGCATCGGGAACCCTAATGAAACCGTGACCGCCTCAAGTTTGAGCGCTTTGAGCCGGTCAAGCTCAAGGGTGACGCCCTTATACGCCTCGGGGTCAAGCAGGCGCGGGAGACGGCAGCTATTGACGCAAGTCAGCTGCGCGCTAAAGGCCACCGGATCGTTGCGGGGATGCTTCTGCCTGTCTAATGTGCGGCCAAACCTGTCCAGCAGGCTCTCTAGCTCTTGATATAAATCTCTGAATTCGGCGGGGACCGCTGCCTCAGGTTCGGCAGACAAAGGAACCCCGGCACAGAACAATAACAGCGCACACAACGCTACACTCAAGGGTATCTTCATCGTCAGGCGATTAGTGCCGGAGCGTAATCAATACGATACTGCCTTCGGCATCCGGATTATCGGTGCCGACCCGGCCGATAACCTGCGTGCCATCGGGGCTAAAAGAGCAGTCGGCCGCAACCGCATTCTTTACAGAGTGCCCCAATAGCTGCCGATGCGCATGGCCCGGCCGATTAAAGAAGGTCATCTGTTGCTGCTGGGAGCCGTCCGCGTCCATGAGCCAAAATTCCGTGCGCAGCCCCTGTTTTATATTATACCCCTTACTGGACGCCCACACTATTTTTTTACCGTCAGGCGAATAATGGGCGTAGCCGTCCCGGACATATTTTGTATTGGTCAGGTTCTTAAGCGAGCCGGTAGCCAATTCCAATTCGTAGACGTCCAGGCCCCAGGCCGGCTGGCCGTCTTCGAGGTTGCCGCTAAAAAGGATCCTGCTGCCATCCGGAGAGAACGCGTGGCTGTCGTAAAAATCCCATTGATCCCCCGGATGAAAGCTGCGTATATACTCAAGGCGCGGGCCCTCGGCTGTTTCGACGAAATTGGCGATCCTAAGCACCCACCTGCCATAAAGGGAACGGGGCTTGGTGATCGTGCCGTCTCCCAGCCGCTCCGCCCAAAACAGCTTTGTGCCGTCCGCAGAGAACTGCGGGTGCAGCGTGCCGGGGAGATCCTGGAGCCGATATTGCACATTCAGCAGTTTCGCGAACCGCCGGCCGTCAGCACTCATGACCCAGAGGTCATTCAGGTCCCCCGTGCCCGGCCCTGCTTTAGGATCGAGCTTTTTCGGGACCTCTTGCTTTTCAGACTGAAATACGATGTATGCGCCTGAAGGGTGCCATACCGGATTGCCGTTATGCTTGGTCGGCAGGGCTCCGGCGGTGTTGCACGTCAGGCACTGCTGGCCGGAACCATCGGCATGCATGACATATATATCGTAGTAACCGTCGGCGCCTTTCCTGTCAAAGGTGACCAGGTTGTTCCCGGAGTGCGACCAGTCAAGGCGGCCGCCGCGCTCTTTAAGCACCGTTACGGTAGCTTCGTTTGCGGCAAGGGCAGGCACCGGATAATACACGGCTGAAACAGCGATCACCAGAAACGCCACGGCGACCAAACGCATATCTCTATCTCTGTCTTGTTTTTTTACGTTTAAAGGATCTTAAGAAGGTTAAGCCCTGTTGCAGGGTCCAGGTCCTTGGTGGCTTTGACGCCTTTCAGTTCAAATACCACGGCCTCAATCACCAGGAATACCCCCGACCCCTTGCGCAGGCAACCGGTAAGAGTTTTGCGCTTTTTACCCATCGCGCTGTGGATGTGTATCTGCGGACCCAGGGCATTCGTAAAGATCGTGCCGATGCCCATTGTTTCCCAACCGCCGTCGAAATCAACCTGGCTTGGCTCGGGAGGCACTACGGGCTTTTTGGGACCGGTAACCAGTTTCCCTTTCTTGAGCGCTCCCAGAAATATTATCGTTGCGGCTTTCAGGCGTTGTTTTTTGGCAAAATCTGCCAGCGTCTCTAGTACCGCATCGCCGTTATCGAACTTTAACACAAAGACCCTGCCCAGCGTACCCGAAGCGTACTTCATGCACTAGCCCTTTCGTCCTTTTTCCAGCGACTTGATCCTGTTCCAGTTCGCGATAATCTGACGGCGGGAGTTTACTTTGACGTTACCGAACACATGCGGGTGCCGCCGCTTCAACTTTTGTATCAAGCCGTCGATTACCTCTTCTACGTCAAAGTGCTTGTTTTTGGAGGCGATCTGGGAATAAAACATCACGAACAATAGGATATCGCCCAGCTCCTCTTTCATGTGCGGGTAATTTTTTCCCCTTATTGCCTCGATGAACTCTCCTGCTTCTTCGCGGAAATGCGGGATAAGGCTTGCGTAGGTCTGTTTCTTATCCCACAGGCACCCCTTGGGCCCATGGAGAGCGGCAAACACCTTTTTAAGCTCTGAGAATTTTGTGTGTTCGTTTGAGGGCATTCTACTTTCCGAAACCCTTCAGCGCCTCAAGCGCGCCCGCATGCTGCGGGTATAACGCCAGGGATTGTTGGTAAAAACTTTTTGCCTTTTCCTTGTCATTAATCACGTGCCGGTAGATCTCGCCAAGCAGGTAAAAACACTGGGCCTTCATCGCGCTATCCGTCGATTTAACGAACAGGTCGGTCGCCAAAAGCAACTGTCTTTCCGATTCCTGCAGGATCGGTTTTGCGGTTTCGGTATTGCCCTTCTGGAACAGCTGCGCGCCTATGTTGAAAAGTATGCTCCCGTAATCCATGTGCCAATCCGGCTTTTCCGGCTCAAGCACTGTAGTTTGCTTCAGGAGCTCCAGGCCCTCGTTCAATTTTCCTTCTTTGATCATGGTCATGCCCTTCTGAAACAGCTCAACGGCCTTCCCGGATGCAGGGGTTTGCGCACAGGCACTGCCCGATATACATACTGCAACCGCCAATACCACAGAGATACAGTTCCACTTTTTCATGAGGTCCTCCCTTGCGTAGTTAAGAAACTTTGTGGGGCTGCCGGATAATAGGTGCATTATACCACAAACAAAAAAATCCCGACACATAATTTCATGTCGGGATTCCTTGTGAAAGCCTGCCGTTTTACTTATCTGGCGGCTCTTGCCGCCTCTGTCCTGGGGCCGTGATACTCCTGCAGCGATTTGGGCGGGATAGCGCGCTGCTGCATCGCCTCTATAGCTTCCACGCTGGCTCGCGCCGCGGCCATGGTAGTGATGTAGGGAATCTTATGCTGAATAGCCATGATACGGATATAGCTGTCATCGAACTTGCTTGTCCGGCCTACCGGAGTATTGACAATGAGCTGGATCTGCCGGTTCTTGATGGCATCGACGATGTTGGGCCTGCCTTCGTACAGCTTTTTGACCGGCGTGTTCTCTACGCCATGCTCCTTCAGGAAACGGCTGGTATTCTCCGTGGAATAGACGCGGAATCCAAGCTCCTTGAGGCGCTTGGCGATCTGGATGAGCTCCGGCTTGTCCGCATCGTTTACCGTCAACAGGGCATTACCCTCAAGCGGAAGCTTTGACCCCGCTGCCTCCTGCGCTTTATAGAACGCAAGCCCGAAGGTGTCGGCAATACCCATGACCTCGCCGGTCGCCTTCATCTCCGGCCCCAAGAGGGGGTCTACCTCGGGGAACATATTGAAGGGGAATACGGCTTCTTTGACCCCCGACCAGGAAAGGTGGCGGCTCTGGAACAGTTCAGGAAAATCGCTAAGCTTCTTACCCAGCGCTATCTGGGTAGCGATGCGCGCGATAAGAAAACCGGTGATCTTGGAGACAAGCGGTACGGTGCGCGAGGCCCGCGGGTTGGCTTCCAGTATATAGACCTTGTCGTCGCAGATGGCGTATTGGATATTGATCAGGCCTACTACCTTCAGCGCCCGGGCGATCTCGTCAGTGTAGGTGCGAATAGAGATCAAATGCTCCGGTTTGATCGTGCGCGGCGGGATGGCACAGGCAGAATCTCCGGAATGGATGCCGGCGTATTCGATATGCTCCATGACTGCCGCCACGAACGTATTCTCGCCGTCAGAGAGCGCATCGACTTCGGTTTCAAGAGCATTCTCAAGGAAACGGTCAATCAGCATCGGGTATTCCGGCCGGACCTGTATCGCCTCGACCGCGTATGTGCGCAACGTCTCTTCATCATAGATAATCTGCATACCCCTTCCGCCCAAGACAAAAGATGGCCGGACCATAAGCGGATAGCCGATACGATGAGCAATGATAGCTGCCTCCTCCAGAGAGCGCGCAGTGCCGCTCTCCGGCTGGGGGATGCCCAGCTCGATCATTTTCTGCCGGAAAAGCTCCCGGTCCTCGGCAAAGGCAATGCTCTCGGGGCTGGTCCCCAGGATCTTGACCCCGCACTCTTTCAATTCCTGGGCGATGTTCAAGGGGGTCTGACCGCCGAACTGTACGATCACGCCTTCGGGTTTTTCTTTTTCGTAAATCGCCAACACGTCTTCTACGGTAAGTGGTTCGAAGTAAAGCTTATTGGAAGTGTCATAGTCGGTGGAAACGGTTTCGGGGTTACAATTGATCATGATCGAATCATACCCCTCATCCCGCAGGGCAAAGGCAGCATGGACGCAGGTGTAATCGAATTCGATCCCCTGCCCGATGCGGTTGGGGCCGCCGCCCAAGATCATGACCTTCTTGCGATCGGAGACAGGCACCTGGTCAACGCCCGGGCTGTAGGTGGAGTAGTAATATGCGGCATTCTCCACGCCGCTGACCGGAACTGCCTCGAAGCGCGCCCGCTTGCCTAAGGCAAGACGGCGGCTGCGAACCTGGGCTTCGTTTACCTTGAAAATCCCGGCCAGATATTTATCGGCAAAACCCCATTCTTTGGCTTTGATCAATTCCGCATCCGGCAGCGTATCCCAGGAAAAGGCAAGCAACGCTTCCTCAAGGTCCACCAGCTCTTTCATTTCATTGATGAACCACTCGCCGATATGCGTGAGCCGGTAAAGCTCCTGGACGCTTACGCCCTTACGCAGAGCCTCATACATCAGGAATATCCTCTCGCTGGAAGGCGCAGCCAGGCGCAGCCTGAGCGCATCGACAGGGAGTTCCTTGAAATTCTTTGCCGCGCCCAGGCCGGATCTGCCGATCTCAAGGGAACGGATGGATTTTTGGAACGCTTCCTTGAAGGTCTTGCCGATGCTCATAACCTCGCCGACCGCCTTCATCTGAGTGCCGAGGATGTCTTTTGCCTGAGGGAATTTTTCAAAAGCCCAGCGGGCGAATTTGATGACGACATACTCGCCGCTGGGGGTGTATTTCTCAAGGGTGCCGTCCCGCCAATAGGGGATCTCGTTGAGATTCAGGCCTGCGGCAAGCTTGGTGGAAACCATGGCAATGGGAAAACCGGTTGCCTTGGAAGCAAGCGCAGAAGAACGCGAGGTGCGCGGATTGATCTCAATGACAACCAGCCGGCCATCCTGCTTGTTGTGCGCGAACTGGATATTGGTGCCGCCGACTACGCCGATCGCCTCAACGATCTTATACGAAAGCTCCTGCATCTTCTTCTGTAATGCAGCCGGAACGGTAAGCATCGGCGCCACGCAGAAACTGTCGCCGGTATGCACCCCCATTGCATCGATATTCTCGATAAAACACACCGTGATCTTCTGGTTTTTCTGGTCGCGCACAACTTCAAGCTCAAGCTCTTCCCAGCCAATGACCGCCTCCTCCACCAGGACCTGGTGGACAATGCTCATATTCAGGCCGCGTTGGGCGATAACGCGTAATTCCTCTATATTATAGGCGATGCCTCCTCCCGTGCCCCCTAAAGTATAGGCGGGCCTTATTACTACGGGGAACTTCAACTTTTGCGCAATGGCCTCGGCTTCTTCGACGGAAAGCGCGATCTCGGAGCGGGGCACGGGAATGCCCAGCTGTTTCATGGTCGCCTTGAAGACCTCGCGGTCCTCCCCGCGCTCAATGGCATCGGCCTTGACGCCGATGACCTCTACGCCGTATTTCTTGAGCACCCCGGTCTTAAAAAGGGTCGAGGCAAGATTAAGGCCGGTCTGCCCTCCCAGATTAGGAAGCAGCGCATCGGGTTTCT
>DATJPV010000017.1:0-16694 GCA_035506195.1 Patescibacteria group bacterium | reverse complement strand
GACTGAAGGCGGACAGATAAAGGATATCGGTATTGCTGAATCATCAGGCTACCCCCTACTTGATTCGGCAGCGATATCTGCAATAAAAGATGCCAGTCCTTATCCCTTCCCAAAAGATTATAAAGGCGACCTGGAGATAGTGCTGCCGATAAACTACCAACAGCCAAGGTCTTACCTGAGGAAAACCCTGGCTTCGCGGATCCTGGCTAAGCATGATTATACCCAGAAAACCGTGCCCCAGCCCCAAGAGGCTGCTCCGACAGCTGAAAAGACATCTCTTATTCCTTCTGAGAAGCCCTTGCCTCCCGCTGCTGCCGCGGCGACTGCCGAGACTATCTCTGGCCAACCGAACGTGATATCGGCGGAATTGTCCTCTTTTGTCGAAGTGGCTCTCAAAAACAACCAACCCACCCAGGTTGCCCGCGAAGAAGTCGAATTGGCCCAAATAAAGATAGCGGAAGCTAAGCGTAATTTCTTCCCTGGCCTGAAAGCCTGGGCCTATAGTACCGATGGCCAGGTCAATCATGTCAACTATCAAGAACGGGAAGCCAGGCTAGAGTTAAGCCAGCCGCTTTTCTATGGGGGGAGATTGGGAGATACATATAACCAAGCTAGGGTCAATATGGAAATCACCCGCCGGAATTATGAACGCCTCAAATTTGATGTCATGCATAAAACCGAAACTGCCTACTATAACCTTGTAGCCGCAAAAATGCACCTCGAATCAAAAGAGGCGGTACGCAAGGAGGCAAGGGAAATCTTAGCCCAGATAGAAAAACTCGCCGCAGCAGGCATGATAATTCCCCTGGAAGCCAGCAGCGCGCGGTCATGGTTTGATCAGCTGGAATTCGAGGTGGACAATATCAAACAAGACCTATTTATGGCCGAATTAACCTTTAAACAAGTCCTTAATATCAACTATGCTCCCCTTATTGAAGGCGCGCTTATCGAAGCCAAACCCTTTGATTTTGATTTAAACCAGCTCTCGGATATCGCACGCAAATACAGACCGGAGGTCGCAGTGAGCAAGCTGCTGGTCGCATTTCAGGAATATGGCCAGAAAATAGAGACAAAAAAGAAGAACGACCTGAACGTAGACCTGGTCGGGTCTTACGGTAAATACACCGGTCATTACGTGACTGAGCCGTGGCAGAATTCCAGCAATTGGTACGCCGGCCTTAAAGTAACCAAGCCCCTGGGATCAAATACCATTAACTCTTCTTATACGAAAGAAAATGTTCAGCCGCGCTTCGGTCAAACGTCGCCTACGTCTTCTGCTACTCTTAACTCGGAATTCAACGTTATGGATAACCTAAAGCGACTCTCCGATAAAAAACGGGCGGATATTGATCTACATAGGGCCCTCAGTGATTACAATGAAACCATTAAGACCATTAATTTCGAGGTTCAGGATGCCCTGCTAAATTATCAAAAGGCGCTTCTACAGTTAAATACTGCTGAAGCCGAAATGAAATTCCGCCGTAATGAAGTAGATCTCACCAAAGCCCGCTCCATGGTCGCAGATGCCAGCCTTTCCAGCACCATGGAATCGCTCTTTCAGTTCTCCGAGGCCCAATCCCGCTATATGCGGGCCCTAGCCAACTACCGCCTTACCTTAACTAACCTGAAGAAAGCTTGCGGTTACGGCATTGAAATCTAGCCATTTCTGTTAACAGAAACAACATTTTGTTCGATTGCCTTGAAAAATGAACTGTTTTCGTGTATATTTAGGCTGTACACGAATTTTTTTGTTCTTTGTTTCTAAAAGCTTTTATAAAGAACTGCGTTATCCTGTATCGATAAACGCCAAACCCATCGCAAGGTGGGGACGGAAAGCCACGGATCGATGTAAGGAAAATTAACGCACATGCTCTCGCTTGTGCGTAGTTGTCGATGGCCGGGTTGCCGAAGCAAAAATGGTTTGGGCAATCCGGCTTTTTATTTGATAGGCTAAACGGAGCACGCAATCAAAACTATATATAGGAATATGACAAGGAGTTTTCAAAAGGAGGCCTTACCATGTTAGACAAACGGGCTAGATTTTTTGTACTTTGCATTGGGTGTATTGCCTTGGCATGCTTTGTACTCCTGCCGACAAAGGTAAACATCGCCTATGGGATGCGTGCGATGGTAGTAGATAGGGACAGATTGGATCCTGTTGATACCGGTGGGTGGACGCCTCCAGAAGAAGCGGTGACGCCTCCAGCAGAAGAAGCGGTGACGCCTCCAGCAGAAGAAGCGGTGACGCCTCCAGCAGAAGAAGCGGTGACGCCTCCGGCAGAAGAAGTGGTGACGCCGGAATCGGTAGCGGAGCCAGCATTAGAACGAGGATCCGTACGCGGTAGCATAAGTGTTGATAGAGTGCCTGGAAGGCCCGCACCTGGCAGAGGAGCGGTGACGCCTCCGGCAGAAGAAGCGGTGACGCCTCCGGCAGAAGAAGCAGTGACGCCTCCGGCAGAGGAAGCAGTGACGCCGGAATCGGTAGTTACTCCAGGCGGACCGGAGCCAGCGTTAGAACGAGGATCCGCACGCGGTAGCATAAGTATTGATAGAGTGCCTAGGAGACCCCGGCCCGCACCTGGCAGAGGAGGGGAAGACCCCGTACCCGAGCCGACTGCCCCGACAATCCCATCTACTTACGAACCAACGCTACAAAGTGATTACGGCGGCATGGGTGCTGCACAAATTGAAAACGAGATAAAAACACACGCTGACCAATATGCCGGTATGGATATGGCGACAGCAATCCTGAACGCAGCCAAAGCCGTTGGCATAGAGAAAGTTGATCGCAACTCCGCAGGTGTTCAAATAATCGATAGTTTGGGTTTAGAAAAATTCTTGAATTCCGGCAACGCCCAATACTGGACTACGCAGGCCCAGAGCTACGGCGGCGGCGGCGGAGAAGCGCTTGCTGATGAAATCGCCAAGCACTTTGACCACACCACAGGACAATGGAGTACAGAAAAAACAGGCATAGTTGAAAACGGTAAGGAACTGACCTGGGCGGATCTGGCGGCAAAGGGTGAGACAGGCTATAACCAGATGGTCCAGCTCGCCGCGGGAACAACCGGCCTCACAAAGGTCGATCGTAACTCCGATGGCGCTCAAATTATCGTGAATGCCGGCCTAGAAAATGTCTTAAGCTCCAACACCGTCAAAGAGGTAACCACGTTAGCCCAAGATTATGGCGGAGGCGGCGCAAGAGCAATCATGTGGGATATTGGCCAAACCCTAAAGGGCACATACAGTTCTGATAACGGGAAGCTGGCTAGTGCAAAAGATGGCCTCAAGGATTTAGTTACAACTTCAGCTAAAAAGCTTGATCTTGAAAAGGTCGACCGCGCCTCTGATGGCGCCAAGATCATTGTAGAATTAGGCTTAGAGAAATTCCTTAGCTCCGGTAACGCCAAATACTGGACTCAGGTATCCCAGGACTACGGCGGCGGAGCAGCCAGGGCCATGGCAAAGGAAATCGCAACGCATTTTGATCACAATACTGGCGAATGGTTCACTACCACGACGGGCGTCAAGGATCCTACTACGGGCAAATATCTGACCTGGGCGGACCTGGCTAAACAAGGCACGCCGGGGTATAACCAGATGGTCACGATTGTCTCAGGCCTGCTGCATGTTGAGAAAGTTGACCGCAATTCAGCAGAAGTAAAGCTTTTTATAGCCAATGGGAAGGAAAAATTCCTTGATTCAAAAGTTGCCGCATTCTGGAAGACCGTCATTACCGCCTTCAACGGCGACATGACTAAGGTCACCGCGGTCTTTAATGAAATCTACAACAATTGGGATAGCACCTATAGCACCATGAGTACATGGTCGGATAGGGTCAACACCGCAGTGAAAAAACTCTACCCCGCTTCTACAGGTACGGGCACGGGAACCGGAACAGGTACGGGCACGGGAACCGGAACAGAGCCCCCCGTTGTTATACCGCCAGCTGGGCAACCTCTAGAGATAACGGCACCTGCTAAGGCGTCAGAGAAGAATCCTCTGGAAGCCGGCAAAGACTACGGCATCCCAGGTGAAATAGCCTCTTGGTATTCATATACCAAGAACGGTGACGAAATCACGCTCAATGTAACTCAAACTGATGGTCATAAAATCCTTAATACCTTCAAGAAGACATTTAAAAACTTGCAGGAGCTAAAGGATTTTATCGCAAAGAAGGGCATGGCGGCAGATTTTACATGGAAAGCAGCCATGCAGATTTGGGTTAACAAATTCCAGAAGGAATACTTCCAGCTGTTTGGTCATAATTAAATAACGGCTGAGGTAGTGAAGTACAAGGTTAAAAAACTTGTTAACACAAGCAAAAGTTAGCTTTACTGCCTTGAAATTGCATCGGGGATAGTGTATACTTTAAATGTAACAAAAGTTTTTATGCTCTTTTTATAAATACTTTTGAAAAGGATAAGTTTACCTTAAGCGATAAAGCCAAACCCATCGTAAGGTGGGGACGGAAAGCCACGGATCGATTTAAGGAAGCCAGCAGGGACATAGTCTATCTGCTGGGGATTTATTTCGATGGCCGGGTTGCCGAAACAAAGAGTTGGGGCAATTCGGCCTTTTTTGTTGTCTAACTGAATGTGCCAAGTGTAAAGTAGATTATCCTGATATCGATAAAGCCAAACCCATCGTAAGGTGGGGACGGAAAGCCACGGATCGATACGCATAAGAATTACGCGCGTGCCCTCTCTCAGAGGGACTTCGATGGCCGGGCTGCCGAAACAAAGTTACATAGGCATCCCGGTTTTTTACGAAGTACCCTTGGAGAGGATTCATGGGGCCAAATCTTAACAGAAAATTAACAGCAATAACAGCGGCGGCGATCCTTATCGCATGCGTAGCGGCGCCTGGTGCGCTTAATGCCCAGGAAAAACCGCAAGGCATGGAACAATACCTTAATGGCGTCATCCAATACGGATTCGCCGAAGTTGCTTTCAGGGAGCGTAGTGTGCGCATGGAAACCGCAGTAGAAAACAGAAACCAGATTGAAAATATGCTGGATCAGTCTTATGAGGCCGGCCCTACTTCGGTCAACAATATCTTTTCTGCCGCGGAGCAGCACCAGGAAACCAGCAAAGAGGTCAGGGCTGCTATCACGCAACAGCGCCAACAGCGCGAAGCCGGTGCCGCAGCTAAGGGAGAATTCAAATACATCAAATATTCCGATAAAACAGTCTTCTTTCAAGACGGCCTTACGACCCGGATAGAAGGTCAAATAGAGCCCGATGAATTCGGCAATATGCAGACCAAGAATATGTACGAAATGAAATATAATGACAAGCACTTGTTGACAAGCTACAAAGGCGACTCCACGGACCAGCTGGGTAATACCACCTATTTCTCCTGGTCAGGGGCTACGTATTCCCCTGATTCGGTATTTTATGCCAGCAATGACACTAATGCCGTGAAAAACATGCTCACGTATACCTTGGAAGAAATGGACCATGCCGGCAATATCACGGTGACCCGCTTTAGCGGAACCGCCTACGAAGGAAAATACCTGAGAGCCTTCTCGGAAACCATTGAAGACAGCATCTATGGCACCACAAATTTTACCCGTTCCAATATCACCTATGCCAACGGCGATATGCAAAAAGTCGCCTCCTATCATGAAGAAGGAGTTACTTCGCAAAACCAGCCCTATAAACTCGACAGAACCAATATAACCTATAATGATAACAAAGACCTAACCGGCTATCAGGAAATTCGGGTACTAACCCACCCTGATGGCGGCACGGAGACTACCACTACCGAAGCGCAGTTCTCTTATCTGGACCAAAACCACCTGTTTGCCGACAATACGGATACGCAATTTGTCCGCGGTAAACTATTAGAATCGCACATCAAGACAGGAGTAGAGTTTTCGAACGGTTCAAAAAACACGGAAGACGCGGTAACGCAGTACACCTACGATGGCGATAAGATCGTCGGCGCCTCTGGGCATACTCAAATCAGCGGTCACGAATCAGACTGGTGGCAATACACCGATACCCAGGGGCATCTGTTGAGCCGCACAGAAAAAGACGGTGTCACCAGCTATTTCTATATGGATTTCGCAACGAAAACCATGGTTACCGTACCTTGCGAACAAGTAACCGCCGAAATCAAAGACGGTAACCTCTACGAGGGAAGCGCCGAAGACACCTATGAGGTGCTGTATGGAAAACCGATGCTGAACAAGACGCAGCGGACTGTAACCTACCATGCCGGCGATGGAGTAACTTCCCGCGTAGAAGAAACCACGACTACGTACGCCAATGGCCTGAAAAATAACACCCAGAGGCTTTTGGGCATTCAGGAACATGTAGTCACGCACTATCCTAACGTCGATCCTACCGATGAACACATCGCCACACAAGACACGAATACTACGTACTTCTATGACCTTAAAGGCAACCTCGTCGACGCAAAAGGATCAGGCCAAGGTGGAGGCTGGGAATCAGAAAGTGGAGGCCCCTGGCGGCAGTATACCACCACCATCACGCTAGGGTATCAGGTGACTTTAGGTAAACCGATCAGGATCAAGTACGAAGAAGCAAAAATGTACCAGGATATTCAATAAAAAGGAGGAGGAGAAATGAAAGCTCGGAACAGCGGATTATTGAAGAAGAAAAATCATTTACGAGGGGAGGTGAATCTAATGAAGGGATTATTCATTGCGGTAGCAGCAGTGGCATTGCTGGTTGGTTACGCCTATGCCGTCCCAGTTACGACTGAACAGCAGTTCACCACCATCGACACCTATGCAGACCCGACCTATGGCGTATCTATCAGCGGAACTCAGGTATTCAAGTCGATAACGGACACAACTGATGCTGGTATTACGACACGGACCACGTTCACGCAGACCACGTATATGAAAGACGTCGGCGGACAACTTTTGGCAAACAACTCTGTCGGACTTTCTGAAACCAAGAACATGCAGAGCGGAGCCATCTTGGCGAAGGGCAACACCTACAGAAACTACACCTACAGCGGTCTCAAGATGACAGACTGCCAAAGTTGGTCAAACGGTGACCAGTTTAAGGAAACAACTGATGGGTTAATGCAAACGGCCCATTACGATACGACAGACTCCAACCGTATCAGCTTCGGCGCGGTAGACACTTACTACAGCTACACCGGAACGACATCGTATGGCGCGGATGGATCAGGCGGCGTAGTGGCTACTGATTTTACGGATACCAACAGGTATAACGACCAGAACCATTGGGAAGGCGGTCAGTTCGTAACCGGACACACGCTCACCGAATCCGACACACACTCGTTGATCAACTCCGGCTGGTCAAAAACTAGCAAAGACGAAACATTCAACTTTGATGGCAATGGTAACCTCGTACAAGACGGTAACGGCCACTTTTCAAACATCGTCATGTCGGGCAACCAGCAAACTTTTGATCAGGGCGTGTTACAGCCAGAACAGAAAATCGTCAACTACACGTATCAGCAGTCGTTAGGCGCTCATGGACCAGTAGTGTATCATGACACGACAACGTGGGGCCCAGTGTAATCAACACAGCAACATAACCGCACGTAGGTAACCGCATTATTGCGGAGCAAATAACCCGCCGGCGTTTAATCGCCGGCGGGTTATTTACGAAGAGGGAAAAAGTCTTGACTGCGTATGTTTCTATGCTATACTCGGCTTGAAGGAGGCAGAGTATGCGAAACGTAAAAATAGCAGGATTAATAGGATGCCTTATCTGTGCGTTTTTCTGTCGTACCTATGCCCAGCAGAATGCACAACCGGTTAAGTCGTCGGAGCCGGTCCTCGTTTCGGTTACTGGGCAATTAACAGAAGAACTTTTTGGTAAAACAGAGGAATTAGTCTTACATAGCGACAGCGGCGACACATATTATATACTCGGTAAGTCTAAAGAAAGCCTCAAAAAATCACTTTCTGAACTGGGAAAGAATAACCTGGTGTCCGTGAGCGGCACAAAGACCGGCAAGCGCTATACGGTTTGTGACAGAAAAGTTAATTATGCCTCGCCTGAGAATGCTCCGGATAAACCGCTCATAACTGCTACTTGTATCCACTACTGGGCTCTGGAAGTCAACGAGGTCCTTTCGGTTAAGAAGTCGGATACCATCATGCCTTCTCCCAAAAGAGACGCCCAGGAAGAACAGCGCGCGATTGCCATGCTCCTGCAAGAACGTCAAAAAGCGGCATCCCTGCCCACAATGGACATACAAGGCACTATTCTTTCGACGGATTTCCTGAGACCTGTGAAAACCATAGAAGTTGCCAATTTGGATAAAACGCATCCGATGCAAAAAGTAGTCTTGGTACTTAAGCCTGCGACCAGCATCGCAAAGCAGGCAGTCGGCAATGAAGAACCGATGCGCTTTGCAATGACAGCGCTTAGGGCCGGCCAACAAATCAGGGTGCAGTTTTCGTACAGCGACGTCGAAAAAGTGGCGTTGGCAATTGTAATTCTCAAGGAATAACAGTCACATAGAGAGAAAAAATAAGGACTGGCAAAAAACTAAAAAGGGGGTAATTTCGGAGGCGGCCTATCCGCACGCCGAAAGGTATCCCCTTTTTCTTTTATAAACGATGAATATACCAAAACTTTCCGTAAATAGGCCCGTCACGGTCCTGATGTTCTTTATGGCCGTGGTGCTGTTAGGATTTATTTCCTGGGGACGGCTTCCCCAGGAACTCTTCCCTTCTATCACCTACCCGCAGATAACCGTAGTGACTTCTTATGAAAACGCCGCCCCTGAAGAAATGGAAAGCTTAGTCACCAAGGTTATCGAAGAGGCTGTCGGCACCGTTAATAACGTTAAACGCATTACCTCGATTTCCAAAGAAGGGCTCTCCTTGGTCATGGCGGAGTTCAACTGGGGAACCAACATGGATTTTGCCGCTTTGAACGTGCGCGAAAAGATAGACTTGGTCAAAGAGAAATTGCCGCGTGAATCCCAAGAGCCTATCGTTATGAAGTATAACCCCTTTGACCTGCCCATCATGAACTTGGCGGTTACCGGCCCTATGCCTTCCCTGGAGTTACGCGAAATCTGCCGTAAATACATTAAGGATGCGCTGGAAAAAGTAGAAGGCGTAGCTGCAGCCACTATTACTGGCGGTGATGAACGGGAAATATTGGTGCAGATCGATCAGCCGCGGTTACGCGCTTCACAAATCTCAATCATCTCGGTAGTCGATAGCCTTAAGGCCACTAATATCAATTACCCTGCCGGGACCATTAAGGAAAGCTTCTACGAATACCTAATCCGCACCATGGGTGAATACCAGAAGGTGGCGGAGATCCAAGACACCCCTACGGCCCTGGAAACTCCCGGAGAAGATGCCAAGACACAGAAAGAAAAGGAAAAGAAGGAAAAGGAGGGGCGGCGCCTTATCTATCTTCGCGATATCGCCAAGGTTATCGATACCATAAAAGAGAAAACAAGCGTATCCCGCTATAACGGCCAAGACAACGTTTCGCTGGTAGTCCGTAAACAATCCGGCGCCAATGCCACTAACGTCGCCAAGGGCGTACTTAAAGAGATAGACCGTCTTATAAAAGAGAAGTTGCCCCCGGGCACCAATATCCGGGTAACCTATGATCAATCGCAATTCATCCAGTCTGCCATTAGCAATGTACGTGATGCCGCCTGGCAAGGAGCGCTTCTGGCTTTCCTGACGCTCCTTTTGATTCTGTGCGATTGGCGCTCTGCAACGGTCATCACCACGTCCATCCCCATTTCCGTCATGGCCACTCTGTGCCTTATGTATTTCAGCAACATTAATTTAAACATCATGTCCCTGGGCGGCTTGGCCCTCGGCGTAGGGATGCTCGTAGACAACTCCGTAGTCGTGATCGAGAATATCTTTCGATACCGACAAATGGGCAAGGATGTAAAAACCTCCTGCATCGACGGCACCAACGAAATGGTCGCCCCGGTCATGGGTTCAACCCTTACTACGGTTGCGGTATTTCTTCCCTTTGCGTTCGTCGTCGGCGTCATCGGGCAAGTTTTTAAACAGCTTTCTTTTACCATCTCCTTTTCGCTGATGACCTCGATTCTAACCGCTATCTCCATGGTCCCGGTACTTATTGCCCTGGGGCGTTCGCACGCGGCGCAGGAAACAAAAAGCCCTGTTCTTCAGAAAATAACCAGGGCGCTGGTTTCACTCGGAGGCCAACGGGACTGGCCGCGCGCGTATGAACATTTCGTCCGTTTGATGATACGAAAAAGAAAACTGGTAGTCATCTCCATATTCGGAGTCTTCCTTTTGTCCCTGCTAGTGCTAACGAATATAGAACGCCAGTTCATGCCTCGCGTTGACCAGCGCCAATTCATTATCAAGATTGACCTTTCCCCGGGCACGCGCCTTGAAATCACCGATCGGGTAGTCAAGGCGATCGAGCGCAGCCTGCTTGGCATCAAGGAAACCAAGGATGTAACAGTAAATATCGGCTCCAGCGAAGAAAGGGCGGCTTCACAGGAAACCGCTGTCCAAACACTGGGCAGCCATCAGGCCCAGATTATGATCAATCTTTATCCCAAATCAAAAAAGCTCGGCATTGTCCGCTCTACCGACGACGTCATTAATTACCTCAAAAACAGCCTGGAGAAACAGGACCTGGAGGGAGCTGAAATCGAATATGTCGCCCAGGAAACTTCGTTTGGCAGCGCCCTGGAACAAGGGGCCCCTGTTGCCATTGAAATCAAAGGACCCAATCTTACTATGCTTCAAGAATTAGCTACGCAGGTACAGGGTCGATTAAATAACATACCGGGGATCTACGGCGTAAAAAGCAATATGCCCCTGCCCAGCCCTGAGACCAAACTCAATATTCTGAAAGACAGGGCATCTCTTTACGGCCTGTCCGTGCGGGATGTCGCGGTTACCGCTCAAGTTGCGCTCAAAGGATATGTGGCAACTAAATTCAAGGAAAAAGCCGTGCAGGAAGACGTAGACATCCGGGTCCGCTTAAGACCGGAGGACCGGACAGACTTAAGCAATCTGCGTAGGCTCCTGGTTCACTCTCCCCTAGGTATGGATATACCGATGTCTGAAGTTGCGTATTTCAGCAAAGGCGTAGGGCCTACCGAAATCAAACGCATCGACCAGCAAAGAAGCATCCTGTTGACCGCGAACATCTATAAGCGCAATTTCAATTTGATCGCCAGCGACATCACGAAGATGCTGCAGGAAGTGCGCGAAACGACAACCAAGGATTACTCGTTTGACCTTGCCGGAGAAAATCAGAGGATGAAAGAGTCTTTCAAAAGCCTTGCCTTTGCCCTCGTTTTAGCCTTCGCCCTCGTATACATGATTATGGCCGCGGAGTTCGAATCCCTCTGGCAGCCTTTCCTTATTATGTTTACCATACCGATTTCCTTAATCGGCGTGGCATTCGCACTCGTTGTTGCACGCACTCCCTTGAGCTCGATTGCCTATCTAGGCATCATTATGCTCGGCGGCATTGTTGTCAATAACGGCATTGTCTTAATCGAGTTCGTAAACCAACTAACGCGGGAAGGAAAGACGGTTGAAGAAGCGCTTGTGCAGGCAAGTATCGTGCGTCTGCGGCCTATCATGCTTACCGCGCTTACGACTGTGTTCGGAATGTTACCTCTGGCCTTGGGAATTGGAGAAGGAGCGGAACTCCAAGCGCCCCTTGCGGTTACGGTTATGGGAGGACTCACTTCCGCCACCTTCCTGACCTTGATATTTGTTCCCTGCCTGTTCCTTCTTGGCGTAGAGATCTTTAAACTCAAGCCTGCAACCAAGCTAGAAACAGAACCTGGCCCGGAAGAGCTTAAGCCCGAGCTGGACATACACGAACACTTAAAACAGAAACCCGTTGGCCTTGAGATGCCTGCGCTGCCGGAACTCCAGCCCCTTCAAGCGCCCATCCCTGAACCTGTGGCGCCTGAGCCAGTAAGCGCTGCCGAGGCTCCTTTAGAAAAACCTCAGGAAGCGGTGCCCGCGGAACTCAACTCTCGTCAAGCTGAATTACTGGAAAAACTAAAAACCGTAAAACGCATCACGCGCAAGGAATACGCCGATATGTTTAATATCTCTATTCCTACAGCGGCGCGTGATCTGCGCGAGCTCGTGGACAAAAAGGTGCTCAAACCCCAAGGCCCCCTTGGCCCGGGGAGATGGTACGAACTAGCCTAATATGAGCCTACCAAAACTATCTGTTAAAAGGCCTACTGCGGTAGCAATGTTCTTTATCGGCCTGACATTGATCGGCATTATCGCCTTCAATGCCTTGCCTGTAGAGATGATGCCCAATACTACCTTTGGGGATATCACTATTAACATCGATGTACGCGGAGGCATACCTGCCGCAGAAGTAGAAAAACGTATCGCCATCCCCGTCGAGGAAGCCGTGGGTTCGGTAACATATCTTAAGAATATCCTCGCTATATCAAAAGAGGGTAACTGCACGGTCATCCTTGAATTCGAGCCGGGCATCAACATGGATTTTGCATCCCTCGAAGTGCGCGAAAAATTCAACCGTATACGAAACAAACTCCCTCCCGAAATCGAGAAACCCGTCATTGCCAAATACGAATATTTGGACGTGCCGATTATGATCATCGCCGTTACCAGCGACCGGCGCACGCCGGAACAATTGCGCAAGGTTGTCGACGACAGCATCCGTGACCGCATCCAGAGAATCGAAGGCGTTGCCCGCGCAGAGGTAGCCGGAGGACGAGAAAGCAAGGTCCTTATCGAAATTGACCAGTCAAAGCTGCAAGCCTATAATCTTCCCATCAACCGGGTTGTCGATATCATCAACGTGAATAACGCAAACCTCCTGGCCGGAGAAATCAAGCGGGCGAAAGACAAATATCTCATCCGGACCATCGGAGAGTTCCAGAACCTGGCAGACATCGGAAACCTTGCTATTTCTACTACCAAAGAAGGCTCGGTAATCCGCCTCAGAGATATTGCCGAGATCAAGGATTCGTATCTGGAGCCAACAGGACTGGCACGCCTTAATGCCCAACCGGTGGTTTCGATTTACGTCCAGAAAGAATCACAAGGCAACACGGTAAAGATCGCTAAAATCATCCATAAGGAAGTAAAGGAGTTAGGCAAGATTTTAGACAGCGATATAAAAATCACCCCTACCTTTAACCAGGCAGAGGCTATCGAACAGGCAGTAAATCAGGTCAAGTCATCCCTCATCTACGGAGCGATCCTGTCAACCGTGGTACTCTTGTTCTTTTTGAGAGACTGGCGCTCGGTATTTATTATCGCTTCCAGCATGCCTCTTTCGATCCTGATTACTTTCTGCTGCATGTACTTTAATAAACTCACTATCAACGTCATGTCGCTCAGCGGCCTGGCGCTCGGCGTAGGGATGCTTGTAGACAATGCGATTGTGGTTTTAGACAATATTTTCAAAAAGCGGGCGAATGCGCTTGCGGCCGGCATGACCATGAGCGAAAAAGACCTGGCCATCATCGGCGCTGACGAAATGCTGCTGGCAATTACCGCCTCTACCGCTACTACCGTGGTCGTCTTCCTGCCTTTGGTATTCATTAACCCTGAAATCCGCCTGCTCTATTCAGGCATTGCCTTGACGATTACCTACTCCCTTGTTGCCTCTCTTTTTGCAGCCTTAACCCTAGTACCCATGATGGCTGCGCGCATGCGACTGCGCAGCGATTACGAAGCTGGCGCTACAAGCTCTGCGTTTGGGGAAAAGATAAAAACGGCGTTCCAGTTCATGCGGAACCTGCGCGACAAGATCCTGCATGTTCCCATGAGGGCAATCGGTATGCAGTTGCGGAGGTTTATTTATAATCCTCTCAAGGCGATAGTCGCAAGAATAAATCTCCTGCTTTACAAAGCAATTTACCGACCATTTCTCTTTATTAAACTAAGGCTAAGAAAGAAGGCCAAGGTTGATTCTATCGCAGAAGCTCTTCCTAGCCCTGAAGAACAAATCGTCCCGGATCAGGAACGCAAGGGCGCATATCAAAGATTTATCAATGGCGCGCTTACTTTACGTTATCTCATCGTAGTTCTTGCGGCACTTGCGTTTGTACGCGTGCTTTTTGAAACAAAACACCTTGAAAAGGAATTTATCGGTATCGCTGAACAGAACAAATTTACCGTATTTATCGAATTGCCTACCGGTGCAAAACTTGACATTTCCGATAAGATCGTCGCGCAGGTAGAGAAGATCATCTCGAGGCTCCCGGAGGTAAAAACCTCGACGGCAAAGATCGAGCCGTGGTCAAGCAAGATCTATGTAGAATTGTATCCTTTAAGCAAAAGAAAGCGCCCTACCGCGGACATAATGAACAGTTTGCGTCCTCTGACGGAAAAACTGGACCCTGCCTTTATTTATTACGAAGAGGCCGAAGAAGTCGGCACCAAGGAAATACTTATCGAGCTGTACGGCTACGATTACGATGTCTTAAAGAGCTTGGCCATACAGACCGCCCAGAGAATCCAGAGCATCCCTAAATTTACCGACACTAAAATCAGGATGCGCGAGGGAAGGCCGGAGATGCGGCTTGCAATCGATAAGCGGCAGGCGGCGATGTTCGGCCTTACGGTTGAGGACATTGCCCTGGCCCTTCACACACAAATGCGCGGCCTGGTTGCCACCCGTTTCCGGGGTATTTCTGAGCCGATTATCCGCGTCAAAGACCAAACACAGGTTAAAGAAGAAAAGGCACCCTCTTCTTCCACAGAGGAACAAAAAATCCTGGAGCAAAAAACCAAGGAAATGCGCACCATGCGCCTGGGCTCACCCAGCGGAGAAACTCGAGAGCTAGAAACGATCGCCCGCCTGGAGGAGAAGTTCAGGCGGACATTCGCGGATCTACGCAGGATCAGTTTTACGACGCCCGACGGAAACCAGGTATATCTATCACAATTAGCCTCCTTTAAATTCGACCTGGGGCCAAGCGAGATCTGGCGCAAGAATAAATCCCGCATGGTCCAAGTCAGCGCAAATACCGGAGGCCTTGCCCTGGGGACCGCCGCAGAAAAGGTGCAGGAAGTGCTTAAGGACTACAGATTCCCTAAGGATTATTTTTGGCAATTCGGGGGTAATTATGATAAAATGATACGCAACCAGAGAGAGCTGACCTTTGCAATCGTCTTGAGCTTGATCCTCGTATTCATGCTTTTGGCCAGCCTTTTTGAGTCTTTCAGTCAGCCGTTCATCATCTTGATGACGGTTCCGCTGGCGGCGATAGGAGCGATTATCGCGCTGCGGATGACACATAAGCCCGTCGGCACCGGTGCGCTTATCGGAGGCATTATGCTCGGCGGCATGGTCGTCAATAAAGCCATTGTACTTGTTGATCGGATCAACTTCTTGAAGCACAGGCGCACCGTAGAGAAAACAACGGTCAGTGACCGGGAGATAATCGTTATCGCTTCCCACGACCGCCTGCGTCCGATCATGATGACCTCGCTGACGACCATCTTGGGTCTTATTCCGATGGCCCTTGACAAAAGCGAATCGTCTAATCTTTGGTCTCCGCTGGCGATCACGGCGATCGGCGGCGAGACGGTTTCTACGGTCTTGACGTTGTTTGTAATCCCGTGTGTCTACCTTATCTTCAAAGACCTCAAGTTAATACGAAAATAGGAGGCACTAATGAAGTCTAAGATTGTCTATTTTTTAATTTCCGCCTTTATCGTCTTCTGGGTAGCCTTCATCGGCTGGGGGATGTTTAAGACCGCCACAAAGTTATCTCAGGGCAAAAAGATAACGGCCCAGGCCCGGTCGCCTCAAAAAACAGAATCGGCAAAGAAAGAGGAGCCGGCAAAACAGCCTCGGACCAAAGAGGGCGCTACCGCGCAGCCGGCCTCCGCACAGCCGGAGGTCAGGCCCATTCTTGTACGCACCGCCAAGACTAAGGTTGCGGACTTTGAGGACGTCTTGCCGGTCATGGGCACGGTGAAAGGTAAAACCGAAGTCCAGCTTAAATTTGAGACCAATGGCGTTATCAAAACAATCAAGTTCCATGAAGGTGAAAAAATAAAAAAAGACGACCTTATTGCCTGCATCGACCCAAAGGATGCGCAGCTAAGAGTAGACTACGCGCAAAGCCGCTACAACGCCGCCGAAGCGGCGTACCGCGCTACCGCAAAGAAACTAGAAGTACATCAAAGCCTCTACGATGCCGGAGCGATTATAAAATCGAAGCTAGAGGAAATCCAACTTGAAGTCGAAAGCGCAAAAGCCCAGGTCGAAACGACGAAAAGTGAAATGCAGCTGGCGGAAAATGAATTACAAAAAGCCTGCATCCATGCAACCAAAGACGGCATCATGGGGCCACGCGAAGCCGAAGAAGGAGAATTTGTCACTCCTCAGGATAAGATCGGTTCACTCCTGGAGACTAACGAAGTCTACATAGAAGTAGGGATCGTCGAAAGGGATATCGACAAGGTCAAGCTTGGCCAAAACGCCAAGGTATATATAGACGCTCACCCCAACATTGTGTTCGAAGGAAAAGTAGATAAGATATTCCCCGTGGTAGAAGGAAAAAGCAGGACGCTCACCGCCAAAATAAAAGTTGATAACCCCCAGGGCTACTTGATGCCCGGGATGTTCAGCCGGGCGGAAATACTTGTCGTTGAGCTCAAGGGCGCGCTGATGATCCCCTCTGTCGCGATGATCCCTGCCGGCCAGGGAGTCACCCTGATACCGGTGGTCCCTTTGCAGTCC
>DATJPV010000016.1:0-42483 GCA_035506195.1 Patescibacteria group bacterium | reverse complement strand
CGAGGCTTCTTATTCTTATCATCTTTAAGCGGGCTTACGCCTTTAACAGGATTATCTGTAGCATAACCCCATTTCATGGCCAAATAAAACATTGCTCGGAGCATTTGTAGTTCGATATTGATAGTTTTATTGGCTGCGTTTTGATTCTTGCGGAAAGCCTTATAGTCTTCGAATAGCTTGGTTGTTAAAAGGGAAATTTTGGTTAGGTAGGGAAACTGTCCTAGGAAAGATTTGAAATTATCTAATATTGCTCTATATCTTTTCTGGGAATTAGGGGCATGATTTGTTTTTGAATAGGTGGTAAATTCTTCGAATAGCTTCTCAAGAGAATTATCTTTTGGAGTAAAACCTAATTCTCCTTTTGCTACCTTAACCTCTATATCTTTGAGGGCGAGTTCTGCGATGCGCTTGGAGGGACCTACTGCTTTACGAATGCGCCTTCCGTTGATTCGGTAGTCAGCGTAATATATTCCACCTCTTTGACGAAGGACTGCCACAACTTCCTCACTTTTTATGGTCCCAAGTTGGTCCCATGACCATTAAAGAAATTGTAGCACTTTCGTAACTATATGTCAATAGTTATTTTACAATAACTAAATTATACACAGCGGAGAGGCAGGGATTCGAACCCTGGGTCCCTTGCAGGACACGCGCTCTCCAAGCGCGCGCATTCGACCACTCTGCCACCTCTCCAATGGTAGGTATAAAAACGTAAGCTTATTTTGCGGGATTATCCGGGGTCGGCTTCTGGCCTTTCTCGACGTATTTAATGTCTGACTTTTTAAGCACCATCGTGCCTTGGCCGCGGTCAAGCTTTAAGCGCAACTCAAGCTCATCGGCAGTTTCATTGGTAATCGTGCCTTTCAGGTATCCCCCGGATTTAAGATACACGGTATCAAGGCTCTTCGCCTCAAAACGCGGAATACTGATCTGGACCGCGTTAATTCTTCTAAGCGCCCCCAGCTGGCCTTTATAATAGTATTTATTGAGCAAAAAGAGCCCGGCGGCGATAAGCACAATAAGGACAACCGGCCCAAAGACCTTGAGGGTGTTGAGCCACCTCTTGCTGTATTGCGTGGTATGGCCGCGGCCGCTTCTTTTAGAGGAATAGACGGCCTTGTCAGCCCTGTCCAGGATCTCCTCGGCGGTCTGTCCGTCCTGCGGGTATGAGGCAACCCCGCCGCTGAAGCTCATTTTAAACTGGCGGCCCTTCAAAAGGAAATGCCTGCTCTTTATGTTTTTGGCAAGCCGGCAGGCCAACGCGTACGTCTCCGCGGCAGTCTTGCCGGGAAGCACCACTACGAATTCATCCCCGCCGAAACGGAAAGGAATGCCCGCCTGCTCTCCCAGGCTCAGGCGTAAAGAGCTGGAAAAGTATTTCAACACCTCATCGCCGTCAAGGTGGCCGTAGGTATCGTTAAAGGACTTGAAATGGTCAACGTCAATAAGCAGGATCGAGAACGGCTTCGTATATGCCTTGCTCTCCGCCCAAACGCTTTGCAAGAAAGGCATAAGGTCTTCTTTCATGAAGCAGTTAGTCAAAAAATCCTTCCGGGATCCGTCGAGGGCCATCATAGACACCTCCTCTGCTTTTACTGGCGGAGAGAGCAGGATTCGAACCTGCGAGACCTTGCGGCCTGGACGCTTTCGAGACGTCTGGATTCAACCACTCTCCCATCTCTCCGTGCCTGTGAACGCAGATACTAAAGTAGCACAGGAAAAATGGAAAATCAATAGCTTTGATGAGGCCTGCCGAACGCCAGGAAAGCCAAAAAGCAGGCAAGGCCGGCCGCGCTGATGATAAACCCTATATAGAATTCTACGGGGAAATATGTGAGGCTAATCTCGTATTCCCCCGGCTGCCGGAGCCTGACCGCAAGCAAGCCATGATAATTCTCTACGCGGCCAAGGCTGGCTTTCCAGTTTTTATGGTAATTCTGATTTATGATCAGCGTAGCCGGCCCGGCAACCGTGACGTTAACGCGTATTTTGTTCGGGCTGAAATATTTCAGGAGGGCTTTATTCCTTCCGTCAGGGAAAAAGGCCTCCCCCTTATATTCAGGGTTCAGCGTTAATGTGCTTTCAAGCCCAGGCAAACGCCTGTAATCGCCTTTGTCGACCACATATTTGGGGATAGCGTAATTGCCGATTCTGATCAATAAGTCCTGGTGAAAATCCGTTATACCGATATTCTGCCGGACATAGAAATAATCGTCCTTGGTCTTATCGGGGAAATTGAACTTGACCTGGAAGAAAGGCTTGCGCGGGTAAAACCTGGGGATCCTGGGGATATTCTGCCCGAATTGCGGCTCAAGAAGGCGTACGTCCGAATGGAAGAGAAAACGCTGGTCTGTCAGGAACAGGTGGACGCTAGCCAGAGACAGCAGGACATAGGCGGCCAATACCCATAGTTGCCTGTGTTTCTTGGCCCTGTCCAGCAATAAGAACGCTGCGCCGGAAACAGTACAGATAAGAAAGAGGATATAGATATGGAATGCTTCATCGAGCTTCCATATGAAATGGACAAAGGGATGCGACTGCCAGAGCAGCTTAAATATATCAACGGGGCTGCGGGGGCCGGCGGCAATGAGCATGAATACGGCAAGGGCGGC
Organism: Patescibacteria group bacterium; assembly: GCA_035506195.1. Taxonomy (GTDB): domain Bacteria; phylum Omnitrophota; class Gorgyraeia; order Gygaellales; family Profunditerraquicolaceae; genus DATJPV01. The sequence goes on along the minus strand of DATJPV010000016.1, from coordinate 39,871 downwards.
CAGGAACCTCCAGAGCTTTCTGCAGTACAGGAACGCAGCCACCAGGAAGAGCGCGACCGGGATGTACCCAAGGTACATCTGAGAAAAATCGTCCCCATCAACTACATAGGCGTCCTTCACCAGAAGGGTGCTGAAAAGCCTGGCCAAAGACAAGGCCCTGCCATGCTGCACGATATAGGAAGAAATAGCCTGGTATGAGTTTTCAAAGGGAAAGTGAATGAACTGTATTTGTCTGTGGCCAAGCAAGTCCAGTGCGGATAATATTTTAGGCGCGCATAACGCACATGACAAACAGACGACCACAAGAAAAGCTATCATGTAAGAAAAACCGATACCCGGCTTTCCTTCCCCGGCTTCAACGCTGTAGAGGCAGGCGATAAGGAACAAAAAGAGCACAACCGGGATCGCGATGACTCCTTTTACCAAGAACATGCCTAAGACAAGGCTGGCGGCGAGGATAAAATACGGATTCTTTTTTGACTTAAGGAAAAACGCCGTCAGTAACGGCAGAAGATATGGATAGAGTTTCTCGAGGTTGCCTTCGGAGAACTGGCAGGCCCCGAAACTTGATAATACGAAGGTTGCCGCCGAGAAAAGAGCTCCGGGAAGGTTGTAAGCCAGCACGTATCTGGCCAGGTAGAACATCCCCAGGGCCCCGGAGAGAAAAAGCAAAAAGGGAATGACCCTGATGGCGACTACTTCTCCGAAGGCCAGGACAAGAATGAACAGCGGATTAAAGACATCATCGTAGGGGTGGCCGATAGTAGGGTATCCGCCGTCGAAAAAAGGAGACCTGAAAGGAAACTGCCGGTATTCCAGCACCGTCTTCCTGGCGGAGGACATAAAGCAGTATTTTTCATACCAGTCAACGGAAGAAAGGCCGTGATTGAGATTCTGGAACAACGGCAGATAGAAAGCAGCGGTAACGGCCAGTAAAAGCAAAACGGCAAACATATCCCCGCGTTTCATCGCAAGCCTCTTTAGGTACCTGCCATACCGGGTTCGAAACGGTAGACCCTTACTCCGGCTGCCTCTTCTTGCACGGTCATCTTAAAATATGCCTGGAGCTTCCGGGCGATCTTCTCCTGGTCATATTCTCCGCCGGACCACTTGCTGATCAAAAGCCATACCCGCTTATCCGTCCGCAAGAAACTTTCGCGTAAAACCTTGCTGTCGAAATCGGCCTCGATATGATAACAAGGGTTGTAACAGGCCTCCTGTTTTCCGGGCAATTCGCTGCCCAGGGTCATGATCTCATGCGCCCTGTACCGGAAAGAATCCTGCCACCCCTTATCCGTAAGCTTACCGAAAATACCGACCTCCCGCAAGGCCTGCCTGTCGGCATCGCTTAGATAATATATTAAGCAAACGGCCTCTTTTGTCGTGGCCATGACAATGATATCGTCTTCTTTCAAGGAGTGTTTCTTCATAAGCTGCACGGCCTCCTGCCAATCGGCGCCGGCGCGCGCGCCATACAGTATGCCCAGAGGAACGATATGCAATACAAAAATAACCAGCAGTATCGTTGCGGCAAAAGAAGCCTTCGTGTTATGCCACAAACCGATCGCCACAATATAGTAGAATGCCGGCAATGCGATCAACAGGTGCTTGACGACATACACCGGAAAAAAGACGCGCGAAAAAAGAAAAGCTAACGCAACGGGCAAGAACAGCCATATGACGCATATCTTCATGTGGCTGCGGGGGTAATATTTAAAAACAACAAATAACCCTCTTATGAACAGCAGCCCAAAAATTGCGATGATGGCGGCGGCAATGAACGCAGGGCAAGCCGCTACGGTAACGTCGCTTAAACCGTAGCGCGCCCCGTAACAGAACGTAGCGAACGTTTCCAGCAGGCTTGCGGTATCCGGCCGCGGCACCCACCAAAGCACTGCCTGCAAATGGCTCTGAACGCGCAGCATAACGGCACACCATACTCCGCAGGTGCACAACAGCGGTGCCTGGGCGAGAAACCATCTTTTCAAGTCGGCTTTTGCGATGAGCCGTTGATGAACGAGCATGTGCGCTATCTGGACCAGGACGAGAGAAAAACCAAAAGGATGCACAAAAATTATCGCGATATTCAATAATGCGTTGGCTGCCAGAAACCTGGTTTTCCGCTCAGAGATGAACTTGATGAAGAAAAAAATAGACAGCAGGATCAGGAAAGACAGGAAAGCGTATTGCTTTATCTGGCGGGAGTGATAAATGTGGAAGCATGAAATCGACAGCAGGAAAGCGGAGATCAGGCCTACGCGCCTGTTGCATATGCCTTTGCCGATCAGGAATACCAGGAATATCGAAGCGATGCCGGATAGGGCCGGCAGCATCTTGGCCGCTACGGCGCCGATCCCGAAAATGCCGGTCCAGGCCTTCAAGACGATGATATATACCGGTTTATACGCCGGATATTGACACAATATGAAACGGAGGCTTTTTGCCGCAATGGCAAGGGTGGTGATATCGTCATACCAGAGCGCCTGCGCAGCCAGGTGGTATAACCTTAGCAGCGCTCCCAGCGCGACGATCCCCAGGAGCACGCTAACGGCGGGACGGCTATCTTTTTGGAGGATCAATTGTCTCTCCTTATTGAGCGCTCACCTTCTTCAAGAAACCGGAGGGGGACAGAGTGATCAGGAACTTCTCCCTGCTATGGTCGACCTGGAAATTACCATTCTCCTTGACGAACTGCTGTACCGCCGCATAAACCTCTGCCTTCACGGTATCGTGCACCATGATATAGCTTCCCGCCTCCACCGCCAGCGCATAATGCGCCAGGTCCTTCAAAACGTGTTCTTTGCTTTCCTGCGCGTCCAATAGCATGAATACCTTACGGCCCCTGATCGCCTTGGCAACCGTATCCACAACTCCGGGATCTTCCGAATCTCCTTTAATGAACACGACTTTTTCATGCCAGATCCTGGAGTCATACGCTTTGGGCTTATTCCGCAGCTCCTTTGCCGGTGCGGTATAGCCTTTTTTCAATAATTTTGACTCCAGTTTATCCCGGTATTCATCCGGAGATTCGCGGGAAACGGTTATCACCCTGCCCTGCTCGTTAACCTTTTCAAGGATCGTGGCGTAAAACAAAGTAGTTCCGCCGTCACCGGTGCCTATCTCGAGGATGAGGTCGGGTTTTATCTCAAAGATGATCTCCTGCGCAACCCAATTGTCGCCCGGAAATTGCATGGAACAGGCGCCCAGGAAGGTAGGCAGCGAGTGGGAGAAACCGTACTTGAGCGCGTAGTTTTGGAACCTGTCGGTCAGCCTCTTGCCTGTGTTTATGTACATATTGAACCAGGCCAGGAGCACCGCGCATGCCGTAAAAAAAACGGCCCTTGCTATTCTTATTCCCCTGTTGTTCTTTGTCATGAAAGAAATTATACAGCTAAGCCCTGAAGGAATCAAGTCATCAAATACGCCTGCCGCTAAAATATATTCGCCCGCTATCAAAAAGTGGTATAATTTGGTACACGATGCCACTATTACCCCAGTTGACCGGCTATTTCTTTGCGTTGGCCTCCGCTTTTTTGTGGGCGCTCGTCGCAATCTTTTATAAAGACGTCGGCAGCAAAGTCTCCCCTGCAGGAATAACTATCGGTAAAAGCCTTGTGGCTGCCTTGTGCACAGGCGCGCTCTTGTGCGCCCAGGGCTATGAGCCGGCCGGGCAGCAAACGCTGTTTTTCCTGGTTATCAGCGGGATCCTGGGGATATCGCTGGGAGACACGTTCTTTTTTATGTCCATATCCTGCTTACGGCCAAGCATGGCGGTACTCATGACCACCTTCATACCCGTGTTGACCCTGCCGTTGGCGGCCTTATTCCTGAAGGAACAGTTGTCCGCCAGGTCCTGGATAGGTAGTATCCTGGTGATCGCCGGCATAGTTGCCGTATTGTCCAAGGGGGACCCTGAAGGCGCCCGCGGAAGGATTTCTGCCAAGGGCATGATATACAGCCTGCTTGCGGCAGCTTGCTGTGCTGCAAGCATCATCTTTTCAAAATGCGCGCTGGCGTCAACTCCGGCGCTGGAAGCCTCTTTCATCAGGCACCTGTCGGGACTGGCAGCCCTGTTGGCTTGGGGCATTATGACTGCGCACCTGCCTGCCTGGTTGAAGCCGTTTGCAAAAAACGCCGAGCTCACCAAAAAGCTGTGCGTGGCGTCGTTTCTGGGGACCTTCCTGGGGACGTGGTTTTGCCTTTTGGGGTTGCAATTTGCGACCGCATCAGCGGCCACTGTGCTAAACTCAACAAGCCCGCTATTCATCATTCCGCTGTCGTATATACTGCTAAAAGAGAAACCCTCGAAACGCTCCCTGATCGGCTCGCTTGCCGCCGTTACCGGAGTATGCTGCATCCTCACGGCAGGCTAGCAGGAAGGGCGGGCCTGGAGGAAGGATGCGCACGGAAGATCAAAAAGTAGAGGCAGCAGGCAAGGGTAATTACGCTGATGCCCAGCCCGAAATAGAAATCAAGCGGTACGTACGTCAACTGCACCGCGTAGCTTCCCGGCTCATTAAGCGCTATGGCCAATAAACCCTCCCGTTCGGACAGCCGCCCTGTATCCGTCCGCCAGGCCTCGTGGTAATTTTGGTTGACCATAAGAGTGCCTGCGCCTTGCAATGAGACAGCGATACGGATCTGATTAGGGCTGAAATATTCGATCCGGGCGTTATTGTATTTCTCCAGGAAAAATGCTTCTCCTCGATAATGCGGATTAGGCGTCAGCTTGTGGGCGGCCCTGGGAGGATGGACATAGTCGCCGCGCTCGACGAAATATTTCGGGATCACTGCGCTGTGGATCCCTACATTGATATACACCCAGTCTGCCATGCCTATGTTCTGCTGAAGGTAATAATAGCCGTCTTTCTGGTAATATTCGGTGTCATCCCTGCGGTCTTTCATCTTTACCTGGTAAAACTGCCTCTGAAACGCAAGGCCGTGCATCTCTTCATCGCTGATGGGCTGGACCATCTTTTTGGGGAACTCTTTAAGCGTCTGGTTATGCAGAAACCGCCTGTTCGGCAAGAACATGGCATGTAAGCTCAATACTGCCGCGGGGATCAGCAGCCACATGAATACCTTTCCCCTCTTTGTCCCGGTCAAAAAGAAACAGCCTCCTGCGGCAACCGAGAGGATGAAAAAAATGGGGAAGGTGAAGAACTCATCGGGTTTCCACATGCCGTGGACGATGGGGTGAACATGCCAAAACCACCTGAAGAGGTCAGGCTTAGCATTGGGCCCAAAGGACAAAAGCACAAAGACGACTAAAAGGAAAAGATAGCGCAGGGTCTTTCTCCAGTAGAGAATGAAAGCGATACCGGCAAACAGGACCGGTAGATACCCTAAATGGAATTGCATGTGGTCATCCCCTGTCCCCCAGTCAATGCCGATAAGATACTTATCCTTTGAGAACAGCATATCGTAGAGCCTGTGCGGGTCCAGCGACCTGCCCTGTTCGATAATGAACTTGGAAACCGCGGCATAATCATGTTCGAAGGAGAAATGAATGGGCCCGACATCTGCCCGGGAAAGAAGGTTGTGCATCGGAAGGATCTTTACCATGCACAAGAGGAAAGTGATGCCGACGGTAAGCAGAAAAACTTTCAGGTACCGCCCGTCAAACCTGACCCCTGCCCCCTTTTCCATGCGGATGGTATACAGGCAGGCAAACAGAAAAAGAAAAAGCAAGACAGGCAGAAGCGTTTCGCCGCTGCGCAAAACAAGGATGCTTAAAGTCAGGCACGTCAGGAATATGAACTTCCTGTTCTCTACGGACCGGATAAAGAAGATAAGCGCCGTCGGTAAAAAGTACGCGTAGAGTTTCTCGCAACAGGCATCCAGGTACATGCACCCGCCCCAGCTGGAAAAGGCAAATACCAGCGACGAAAAGAGGGCGCCTAACACCGGATAACGCAGCAGGTACCTGGTCAAATAGAATACGCTGAGTGTACCGATCAAAAAGATCAGGAAAACGGTTATTTTCGTCCCCGCGATGGCCCCAAAAAGCAAAACCGGTATGGAAAACGGGGTCAAAGAGATATCATAGGGATGCCCGATCAGAGGGTAGCCGCCGCCAAAATGAGGCGCCCTCAGGGGGAACTGGTGGTATTCCAGAACGGAGAGCCTGAAAAAAGAAGGAAATGCGTATATGGCATACCAGTCTGTGGTCGGTACGGTCGTCGTCAAGCCCTGAAACAGCGGCGCATAGAACAGGGCTACGAAGACCACCAGGAGCGCAATCGCAGCAAGGTCCTTTCGGCGCGGCGTCATTAGCTTACTATCTTGTTGATGGTACCCACTATCCCCGGCTTCAGGGAGAGCAAAAAGTTGAGTTCCGATGTTCCGCAGAAACCGCACCCCGCGCAAGCGGCCACAGGCGGCAGGCTCGCAAAAGCCTTTTTGAATCCCACGGCGGCGCAATTAGGTAATTCAACCGTATACTGCAGCCGGTCGCAGGGATACAGTTCACCCCTGACCCCGATCATGCAAAAAACCTTACCAGCCCAGCATTCCAATTTTTTGTAACAAGGCCAATGATAGATATGCCCCAGTTCATCGAGGGAATTGCGCATGCGCCGGTTGCCGCCCTTCTTAAGCGCGATGAGCCCGGCAATGGCCTGTTTGTATTCTTTATCCGGAGGCATAAGCGCCTCCCAGTCTTTCAGGCCCTTGCTAAGCTGCTTGAGCGGCTGAAATGCGACCAGGGTATCGAATTGTTCGGCTACCTCCAACAGGTGATGAAGATGGGCGATATTATGCTTTGTCAGGGTTGTAGTAAAGATCGTCTTTATCCCCTTGGCCTTAGCTATCTCCGCGGCCCTAAGCACCTGCCGGTAAGAACCTTTACAATTAGCCATCCTGTCATGGATCTCCTCCGGGCCGTCGAGGCTCAGTTTGAGCAGGTCGATCGTCCGCAGCTGGCCGATCTTTTGCGCGACGAGGGCGCCGTTTGAATTTATGCTTGTGGAAATATTTTTTTTCCGGCAATACTCCAGAATCTGCCCTATGTCGCCGCGCACAAGGGGCTCGCCTCCGCTAAAAGAGACCGTCTGCGTCCCCTGTTCCCGGAGGCTGTCGATGATCGTAAAAATCTGCGCCGTGGACAGCTCGCAATCGGAATCTTGCGACCATACATCGCAATACACGCATTTATTAGGGCACCTGTTGGTCAACTGCCAGCGGACGGCCAGGGGCACTCTTTTTTTGAATGCCTTTACTTTTAGCATGGCCGCGGCTGATTTTATCTTGTTGGAGAGCCTCATGTGAGATCAAAACCTATTTTGGGTATAACCGGCTTATCAGGGTAAGAAGATTCCTGAAAACCGTCATTTTGTTCGGGAACGCTTTCCATATACGCCATATCTGAGAAGGCCGGCCATAGAATTGCCAATATGCCCGGGCGATCAACGCCTTGAACTCTGAGTCGGGTACGGAAGAAAAATTACTGGTAAGCTTAAGGTAGTCGGGATGGCCGAATTCTTCCTGGTCGATCATGTCCCTGCCCAGCCTTTGGGATAATGCGGTATGCGGAAAGCAGGTTACATAGAAGAAACTGGCCATGTGCAGCTTCGATTCCAGCGCAAACCGTATTGATTGGAGCATCTCCTCTTTGGTCTCCTGCGGGAAACCGAGCATAAAATACCCTCCCGTGATTATCCCGTGCGCAACCGTCAGCTCTATGATGCGTTTCGTCTTTGGCAGATCGAGTTTTTTGTCGATGCGCCTCTGCACTTGGGGCGAAGCGGATTCGATGGCGTAATAGATCACGTAGGTGCCTGCCTGTTTTAGCTTCACAATGAGCTCTTCATCCACCATGTCCGCCCTCAGGGCGTTGGGGAAAGAAAGGGCAACCTTGATCCCGCGTTTTATTATCTCATCGCATATCCTCTTGGCGCGAGGCAGGTCGTAATTGAAAATATCGTCGATGATCTCGATTTCCTGGAGCGCATAGCGCTTAACCAGGGTTTCGATCTCGTCGACAACGTCCTCAACCCGCCGTAACCGCACCTTTTTGCCGAAAATGTTGTGGCAATAGATACAGCCGAAAGAGCACCCCCGAGAAGTGATGACCGGGGCTACCCTTGTGAATACCGAAACCGGGTTCTGCGAATGCTTGCGCAAAGGCCGGAAATACTTTTCCATATCGACCAGGTCCCAGGCGGGAGGCAGTATGGAATCTATATCTTCGATGGGACTGACCGCAGGAGTGATAACCACTTTGCCGTCCTTCCTGAAGCCGATGCCGGCGATGGCAGAGGGGTCTTTGCCGGCCTCCAGGGCCTCCGCCAGGCCGCATATCGTTCTCTCGCCTTCGCCTATGACAATGAAATCTATATGCGGGTCTTTGATGATCGAATCCCTGTAGGCGGTCGCATACGCGCCTCCGGCTACGACCCGGCATCCTGCGTCGATACGCTTTACGAGAGCGGCAAGCCGGTGGACCTCGGAAGCTTCGATACTCAAGCCGGTTATCCCCACAAGCTGCGGCGAAAAACCGCGAATCTGCTCGCCGACCTGCCGCTCGGTCAAACCGTCCCTTCGTGCGTCGATGATCTTTATTTGATGGGCTGCGTTCTCGCGCAAGGCGGCGGCCAGATATAGCGTACCGAGCGATATGACCGGAGGAAGTTCTCCTGAACAAGGAATGACAAGTGCGATTTTCATGGCATCCTTACCCGTAAGATATCCCCTAAACAGCAAAAACACCCCTTACACAGATAAAACCAGTTGGCAAGTTTGCTATGGCCGGTCCTCCTGGGAAAGTGGGTTACCGGGACTTCGGCGACGCGGTAGCCTTTCAGTTTAGCCAGGATCACGATAAGGATGGAGATGGCAAAAGCGTTCGGCGGCACATCCCCTATGACATCCTGAAAGACCTGGCGCTTGATGCATTTAAAAGGAGTGTTGATGTCTTTGATCGAAAATCCGAAAAGAGCCATATCTATAAGCCTGACCGCAAGCGAGATGGCCTTGCGGTGCAGGGGGTCATGCCTGGGAGCGCGTAGGCCCAGTACGATGTCGCTGTTTTCCAGCCGCGGGTATAATTTCCAGAATTCCTGCGCCTTGAAATGGCCGTCGCTGTCCATGTGCACAATAACCGGGTTTTTAGCGCACGCCAGGCCTGCGCGCAGGGCATTGCCATGCCCGCTATTCGTCTTCAAGTGGAGAAGCTTCAGGCACGGGAATTCCTTCGCCAGCCCCTCCAGGATCGTACGGGTAGAATCCGTGCTGGCATCGTTCACAATGATGAATTCGGAACCGTCTATCTTAGCGACGATTTCCGCGCAGCAATCCCGCACCACCCTTTCGATGATGCTCTCTTCGTTGTAGACCGGCATTACCAGGGAAATAGCCATCTTGCCTCAAAAGCTCACCGCAAAGAAAAAGCGGAATTGACCAGGCCGCAGAATTCCTTCAATGACGTTACTTTGCGCAAGCGGTTTACGATATAACGGGGCCGGAAATAAAAACTTCGGTAAGCCCTCCTTAGCCAATAGTCAAGTTCATCGGCACTCAGCATTGAATTAAGCGGGGAGAAACTGGTAAAATCTGCCTTGCCGAGCACATAATCGCGCCAGAGGTCCTTGCCGGTTTTCTCTTTCGTTATCGTGTATAGTTGCGTATCTGGCAAAGTCACCAGCTTTGAGATCTGTACGTAATCAAGGTCCAGCCGCTTGGCCAGCGCGATCGTCTTCTGAATGCCCTGGATGCTCTCTCCCGGATAGCCGATCATAAAAAACCCCAAGACATCTATTTTTTCCCGTTTTGCCCAGCGGACCGCATCGGCAATCCGCGCCAGCGACATATGCCTTTTGAGCATCTTCAATACTTCGGGGTCCGCTGCTTCAATGCCGAAGTTGATCCTGATGCATCCGGCCCTGGCGAATAGTTTTATGAGTTGTTCATCGACCAGATCGGCCCTCGTGCGTATCGTCCAGGAAAGGCCCAGTTTCCTGCGTATAAGCTCTTCGCACATAACCGTTGCCCTGTGTTTATCCAGTGAGAATATTTCATCGTAAAAAAGGACCTCTTGTATGCCGTATTTCGTAAGGCACTCTTCCATCTCATCGACGACCTTAACGGGGTCCCGTAACACAACGTCATAGCTGTGCCCGCAATACAGGCAGTTAAACGGGCATCCGGAGCTTGACATCATCGCGGTGATCGGCCGCTTCTTTGAGAGGATGGTCGTATATTTTTCGTTGGGTAACAGGTGCCGGGCGGGAAAAGGGGCGTCATTAATATTCAATTTTGCCTGCCTTGCCTGCGTAAGCACAAGCTCCCCATTTTCCCGATAGGCTATCCCTTTGACATCTTTGCAATCGCCTTTGCCCGGAAGGCACTCCAGCAGTTCAGGCAGAGTTTCCCAGCCCTCGCCTATGACACAAAAGTCGATCTGGCCATATGTCAATGTTTCGGCCGGATAGATAGACGGTTGCGGGCCTCCCGCGATCACCGGCAAGTCGACCTGTTTCTTTATAGCCCTTATCCATTCGATATTGGGCCGGAAATTGGTCGTCAATAAACTGAACAGCAGCGCATCCGGCTTGAATTCCTTTAATTGCCGGACAACTTCATCGAGGCTCAAGCGCAGGGCATTGGCCTCTATGATCTTGACCGTATGCTTCTTCTCCAGTATCGCGGCCAGATACGCAATGCCCAGGGGAGGCAGTATTGCTCCTTCCCGGCTATACTGGCGATGGATCCTCTCCGGATAAAAGATCCGGCATACTTCTTGAGGCGGATACACGAACGCTAATCTCATTTATCGTTCCTCTTGTATTCCTTTAGAGAAAGACGGCCAATACTCCTTCGGGACGCCGGCGAAACGCTCAGCCGCACCGCTAAACTGGTCTCTGTTGCGCCTGAAGGCCCCTACCCCTAACCCTTCATATACCAAAGGCCGATAGTTCTGATCGGTTGCTTCGATGAGCCGCCTGCAGGCGTCAAGGTCGTACCCGAACCTCCATCCGATCCCGATCCCCAGCCCTTTATAGAGGAAACAGCGGTATTGTTCATCGCTGCGCGCCAGGAATGCGCGATATTGTTGTATGTCATGGATGAACTTCCAGCCTATCTCTATCCCCAGGCGCTGGTAACAATAAGGCTTATACCTGTCCTCAACGGCAGATATTACCGTATTCCAGGCCGTTACATTGTAACCGATCTTTGTGATACCGGAGCTGGCCCGGTCATAACTATATTGAAAGTATTCCATCCCTTCGGCAAGCCCCTCATACACGCGCTGCCTGAGCCCCTCCTCCAGAGAACGGCTGAAACGGAAAAAAGCCTCGGGCTCATTCGTTAGCGTCTCGAAGAGCCGCGTCCCCATGCCTTCGTAGAAATAAGGCAGGTATTCCGCAGTAATACTTTCTCTCTGCCAGGCATATTCCTGCGGGCTCTTTACCAACTTTCCCGCTTCCGCTTCTTTGATCCCGCATCCCCGGAAGAAAGCAATACGGCAGCTCTGGTCCGGCGCATTCTTGACTTGGCGAAGAAGCGCTTTTTGGGCCCCGGTGACTTGCCCCAGCCTTTCCCAGGCATTCGGCCAGTATTGCCTATCGAACCGGGGAAGGACGTTGCGGACATAGGAATCATAATCCGCGCTGAATTCGTCCTTCGCAAATCCCCATCCCATGCCTGCATAGCAATATCTCCTGTCGTCGCCCTGTTTGATATTTTTTACTACCTCAACCTTTACCGCAGGGTCACTCGGCCGCCTGCAGATAAGCTTGCCCAGATCATAATAATTATACCCCCGGTATATGGTATACATAAAGCTTTTCCCCGGAGAAAGGTTTTTGAACGAAACCATGCGTAGATTGCCGACGAGGCATAGCACCGACAAGGCACATATCACACACACCATAAAAGCAAAGGTAAAAGCAGACCGGCAGACAAGGCGTATTCTTTGGAGCGCAATTGCAATCACTGCGAATACAAAAGGATAAATAGGCACAATATACCTGTAACGGTTAAGGTTCCCCGCATAATAATGCGAGCGGAATTCAAATCTGCTCAAGGCGAAAACCAGGCAGAATGCGAAAAAATAAGCGAACAGAATAGTTTCTTTCGGCATCTCTTCAGGCCTTAGCGTAAACCGTCGGGGAAAAATCAGGTTTCCTGCGATCTTGAGAATGGGTTTTCTATTGTAAAATAAAAGCCAACACAGCGACGATAAGAAAATGGAATAGTAAATATACGCGGAATACTGGCCGAGAAAACCCGAGCCTTGAAAATCAAGGGAATTCGCGATCTCTTTGGTAAACAAGGTCCATAGCCGCGACAACGGCGCGACAAAGTCGCTCCGGGAAAACCAATACAGTATCGGCTTCTCGGCAACCATGAACCCTTCAAAACTATGCGTCTTGTTATAGCAGATCCACGGGCTGAAACCGCAGAGAGAAGATAGGCCGAAGATGAAAAAATTGCGGCTGAAAACGAATTTTCTGTCGAAGATGAACCAAAAAAGCATCATGACTGCCAGCATAACCGCAAAATAATAGGCGAAAAAAAGAGCAAAACCGCTGATGAACCCTAAAAGGGCAAAAAGGTAACTGTTCTTTTTATGGAAAAAAAGCTGATAAAAAATGAGCAGCGCGAGGATATTAAAAAAACTCAATTCGCAGGGCGCGCCCATGGTATAAAGCCATCCCCTCACGCAGAAAGGGGGCGCCAAGATCCACAGCAGGCTTGTCACAACGGCAATTGTCTGGTCGAAAAACCTGCGCAGGAAGAAATACCACAGGATAACCGTCCCTACCGAGAATGACAAAACTACGAGCTTTAAAGAGAACAGGGTTGCCCCCAAGAGCAAAAAAAAGGGGACAGCCAAAACCCCCATCACCAAAGCGCCGCCTTCATATTCGCTCCGCTGGTAATCAAAAAATGGCAGGACCGGGCCGGAAAGCAGCTCTTTAGCCACGTTGCCCCTGTATAGCTCATCTTCGATATAAAGCTTATCTATCGTAGCGGTAAGGACCAACAGCCGCGTAATCACCAGCAGCGCAATTAATATGAGCGGGACAAGGTAGGTGCCTCTATATGCCATGTGTCAGATATGGACGAAGTGTCCGTTTCAAAGATAATAACGATAACTATTCGTAAGGGTGTCTAATTTTAAAGACAGCAAACAGTTGATCTCCACGGTTGGAGCGCAACAACAGCGGTCGCAATACACAAAAGGAAGACCGGAAAAAACGTCTTTAAAAGAAGGCTTCTGTCCGGATATTTTCTTTGCCCCAATTTGATTCCTATAGCATATACAAATACGGCCGTCGCTTTCGATCCGGCAAGAGATAAGATTAGCCAAACAATGTATCCTGTTTATTTCCGGCCAGGTATACAAGAATTTCAATCCTGATATCGAATTCGCTATACATCTGGTCTTTTTTTTCTTAAGGATGAGCCCCTTGATCGCCTGCCGGTATTTTTCTTTTTCAGGCATAAGCGGATTCTGCATATCTTTGCCTAATACGAGTTCCGTTGCCGGTTGAAAAAGAATGGGCGCATCGAATTCGGCGGCTTTTTCCAAAAGGAAATCGATCGCATGCAGGTTATATTTCGAAAGGACGGCGGTTAACCATACGTTCATGCCTTTATTCTTTGCGGCAACGATGCCTTCTATCGCTTCCCTGTACGAACGGTCCCCCCTGATATAATCATGCACCTCTTCGGGCCCGTCTAAGCTTATCTTCAACAAGGACAGGCGGGCGATCTCGTTTATTTTCAGAGGGACAAAAGAGCCGTTTGAATTCATCGAGGTCGATATGCCTTGGGTGTGGCAATGCTCTAATAGAGTGCCGATATCCTGCCTTAACAACGGCTCGCCGCCTGTAAAGTGAAGGCTCTTTGTCCCCAGGGACTTCAGTTCGTCGATCATAGAAAGGGCTTCTGCGGTGCCTAATTCCTCGGAAGGCGCATCCCATATATAGCAATATTTGCACCTGGCGTTACATTGCTTAGTTATCTCCCAGCTGACCACAAGCGGGATCTTCCTGTTAAAAAGCCTTGCCTGGAGTATCGCATTCGCGTATTCTATTTTAGTTAAGAGCTTCATTGAAAAAATTCCTTCACGATTACCCGTGCCAGGTTTTCCGCCAGCAACCTGTTGCCTTTAGGACTGCAATGCCCAAAATCACCGGCAAAGATATCGTCGAAATAATCGCTGTATGCGCTCCCGCGCAAGGCATCCTTGAACAAACCTTCATTATCTACGAAGATGACGCCCTCTTCGGAATCGAACATCTTCTTCAGCGACTGGACGCTACGCAGGGGATACTGCATGCAGATCAAAGGTAGCCCCCGAGCCGCCAGTATTTGGCGCACCTGTTGATAGTTATACCGCGTTATGGGATTGTAATATTGCAGCCGTAAACTGTCTGCTTTTTGCGCATACTCCTCAGCTAAGGAGCGCTTCCCCGCCCTCCTATAATAGCCGGCCAAGAAACCGTATAACCTGTCGTTGCGCTCGCACATCGCTATGCCTCTTTGAGCAACTTCTTCAATCTTGTCGTATTTTTTCTCGGCCCAGTAACAATTCCCCAACTCAACGTACCCCCAGGGCTGATGCGGTGCCGCCGCAATGGCTTTTGTGTAGAGCTCTTCGGCTTTATCGTACATTTTCCGGCTCCGGTAGCTATCAGCCAATAAACTGTACGCGATCGAATTCGCCGGATCTATGGCGAGCGCCTTCTTGAACATCCCTTCGGCTTGCGCATAATCCCCCCTGCCGCTATGGTACCAACCTGAGCCCACATACCCCCAAGGGCTGGCCGGGTTTGCTTCTATGGCCTTCTTGACAAGCTGTTCGCACCTGCCATAGTCCCTCAAGGGAATATAACAATGTATGATCGCGAAATAGATCCATTCGTTATGCCGGGCTTTCTCTTCAGCTTTCGCGAACATCTCTTCGGCTTCCTTGCGCCTGCCCTGAAACCACCAGCAGCGCCCTAATCCCAAATACCCCCACGGGTTATCGGGATGCGCGGCGATCGCTTTTGCAAGCCGCTCTTCGATCGCCCCTTGCGGCCCCTGGCTTACAAAACATTTCATAAATTCCTCGTATTCCTGCCAGGCCCGAGAATTCCCTTCGGCAAACCCCGGCGGCAGCCCTTTTTGAGGATTCAAGAAAAGCGGGAAGAATAATTCTTCCGGCCGGCTAAAAATATCTTCTTTGCCCGCCGGTACCCCTGGCCTCCGAAGCCTGCGCCTGACATGCGATTGCAGGACGCAGATAAGTTTATACACCTTCAGCTGCTTAAGATATCTCGTTAGCGCATGCCCGGGAACGCTGGTATAAGCCGTAATGAACTGGCTGTCATTGTCATTTATCCCCATCATGGTTACTACCACATTGGGCGAATACGCGGCCAGATTGCCTTTTAACTGCGACACGATTCTTGCGGTGTCGGCTGCGGCTTTTCCTTCATTGATGACGGCCGCTCTTACTCCCAAGTTCATTTTACCCAATATCTCCTCCAGCTGCGCCGGATATGAATCCTTCCCTCCCCAGGCAGTGGTAGATTCTCCTAAGCAAAGGATCCGGAAGCCTCCCCCCTGTTTAAGGGCAAGGCGGTTTCTTTGCTCCTGCAAGGCCAGGACCGCCCAACCTGCGGCACGCATCGCGATCTCAAGCGCGGCGACGCATAAAAACAAGCTTAACAGTATGAGAATGAGCTTTTCTTTGAACCGGACATTGCGCATCCGTCGCTATTCCTTTACGCACAGATAACGAAAGAGTATCCCCAGCATCCCCAGGCCGTACCGCACGCAAGGCCAGAAGGTTATCGAAGATGCCTCTTTGAAATACCGCGTTGCGATAGGGATCTCGGCAATCCGCATTTTTTTTGACACTGCCCCGGCGATCATCTGCGCGTCAAAAATATAGTTGTCGGAATAACCTTCGAAGCCTAAGGCGCGCAATGCCCGGCCATGATAAGCCCGAAATCCGGAATGGTAGTCGGTCAGGCGCATGCCAAACACGGCGTTTGCCAGTGCGGTCGAAAGCCTGTTCGCGCAGTATTTCCAGAAGGGCATCCCTCCCCTCAACGCACCCCGGCCCATGATCCGGGAGCCTAAGACGACCTCTGCGCGTTCCCGCAGGATCGGATCGATCAGTTCCGGGATCTTGCGCGGGTCATACTGATAATCCGCGTGCAACAAGACTACGATCTCTGCGCCTCGTTTCAACGCCTCGCGGTATCCGGTCTTCTGGGAAGCGCCATATCCCTGGTTTTTCGGGCGCACCAGCAATGCGAGGTTCAATTCCCTGGCTATACGCACGGTGCCGTCCTTGCTTGCGTCATCAACGCAAACGAGGTCTCCGATGCCGGCGGGGATATCCCTGTATGTCTTCTCCAGGGTTTTCTCGGCATTATAGGCGACGATCACGATTACCGTCTTCAGGCCAGCCATACCTTTGCTATCCAGCCCTTATAAGCCCCTTAAGGAAAGAATCCCGGTATTGCGCGGGGATCTTTTCGATGAGGCCGGCTGGGTCTTTTCTTAGATAGTATTTATATCTCCACCCCAGGCGTCCGGCCAGGCCTTCGAAATAATAAACCCGGTAAGCAGCCGGGAGGCGCCTGGAAAAATCGACACATTGCGCAATGTTCTGGCCGAACCTCATGCCGGTTACCTCCCCCAGCCCCGCATAACAGTAAGGCTGATATTCCGGATCAAGCTCCGAGATCTTGGCGCTGCTTCTCTTGATCCTGTGGCCAAACCTGTAACCGATTGCGCCCCCCAGGCCGTGATATATGTACTGCCGGTACTGCCCGGGTGCCTGATCCACCAAATGCCCCACCCTGGCCATCTCGTCCTTATATTTCCAGCCCAGGAATATGCCCAGGCCCTCCAAGGCGTAAGTGCGGTATTGGGGCTCTATCTTGTTTAGCCGCTCGATGCAGGCGGGCATATCCGCGGGGAACCTCCATCCCAGGTCGATCCCTATGCCTCTGAAAATAAAACCCCGGCGCTCCTCGGGCGCCCTATGCGCAATGCCCGCAGCCAGGGAAATATCATCTCCGAACCGCTCTCCGATCGTCTGGCCTAAAACCATATAACTGTACCCTTCATAGGCAACAGGGCGTCCGAAGTTAGGTATGGTAATTAAACCGTAATTTGCGATCAGACCGGCCGGCAAGGTAAGGAAAGCGCCGCAGAAGAACATCAGGCGCGCGGCTTTGGCGCCTTTAAGGCTCCAAAGCCAGTTGAGAAATAAGGCGATGGTCATGAAGATGAACGGATATGCCACGACCAGGAACCGATATCCGTAAAAACCCTGGAATTCGTCATCTTCGGGAGAGACTTGAAAAAAAGTAAAAGCGTATACCAGGCAAAAAATGGCGAAATAGGCCAAAATGAAAACCTGCCGGTATTCCGACGCAGGGCGAAGGCGCAGCGATATCAATTCCGAGACCTTCTTTCGGTTAAGCCAGGCGAGGCCGCAGAAAGAAACGACGAACACCGCGTAATATGAGCCTGAAAAGACGGCCCCGGGGATACCCTTCACATTTTCGAAAGACAGGGAGCCGGGCAGGTCGCGGACGAAAAGGTCCTTGAGTTTGCCCAGGGACTCCAGCGGCGGCTTGGAAAAAATGAGGTCTCCGAGCGGGCGCCGGGGATCGTTGGCATCCAGGCATATGTTGGCGGCATGGTGCGAAAGGGTATAGTAGATCCAGGGGCTGAAGCCAACGAGGAAAAAAGCAAGAAAGACGAAGAAGCTTCTTTTGGCCATAAACCTGCGGTCGAAAATGAACCAGAACAAAAAACCGATACCCAAAGGGATCAGGCAGCCGTAAGTAAAATATATGCCGAACCCGCCGACCAGGCCAAGGGCGGCAAAATAAGCGTCCTTGCCTGCGTAGATGTCCGCTGCCCCGCTAAAAAATATACGGTAAAAAATAAGCAGGAAGGTAACCGTAAAAAGGATTGATTCGAAATGCCAGCCGTAGCTTGAAAGCGAAAATTTGGTATACAGGGGCGGGGAGAATACGAACAAGATGCCCGCAATGAGGGCAGCCTTCCAGTCAAAAAATTTCCACAGCAATAGGTACGATAGGGCCAGGATGACCAGCGCGGCGGTAAGGGTAACCAATTTAAGCGCCAGGTAAGACTGGCCGAATACGAGGAAAAAAGGCACGCACAAGATCCCCCAAACCAAAGTCCCTCCCTTGGTAGGTTTCAAGGGGTACTCGAAGATCGACAGGATAGGGCCATCGATAAGTTCCTTGGCAATAGTACCTACGTATAGCTCCTCTTCGTCGTAAAGCTTATGGATGGAGGTAAACAGGATAGGCAGCCTTACGAGGAGAAAAACGGCCAATAAAGAAACCAGCAGCAGATATTTATTCCCTGCCTTGCCCATATTCCCTGTCTCCGGTAAAACGCAGGCGCAGCACCAAAAAGAAGGCTTCCACAAGCAGCCGGAAGGAAAGCTTCGACTTCCCCTTCTTGCGCCCAAAGAAGGTAATCGGATATTCTTCTACCCGGAAGCCCTTTTTCCAGCAAAAATAAGCCATTTCGATCTGAAAGGCATACCCGTTAGAGCGGATCATCGAAAAATTGACGCCTTCCAAGACCCTCTTTCTCAGGCATTTGAACCCGCTGGTCAGGTCACGGACGTGCAGCCCCAAGAGGCGCCGGCTATAATAATTTGCCAGCCGGCTCAAGACAAGCCGCCAGACAGACCATCCTTCGGTCTTGCCTGCCGGTGCGTATCGCGAACCGATCACCACATCCACGCCACCTTGGGCTTTTTCAAGAAGCTTGGCAATGTAGCGCGGATGGTGGGAAAAATCGGCATCCATCAGCACAAAGTACTCGTATGGCCTTTGTGAAGCCCATGCCAGGCCCTCCAGATAAGCGGAAGCCAGGCCCGATTTCTTGTTGCGATGGATTGCGTAGATATGTGGATGCTGTTGGCACAGCTGCACGATCGCCTGGCCGGTGCCGTCGGGAGAATTGTCGTCGATCGCAAGGATGTCGGCCTGAGGATAAAGCGCCACTATCCCTTCTATCAGGCCACGGATATTATCCCGCTCATTATATGTGGGTATGAGTATGACAGTCTTCATGAAGTTACATCGCTACGGTTGCAGAATAGCCATCGCGCCGCTACCTTTGCATAGCGGCCAAGTTCACCCGCCGACTTTATGCCTGCGATCCTTTTGAGCATATACGCCGGCCTGAAATAAAACTCCCTGTAGAATCTCCTTACATACCTTTCCGTTTCCTGGGCGGAAAGCTGCGACCAAGGGGCCGGCAAAGGCCTGCCGTCCCTCTTATTCAAGATATACTCTCTCCAATAGTCGAGGCGGTGCGCATCGACCAATTGCTGGTATAAATCGGTGTTCGGCTTGGCGATATTGCGGCATACCTGGATGAAATCCAATTTAAGCGTTTTGGCAAAGGCAATGCTATCAAGCACGCTTTCCTTTGTCTCGCCGGGGTTGCCTACCATAAAGAAGCCCAAAGCCTTGATCCCGCACTTATACGTCAGGTCGATCGCATGGCGTATCTTGGGCTGGTCTATGCGTTTGTTGATCTTCTCAAGGACCTGCGGGGATGAAGACTCGATGCCGTAATAGATCTTTCTGCAGCCCGCCAGGCGAGCCTCTTTAAGGATCTGCTCGTCGACCACATCAACCCTGGACCTGCATGACCATTCGACTTTGATGCCACGCCTGTGCAGAAGGCCGCATATCTCAAGGAACCTTTCCTTGTTGACGAAAAATGTGGCGTCGAAGAAATCTATCTCTCTAACACCGTAGCGGCGCACGCACTCCTCTATTTCATCCACCACGTTGGCGGCGGACCTTTCCCGGTAGGCAAGCCTTGCTATCGCGCAAAAGGTGCAGTGGAAGGGACAGCCGGTACTGGTAACCATGATGGTAAAATTCTTCCGCTGGGAAGTAAACGAATAATAAAGGTGATTGGGCAATAAATGCCTGGCAGGAAAAGGGTAATCGTCAAACGGGATAGGCTCTGTGGATACGGGGACGCAGATGACCTTTCCGTTATCTCTGTACACCAGGCCGGGTATGCCGCGCAAGGAGGCGCCTTTTTCCAAGGCGCAGAGCAGCTGGGGCAGGGAATGATTTGCCTCTCCGGCAATACCATAGTCAAAGCACGGCCAGGAGAGCGATTCTTGCGGGTAGAGCGTTATATTGATCCCCCCCACGACAACCGGAACGCGCAGGTTCTCTTTAAAGAACCCCGCCCATTCCGCTACCCGGTGGAACCAATAGGTGTCTGCGCGGAAACCGATGAGCTGAGGAGAAAAATCCTTAAGGAGCCTAAGGGCCTGTTCTTTGGTCAACTTCAGGACATTTGCGTCGATAATGATAACCCGGTGCCCGACTTTCTCTAAAATTGAAGCTACGTAGGCAAGGACCAGCGGCGGGGCTACGCAAAATTCCTCATCAACAACCTTCAAATTCTCAGAAAAATCCCTATGACCGAAAGGGCAGTGAATAAGGGCTATTTTCATGACCTGAAGAGAGCTTGTTTGCCGAGGTTTCTCACGGTTGGGGGAAACGGGAACTCCGATATTAATATTTTATTTTATCACATAATTCCATTTTTAACAGGACTTTGTAACCGTGAAAGAACCGCGGAAGGCAGAAGAATGGCGGTGGGGCTGGGATTCGAACCCAGGGTGGGCTAATGCCCACAACAGTTTTCAAGACTGCCGCTTTCAACCGCTCAGCCACCCCACCGGATTATGACTTGGTAACAAAAAGTTGGCGGAATATCGCGTAGAAGAAGCCCGCGGACAGCGCATACGCGCGGCTGCAGAAATTGACAAAATCGAATTTAGCAAACGCTGCGCTTAAGAAGCCGGCAAAAAGGACCACATTGAGCACATACACAAAGGAAAACCCGAACAGGTAGTTTGATTTCAGGAAATCTTCCTTTTTCGAACGCAACGATTTTGCGCCAAAGACGAAATGCAGGGCCAGCGTGAATCCGAAAAGGAACATCATGACCTGCGCTGCCTGGTTTGATTTGACGGTCAGCATCACGATCGGATATGCGCAGAAAAGCAGTATGGTATAGATCGGCAAAAGATACGGCGCCACCTTGACCAGGGGCTTGAAGAAAGTAAAAACCGCTTCCAGGATCTGGTGCCCCTTGGTATAGATAACTACCGGCTCCCACACAAACAGGTACATGATCAACAAGGTAATGACGCCGGACCAGAAATACCGCTGCAGCGGATATGCGATAAGCTCAAATTCGCCTAAAAAGGCCTTCGTGGTAAAATACACTACCGGCAAAAGGCATATGGCGACGGCTACTTTTATGATATCGAAAATCCGGTTGGCAAAACCGGCTACTTTCGATTTTACCGCCCCGCCGCCCGATGCCGGCGCTGCGTCTTTGTCCTGTTTAGGGGATCCTTTGCTGTCCATGTAAGTAGGGCCTCAGGGCTTCGGGGATGACCACCGAGCCGTCTTTGCACTGATAGTTTTCCAGGATCGCCACCACCGTCCGCGCCAAAGCAACGCCAGAGCCGTTTAAGGTATGCACGAAATCAACCTTCTTTGTGTCTTTCCTGCGGAACTTGATATTAGCGCGCCGCGCCTGAAAACTCTCAAAGTTACTGCAGCTGGAGACCTCAAGCCACTTATCCATGCCCGGGGCATACGCCTCAAGGTCGTAGCATTTGGCTGCGGCGAAGCTTATGTCCTGCGTAGAGAGCATCACGACCCGATAGGGCAAACCCAGGGCCTGCAGGACCGCTTCGGCATTGCCTACAAGCTTCTCCAGCTCATCGTAAGAGGTCTCGGGCTTGACGAATTTGACCAGCTCGACCTTGTCAAATTGATGCACGCGGATAAGCCCTTTGGTATCCTTACCGTAAGAACCTGCCTCTCTCCTGAAACAGGCAGTATAGGCGGTATAATACACCGGCAAGTCGTCTTCGCTGAGGATGTCGTCGCGGAAGATATTGGTAACCGGGACTTCTGCCGTAGGTATGAGGAAAAGGTCGTCATCTTTGAGCTTATACATATCTTCTTCAAGCTTGGGCAACTGGCCGGTGCCGGTCATGGAGGCGCGGTTAACCAGAAACGGCGGAAAGATCTCCTTGTAGCCGTGCCGCAGAGTATGCAGGTCCAGCATGAAGTTGATCAGCGCGCGTTCAAGCCTGGCTCCCCAGCCTTTGTAGAGGATAAAATTTGAACCGGTGATCTTAGTGGCCCGGGGGAAATCAACGATGTCCAGGTGCTGGCAGATCTCATAGTGCGAAACCGGCTTGAAATCAAACTGCCTGGGCAGGCCCCAGGTGCGCACGGCCTTATTATTGCTGGGGTCTCCGCGGGGGACAGAAACATGCGGTACGTTCGGAATGGTCAGCAGCGCCTTATCAAGCTCGCCTTCTGCCTTCTTGAGGTCATCTTCCAGGCGGTCTATCTGCTGGGAGATGGTTTTCATGGCCGCGATCTCGGCTTTCGCATCCTGCTTGGCCTTCAAGAGGCTGCTTATGTGATCGTTGGCTTTGTTCTGCCGGCTGCGCAGCTCTTCCAGTTCGATCAAGACCTTGCGCCGCGCCTCGTCGAGTTTGAGTACCGGCTCAAGGTCAAGGCTGGAATTACGGTCTCTGAGCGCCTGCCTTACTGCTTCCGGGTTATCTCTGATGCATCGTATGTCTAACATGGTTAAGAAGGGTTAACCGGTGCCTGGGCGCCTGAACCAGGCTTGGCGTGGTTCACCGCCAGAAACAAAAATGCCACATAGATAACTACATACGGCAAGAACAGCGCCGGTAAAAAACCGTTCTTGGCAGTACCGAATAATACGATCATGACCGTAGATACCGCCGTAGGCAGGGTAATGGCATAGGTGCCGATATTCAGCAGGCTACGGTAACCCAGGCCCGCCTTGGCAATGGCATTGGCCAACAGCGAAATGAGGCTGAAGAAAACAATGTGGATAAGTTTTCCCAATAAAAGGCTCACGAAGATCAGGATGAGCAAAAACGGAGAAAGGATGAACGCGATCTTCTTGCCCAGGGCGTTCACATTGTCTTTGGTGACGCTAAAAACCTTATTGTTGATGGTGAGGCTGACCAGCTCCCCCTTCTGTTTGTCTCCCGGCTTGAGCATAAGTAGGTCAACCCTCATCTTGGCCAGGTCCACTTCATTGACCTCGGCGCTGGCCCCGCCCGACTTGGTTGTCTTGGTAATAAGCTTATTGGCGGTCACCAGGATCCCATTTTTGTATTCATTCAGCGACGTGACTTGGCCGGTAGTATCCAGGACAAAGGCAAAATCCCCTTTCTTGACCAAAAAAGGCTGCTTGACAGTAGAGCTCACCTGCCCCTTCTCGATCTTTATCTCGGGGAATCCGCTGACAAGTGTCTCCTCAAGGTTCCGGAATGCCAGATCGGTGAAATCGGCTATGCCTTTGCGCAATTCAAGGAGGTATTTTGCCGAAAGCAGCAGCGAAACGACAAGGACCATGAACAATAGATACGTAAAGCTCTTTCCGAAGGACTGTGGCGCAATATGCTTATAAAAACGAGGATTAAAACTGTTGACGATCCCCTTAAAACCGCCCTCCCCTGCCATAAGACCTCTCCTTTGTTAACCTTTAATGACCCCCAACGGCCGCATCCGGCATACCCGTTTGGAAATACCGGCGTTATGCGCTACATCGACAACATCATTGACATCCTTGTACGCCTGGGGCGCTTCTTCCACTACCGTCTCCCGGCTGGATGCTTTGACTATTATACCTTTAGATTCCAATTCTTTCAATAAGACTTGCGCATTAATTGATTTGCTGGCGGCAGTGCGGGATTTAACCCTGCCGGCGCCGTGACAGGTGCTGCCGAAGGTCTCCTCCATCGCCTTCTGCGTGCCGACCAGAAGATAAGAATTCCTGCCCATGTCCCCGGGGATAATGACCGGCTGGCCGCTATGCATATAGCGCTGAGGCAGGGCCGGCTGGCCCGGGCCAAAAGCGCGGGTCGCGCCCTTGCGGTGGACGCACAGCTTCTTCTCTTTCCCGTCGACAATATGCGTTTCGATCTTGGCGATATTGTGGGCAACGTCATATATCAGATACATTCCCATTTTTTCCCAAGACATACCCAAGACCCTCTCGAAAGAAATGCGGGCCAGGTGCATCAAGCACTGGCGGTTAGCCCAGGCATAATTGGCGGCGCAACGCATAGCGCCAAGGTATGCTTTTCCTTCGCCGGATTCAACCGGCGCGCAGGCAAGCTGCCGGTCAGGAACATCGATACGATATTTCTGGAGGCAGCCGACCATGCCGCGCACATAATCATCGCAGACCTGATACCCCAGGCCGCGGGAGCCGGAATGGATCATCACGGTAACCTGGCCCAGGTCCAGGCCGAACTGGTCGCACAGGCGCGCATCATACAACTGGTCGATCACCTGTACTTCAAGGAAGTGATTGCCTGAGCCGAGAGTGCCGGATTGACGCTTGCCTCGCTGGTAGGCGCGTTCGGAAACGGCGTCGGGGTCTGCGCCCTGGATAGCGCCGCGCTCCTCGGTACACTCAAGGTCGTCTTCTGTACCGTAACCTTTTTTCACCGCCCACTCCGCCCCTTTAACCAGGATCTCTTTTTCTTCTTTGGGGGTGACGCGGATGTCGCCCTCTGAGCCGACACCGGCGGGAACATCCGAAAATAACGCATACACCAAATCCTGCATCTTGCCTTTGACCTGGTCGTATTGAAGGTTGGTCTTGAGCATCCGGACGCCGCAGTTGATGTCGAAACCGACCCCTCCGGGAGAGACTACGCCGCCGGCGGCAATATCGGTAGCCGCCACCCCTCCGATCGGAAATCCATAGCCCCAGTGGATATCGGGCATGGCAAGAGAACAGCCGACGATCCCGGGCAGGAACGCCACATTGGCGACCTGTTCGAGCGCCTGGTCATTGCGTATGTCTTTGAGAAGCTTCTCATCGGCGTAAATGACCCCGGGCACACGCATCCCCGGCTTGGCGCCTTTAGGAATGCGCCATCGGTAGTCGTCAATTTTTTCTAACGGCCCCTGCCATGCCTGTGCCATGCGATCACCTATACATCGAATATGACTTCGGCCACCCAGCCATCTTTGCCGTGTACGATCTTAAGTTTATGATAGGTGGCTGCCTTGATCTCGACGTTCAAGGCATAATTGACAACTGCCTCGCCCGTTGCCCTGGCGTTCAGGCTGCAGTTGTCTATTGCGGTGATTTTGAAGCTGCGGAATATGAGCCGCTTAACGGCCGATAAAGAAAGCAGCTCATTGAGCCAGTTGATCAATAGATCTTCGGGGTTGGCGGCGGTTTGTTTTATGATGACCGAATGCACACGGCGGTCTTTTACCTGCTGTTTTGTGGCGATAATATCGAACATCGCCTCGGCGCAATGCGCAAAAAGCTCGGTGAGGCTGGCGCCCTTAACCCTAGCGTAGATATCGGCCGTATGATCCAGCAATTCGTAATTTTTACTCACTGCGTACACCCCTTATTTTTCCTTTTTCACAGATATGGGCAAGGTGATGGCGATCAGTGTCCCCTGTCCGTATTCGGAGTGCAGTTTTATCTGGCCGTTATGCGCAGCGATTATTTTTTGTATGACGAAAAGTCCGAGGCCGGTCCCTTTGGAAGAAGTGGCTTTAGTGGTAAAGAACGGGGAGAATAGCTTTTTTTGGTTTTCTTCTTTTATGCCTATACCGTTGTCCTGGATCTGTATCGAGATGGTCGAATCTATCTTGCGGATAGCGACCGTGATGAGCCCTTTATACTGTTCGGGATTGCGTAAGCTGCCGTCTTTAATAAGCCGTTCCCTTTCTTTTATGGCATCAAAAGAATTATCGATCAAGTTGAAGAAAACCTCCTGGAGCAATACCAGGTCGCCCTGTATCTGCGGCAGGCTTTCAGAGATTTCACGTTTCATATATTCATCGGTGATGGATGACTTCAGCTTCACCATCTCGACCGCCCGCTCCAGCGGTTCCCTGATATCAAACTGGCCTACTCCCCGGTTAAGGCGGTCCGGCTGAGAGAAATTCAAGAAGTTGTTGACGATCGCCCCGCCGTGTTTAGTGTTTTCGTTGATCCGCCCCAACGCATGTTTTATCTGGCTGAGGACCGCTTTTATTTCCTCTTTGCCCGCCTGCTCCGCGTCCAGCAGGCTGAGCGTATCGGCCGTATCGGAGGCAGCCATAGCGATCGCATGAAAACGGTTATTTATCTGATGCGACAGGCCCCCTGCCATGGTGCCCATCGATGCCATGCGCTCGGCCGCAAAAAGCTGCGCCTGGGTTTTCTGGGATTCCTGGATGAATTCCGTGTTCTCGATAGCCAGCGCTGCTTGATTAGCCAGCACTTCGAAGATCTCCGCGTCATCCCGCGTATATATTCTATTCTGAGACTTCGGGCCTAATGTCAAGAATCCGAGAAGCCTGTCTTTGACAAAGGACGGCACGATAAGGCCGCTTTTAAGATTAAAATCGCGATGCATATCCGGCGACAACTCTTCGGCGAATACCGGTTGATGTTTATTTTCCAGGAACGCGATTATCTTGCCGTCAAAGGGTATTTCGGCAGGAAAATCGGGGTACGCTGACGCAGCTGCGTAAGGGCTTTTACGCAAGAAGCATCCTTTGTTTTTATCGGCTAAATAAATACAGGCAAATTCGACCTTAACCGCTCTTGCAACGCGGTAGACAATAAGCTTTGAGAGCCGGTCCAAATCCTTTACCAGCGTCATGGTAGCGGAAAGCCTCCTGAGGGTTTGCTGGTAACGATGCTGTTCTTTAAGAATTACTTTCTCGGCCCTTCTGCGTAAATATTGGTAGGTAAAGGGGCCGATGGTCGCAAAGACCGCCATGACCGAGACGGGGATGATCCATTGGCCTGGGCCAAGAAACTTGAACCCCAGCCAGAAAGGGATGCCCAAAACCAGGGTATATACCATGCCGAATATGCCTGCGCGCGTTATGGCTATATTGACATCCAATAGGCTGTAACGCGAAATAGCGTATGCGATAATCACGGCATAAATGGGCGCCAAGTATGCTCCATAGGGGTTGACGATGGGGATGTTGACATTCCATACGATAAAGAAATTGGGGGCCCCTCCGAGATACCCAACGACATACGACAACCAAAGATATTTTAGCTGATTGCGGCGCGAGCCCGTAGAATTCAGATATGCCCTGACAAGCAGGTAGATCCCGTACACAACACAAATAACAAAAAAAGCCACCAACATCCCGTATAAGGGCCCGGGATTGCCGAAGTTGATAACCCCGAACTTCCTTTCGGCTCCCGGAGAAATAAGTTTTGTCGTAGGGGAAAGCAGCGCGAAGACGAAACTGAAGATATAACAGAACCTCAAGAGCAGCTTTCGCGTCATGCCCAGGAAGGTAAATACAAAGTGCAGGAAGAGAGTGGGGATAAAAACTACCCCCATTTGCTCGACGCGCGCCCAGTGGCCGGAAGCCTCCAGCGTCGGCCCGTAGATATTGCCGATCTGGGTTCCGCTCCACCAGGAGATGCTAAAGGAATAAAGAGCAAAGATAAGTTTTATTTTTTTGCCTTTACCCCTCAGGTACACGAATATCCCTAAAATGAAGGTGGTGAAAGAGGCAAAGGCGAGTGCGAAGATAAAATGCTCTTTATATCCCCACATCAGTTTTTGGTAAGTGTCAGGAAGAAAATACAGCTTGGTTCGAGGTATTCTTTTTGGACAGAGAAGTTGTCCAGTTTCATGCTATGTATCATTTGCAGGAGCTCATCTTCCGTACGCGGATAGAATTCCCAATCGCAAAACCAATTCGGCTGCAGAGGCTTATGTTCCAGGATGTCTTTATGGGCGATAATGAACTTTCCTCCTTTTACCATGGCATCACAGCAAAAACCGATAAGCCTTTTGAGAACCCTATCGGGTAAATAGTCTGCAAGGCCGATATTGTAAATGATGTCAAAACCCGAGAGAGCGTGCGGGGATTTATTTTTGTCGGTCAGGTTAAGGACGTTCTCTTCTACAAACCGGAAAGAAACGTTCTTAGGCAGATGCCCTAGCTGCTTGCGGGCAAACTCCAGTGCGCCCCTGTCCTGGTCCAGGCATACAAAATTCACTTCTTTCGAAGGCGCAAAATGTTCTTCAAGCAGCATTTCGCGCAGTTCCCGGCAGGAACCGCAGGCTAAATTCAATATATTCAATTTATTCTTCCCGTTCAACTCTATCTGCTCTTTAAGGAGGCGTTTCATGCGGTTCTTGCGCTCGCGTACGCCTACCGCATATTCGTTATCAAGAAAATCCTTATCGTAATAGAAACCGATCCCTTCGGAAATAGGCTTCTTGTCATACACCACTTCGATGAGCTCATAATCGCCGGGGTAACCCCTCGGCTTCTGGAGGGCATGCTTGGTAATCAGGCCCTTGTTCGTCCAGCAGTTGACTAATGCACGAAAGGCCTCTTTGATCTTTTTGGTGTATATCCTGTTATGTATTGCCGCATCAAGCTCATCTGCTTTCTGGACAACGAAATCATTCAGATGTGCCAGCCTTTCTTCGATCTCCTTAGGCTTGATCTTATTATTCAAAAGGAGCTTATTAAGTTCTTCGGCCTTGCCAAGATACCCTTTCACCTCGGTAAGAAAGAACCGCGCTACCTGGTCCTTGGCGTCCTTTTCTTTTATCGCATCAAGGACGGGCTGGATCTTATTCACGATGACAAGGTGGCGTAATGCCTCAATGTTCTTTTGGCTAAACCGGATAAAACAGACTCCGTAAGTAAACTGCCCCTTGCTGACGAGGCGCTTGTTCCAGATCACCCTGAATGTGGTCTCAATGTGCTCCGAAGGGGTTAATTCGATTTTCGCTTTCGCCTGTGAAAGCAGGAGAGGATTCTCCAGGGCCAATCTCAATCCTGCCTCACTCAAATCTTCAGTTTCGCCGATAAAATCCGGCTCTATGCGCACGGGAAACGCCGCTTCGATGCGAGGGAACTGCCTTTTATCAGTCATACACTCGGCTCCTATCTGAGGCTGCCCATTTTTAGAACTTGTAACCCAGGGTTACCATGTAGAGGTTCACGAACTGGCTGTATTTGCCGTCAATATTGGTCCCCGTACTTATCCCGGCTCCCGTGTTAATTGTCCTTTCCCGGTAGAACATCGCCGCATACGCAAAATCGAGCCTGAGCTTATCGTTGAAGCTATGCCCTACGCCGGCGGTGACGCTATTGGAATCCGAATCCGGCAGGACGGTATCGAAATTAGCTTCGGGGATGGGGTTCTTGTGATAGAAGTAGCCGCTGCGTAAGCTCCATTTTTCATTCACCTTATACTCGACCCCGAAGGAATAGGAAAAAACGCCCCGCCAATCCCTGGGCGCCGGATTGCCGATGCCAAGGAAGAACAGGCGCGTGGGGTCGGTTTCTGACTCATAGGTTACGTATTCCTGCTTCGTTGAGCTCCAATCCATCCATTCCACATCGGTTTCAAAAATCCATTTATTCGAAGGCTTGTAGGAGTAGCCGGCAACAATGCTTTGAGGCAACCTTGACTTTGCGGAAACATCGGTTTGATACGAGGTGCTGTCGCCAAAGATGTGCTCGTAGTTGAAACCGTCCCCGGTGAGGCCGGTCAAGTAAAGCTTACCGCGGTATTTTACGTCTTTTGCGCTGCGGTACATGAGGCCGAAGCTATGGCGGTCGTTGGGCCGGTAGAGCGCCGAGAGGCGATACCCCCAAATATTATTATCTTCGCCTTTAAGCTGAGAAGTGCCGTCAGGCCCTCCCAGCTGCGCAAGCTGTTTCTTCTTATTCACTTTCGCAGACGTATAATCAAAACTTACCCCCAGCGAAAACTGGTCATTTACCTTATACGCGCCGACGAGCATGACTTCTTCCGCCGTCATATCCGCTTTTGTGGAAACATATCTCGAAAAGCTGTCGTCCGGCCACTGCGTACCCAGGCCCCACGGAGAGGTGGCGCCGACGCCAAACGCCAATTTCTTCATTCCGAAATCGCTTACGAAGTAGGTATGGGGAACGATAAAGACCTGATCGTGCCGCCGGGTCTTGCTGCCGGCATTGTCTTTATACGTCATGAACGGCTGGATAATCGTGGTCCCTACAGATATGTAGTTATCTCCTTTTAACTGAGTGATACCGGCGGGATTGTAGTAGATCGCAGCAGGGTTACTGGCTTGAGCGACAAATGCCGAACCTTTCCCCATCGCTTCTGCATCCGGGACTTCCAGGCGGTACGCCCCTGAACCGGCGCCAAACGCATGGCCGTAAAAGAAAAAGGATGCCACATACAAGACGACGATAGCCCTTCTCATCTGCCCTGCCTCCTGTTTTTAAGAAGGTTAGTAATAAAGTATAATTACGGTTATTCTAATATGATTATTGGGGTTTGTCTATTTATTTCTCGTCTGGCTTCTCAAAAATTTGCTTTACAACCCCTTAGAAAAGGAGTAGGATTATTTTAATTATGGTGTTTTTTTAAAGGGAGGTACCGACATGGCCTGGATTGACAAGAAAAAGAAAATACTCATTGTCGATGATGAGGTTGACTCAGTTCATTTTCTCGAGAAAATACTACGGCGAAAAAACTATGAGGTGATCTCCACCACCAAAGGCGCCGAGGCTGAGGCGTTGGCTAAAAAACACCTGCCGGACATTGCTATTCTTGATATCGTTATGCCGGATATGGAAGGAAGCGAAGTCGCGGCTGCTTTACGGCAACACCCGGCGATGGCTTCTATTCCGATAATCTTGCTAAGCGGAATGGTGGTACGCAAAGAAGAACAATCTTTGAAAGATGTCCCCGGCAAGCAGTACGTTTTGGCAAAGCCGGTTACCTCCCCCGAAATCATCGAAGTCGTAGAGAAAGCCTTGGCAGAAAAAGAATCTAAGGAATAACCCTTTCGCAATAAAAATCCCCCTAGCTGAGTAAGCTAGGGGGATTTTTTTATGGTGGGCCATGATGGAGTCGAACCATCGACCTTGACATTAAGAGTGTCCTGCTCTGCCAATTGAGCTAATGGCCCAAAGCTATCGCATATCAGCCATTAGCTCATCCCTCATATCGTATGCATAGCCGGATTGCACTAATGGCCCAGTTTTATTACCGATGCGTGGAAAGTATTTTAGCGTAAATCCGCAAGGAAGTCAAATATAAAGCGAAGAGTATCTTTATTTATGAAACACTTCTTTTAGGATGACGTTGGCGATATTTTCAGCTAAAAGCTTGTTGCCTTTATCGGTGCAGTGGCCGAAGTCGCCGCCGAACATATCGATAAAATAAACAGAGTAACCTGCTGCTTTGACGGCTTTTTTGAATATCTGCTCATTATCCACAAATATGATGCCTTCTGCGCGGTCTTTAAATATCTTTTTTAATGGCTCTATGTTACGCAAAGGATACTGCACACACACTAAACGGATGCCTTTCCCGCTTATGACTTCTTTAAGCTTATGATAATTATCAATCGTAAGAGGCGCATAATATCCGGCTTTTAACTCTCTTGTATTTTTACCGCATTCTTGTGCCAGTTCTGGTTTACCCATTTCTTCGTACAGTGAAGTTAACATCCCGTATGCCCGGTTATTTTGGGGGTTCAACGCAACGGCTTTTTTGAAAGCTTCCTCGGCCTGAGGAAGTTTGCCTTGAGTTCGATAAAACGTGCCTAATTCAAGATATACAGCGTCATCGCTAGGATTCAATGCGATGGCTTTCTTAAATGAGGCTTCGGCCTGAGGAAAATTACCTATGGTTCGATAAAAAATTCCTAATTGCAGATGCGAACACGACGTTTGAAGGTCTAATTCGGCTGCCTTCCTGAATGAGGCTTCGGACTGAAGGAGGTTTTTCTGACTTTTATACAGCCAGCCTAATTTAAGATATGCATCGGTGTTTTTAGGGTTTAATTCGATGGCCTTCTTGAATGCGCCTTCAGCCTGAGAAGGCTTATTTTGAATGTGATAAGACCATCCTAATCCAACGTATGCACCATCACTTTGGGGCCTTAGCTTGATGGCTTCTTTGAATGCAGACTCAGCCTGGGAGAACTTTTCCTGACTTTGATACAGCCAGCCTAATTTAAGATATGCATCGGTGTTTTTAGGGTTTAATTCGATGGCCTTCTTGAATGGGTCTTCGGCCTGGGAGAGTTTGCCTTGATCCCGATAAAGCGTCGCTAACCGAATATATGCATGCTCGTTTAAGGATCCCGGCTCTACGACTTTCTTGAACGGGCCTTCGGCTGGAATAGGGGCTGTTTGTACGGTATGCTCTCCTTTTAAAGTCTGAGGCCAGATCTCCTCCCCGGCTTTAGTTATGATATGCAACCACAGAATCCTGGTCAGTTTGTAGACACGAAAAGGCTTAAGAAAAATGCCGATGCTTGAAGCGAAGGTTTCTTCGTAAGGCAGGCAGAATCCCCAATCGTTTATTCCCATCATGGTAACTACCATATCAGGATGGTACTGATTAATGTTCAAGTCCAGCCCAGCTAATATGATGGAGCTTCTCGTCCCGCCTATTCCCTTATCGATCACGCTGAATTGTATTCCAACGCTACGTTTGTTGAGAATCTCTTCCAAAAAAGAAGGATACTGACCTGCGGTAGTAGACTCTCCCAGGCACATGATGCGATAGGTCCCCTTATGCCTCATGGATTGCTGATTCCGATACTCCTGAAGGGATAATATGATAAACCCTCCCAGGCGCAGCCCTGTTTCTAAGAGAATAAGAAATACCGAGACTCCAAATATAACCAGTGATATTTTCGTTCTGAGAGGTACGGATATTTTGGGGGAGTTACGACTTCTTGCCATGCCTGATTTCCTGGATAAGTTCTACAATCCCCTGGATATAAAGCGCTCGCGGATCGAAGAGGCGCTCCTCGTCAAACTTAATGCTAAATTCCTGCTCTAAATAAGCTACTATACTGAAAGAATCGATTGAATCAAGAATCCCTGACTGAAAAAGATGAACCGTATCATCTAATTCATCTTCGCTTACCCCTTTCAACTTGATAATATACGCCCTTAGCTTCTTTCTAATTGTATCGGCAGTCAAGGATTGTTCGTCCAATTTATTGCACCTCTATTTCGTCTGTTGCGCTACATAGGTTTTTTTCAGTATCGTATCCGCAATCTTTTTTTTATCAACTTTGCCATTGGGCGTTTTGGGCAAAGTTTCCATGAAAACAACTTCGTCTGGCGTCATGTACGGCGGGAGCCTTTTTCTACATACGCTCTTTATTTGGTTGTCAGTAATCATTGCGTTCTGTTTCAAGGCTACTACCGCATAAATCTTATTTTCGAGCAGCATGTCCGGAATAGGCACTACGCAGGATTCATAAATTGCAGGTATTGTTGAAAGAGCTATTTCGATTTCATTAAGCTCAATACGGTATCCGCGGCTCTTAATCATATCGTCTTTCCGGCCCAAGAAATACATATTGCCGCTTTCATCCATCTCTACGAAATCACCGGTGTAATATACTCGTTCGTTCAAATGAGGCATAACACTGAATGGCTTAAATACTGCTTCTGTCTCTTCTTTATTATTGACGTAACCGGCAGATATATGTGACCCTCTCAATACCAACTCCCCGGTTATTCCCGGAGAAACATGGTTACCTTCCGGATCAAGGACATATGCCTCTGTGTTTTCGAAAGGCTTTCCGATCGAAAGGGATCTATCTATATCGATCTTTTCGGGGTCTATCTCATAATACATGCAATAAATAGTAGCTTCCGTAGGGCCGTACAAGTTCAATAGTTTTGCTTGAGGCAATAGTTCATGTAGTCTCTTCATATAAATGGAAGGACATACCGCGGCCCCGCTCGCGAAAGTCCTTATAGCCGAAAGATCATACTTATTAAATAATTCAGGGTGACGTAACATAAGCCCTATATTGGTAGGGACGGTCGATATAAAGGTGATGTGCTCCTTAGATGCAATAAAAAAGATCTTTTCTACTATAGGGTATGGATCAGCGATAACAACACACGCTCCATGCCGAACCATATTGAATATATCGAACCCAGACACGTCGAAAGTAAAAGGTGTTAAGTTCAAAATCCTATCGTTTTCGGAAAAACTAAGTTTCTGCAGGCACCATTCAAGAAATGTCAGTATATTTCTATGTGAAATCATAACACCCTTGGGATTTCCGCTTGAGCCGGAAGTATACATAATATATGCCAAATCCTTATCAATAACCCGCCGCGTACAATCTTTTTCAGGAACTGAGGGTACTCCTTCAAAAGATATAATTTGAAACCGAGTATCAACAAAACCTTCAGGCATCTTATCCACGATAATAAGATTCTTCAATGAAGGAGGCACATCTGAAAGGGAGCAAATCTTTTTTAGCGTGGCGGCATTAATAAAGACCGTTTCAATATTGCACTCGATAATGATTTGGAATATTCTTTCGATAGGGTACAATGGCCCCATCGGCACAAAGCAACAGCCTGTTTGCATTATGCCGAAATTAATGGCTACATGCTCATTAGAACGGTTGAGAATAACCCCTACTCTTCCGCCTTTCTCTGATTTAAGATGAACCAAGAGGCTTGCCACTTTGTTGACTTGCCTATGAAATTCGTGAAAATTCCAACGGCTATCCTCACATATTAGCGCTTCTTTTAAAGGAAACCGATAAGCCATTTCCGATACATAATCAATGATAGGCTTCTCCAAATCGCACCTCTTGCGTTTAAAAACCCTGCTTATGAAACACCTCTTTCAATATGATGTTAGCGATGTTCTCGGCCAGTAGCTTATTGCCCTTATCGGTGCAGTGGCCGTAGTCACCGTTAGCTGCGTCCTGGAAGTATGTATCGTAACCATCCCTGTTAACGGCGTCTCTGAATATTCGCTCATTGTCTACAAAGATAATCTCCTTTTCTTCGCCTTGAAATATCTTTTTTAACGGTACTACGCTACGCATAGGATACTGTACGCATACCAAGCGTATGCCCCTTTTGTCTAAAATGTCCTTGAGCCTGCGGTAGTTCTGGACTGTAATAGGATTAAATTCCTCCAATCTTAACCTATCCGCCTTTTCAGCGTATGCCTTGGCCAACTCCGGCTTACCCAATTCTTTGTATACTGCCGATAGCGCTTCATATGCACGTTCGTTTTTTAACTCGCTGACCTTCCTGAGCAAATCCTCAGACTGAAAGGTCTTCCCCTGGCTTAGATAAAGCCGCGCCAATTTAATATATGCTCGCGCGTTTCGCGGGTTTAGCTCGATCGCCTTTTTGAGCGGGTTTTCGGCTAAAAAGAACTGGCGTTGGATTACATAAAATATTCCTAGCCTCATATACAGATCATCGTTTTGTGGGTTTAGCTCGATCGCCTTTTTGAGTAAGTCTTCGACCTGAGAAAACTTGCCCTGCTTTCGATAACACCTTCCTAACTCCACATATGCACGCTCGTTTTCTGGATTGAGCTCAATAGCTTTCGTAAACGCGGCTTCCGCCTGGGAGAACTTACCCTGAACCAGATAAATGCTTCCGAGCTGCGTATACGCATAGTCGCTTTGAGAATTAAGCTCAATGGCTTTCGTAAGCGAGGCTTCGGTTGGGCCGATGCTTGTTTGTATAATATTGGCTTCTTTTGACTTTATCCCCGAGAGATATATTTGAGCCTGAAGCTTCATCTCTCTGGCCTCGGTCACGATATAAAACCACAGAAGCCTAACCAGCTTATACGTACGAAGGGACTTAAGAAAACCAGCAGTTCTTGAAGCAGCGATTGCTTCATGGGGGATATACGGGCCCATGTCATTTGCCCCCATCATGGTCATCACCATAGCGGGATAATATGTATCCAGGTTTGATTCTAGCTCAGCTAATATGGTTGAGGTTGTCATATGGCCGAGGCCCTTATTGATTATACTGAACCGTACTCCCGTGTTACGCTGGTTAAGGATTCTTTCCAGAAACGGAGGATACTGATTTGCGGTAGTAGAGTCGCCTAAACACATAATGCGGTAAGTTCCGTTGTGCCTTATGGATTGTTTGTTGCGATATTCCTGGAGTGACAACATGATAAATCCGCCTAGGCGCAGTAATACTTCAAGAAGTATAAAAAGCAAAAGGCATTCGAATAAAATTATTGAGATTTTTGCTTTGAAGGGCACTGATGATCGGGATGGATTACCGCGCAGGACCATGTTCAAATTATACCACTCCCCGTTACAAAATGGTACGGTTTAACGGCACCCTATTTATGGAACACTTCTTTTACGATGGTATTCGCAATGTTTTCTGCTAAAAGCTCGTTGCCCTTATCGGTGCAGTGGCCGAAGTCGCCGGCGAACATGTCTACAAAATAAGTAGCGTAATTTCCTTTTCTGACGGCATCTTTAAAGACCTTCTCGTTGTCTACGAAAATAACTCCTTCCCCGTCGCTTTCGAAAGTCATCCTAAGCGGCTCAATAGCGCGCATAGGATACTGCACGCACACCAGGCGTATGCCTTTTCTATCTAGAATCTCCTTGAGTTTGCGGTAATTTTTAACCGTAGCAGGATAGTAATACAGCGATTCCAAACTATTGCGTTTCTTCGCATACTCCTTACTCAACTCCGGCTTCCCCATTTCCTTGTATAATATTGCGAGCGCTCCATATGAGCGTTCATTCCGAGGATTCAACTCGATGGCCTTCTGGAATGCGGCTTCTGCCTGAGAAAATTTTCCCTGTGCTCTATAGAACCGCCCCAACTCAATGTATGGACCGATATCTTCAGAGTTTACTTCGATGGCTTTTTTTAAGAAGGCCTCCACCTGGGAGAGTTTTCCCTGACGATGGTAAAGCGATCCCAGCCTAAACGCGTTACGAGGATTCAGCACAATAGCCTGTTTGAACGCATCTTCGGCCTGAGGGAGCTTATTCTGGTCTTGATACAGCCATCCTAATTTAAGGAATGTGTCGTCGCTTTTAGGATTTAATGCTGCTGCCTTCCTGAGCAAATATTCGGCTTGGGAAAGTTTGCCTTGTTTTCGATAAAACCATCCTAATATAACGTGTGCTTCATCGTTCCCGGGATTCAGTTCGATGGCCTTCTTGAATGCGTCTTCGGCCTGGGAGAACTTGCCCTCGGCTCGATAATTCTCCCCTAACTGAAGATATGCACGATCGTTTTTTTGGTTCAACTCGGTGGCTTTCTTGAACGCGTCTTCGGCCTGGGAGAACTGCCCTTGGTCTCGATAGAACCGTCCCAACTCAACGTACGCACGATCGCGTTGAGGATTCAACTCGATGGCCCTCTTAAGCGAGCTTTCCGTTGAGGCGGAACTGGCTTGTACGACACGCACGGCATTTGGCCCGGCCAAGGGAAGATACCTCTGGGCCGCCTCTCGGGCTTTAGTGACGATATGTAACCACAGAAGCCTGGTTAGCTTATATGTGCGCAAGGAGGTAAAGAAAAGAATGATTTTTGAAGTAGAAGTTGTTTCATGGGGGATATGCAAGCCTGCATCATTGATTCCCATCATAGTGATGACCATGTGAGGATGGTATTGATTGAGATTCGATTCTAGCTCGGCTAATATGACGGGAGTTCTCGTCCCGCCTCTTCCCTTATCGATCACGCTGAATTGTATCCCAATGTGACGCCGATTCAGGATCGTTTCAAGAAAAGGAGGGTATTGGCCTGCAGTGGTAGATTCCCCCAGACACATAATGCGGTAGGTCCCCTCATGCCGTATGGATTGCTGATTCCTGGATTCTTGCAGGGACACTATGACAAATCCCCCCAAGCGTAAGCCCGCTTCAAGGAAGACGAGAAATAAGAAAAAACCTAATATAACCAGGGACAGTTTAGTCCTGAGGGGTACGGATACTTTGGCAGGATCGGTACGCGGTATCATTATTTATGAAAGACTTCTTTCAATATGGCGTTCGCAATGTTTTCCGCTAAAAGCCTGTTGCCTTTATCGGTGCAATGGCCGAAGTCGCCGCCGAACATATCTCTAAAATAGGTATTATACCCATTCCCCTTCACTGCATCCTTAAATAGCTTTTCATTATCAACGAAAATGATCCCCTCTGCGTTGTCCTGGAATACTCTCTTCAACGGTCCGATGTCCCGCATGGGGTACTGTACGCAGATTAACCGTATGCCATTTTTATCCAAAATTTCTCTGATGGCGCGGTAATTGGTAACCGTCATGGGCGCGCAATAGTGCGACTTTATGCTATTGGCCTTTTGCGCATATTCCTCGGCCAGGGCGGACCTGCCTGTTTCTTCATATAACACCGAAAGTGCTGCGTATGCGCGATAATCGCTAGGGCTGAACGCAATGGCCTGTTTGCATGCATCTTCCAGCTGCGAACGCCTGCCATTATTGCGATAGAACTCCCACAATGCAGGATACGCGCGAATGTTTTTAGGATTACACTCAACAGCCTTACTGAATGCGCCTTCTGCCTCAAGGAGCTTGCCCTGGGCCTGATAAAGTAATCCTAATGCAACATATACGCTATCGTTCCGAGGGTTTAGCTCGATGGCCTTCTTAAATGCGTTTTCGGCCAGGGAGGGCTTGCCTCGAACACAGCAAAGCCTTCCTAGTTTAAACGCGTTAAAAGAATTCGATACGATAGCCTGCTTGAATGCATCCTCGGCTTGAGAAAGCTTATTCTGGCCTTGATACAACCACCCCAATTTAATGACTGTATCGTCGTTTTGAGGATTTAATGCTGCCGCCTTCTTGAGCAAATCTTCGGCCTGAGAGAATTGGCCCTGGGCCTGATAAAGCAATCCTAATGCAACATATGCGTTATCATTCCGAGGGCTTAGCTCGATAGCCTTCTTAAATGCGTTTTCGGCCAGGAGGGTATTGCCTTCTGCTCGATAATTCCATCCTAACTGAATATACGTGCGCTCCTTTGGGGAATTCTCGGCCTGATGCATCGGCCCTAACCTGATGTGGGCATTATTGCCTTGGGGGTCGAACGTGGAATCTTTGCCGGATCCGCCCTTTCCCCTGGTTTTGGCCCAGGCGCGTGCCCAGAGAATCTTGATCAACCTGTAGGTTTTGCAGCGATAAAACAGCGGTGTCCTGGCCTCGGGGATATCTTTATAGTACAGTATGCCCTGGTCATTGCTGCCCATCATCACAACCACGATATCGGGGCGATACCGGGCAATATTTGATTCCAGTTGAGACAATATGGTTGCCGAGTTGGCCGCAATTATACCTGTGTCGATCACGCTGAATCGTATTTCAACATGGCGCTGATTCAGGATTTTTTCCAAATACGGAGGATACTGCCCTACGGTGGTGGATTCACCCAGACACAAGATGCGACAAGCTTCTTTATGTCGCATGGCTTGCTGATTTCTGTACTCTTGCAGGGATAAGACGATGAACCCGCCCAGACGCAAACCTACCTCCAAAAGGATAAGAAACATCAAAAATCCGCCGAGGACCAGGGATATTTTTGTTCTGAGGGGTATTGTCATTTATGGAACACCTCTTTCAATATGGCGTTCGCAATGTTTTCCGCTAAAAGCCTGTTGCCTTTATCGGTGCAGTGGCCGAAGTCCCCGCCGAACATGTCTTTAAAGTATGTGTTATAGCCGTCTTTCTTAACCGCATCCTTAAACAGCCTTTCATTGTCAACGAAGACGATCCCTTTCTGGTTATCCTGGAATACCCTCTTTAACGGCCCGATGTCGCGCATGGGGTATTGCACGCAGACCAGCCGTATGCCCTGCTTATCCAGGGCCTCTTTGAGGGCGCGGTAGTTGGTAACCGTAAGGGGCACGCAATACTGCGACCGTATGCTATTGGCTTTTTGCGCATATTCCCTGGCCAAGGCGGGCCTGCCTGTTTCTTCATACAAGAC
>DATJPV010000015.1:0-36668 GCA_035506195.1 Patescibacteria group bacterium | reverse complement strand
CATCAATTGGCTGGATCTGTCTGCCATGAGCAACCGCGGTATCAACTGGCTGGATTTGGCTTCTTTGACCGCCAAGGGTATCAACTGGATTGATGTCGCGCGCTTAAGCAACGCCGGTATCAACTGGCTGGATGTCTCGGTGCTCTCCAATCAAGGTGTTAACTGGACCGACTTGGCTCGCCTATCCGTCCAGCGCATCAATTGGCTGGATTTGTCCGTACTGTCGAATCAGGGCGTCAACTGGATGGATCTCGGACTCATGACGAACAAAGGTATTAACTGGTCTGATCTGTTGGTCTTGCACAGCCAGGGCATTAATTGGACGGATATGGCCCGTCTGTATAACCAGGGTATCAACTGGACGGACCTGGCGATTATGACGAATAAGGGAGTTAACTGGAGCGGGCTGTCCGACTTAAGCTCTCAGGGCGTCAACTGGGATAATATTTCCGTGCTCAGTAAAGCGGGCGTCAATTGGCTCGATATGGCCCGCATGACCAACTCCGGCATCAACTGGCAAGATTTTGCCGTCTTTTCCAACCAGGGCATCAATTGGACGGACATCGGTCGCTTCAGCAATGTCGGCATCAATTGGTTTGATATTGCAACCTTAAGCATTAAAGGAGTTAATTGGACAGATGTTGCTCGCCTGAGCAACGCCGGCATTAATTGGACAGATGTTGCCAGTTTGAGCACTCAGGGCATCAACTGGATGGACCTGTCCAGATTGAGCAATGTCGGTATAAACTGGTCAGAAATAGCCCATTTCTCCAACCAGGGCATTAATTGGAATAATATAGCGGTCATGAGTAATGTCGGTATTAACTGGGCCAGTATTGCGGTGCTGGGCAATGCCGGAGTTAACTGGACAGACATAGCATATATGGCCAATAGAGGCATTAATTGGAACAATATCGCATCTTTAAGTGATCAAGGTATCAACTGGATGGATATTTCCCGGTTAAGCAATGCTGTTATAAACTGGTCAGAAATTTCCCGTATGTCCAACCAGGGCATCAACTGGTTGGACTTGGCCGTGCTTTCCGGCCAGGGCGTTAATTGGTCTAACATCTCGGCGATGTCCAACCAGGGCGTCAACTGGGTAGATATTTCACAAATGAGCAATAAAGCCATTAACTGGACGAGCATTGCCCTTTTAAGCAACCAGGGCATTAACTGGATGGATATCTCAAGGCTGTCCAACGTCGGCATTAACTGGTCTGATATGTCTGTGATGAGCAATCAGGGCATTAACTGGCTGAGCATTTCCGTTATGTCGAACCGTGGCATTAACTGGCAGGATATAGCGCGGCTGACTAATACCGGCATTAACTGGTTTGAGGTGTCGCGTTTGACCAATGCCGGTATCAATTGGACCAATGTGTCATCGCTGACTAATGCCGGTATCAACTGGACCGACGTAGCGGTATTGGCCAACCGCGGCGTTAACTGGGATGATATCGCCACTTTGTCCAATAAGGGCATTAACTGGACGAATATCAATGCTATGAGCAGGGCAGGCGTTAACTGGCTTAATATCGGCAGCCTCAGTACTGCCGGTGTGAATTGGGGAATCGTCGCCTCGTTATCCAATGCCGGCATCAACTGGATGGACATTGCCTCGTTATCGAATAAGGGTATTAACTGGATGGATATCTCGTCAATGTCCAACCAGGGGATCAACTGGGATGCGATCAGCAGATTGAGCACTTCAGGTATTAATTGGGGTTCGATATCCGTGATGAGCGGATCCGGCGTCAACTGGACGGACATCGCGCGATTAACGAACGCCCGGATCAACTGGAGTGATATCAGCACCCTTTCCAACGCGGGCGTCAACTGGACGGATATGAAGAAGCTCGGTGATGCCAATGTTAACTGGAGCAACATGGCCGTCATGACCAAGGCAGGAGTCAATTGGAGTGATCTTGACCGGCTTACCCATGCAGGCATTAACTGGGCTGATCTGGCGTATATGACCGGCGTCGGTATAAACTGGACGGACATGCGCGGCAGCACTATTTCAGGTATCAACTGGAGTAATCTTGCGGCGATGACCTCGGCCAACATTAACTGGAACCAAATATCAACCTTAAGCGCCCGGATCGATGCGCTCATTACCGATATCGGCACCCTGCAGACGGTAGTGGATTCATTAAATGGCAAGATCGGTAAGAGCGGAGACGCCAAAGCTGCTTCTCTATATGGATTAATCGAGTACATCGGTAATACTATATCCGGCCTGGAGGGGCTCAAAGACGCCGCTGCCCTGGCTACCGCGATCAGTGAGATGCAGGCGGCTATCGGCGCCAAGAGCGACGCTTCTGGCACCGCTACTTTGTTTGGTATGATTAATGACATAGACGCCTATGCAAAGCTTATCGGCTCAACCAGCGATGCTACATCGACCAAGACCCTGTTCGGAAAATTGGCATTTCTGTCGAGCAAGTCATCGCAGTTGCTGCAGGAAGTGCAGGATACCAGGACTGATCTTGGCGCTAAAGGTCAAACCGACACCGCTTTCCAGGCGATAAGCAAGATTAATGCAACGGTCACTGACTTAAAGAACACAGTGGACACCTTGGGCTTTAAGAAGGATGACGCCGAGGAGCTCAGCAAGAAGATTATCGATGCAATCGTGAACGCTACCAATGAAAGCGCCAAATCGCTCGGCCTGAAGATGGACGATATACATACGCTGGATAAGGCTGAGGCTGCGGATATCGTAAAGATGAAAAAGAAGCTGGCTGAGCTTAAGGCCGTGCTTGCGGCGTTGGTGGAGGCGCAAGGCCAAAATAAGGCTGTGGTGACAAGCTGGATGGAATCGGAGTAGAGCGGAATGGGTCGGATGAACGGGCGGTTTTTATACGCGAAAATTGCGGCTATTAATCTTATTTTCCTGCTGGGGGTATTGCTGGTACCTGCGTTCCCGGCAGTGAAAATCAAATTGCTTACCGTCAATCCTTCGGTCGACCAAAAGCAGAAGATCCCGGTCCGTTATGATTTTCCGGAGGAGGTCCAGAAGGACGACATCATTGACGCCGGCGGCATGGACATCGATTATGATGTAACCAGCAATAAATATTATGCGTATAAGGAGATCGAGCTTGCCCCCAAGGGGACGTATACCTTCCAGATCATTGTTGCGGACAAATGGGATATCCCCGCGGATGAGTTAGACAGCATGCGCGATAAGCTTAGCGAAAAACTAAAGGGGCTTGAGGGTACCGATCAGTATGAGACCGCAAAGCTCTTGGCCGATAAAATCCAGGGCAAACTCGATACGATCGCCAAGACCCAGCAGGAGACCGGAGGGGATGTCGCAAAGAAAATTGACCTTCATCGGATCAACAGGCAGATGCTGGCCGACCTTGATAACGATATACTATCTCTGGAATATTTGGCCAACAGGGCGGTCCCGGTGGAAGAAGCCCGCTCCATAAAATACGTCATCGAGGCGAATAATCCGTCGGAAAAGCCGCTGGAAACCAAGATTACTCATTTTCTGCCCAAGGGTATTCAAGCACAATATGTGGTTTCAAGCGGAGGTTTCGACGTCAGGTATGATAGCGACCTTGATCAGCTGTACCTGGAAAAAGAAGAGACTTTTAAACCGGGGGAGAAAAAGCGGTTCGAGATCGAGATCAAGGACCTGTGGTATTTTCCGGAGAAAATGCTGACTTCATACCGCGACCAGGCCGATAGCCTCAACTCGGAACTTTCCGGAACGAAATTCAAGAACCTGGCCAATATCCTCTATAAGGAAATAGTTACCAACCTTGATGACATCAAAAACAGCCAGGCCGAGGCGCGTTCCCTGAAGGACAGGATTGCGCTGTATCAGATAAATTCAGAAAAAGAAAAGAAGATCAAAAAGAACCTGGATAAACTTAAGATCGTGCTCGCTGACGCGCTAAAGCACACGGTCTTGCGGGAAGTCAAGCCGATGGCCCAATTAAAGCTGATCGAATACCTCAAGAAGGCCGCGCCTAAGATCGAGGTGTTCAAAGTCGTGTTGTATATCCTTATCTTTGTGATTCTACTGACCGTCCTGGCGACCTGGATTTGGCTCAAGAGGATGAAGCAGGAGGATGCCCAGAAGTATAAGAAGATAGAAAAAGCAAAAGAGGAAGTAAAAGAGACAAAGCAGATAAATATTTAGCGTTTAAGGCAATTATTTGTTATAATTTCAACATATGCCTCTACAATATAAAGAGTACGGAACCGTAAAAGCAGTAAGGGGTTGTATTGTGACCGTTCTGGGGCTGGAGAATTGCATTAACGGCCAGCTTATCCGCTTCGGATACGGCACCATAGGCAGCATCATCGGTTTCAATGAGGATGAGACATACGTGCTTTTACTGAAAGAGCACGATCCCATCAAGACCGGTGATACCGCTACTATGACCCTGGAGTCTTTTAACGCAGGCGTCAGCGATAAATTCATCGGCCGCATGATGAACGTTCTGGGGGAGCCGATGGACGGCTTGGGGACTATCCAGCCGGATGCCTACATGCCCATCTTTGCCGAGGCCCCATCGATCCTTGAGCGGGAGATACTTAAGGAGACCCTGGAAACCGGCATCAAAATTATCGATTCTATGATTCCCGTCGGCAGAGGGCAGCGCGAGTTGATCCTTGGCGATAAGATGACCGGTAAAACGACCATTTGTACGGATACGATCATCAATCAAAGAGGCAAGGATATGATCTGTATTTAT
This sequence comes from Patescibacteria group bacterium, assembly GCA_035506195.1. Classification (GTDB taxonomy): domain Bacteria; phylum Omnitrophota; class Gorgyraeia; order Gygaellales; family Profunditerraquicolaceae; genus DATJPV01. The sequence goes on along the minus strand of DATJPV010000015.1, from coordinate 31,947 downwards.
TGCGCCATTGGTAAATCGAAGGCAGCAATGAACAGAGTAGTCGATCTTTTTAAAAAGTACGACTGTTTTGAATATTCGATGATCCTTTCGGCCATGGCAGGCGAGCCGCCGGGGCAGCAGTATCTAGCTCCGTATGTGGCCAGCGCCATCGGCGAGTATTTTATGAATAAAGGAAAGCACGTGCTGGCTTGCTTTGATGATTTCACCAAACATGCCTGGGCGTACCGGGAGATATCCCTGATTCTCGGCAGGCCTCCGGGCCGCGAGTCTTATCCCGGGGACGTTTTTTATCTTCATTCACGAATGATCGAAAGGGCCGCGAAACTCAACAAGGCCAGAGGCGGCGGCTCGATGACGTTCCTGCCGATTATCGAGCTTCTGGAAGGAGACCTTACCGGATACATCTCTTCGAACCTGGTTTCTATGACCGACGGCCAAATCTATCTTTCCGCGGCCCAGTTCAACGAGGGATTCAAACCGGCCATCGGGATCGGGCTGTCGGTTTCGCGTATCGGCAATAAAGTACAATGGCCGGCCGTCAAAAAGGTAAGCAAGACCCTGCGCCTGGAGTTTGTGCGCTATGAAGAGCTGCAGCGCTTATCGCGCCTGAAGGCGTCAGGTCAAAGCGAAGAAGCGGAACGGCAGCTCAACGAAGGCAAGATCCTCTACGAGCTTCTTAAGCAGGAACGCGATAACCCTGTCCCTTCGCCGGCAATGGTATTGATCTTCTTGGCACATACGGAACAGCTCCTTGATGACCTGGAGATGAACGAGCTGGAGAAATTCAAGACCGGGGTCTATACCTTTGCCCTGGAGCACAATCCTCCGGTCATGAAAAAATTGACCGAAACCAGAGATTTTGATGATGAAATGAAGAAGGCAATGGTAACCATCATTAAAGACTACATTAACGTGCTCATCAGCCAGAGGATGGAGGCGGTCGAAGAAGAGGCGGTAGTCCAGGAAATCACCATTTCCGGTACCGCAAAGAAGGATACCGAGGCCAAGCCGCAGCCAAAAGCTGCTTAAGGGGAGTATACAAGGCAGTGGACTCCATAGGAAAATTTCAGCTTACTGTTTTGGACGTAGACAGTGTCCTTTACAAGAACGAAGTCACCAGCTTGTTTGTGCCCGGCGACCACGGAGAATTCGAGATCATGCCTTTTCATTATCCGGTATTGACGTTACTTGTTCCGGGCAACCTGGTCATTGATTGGAAGGAAGCGATTGCCATCAACCGGGGGGTTCTGAAGTTCCTGCGTAACGACTGCGTGGTGATCGTGGAAATTGCCGATTAGGGGGAGTCATGAATACGCTTATTATTTTGCTCATCATGTTTGTCGTGGTCCTCGGGCCTTCGGTGGTTATTGCTGCCGTCGGCCATGCCACCATAAAGGCCCTGGGAAGGAATCCGTCTTCGGCCTCGAAAATATTCCTTGGTTCGGTGTTGCTCTTGGTGTTTGCGGAATCGATCGCCATCATCGGCCTGATGGTAGTAATGCAGCTGTTCGGCAGCAAGTAAAGGAGCCTCCATGGTTGGAACGTTGTTACCTTTTATTATCGTTATCACCATTGCTTTCGCGGTAGTTCTTTTTGTTCTCAAAAAGATGCTCTGGAGCGACACCGAAAGCGCAGTGAATCGCCTGCAGACATCATACGAAGAGATTAAGAAGCAAAAGATAGAACTTGACCAGAAGCTCCTGCAAGCAGAAACCGAATATAAGAACAAAAAAGAAGAGGCAGAAAAGATCGCCCATGATCTTGTCGAGAAGGCCAATCTCGATGCCGCCGCGGTCAGGGAGGATGCGTTCAAAAAGGCAAAAACAGAAAGCGATGCGATCATTGATAAGGCGCATAAAACCGTAGAGAAGATCAAGACTGATATTGCCAGGGCCATGGAGTTGCGCATTGTGGAAATAAGCGGGGGGCTCATCAAGGACGTCCTGTCGGATGCAGCCCTTGAGCAGGTGCATAAAATAATGGCCGATGACTTCCTTAAGGAGCTGGCAGAAGTGGATATGGCCATGATTTCCGCCGATGTCAAGGATGTCGAGGTCGTTTCTTTCCGGCCCCTGACGGACCTCCAGCGGAAACGCATAAAGGAAATCGTGTCTCAAAAAGTAAAAAGAGATTTTGTGCTTGTTGAGAAGACCGACCACGCTTTGCTTAGCGGTATACTCTTGAAATTCGGAAGCCTGGCGCTGGACGGGGCGTTGGCATCAAAGATCCGGGATGGCGTCATTACCGAGAAGCAGAGATTAGACGAATAGGGCTTAAGCGTATGGGCAAGACAAAACGCCTCAAGGTTGACTACGACGATACGGCAGAGATCCTGGAGCTCGTACAGATACTGAAGGATATCGCTTCCAACCTGTTTTATCACTCTGCCAAAAGCAAGCAGATCCTTATAGATTTTATGGCGTATTTCATCGATTTCTTCAAAATGGCAAATTTTACCAATGCCAACCACATATTGGTCAATCCGACCTCCGAGGCCGTAGGAATCCTGGTTATTACTTCAGAGTCGGCATTCATGGGCGATATGAACGGAAGGATGGTCAGGCATGCCCTTGCCGAAGCCGAGAAGGAGAACTCCGATGATTTTGTGGTTATCGGGCAGAAGGCGGGCGATAAATTGAAATTTCAGGTTCCTCGGTCAAAGCATGTTGAGGTTTTCGGGCAGGTGCAGGAAAGGGGCCTCTATAAGACCAGTATTGCGGCGAAAGATTATATTATTGAGAACGTCATGAATGGAAAACTGGGCAGGATAGTTGCGGTATACCCTTTCGCGTTCAATATCAACCTTATCAAGCCGAAAAGCGCGGTCCTGTTTCCTTCCAGCGACGTGCTCCTGCAGCACATGGATCAGACGGAAGAGACCATTGAAAAAGTCATCGTGGATTCTGATTTGAACGAAATTATCGGCTACCTTTCGTCGGTATGGCTGACGTGTAGAATATATGAACTTCTGATGAACTGCCAGCTTTCCGGTTACGCTGCCCAGGTCCAGCAGCTGGAAGCAGCCGAAGACAGGCTTAAAAAAGAGAAAGCAATCTTAGGCATCATGTTGAGGAAGTCGCGCAAGGCGGATATTTCTAAAGGCATCAGCGAGACATTTTCCGCCGGCATGGTCAGGGCAGGAGGCCCGGCAACGAAAAAATAACAGATGGATACGCATCCGGATAAAGAACCCGAATCTCAGGAGCAACAACCTCAGTCCGCTCAACAGGAACCTGCAGGCAGTCAGCCTGCGGAAATTCTCAAAGGCAGGATCGTGTCCGTGCAGGGGCCGGTAGTGGATGTCCTTTTCCCAGAGGGCAAAAAGACGCCGTCGTTGTATGTCGTCCTTGAGACTCAGGCATTTGACGGCAGGAAAGTGCTTCTTGAGGTGGCTGAACATCTCTCCAGCAAGCTGGTTCGCTGTGTCTCGCTTTCTTCGACATTGAACCTGCAGAAACATACCGAAGTCATTGATACGGGAGAACCGGTTAAATTACCCCTATCCGATAATCTGTTTGGGCGGGTTGTCGATGTTTCCGGCAAGCCCCTTGACCAGGGGCCGGAAATTACCAGCAATTTATATGCCCCCATACGTAAACCTTCCCGGCGCAACGTCTTTAATATTGTCGACAAACAAGGTTCGAAGCCCGATGTGCTGGAGACGGGCATCAAGATTATCGATCTGTTGAACCCCCTGGTAAAAGGTAGCAAGACCGGGGTTCTGGGCGGAGCAGGCTGCGGCAAGTCAGTTATTATCCTGGAGCTCATTAACAATATCGTTACGAAGCACCAGGGCGCCTGCGTCTTTTGCGGCATTGGCGAAAGGATCAGGGAAGGCAACGAATTGTATTATGAATTGAAAGAACACAACCTCCTGCCGCGCGTTATGTTGGCCTTTGGGCAGATGGACCAACCGCCCGGCGCGCGCTATGAAGTTGTTAATACCGGTATTACCATGGCTGAATACCTGGCCGGAAAGAACAAGGACGTGCTCTTGTTCATGGATAATATCTTTAGGTTCGTTCAGGGGGGCGCAGAAGTGTCTACGCTTTTAGGAAGAGTGCCTTCGGAAACAGGGTATCAACCGACCCTTGCTTCCGAGGTCGCCAGCGTCCAGGAAAGGATCCGTTCCATCGAAGGGTCAGGTTCCATTACCGCATTTCAGGCGGTCTACGTTCCTGCAGACGACATGACCGACCCTGCGGTTGTGGCGATCTTCAGTTATCTCGATTCTTCTATTGCGCTTTCCAGAGACGCCGTCCAAAAAGGCCTGTATCCAGCCATCGACCCCCTGGCGGGTTCCTGTTCCAACCTTGATTACTACATCGTCGGCAGAAGGCACTATGATATCTCCCAGAAGGTCATTTCTTTCATTACCAAATACCGCCAGCTATACAAGATAGTCCAAGTCATCGGTGTCGAGGAATTGGCCAAGGAAGACCGCCTTGCGTTCATCCGGGCGGAAAGGTTGATCATGTTTCTGACCCAGCCTTTTATCGTCAGCGAGGTCTATATCGGCAAAAAGGGAGAGTACGTCTCTATCCCCGAGACCCTGGATAGCTGCGAAAAGATCCTTGACGGCCGCGTCGATAAGGTAGACGCACGCAATTTCTACATGATCGGCAAGATCAAGGATTATTAAAACCCATGCCCAATAAATTCGACGATTTCGTGTACCGCTTGGTCAGTAAAAACGCCATGGTGCCCCAGGCTGTCCTCGACGGTTTTTTACAGGAGGCCGGCCGCGGCGGCGTAACGCTTATTTCCCTGTTGGCGAAAAACCGCAGCGTCAATGAGGCGGACCTGATGCGGCTTCTTGCGCAGGAATTGAATCTGGAATACGTGAATTTGAAAAACGTCAAGATCGATAAGTCCATTGTTGACGCCGTCCCGTATAAATTTGCCTGGCATTATAAATTCGTCCCTCTAAAAATAGAGCACAATGCGCTTACCGTCGCGGTCGATTTTCCTCTGGACATAAAGACGCAGGACGAGCTTCGTTTGCATTTTGGGTATGATATCCGGATGATGATTACTACCGAGAAGGATATTGCCGAGGAACTGAAAAAATTGTACGGACTGGGCGCGGATACGATCGAAAAGATACTCGCCGCCCCCTCGGGGATCGATAAGATCGCGGAGAACGTTTCTCGCGACCAAGTCGAAGATATCGATACGCTCGCAGAGGATGCCTCGGTAATAAACCTGGTCAACCAGATCATCGTAGAGGCCTACCGTAAGCGCGCAACCGATATCCATATCGAGCCGTACCGCGGGGAATTGAAGTTGCGTTACCGGATTGACGGGGTTTTATACGACGCGAATGTCCCTGCGAACATCAAGCAACTCATCCGCCCGATACTTTCCCGTATCAAGATCATGGCTAACCTAAATATCGTTGAACGCAGGCTTCCTCAGGACGGCCGGATTGCGGTAAAAACCCAGGACCAGGTTTTGGATTTAAGGGTCTCGTTTATACCGACGCCCTACGGGGAAAGCGTGGTTTTAAGGATGCTGCCGACCATGATGCTCTTCAATCTTGAGAAACTTGGGCTGGCTGCATCCGACCAGAAACTCCTGGAGCAGCTTATTACCAAGCCGCACGGGATCATCTTTGTGACCGGCCCGACGGGTAGCGGCAAGACCACTACCTTGTATACGTGCTTGAATAAGATTAATACCAGGGAAAGAAAGATCATTACCATAGAAGACCCCATCGAGTATGAGATGCCGGGTATTACCCAGATACAGGTAATGTCGGAGGTAGGATTGACGTTCGCCTGCGGCTTGCGTTCCATTTTGCGGCATGACCCGGATATCATTATGGTCGGCGAGGTCAGGGACTTAGAGACCGCGGAGATCGCCATCCGCGTGGCTTTGACGGGGCATTTGGTATTTTCCACGCTGCATACCAACGATGCCGCCAGCGGGATTACCCGTCTTATCGATATCGGCGTTGAGGCATATCTGGTAGCTTCTTCCGTCGAGGCGTTCATCGCGCAGCGCCTGGTCAGGGTGATCTGCCCCTTCTGCAGAAGGGAAGACCCCCGCTCGCTTCCGGAGGTCAAGGTTCAGATCGCAAGCGGCCTGAATCTGGGTTCATCCGATGGCGTCAAAATATACAAGGGCACCGGATGCGAAGAATGCAACTTCACGGGATTCCACGGCAGAACCGCAATATACGAGATCCTTTTGATGGACGAAGTCATCAGGGAGATGGTCTTGAAAAAACCTTCTTCGGAAAACATTAAGCTTATGGCGATGTCGCGCGGGATGCGTACGTTGCGCCAGGACGGATGGCGCAAGGTGCTCGAGGGCATTACGACACCGGAAGAGATCATGAATGTTACCGAAGAAGAAAAATACCCCCAGGCGCAGGACCTTTCGGGTTCAGAGGGCGCAGGCCCGCTTGCGGAAGGCGACGTGTTTGCGGCGGCCGACAAGGTCTCTGCCTACAGTAACCGAAGGTTGTTCATGCGGCTGGACGCAAAGGTCACCGTTCACTGGAAGATTTATGCGCCTGACAGCAGGGAAGGGGACAAGCTCTTTCCGGAATACCAGAGCGCGACGAAGAATATCAGCGCCGGAGGACTGCTTTTCTCTACCAAAGAGACCGTGCCAAAAGCTTCGGTCCTGGAGTTAAAGATCGACCTGCCGGAAGAGCTGCCGATTACGTGTCTAGCCAAGGTTGTCAGGGTCGCGGACCTTGAAACAGAGAAGGGTTACGACGTGGCGGTATGTTTCCTGGACCTGTCGGGTGCGGATCGGTCAAGGCTGAATAAATTCGTGATCGAGAAATTCGAGGAAATGGAAAACAAGGAAAGCTGATATGGCGCATTATCATTACCGCGCAAAAAAAGGGCCCTCGGAAACTGTCGAAGGTTCGCTTGAAGCTCAAAGCAGGGAAGAGGCTATCGAAAAGCTGAGCCTTTTGGGGTATCTGCCCGTGCAAATCGAAGAAAGGCAGGATGCGGCAGGTTCCTCCAGGGCGCCGGAGGCGGTTCAGTTCGGCTCCCAGGCAGTTAAACTGCGCGACATTAGCATTTTTTCCGGGCAGCTCAGCAGCCTGATACGTTCGGGAGTGACGATCTTAAAAGCCCTGGGGATCATTGCGGAGCAGACGGAAAACAAGTATTTTAGATATGTGCTCAACGGCATAGCTGATGATATCAAGGTTGGCCGGACTTTTTCGGAATCGCTCCTTCAGTACCCGCATGTCTTCTCTACGCTATATGTGGCGATTATCAAGGCAGGGGAAGACACCGGCACATTGCATGCGTCCCTGGAACGGATCACGGCGCATCTGCGTAAGCAAGAGGGGATCCTGTCGAAAGTCAAAACCGCCCTTGTGTATCCGGCGCTCATGACCATTGTGGGGGCAGGTACCGTGGTTTTCATGCTGATGTTCGTTATCCCCCGGATCAAGGACATTTTTACAAGCATGGGGCAGCAGCTGCCGATGCCGACGAGGATATTGATCGCCACCAGCGATATTCTAAGGGTGAGCTGGTTCTGGCTGCTGATCGCGGGCATCGCCGCTTTTTCGGGAATAAAAAGGCTGCTGCGTACGAAGAAGGAAACGGTCAGCGCCGTAACCCTCAAGATCCCCCTCTACGGTAGTTTCATCCGTAAGGCGGAGATCGCGCAGGTCTCCCGGACCATGGAATTATCCATGAAAAGCGGGATAAATATCCTGCGGGCAATGGAATTATCCATTCCGATATTGGACAATGAGATTATCAGGAAAGAATTGCTGGCGGCTTATGAGGAAGTCAAACAGGGCGGTTCGCTGGGGCGCAACCTCAAGAGGACAGCCATATTCCCGGCTTTCGTGACCAACTTCATCATTATCGGCGAAGAATCCGGGAAACTCCAGGAGGTGTTTGGGGAGATCGCCGATTATTTCGAGAAAGACACCGATGAGACATTGCGGCTTCTCACCGCGCAACTGGAACCTCTCATGATCTTAATCATCGGCGCAGTATTGGGGTATGTGGTCATCGCCATGCTTCTGCCGATTTTCCAGATCAATCTGATGGTACAATGAAGCCTAGGAAGGCTACTTTACGGAGGTGGGGAATGGGATCTTCTTGCTGTAAGGGCTCCGCCAGGGGCTTTACGATTATAGAGATATTGCTGGTGGTAGTCATCATCGGGGCGCTTATTTCGATGGTTTTGCCCAGGTTCGTAGGCAGGTCCGAGCAGGCAAAGAATGCCGTTGCCAAAGCGGACATTAACGTGAATATCGCTACCGCCCTCAAACTCTACGAGCTTGACAACGGGAATTTCCCTACGAGCGAACAAGGGCTGGATGCGCTTCTGAATAAACCTAAGGGCGCGCCTATTCCGGAGAATTGGAATGGGCCTTACCTGGAGAGAAAGCCTATCGATCCCTGGGGCAGGCCCTATATATATAAATCGCCCGGCGATCACCGTCCCGATTATGACCTTTGTTCTACGGGTAAGGATGGACACGAAAGCGACGATGATATCAAGAACTGGTAAGCCTCGGAGGGGGCATCTTCGTACCGGTTTTACCCTTATCGAGGTGATGGTGGCTGTTGCGGTATTATCGCTTGGCCTGGTAATGATCTATCAGGCTTTTTTTTCATCGCTGAATTCGCTTAATTATGTTTCCGACCGTTTACTTGCGGACCTCCAGATTAATAACAAGATATGGGAATTAGAGGATCTCTATAATCGTTCTCAGGGGGTATTTGATGTTCCTGCCTCCGGAGAAGACAAATTTGGTGACAGGCGCTTCAGCTGGAAAGTGCTGTCCTCTTCGATAGAAGGCACGACAAGCCTTTATAAAATGGAGATCGTGTTCTCTTGGATGGATAGAGCTAAGCAGCGCAGGCTTGCGAGGTATGCGTATGTGGGCAAATAAGCCTCGCCGGAGCATACGTTCTGCGTTTACGTTCATCGAGATGTCCCTGGTGGCAGCGCTCATCTCGATCATTAGCCTTGCGGTGTACACCACTTTTAGCTCGGGAGCCAGGATCTGGCAGAGGGTTGATACGAAGACCCCCGAGACGGATATAGGCATTTTCTTCGATAAGCTGTCGGCAGACCTGCGGAATTGGTTTGTGTCTTGCGCTGTGCCGCCAAAGGGCAGCCGCACCGAGCTGTCCTTCGCCCTGTTCCAGGAGGGGGAGTCGGTGCAAGATAAGAACAACGCTTTCGTCGATTTCGGCCAGGTCAGCTATTGGTTCGATGCGTCGCGTCTTTGCCTCTGGCGCCAGTACCGTACTTATTCTCAGGCAATCAGCGACGATAAAAAAACCAGGCCCCAGGCCCTGTTGACCGGCGTCGAATCCGTGGCGTTCAGTTATTACTATTTCAACGTTGCCACCAAGAAGGGGGTCTGGCTCGATGAAATCGATAAGGCCATCCCATCGGCGGTAAAGATACAAGTAAATTTCAGGGACAAGCAGAGGCAGAAGAAATTAAACAAGATAATTACCGTATATATCGCAGATCAGGGTGTTTCTTCTTAAGCGCATGATGCGGCCGTACGCTTTAACAGCAAAGAAGTCGAGCATACTTTTGATGACGGTCTGGATGTTGACTGTCCTGACAACATTTGCCGTCTACCTGGGGTATATGATTCAACAGCGGATCCTGGTGCTCTCCAAGATCGAGGACAATGAAGAGTTGCATTTTATCGCAGAAGCAGGGGTGAAGCGTGCCTTGGCGGAATTCGCCGTCAATAAATACTCATCGGCGTTCTCCGCGATGCAGAAGAACTGCACGAACAACCCGGTTGTCTTCAAAGACGTATTTGTGGGGAAGGGCAATTTTTTTGTTGCCTACAACTATAAGGAGTGGGAAAGCGCTCAGACGGATCTGCGGTACGGCTTTATCGACGAGGAAAGCAAAATCAATATTAACTATGCCCCGGCGCCCGTACTGGTCCGCCTGTTCCTTTTTGTCGGCTTGGACAACGATCAAGCCGACAAAATGGGCCATGCGTTGGTTGATTACCGTGACGCCGACACTACCACTGCAGAAGGCGTACCTGAACAGTTTTACTATGCGCAGGAGGGCAGGCCTGCGGTGATGAAAAATGCGAATTTTGAGATGATAGACGAAGTTAAGCTGGTCCCGGGGATGACCGCCGAGATATATGACAAAATAAAGGACCGCATTACCGTGTATGGCTCCGGGCCGGTTAATATCAATACCGCTTCGGTGGATATACTAAGCATTCTAGGCTTGCGGCCTGATTTGATCGCTAAGGTCTTTATGTTCCGCTGCGGAGAGGACCGGAAAGAAGGCACGGAAGACGACAACCGCGTGGATGACCTGAGGAACTATACCGCCGCGCTTTCCCGGGTGGTTACGCTTAACGACGAAGAGAAGAAAGAGCTGGAGGGTTTTCTTTTATCGGGGCTTTTGTCGACACGCTCAAACTTTTTCTCGATTCATTGTACCGCATTCCTGAATACGAAAAACAAGGCCGTGAGCATCTCCTGCGTTTCCGATATCAGCGGGAAGATCTACTACTGGAAAGAAAGGCGGTACATGACCGTCCGGAGGATATTCTTATAATATGGGCATACAAGCGAGTTTTCTTTTAGGCTCCCTGGGGTCTTCCGGCAAACATAGCGCCGTTATCGGGTTCAATTTCTGCGGGTCGCTGGTAAGGATAGCCGCAGGAAAGCTTTCCGCCGGAAAGGTGGAAGTGACTAACGTTGCCAGCTGCCAGCTCGAGGGGTTGCCGGAGACCGATGCGATCGGGGTCATTAAGGATGCCGTCAAGGGCTTTAGGTTCAGGGATCCGTTTGTGGTCATCAGCGTGGATTCGCAGTCGATTATCACCAAGAATATCGAGATCCCCTCGATCAGCGAAACGGAGATCAGGGAGATCATCGACCTGCAGGCCGGCCGCTATACGCCGTATGCACGCGAAGAGATACTTATCGATTACGTCAATATCGATACCTATCATAACAGCTACACCAAAGTGCTTATCGTCATTCTTGTCCAGGAGGTTATCAAGAAGCAGCTTGCCCTGCTGGCCGGCTCAGGCTTTAAGGTTTCCCGGGTCCAGCTGTCTCCGGAGCTTTTTGGTGCCGCCTGCGCCAAGCTGCTGGGCTCAAGCACCAAAAGCTCTACCAGTATTGCGCTGAGCGTCGATACGAAGAGCTCTGATTTTATCGTGCTCTATAAAGGCAGGACCATATTCCTCCGCAATATCCCCATGGGGTATGAAAGCTTCCTGAAGGAGCGGCAGGAGTTCCCTGCCAAGTTTGTCGACGAAGTCAAAAAATCATTGGACGCGTATCGCGCCGAAGATATCGAAGGGCCGCCAAACGAGGTGTTGCTTGGAGGCGCCCCGGATCTGGTGGATAGCGTCAAAGTCCCCCTGGTAGAAAACCTTAACATGGTTGCCAAGGTCGTAGTATTGGAAGGGGTTCTCTCGCTTGCGCCGGCGGTCAAGGATATCTTACTGAAGGACCGCCAGAGTTCCTACATCAACGCCATGTCGGCCTTGTTGGCTTTTCCGGAGGCCAGGATCGACCTAAGGCCCTCTGAGCTTAAAATGAGGACCGCCTTCGAAGAAAAAAGCCGGGAGATGATCAAGAGCGGCGCTCTCATCATGGCGATCATCGTGCTTTTTTGCGCGGCGATGTTGACCAAGATCTTTTATAAGTCCCAGGATCTTAAAAAGCTTAACACGCGGCTGACGGAGCTTGCCCCTCAGGTAGAGCATCTGGAAAAGGCCTCTACCAGAGTGAGGGCGGTAAAGACATACCTCGATTACGGCAGGCAATCGTTACGGGTACTTTCGGAACTATATTCGGTCATACCCGATGAGATCTACCTGAAAGCCGTTGCAATCGACGAAAAAGGGAGCATGTCGCTCAAGGGCACCGCAGACGCGATGTCGGAGGTATTCTCTTTTGTTACTGCCCTTGAGAATTCAAAATATTTTGAGGGCGTGAGCGCCAAAAACACCGCCAGCCGTAAAGAGGACGGTAAGGATGTTGCCGAGTTCGAAATAACCTGTGTAGTCAAGGTTCCATAGCCATGGCCCCTATAAAAAATCCACTCGCTTTTGTAAGCACCCTCTCCAAGAAAGAGAAATTTATCTTTGCGGTGACGGTTTCTTTCATTATCATCGCCTTTCTTGACCGCGTAGTCTTTCAGGTCATTTTCTCCAGGATGGCGGCCCTGGATGAGCAGATCAAGGCCCAGCAGCTGCTTATCAAGAAGGACCTGCGCGTACTGGCGCAGAAAGACAACATCATGGCCGAGGACACGCGTTATTCCATGTATTCCGTAAAACCAAAGTCCGAAGAAGAAGAAATATCCGGCATCCTGAAGGAGATAGAGAGCCTGGCGACGCAGGCATCCGTGTACATGGGCGAGATCAAACCGGCGGGCTTAAAAGACGAGAAGATCGCGAAAAAATATTCTATTACGCTGACCTGCGAAGCAACCATGGAACAGCTGGCCCAGTTCATGAATCTCATCGAGAACTCAAAGGTCCTTTTCATTATCGACAGTTATAGCCTATCGATCAAGGACAAAGAAAAGGGTACGCTTAAATGCGCATTGGCCATTTCGAAAGTGGTGATCCCCTAATGAAGGTTTTTTGCTGCTTCCTTGCGGTTTATTTCTGCGCGCCGGCGCTTCTTCCCGGAGGCGCAGCCTTCTGTGAAACCTCTTCCTCCGGCCAGGAGCAGGCGGCCAATGACTATTTTCAACAGGGTGATTACCATAAGGCTATCCGGGAATACGAGGCCCTGTTGGAACAAGGCTTCAAGCATCCGCAGATATACAACAATTTGGGGTTGGCCTATACCCGCTCCGGAGAAAGTTATGTGAAGGCCGTGGAGAGTTTTAAGAATGCCTTAGCACTTGACCCGCAGTATACCGAAGCATACGCCAATATGGGTTTGGCGTATATCGGCAAAGAAGACTATCCCAGCGCCATAAAGTCATTTGAAGACCTGTTGAAGATCAATCCCGATTATGCCAAGGGGTATTTTGGGCTGGGGTGGGCTTATCTCATGGGTAAGATGGATAATGCCAAGGCGCTTCAGGCGTTTGAAAAGGCGCTTCGGATCGATCCGGCTTTGTCTGAAGCATATTTAGGCCTGGGCCTGGCCTTCGTTGCTCAGGGGCAGAAGCAAATGGCCCTTGAACCGATTACGACCCTGCGCAGGATGGGCCGGGATGATTTCGCCAACATGCTTGAGACCGCCATGCGTGCCGGCGCTCAGGCGCTGCAGGAATCCCTTAAAAAGAACCCCTTCTAAGAACCAACCGCACTACTCTATTTTAGCGTTCCAATCGACCTTGTAGACGATCACAATGTTGTTACTGGCGGGATCTTCTTCGCGCAGGAAGAACTTGAAAGACGGCAGCCCTTTACCGTTAAGATAATAGAGCCTGAACAGCAATGACTTGGCCATGGAGCTGTCAAGGAGGATACACGTGTAGACGCCATCCTTCTCCAGCAACAATACCGAAAACGGCAGGGTGGAGCCGGGGTATACCTTTTCCTTGAATTCGTCATTTTGGACGTAGATGAGGCTTTTGGGATTGACGAATTTCGTCCCATCCGGAGAAAGCAGGAAGCACTCCATGGAAGTCAATTCCAGGGCAAAACGGTTCTCGAAAAGTACGATGTTCTTGTTTCTGTACACTTGAGGATATTGGGGGCTGACCGGCGGGACTCCCCCTGTCAGGGACCAGAGAAAATCAAGATACCCCTTTGACTCACGGGAGGGTATCTTGATTTTTTGTTTCCCGTTTTTATTGACCGAAATTAAAAATTCTGCTTTTTTGAAATCCCAGTTGCCGATGTATGGCAGGGCCAAGTACGTATCTACCAGGTCATTATAGATCATAAAATACGAAGGCCGGGGGGTCCCGTGAGTCAGGGTAAGCAGGTGTTGTGCCTCGGCGGCAGTAAGCTTGCCGTTTAAGAGCTTGCGTGCGTCTTCTATAGTCAGCGGCGCGATCTGTTTAAGAAGGCTTATCGCATCCGAAGTAAGCAGGTGGCAATCCTCGATCAAAAAGTCCAGGGCCTTGTTGCTGCTGGTATTAAGCATGCGCAGGAGGCCGACAGCGGTTTTTATGTCCGATTCCATGAGGATAGTGGCGATCCAGTAGGTTTGGGGCAGATGCTGGGTAGCGCCGTCGACGGTCGCGCCCCTTTTGGCAACGCTGGTGACAAAATGCCCGGGGCACCACCAGGTATTAACGATGCTGTCCGGGGGGGTCATTGTGCGTAGCTCGACAAGGGCCCTGTCCCAGGCCTTGTTATATATCGGATAGATACGGCTGCAGATCTGGTGGGCGGCGTACAAGGGGAGCGTGACGGAGCTGGCCAGGGCCAGCGAAAGGAGTACGGTTAACGCCGGGCGGATCCTGGAAAATTTTTTGCCTGCCTTTTTTGGTATACGGCTGCATACGCGATCATAGAGATAACATGCGGCTTCTGCGGTAAGGGTCAGCCCCAGTATAAGGGGAACGGTTAAAAGCACGGCGTTGCGGGCGGCTTTTAAAGAAAGCACCGTGAAACTGAACATGAACACCGCCAGGATCAAGGTGTTATAGGTTATTTTTTCGTCTTTTCGGTAAAACCCCCAGGCAAACGCGATGCAGGGGCCCGCCAGGGCGACGTAGATCAGGTGGAGGTTGCCGAAAATAAGGAATGACACCTTGGGAACGGTTAAGGGCTGGGTTTCTCCGACAGTCAGGAAGATGTTCGGCCAGAGCCCGAACTGTGAGACAAGGAAGTTATTAAGCATCTTCCAGCTTTGCAGGAACGTATCAATGACCAGGTAAGGGGATCCGAATATACTTACCCAGATGAGGCTGGCGCATAGGTAGCAGCCGAAAGATGCCAGTATGTCCCTTGGGCGCTGGTCCTTGAAACGGAACATGCCGATCAGCAATGCGGCCGGCGCGGACACCAGCATTACGACCAGCACAAAACCCCACCCTTCCCAGAACAGGGAATAAAGCCCCGTAAAAAAAGAGGCGACGCCGAGATAGGCGAGGCTGATCTTCAGGGGGCGCAGCCTTCGCAACCCAAGGAATATGAAATAGAATATCAATAAGGGGAAAAGGAAGTTGTATACATCCGTGTCATACCAGCCATAGGCAGTCCGCTGGGTGAAGAAGGGGGAATGGATGAAGAACATCGTCCCTACAAAGGCCACCAGGGGGCGGATCCCCAGCGTATAGCAGATCAATAGGAACGGGATCACGCACAGGGCGGCAAGCAGGATGACGGTGTACTTGATTGCCGACATGAGGGTAACCGTATTATTGAAAAAGGAAACGATCTTATAAAGGTAAAAGCCGACATAGGGATGCAGGCAGAAGGGCTGCCAGTTACCCATGGGCGCTAATACGAGAGGGTCAAAGAATTTTCCGTTTTTGATCTGTTTACTTATGGTGCCGAAGTCCCGTATGTTTTCCGTAAGGCCATAGAAATAATAAGAATCCGCCTCCAGAAGGAAATTGGACTTTTCCTGCGGCCGGCTGGCCAGGATCTTTTCCGTGCCTTCTTTTACCAGTGCCTCGACGTTTTTGCGGTTTTCTTTCAGCAGGCGCTGGAAGTTCTCTTCCGCCAGCCTTATCTTTTCGGCGTCGCTTAAGGTCGGGTAGTTGGCTTCGATAAACTTCTGCACTTTTTGGCGTAAATCGGTGACAACCACCATGGTCGCCAGATTCCAGGCATCTTGCCGGCCCTCCCTAATGAGGGGGTAAAGGCGGAAGAATATGCCGCAGGCCATCGCGCAGGCCGCTATCGCTATATATAGCAATTTGCTTGTCTTTGGCTTCATTCCATCCTCTGATTAGTAAGCAAAATTATACTCTCCCTGGGGAATATGTCAACACTTTGCTTGCATTTTTGCTTGCAGGCCGCCGGAAACGGTTGTATAATTAAAAAACTATGGCGATAAGCAAGGTGTTCTCGATAACGGTCGCATTACTTGTCTGCGTATCGGCTTGTGCGTACGGGTACAACCGTAAGGCAAGAGAGGAATCCGTATTTAAGTCCTACGTGGACTATTTTAAGTCTGTGTACGATATCATGGAAAAGGAATACTATCTTCCCGTTTCCAAGGAGGCCTTTGAGCGGTATATCGCCGACTTCAAGGATAAAATATACGAAACGCAGGTAAAAGACAAAAGCAAGATCGACAACAACATCAAGCACGTGGGCGCCGGGATCATGGTCTCAAAGCTCAAGGACCAGTCCGACCCGTTTACCAATTTTTTCCCTCCCCAGATGGTCAAGCAGTTCAAGGAATCGGTTTTAGGGTATGGAGGGGATATCGGCCTGGAGGGCGCTCTGAGTGATGGGCATTTTGTCATTACGCAGGTAGAGCCCCGCTCCGATGCGTTCAAAAAAGGCATTGCCATCGGTGATGAAGTGCTCAAGGTGGAAGGTAAACCCGTAACGGCGCTGACCCAGGAACAGATCCAGAAGATGTTCTCCCGGGTGTCAGGCAAAGAAGTCAAGCTTGAGATATTCTTTACCAAGCTTAAAAAATCCGCAAGCGTAGCCGTTGTAAGCGCCCAGTATTTTAAGCAGTCGGTATTCGTAGTTGCGACCGGCGAACCCAGGGTGGCCTGCCTGAAGATAAAATTCTTTAATCAGGAAACCGGCAACGAGATCCGCAATTCCATCGGCACCCTCAATAAGCAGGGCATCGGCAAGCTCATTCTTGATTTGCGCGATAATGGCGGAGGCCCTCCCCTGGCGGCCTGGGATATATCGGGGGTGTTCCTTGCGCCGCAGCAGAAGTTGTTCTATTTCCAGCGGCGGCAACAAGCGCCTACGGGCCTGATAACTTCTCCTTCAGAAGTCCGGTATCAAGGCGATGTGGCTATTTTGGTGAACAAGGGTACGGGTAGCGCTTCGGAGCTTTTTTCCGGTATCATGCAGGCGTATCACAGGGCCGAACTTATCGGACAGCACACCGCGGGCATGGTGTATCTCAAGAGCATATTCGATCTTAAAGACGGGGCAAGCCTTGAATTAACAGTCGCCAAGGGGTACCTGTTTGACGGTAATCCCATCAGCTCCGACGGCCTGAAGCCCGACGTGGCACTGCCTGATGATACCAACCTTTTAGCTTCCGCGGTTCGCGCTCTGGAAGCCGCTGCTCCATCCTCGAAATAATTCCCGTTGCGTAATCCTATGCAGAACAAGAAGATACTGATCATTATCCCTGCGTACAATGAAGCGGGCCGAGTTGACAAGGTGGTCGCTCAGCTGCGCGCGCAATTTCCATCGTTTGACCTTTTGGTAGTCGACGATTGTTCTTCGGATGCCACTGCCTGCCAGGCGCGCGAAGCCGGCTCGCCGGTGGTTTCGTTGCCCTTTAACCTGGGTATCGGAGGCGCGGTCCAGACCGGGTTTCAATATGCCAAGCACAACGGCTACGATGTCGCCATACAGGTAGATGCGGATGGCCAGCACGATCCGGCATCGATCCTGGATATCGCGCGCCCCGTGATCGCCGGAGAGCTGGACTTATGCATCGGAAGCCGTTTTACCGCCGGCAAAGGGAATTTCAAATCTTCTTTCCTGCGGCGTATCGGCATCCGTTTTTTTGTGCACCTGATCGGCATATTGACCGGAGTCAGGCTTACGGATCCGACCTCGGGTTTTCGCGCCTACGGGAAAAAGGCGATAGACTTATTCGCCGCCCATTATCCGATTGATTTTCCGGAGCCGGAAAGCATCGTCATTGCCAAGCGCTATCAGGCCCGGATCGGCGAAGTCCCGGCGCTGATGCATCCGCGGCAGGGCGGCAGTTCTTCGATTCGGTACCTTAAGACCGCCTATTACATGATCAAGGTTACTGTAGCGATTATGCTGTGCACGTTAAGCAAGAACAGGAGGATACGCGCAGATGAACATTAAACTATTGGCCGTTGGCATATCCCTGGGGCTTTTTTTAACCGTTATCGAGCTTATCCGCCGCAAAAAGATGAGTTTTAAATACGCCGTCTCCTGGCTGGCGGCTTCGGCGTTGGCAATACTGTTTTCGGTTTTCGACAGGCTGCTGGGCGCCTGCGCGCAAATGCTCGGCTTTACCCTGCCTAGTAATTTTATATTCTTCCTTATCGGCCTGGTTACGGTATTTTTAAGCCTTTTATTGACGGTGTACCTTTATCAGCAAACCAACCGCATCGAGCTCATTGCCCAAAAACTCAGCCTGGTTGAGCTGGAACTGTCCCGGCTTACACAAAAAAACCAGCCTGACCGAACATAACGCATGCGAGAAGCTACCGTTTCCATCCCTGCCCTGACCAAGCGCATCGATCTTAACGTCGGATATTCCTGTAACATGAAATGCCGCTTTTGCTATTACCTTAACGACGTGAAGGCGCGCAGCCGCGATAAGGACCTTTCAACCCAGGAGTGCAAACGGCTGATCGTCTATTATCGCCGTAAGGGGATGGAGGTCCTGGAATTCACCGGAGGGGAACCGACGATACGCCCGGACCTGTGCGAACTGGCCCAGTTTGCCGGCCAGGCCGGATTCCGCAGGATATCGATTATTACCAACGGGGTGCGCTTGGCGGACGCCGAATATGCGCAGCGGCTGGTTGCTTCCGGAGTAAAGGATTTCCTTTTTTCCCTCCACGGCTCAAAACCCCAGACGCATGACTTTGTAACGTGTCTGCCTTCCAGCTATGACCGCCTCATACATGCGATCCGCAACCTCATTAAGCTTGGGGTGAGGGTGCGCTGCAATTCCGTAGTGACCGGCTCGACGCTGGAAGACATATATGCCCGGGCGCGCCTGTTCAAAGAGTTAGAGGTCCAAACGGTCAACTTTATCATGTTCAATCCGATCGAGCAGGCGGTCTGCGCCCAGGAAGAGAACTTTTTTCGCTATAGCCAGGTAGTTTCGCATCTTAACGCGGTGATCGACGATTTTGCCGGGGCGTTCAAAAAGTTGACCTTTCGGTACATTCCTTTATGCCTGATGAAGGGGCATGAAAACCATGTCCAGAACGTGCATCAAGTGCACTATGACCATGATGAGTGGGATTACTATCTGAGGACCCGTATCCGCCAGCCTTATTGGGTCTGGTGCGGCGCCATGGCCGTCGGATCTGCGCTTTTACCCGGGAAACGCCAGTGGTCTGCGTGGGGCCCTGACCACCTTCGGCATGCCGCCATTCTGGAAGCGCATTCCTGGCTGCATAAGCACAAGTTTCCTCAGTGCCGCCGGTGCAGCTACGGTTTCATTTGCGGCGGGGTATGGAAGCAGTATGCCCGCCGTTTCGGAGGCGATGAACTGGTGGCTCAGGAAGGCAGCCTGATACTTCCACCTTGGCATTTTATGACCGATAACCAGAGGGCCGCATGAAAATCACGCTGATCCAGCCGCCGTTCAAGAATTATGCCGTAGTCAATCCTCCTCTGGGATTAGCGTATCTGGCTGCGGTCTTGCGCCGCCATGACCATCTAGCACAGATAACGGTCATCGATGCCAATGCCCTCAGGTTGTCAATTGCCGAACTGGTAGGCCGGGTCATCGAAAGCGCTCCCGATGCCGTCGGTTTTACGATGACCTCTCCCCAGGTTGCCGTTTCCCTGGAAGCGATTAGGCAGATCAAGTCCGTAAAAAAGATACCGGTTATCGTAGGCGGCCCGCATCCTACCGTACGAGAAGAGGAGCTGATGCGCGAAGACGCCATAGACGTGGTGGTCCGTTCTGAAGCCGAAGAAACGATCGTCCAGCTATATGAGTATTTTAAAGGATCGGGATCGCTCGGGGCGATCAAGGGCATATCGTTCAAAGAACAGGGAAGGCTGTTTAGAAATCCCGACCGGCCGTTGATCGAAGACCTGGACCGACTGCCGTTTCCCGCCTGGGAGCTGTTCCCTTTGGGCCGCTACGGCAGTATTGCAGGAAAAAGCAAGTTTTGCCTGCCGATTATGTCTTCACGGGGATGCCCTTTTGGGTGTATCTTTTGTTATAAAGGGGTCTTCGGCAGGCAGTATCGCGTCCGCAGCCCCTCAAGCGTAATCGAAGAATTGCGCTATCTTGTCGATACCTTTGGTATCCGGGAGTTTGTGATCCTGGATGACAATTTTGCCCTTGATGAAGCCAGGGCGGTCCAGATATGCGAGGGGATCATCAAAAGCAGGATCGGGCTCCCCTGGAGGTTGTCCAATAGCGTGGCAGTCAAGTCTTCCTCCAGCCAGCTCTTTTTAAAATTAAAAGAAGCAGGGTGTTACCAGGTTTCTATAGGTGTGGAGTCGGGTAACCAGCGGGTCCTTGACCACATACAGAAGGGGATACGCCTGGACCAGATAGAAAATACGTTTCGTCTGGCCAAGGAAGCGGGCTTGGAAACTGTAGCTTTTTTTATGATCGGGAATTTAAGCGAGAATGAACAGACGATGGATGAGACTATCCGGTTTGCGGTAAAGCTTGACCCGGACTTTGCCCAATTTACCGTCGCCACTCCTTATCCGGGAACGCAGATGTATGATATCGTCAAGGCGCAAGGACGGCTCTTGTCCGATAATTGGGAGGACTTTGCCTCGTATGCGGGCGTGGCGGTATTTGCGCACAAGGACCTGACCCCGGCCCTGATGGAGCGCAAATATAAAGAAGCGTACCGGCGTTTTTATTTGCGTCCGCGCTACATCCTTAAAAGACTGCGCAAGATGCTCTCCTGGCGGGAGTTCCTTAATACCGTGCGGGGAGCGGGGTTGTTATGCAGAATGATCGGCGGGAAGAAAAGATGATGCCCCGTGTTTCTATCGTGATACCGGCTTTCAACGCAGCCAGGACCATTGCCTCAGCTATCGAGGGGTGCCTGGCGCAAGACTATCCTTCGGATAAGCTTGAGGTGATCATCGTGGATGACGGTTCGCGCGACGGCACCCAGGAAATAGCCCGCGCCTATCCCGTAATATACCTGCGCCAGGAAAATGCCGGCCCTGCCAGGGCGCGCAATCTCGGCTGGCAAAAGGCGCAAGGCCAGATCGTTTGCTTTACCGACGCCGACTGTATCCCGGAAAAAGGGTGGGTCACGGCCCTGGTGCGTCATTACACTTCCGACGGGATCGGCGCAGTCGGCGGTTCCTACGGCATTGCCAATGTGCGCAATATCCTGGCTGATTGTATCCATCAGGAGATACTATACCGGCATGCGCGCATGCCGGTGCGGGTCAGGGCGCTGGGGTCGTATAACTTATCGGTGCGCAAGGATATCCTGCGTCAGGTCGGCGGGTTTGACGAGAGCTACCGGATGGCCAGCGGCGAGGATAATGACCTTTCTTATAAGATCCATCAGGCCGGATACTCCCTGGTTTTCGACAAGGATGTCAGGGTCCGGCATTACCACCCCGAAGACCTGTTGAAGTACCTGCGGTCGCAATTCTGGCACGGCTTTTGGCGGGTAAAATTGTATAAAGACCACCCGGGCATGGCCAAGGGCGACGATTATAGCAGCCCCTGGGATTATGCGCAGCCTTGGATCGCCCTGTTGACTCTATTTTTGCTCGTATTCCGTTTTCTTCCCTGGGTCGGCACAGCGGTATGGTTTTTGCTGGCGGTCAATGTCGTTTTGCAGTTGCCGCTGAGTTTCTCCCTGGTAGCCAAGACCGGCAATCCCAGGTATTTCAGGCTTGTCCCGCTTATGTTCTTGCGCTCTTTTGCCAGAGGGTTAGGCATGTGCTGGGGGACCTGCGTATTCCTGCTTTTTAAAAAGAATACGCTTGCCTTTGTGCTCGGATCAGCGATAGCAACAGCGGCGCATGCCCAGTCCGATGCCAAGCGCTCTTTTGACCCTACCAACATGGACGACATCAAGGTAGCCGTGGAGACCCTCAAGAAGGCCAATGACTCCGATCCCGGCAATCAGAGGATCAGGCAGGAGCTTGCCAAGGCCTATAATTTTTACGCCATTCAGCTGGCGTCCCGGGTGGGGACGGATTTGGCTATCGATTACCTGCAGAAAGCGCATTATCTGTGTCCGGAGTGCGACGAATACTCGCAGAATCTTTCTATGCTCTATACCCGGCGCGGCCATGACTATTATGTGGCCAAGGATATCCCCCGGGCGCGCAACGATCTGAAAACCGCGGTTACCGTCTTCCCGCGCAATGTGGCAGCGCTTATCGGGCTGGGGAATATCTATTATTCCGACCAGAATCTTGAGGAGGCATCCCGCTGCTGGGCCCAGGCCCTGGCACTTGAGCCGGGCAACCAGGAGATCTCCGTAAAACTTTCCCTGCTTCAGAAGGAGCGCGAACAGAGCAAGCTTTTCAAGAGCCGGGAAACCCAGAATTTTGTATTCATGTTCGAGCAGGCGTTGGATGAATACCAGTTCGGCAATATCGAGAACATCTTGAATGAAGCGTACGTCAAGGTAGGGCAGGACTTCAATTATTTTCCCACCTATAAGATTACCGTGCAGATTTTTTCTTCCGGGAAATACCGTACGGAGATCCAGCCTGTCGAGAATATTGTCGGTGTCTATGACGGCAAGATCAAGCTTCCCGCATACTCTGCGCAGGATGTACAGCAATACCGGCGCACCGTATATCACGAATACGTCCATGCGCTGGTGTATGATCTTTCGGGTGACCGCTGCCCCCGCTGGCTCCATGAGGGGCTGGCTACCTATGAAGACCCCGGCTTTTCTGCCGATGCCGCTCTGATCTACGGGCTATACCGGACCGGCGGCCTGGTCAGGCCCGGCAACCTTGACGGCTACTTCCTGGACCTAAGGAACGACGCCAACCTGCGCCTTGCCTATAGCGAATCCTATGCCCTTATAAAGTATTGCTTGCAAAGATTCAATTTTTGGCATATAAAAAATGTGCTTACGTATCTTAAGAACGGCGCGGGGGTCGATGAGGCCTTCAGGAGAACGATCTACATGGATACCGATCAACTTTTCGAGAACTGGGAAAACGACGTATTAAAAAACAAGCTGCCTATTTAGCCAATGGTCAAAAAGATCGTAATCGTATGCTTTGCGATCGGCATCGTCTGGATAGTCGCTATGGCGCTGCGTCCCAGCCTGCGGCGGCCTTTTGTGCTCGATGAGGCAGAAGAATCGCAGATCGGCTGGAAGATGATCACCATGGGGTCGCGTACCTTTGCGCCTGCGCCGGCGGGGGGGAATATGCCGCTTTCCCACCCTTTGTTGTATACGTTGACCCAATCGCTGCTACAGAGGGCCTTTGGGCACCGGGAACTTCCCTTGCGGCTTTACGGTGTTTTCCATTTTTTGTTATCACTGGGCCTTGTGCTTTTGATCGTACGCCAGCTTATAGATACAGAGGAGCGCCTGAAGCGCTGGGGGATGTTTTTGGCTGCCGCGCTATATCTGTTGAACCCGCTCCTGCTGCAGCATTCGGTGGTTATCAACGCAGACAACAATATCCTTACGACCGCGATCCTGTTGTGCATGTACTTCTTCGTCAGATTCGAAAAGCTCCAGGGAAAGGCGTTTTTTCAATCGCGCCTGCAGCTTATGTGGATGCTGGCCCTGTGCTACTGGTGCAAAGAAATGGCTCCGATATTCCTGACTGCCGGGGTTTTGGCGTACCGGCTGTTGCGCCGGCAGAAGGACGCCTTTAAGCTGGACTTGCTTTTGTTCGGCTTAGGGGGCGTAGCGGTTTTCTGGCTTACCTGGTGGCTTTATTGCCGGATGACCGGGATCGACGTATGGGGGTTTATAAAATATACCATGGTCGGCAAATCCCAGTCTGCCTTTTCTTATCGGTATTTAAAGGGGATCTGGGGTGTGTTTTCTTGGGGGTCTCGCTGGCATATCTACTGGGTGTCTGCGCCGTTTTTTGCGGCACTGGGAGCATTTTTCCTCCAGCGGCTGCGGGTTTTCTTGCGCAAGGAACCGCTTGAGCCGATCGATGCCGTGTTTCTGGTAGCCGCTGCCATCTGGGTGCCGTTTCAATTTTTCCGCCCTAATGTCGATATGATGAAATACCAGTATCCCTGTTACCCGCTTTTCATCATCGTGATCGCATGGAATGCGGTCAGGCAGATCAGGCAAAATGCCTCGGCAGCCGCGGCCTCGATCTTTTGTCTGCGCAATCTGCTTATTTTCGCGGGGTTGTGCGCGGTATTGACATTTCATTACTACATGCTCGGCGATTATCTATTACCGCTCTGGGATTCCCTTACGAAACATCTGCACGGGCATTTTAACCTGTATTATTACCTGCCCGTGGTAGCAGTCTGTGCAATTGCGATGACGGCATCCCGCAGAGGCTTACGTTGGGCAAACGGCATCATTGCCTGCACGCTGTGTATCCTGCCGATACATGCGGGATTGTGCTTGAATCAAGCTAAAGCCAACTATGACACGGCCGAGATATATCTAAATTACGGTGAATCCGGTTTAGCCGAGACTATTGCGTATCTGGGAGGGCGCGTGAAGCCCGGCTCGACCATTGCGGTGCGGGAGGACCTGGAATATCACCTGACTAAGCGCTGCGGGATCGCCATTGCCGGCAATATACTGCCGTATACCTTGTTCCATGTATCCGACCGCAACGTAATGCAAATGATATTTTCCCGGGCGCCCATCGACTATCTTGTCCTGGACAGGATATCGACAGGCAGGATGCTGAATAATGACCCGTTTATCTTATTAGGGCAGTATTTTCTTTTGGAGCGGAAAATCGGCGATTTCTACGTTTTTCGCCGGAAACCTTCTTAAGCCATGTATGATATTCTGATTCTGCCTTTGGCGTGCGCACTGGCGTTTGTCGTGGCACATGTATGCCTGTTCCATTTTCTTTCACCCCGCCGCCGCTTCCGGGCACTGGTGTTTCTCATGCTTGGCACGGCTGCGGGATACGTCATTCTTTCCTGGCTTTCTTCGCGGGCGGGCTGGAAAGCAGGCTTTGACCTGTTCTTGCCGGCCGTCTATGTGGACATGGCCGCAGGGCTGATCATGTACTTTTTTTTCTGTTTTCTGCTTTCTCAGCTATGGATAATCGCCGAGAGCTCCGTATCGGTGCGCATGATGATCGATATACGTAAAGGCGGCCCAAAAGGGGTCACGCTGGAAGAGCTTAAGGCCAGTTACCCTCTGGGGGAGAAATTGGCGGATGAGCTTAAAGATATGATATTCGTGTCATATTTGCGGCAGGAGGGGTCGCATATCGGCAATACGGACAAGGGCCGCAGGCATGCGCGGCTTATGGCATTCTCCCGAAGCTTCCTTAATCTGCCGGATAACAGGTGAGTACGCAAAGATGAGCGGAATTCTGGCGGCATGTATCGTAGCGACATTGGCAACCGTGATATACGCGGGAAGTTTTATCCTTAGGCCGGCCGGCCCGCAGTTCTCATCGCGGCTGCCGAAGCTGGTGTTCCATTACCGTTTCATGCTCTGGGTCTGGATCTTCTGTATGCCGCTAATGTTTCCCTGCGCCGCCGCATTGTCCAGGGCCGGATACTATTATCTGGAAACGGACGGTTCCCTGAGTCGTTGGATCTGCCTTATCTACGGCCTGCTTTTGCTTACGGGTTATTTTTTCTTTTATGTGGTCGTCTATTATATCGTGGACAGGTCGGTTTCTTCCCGGATCATGAGGGCGATCGAGAACTCGCCACAAAAGAAGCTTACCTTCCAGGAGCTTAAGACTGCGTACCGGATCGACAAAAAGTACCAAGACACCCTTCAGAGCATGATTCAGGGAGGCTTTGTACGCATGGAAGAAGGCAGGTATATGTGTACCCTTAAAGGGGCGCTGCTGGCGCATTTTGCCGGGTTTATGAAATCTGTCCTGAAATTAGGACCGGGAGGATAGCTTGAGGATGCTGCGGATGAAGTTTGACGCATATACTCTTACGGCGCAGAGCAGGAAAAGATACGAGGCGCTGGCTGTCGCGCTGGCCTGCGCTGCGCTCTTGGCGGTATCCTACAGCGTCCTTTTTTCCTGCCGGCGCATGTTCGAGCATGATACTATCTGGGGATACGGCCTGATGCATTATTTTTTCAATTCTCTCATGCAAGGAGTATTCCCTTATTGGGATCCTTACGACTATGCCGGCCAGCCGTTCTATTACAATCTGGGTATTTCCAGGATCTTCGAGGCCCCGACGATGCTGCTTGTCGGGATAAACTCGCTTATCAACGGGTCCCTGTTGAGCCTGTATCACTTGGATTTCATCCTGAAGGTTATCTGCGCGGCGGTAGGGACGTATCTGTGTTTCCGCCAGACGACCACCTATGTCGTCAGCAACTTGGTGGTCCTGGTAGCCTTTCTATTTTCTTCTTTTACGTTTGCTTCAATGGTGCAATGCGGCCTGGTGACCTCTTTTTCGTGGACGCCATGGATCCTGTGGTTCTTCTTGCGGCTCAAAAAATCCTTGACGCTTTATAACGTCGTGGGTTTTTCCTTGTTCCTCGGCCTTTCCATGACTAGCTATCAGACCGGCTATGTCCTTACCTTCCTGCAAATCTTCATTTTAAGCCTTGTACTCAATCACCGCAGCTGGTTCGCCGCTATCGCCCGGGATAAGAAATGCATCCCGCTGTTGTTGGTGGGCTTGTTGATCGTAGGGGCTTTTTCATTGCAGCTGTTCGCGGTCTACATCGAGAAGGAAAACTCGGTTCCCGTGCTGCGGCAGATGGATAATGCTGACGGGGTTTCTTCGTATGCGGATAAGCTCGGAGGCTCGCCTTCCTATCCGCACGATTTTCTCGGGCTGGTCCTGCCGCCTTTGGCCATCCAGGGGTGGCGGGGGTCTAATATAGGGCTGCACATGGAAAAGAAAGGGGACCAGTGGCTGCCTCCTATGTCGGAATGTCCGTTTTATATCGGCATACTCCCCTTGTTGCTTGTTTTTTTAGGGCTTATGCGTTCCCGTCATGAATACCGGCTCAATTTCTTCCTGCTGCTGGTAGCCACCGTAGTGCTTTCTGGAGGGCTGCACCTGAAGGCGGGGCCCTGGGGGAACCTTTTATTTCCTTTCCTGCTATACGCCAGGAACATGGAGATGTTCCAGCCGTTTATTATTTTTTCTTTGATGTATTTTGTCGGCCAGGGCACTGATGCGCTGTTAAGCTGGAGCAAAAAATATGAGTCATGAAGAGATTTATTTTTATTCGTTTGTCTACATGATGTTGCTTCTGGGGGGCAGTGCGTTCGGCCTGATCGGTTTTGTCGCGCTGCTTAAAAGGAAACGCCACGGCCTGGCATGGCTTCTTTTCGTAGGCTTGATCGCCGCGGATCTTCTTGCCTACGGCTCCAAGGCCTTGCCGTACGCCACTCAAACCAGGGGAGGGCTCCTCTTTAGCGATACGAAAAAGCCGTTTACCCTGGCAGAACGCAGAAAAGAGAGGCTCTTTTTTGAAGACCCCCGCTTTCGTTACTTTCGGCCGCCGCTGTACCAGGAGTTCTCCGCGTTTGATCTAGCCACTTTGGATTATTTTGTTATCTTGCATGGCACGAAATTCAGCCCGTCGAATCTGATCAGCCAGGTCCTTGACGGCGAATATCTCTTTCAAGGAGAAGCGACAGAAAAGAACGTCCTGGAATTCATCCAGATGGGGCGCAGCAGCTACGAGCAGTGGGGTAGGCCAAAACAGTTGGCATATCTTGGTTTTCTGGATATACTCCTGCAAGACATTATGCAGCAGGAAGCTTTTTACGGGCTCTTTACCGGTTTTGGGGAACTTGCTTTTGGGCTGAAAAGCGACATTGATACCGGCTTTGTTTCGATTTTGGCAGGTGCTGCGACATGGCCGCAGAAGAATGACGCCGTCGAAAAATTCGAGAGATTGCTCAACTTGAATCTCGGGATGCGGCCGGAGTGGCTGGGGGAGATCGTGCGCAAGGGCTTTCGCGATGATTCGCCCTTCGTGGAACGCATCAAGGCGCATGCTCACGAATATACCCAAGTGAGTACGGCTCAGTATTTAGTGGACCTGTGGTACCGTTACCGCCTGCGTGACGTCAACTCCCTGGTGCGGTTCAAGGACTATAATCAGATTGCGGATCTATTCGAGAGGCCGGTATTAAGCCCGCAGATAAAGTCTATCCGTTCCCGGATACGGCAAGACTTAGCGATCTCTGCGCCTATGATCAGGTTTTTCTCTTCCGCGCGCATTCTTCCTTACGGTCAGTATTACGAACAGCTATCCGGGGGGAAGCTCGCCAATGACCAGCTATATATCGAATCCCGCAGCCCGCAGGCCGCGCATGCGCAGGATCCCCGGGCCGGCAACCCGGCATTCAGCTATCAGGTGGTTTCCTATAATCCGAACCGATTGAAGATCGCCTATGGGGCCAGGCAGGGGGGGTTCCTTTATTTTAGCGACGGATATGACCGCTATTGGAAGGCCAGCGTCGACGGCTTAAAAACCGGCGTGTATAAAGCCAACGGCGCCTTTAAGGCCATCAGCATCCCCGCAGGAAGCCACGTGGTGGAATTCGTGTATGATCCGGTATGGTACCGCCTATCGCTGTGGCTCTACTATACGGTTACTATCGCCTGCATTCTCTTTTTGATATTCCGTATTCCTAAGCCTGCCTGCGCGCCAGCCAGTATGCCAGAAGGATCCAGCCAGCCGCCGCCGCTATAATATGGATAGCAACAAGGAAGGGGTATGGCGAAGCAAATACGAAGGTTATCCTGTATTTGCCCGGAGGCAGTTCTACCATCTGGAAATGGCCGGCCGCCGGTTCGATGCGCCCCTGCCTGCCGTTGAAATAGACCTTCCAGTTGGGATGGTAGTTCTCCATCCGTAGCAAGTACGCCTTAGCCGTGATATCGGCATCCAGGCTGATCCGATTGGGATTATCGGAGGGATTCTGCCGTATCTGTCCGCATCTGGCGGCCCTGTCTTGCAACGTATTGTTGCCGATAAGCTCAACTTCGCTTAAAGAGTAGAAATTCTCATCTTCGATATAAAGCCGGAAAAATCTGCTACTGACCGCTTCAGGAAAACGGAAAAGAATGGGTTTGTCCGTCCCGTCAAATCCTGCCTGGTTTAGGTCGAGGCGTTTGATCATTTCCCAGTCACGGCCGTTATGGCTTATCTGGAGCTGGGCATGGTCGCCGCTCCAGAACTGGGCTGCCAGGCCCTGGCGCGGAGTGATGCGGACGGCAGAGACCTTTAGCGGAATAGAAGAAACAAAAGCCAGCCAGGCCACGGGGCTGTCTTTGGGCGTACGCACATGCCAGTATGTTCCGGGATCAGTGTCAATCGCTCTGTCCGGAGTTTCCCAGCTGTTATTTGCGGAACTCGCTTCGACGCTGCAGAGGAATCCCATGGGCAAAGCGGTCAGATTGGCAAGCGACGGTAAGTCAGCCTTCCAGGAGTCCTTGTCCGGGATCAGGTAAAAAAGCCTCCCGCTTATCGCCGGACGCGAAATCAGCTGCAACTGTTCCAGGAACTTGGCAAACTCTTTGTGCAGAAGGAACATGTTATTAGGCTGGGGATTTGCCCATACAATCTGCTTGGAGATCGCAGGGGTATAGTCAATGGGCTTCAGGTGTATAATAAGCGGGGACACCGAAGTCCAGGAGTCCGGATACCTGAAATCTGCCAAGGTCAGGCCGTCGGCCGTCGGCAAGCGTTTGGCTTTGTCTGCGGAGAACGAGACAACCTCCAGGAGATGGAAAGTGACAAGGAGGCCCAGGGCCAGGATGATCCTCGAGGGACTGTTTTTCTTGATCAACACAGCCGCGAAGCTTATAAATACAATCCCTACCCACAGCAAGGTAAGCGCCTGGTTCTGCGGAACGAGCTGCAAGACAAACAGCAATAGGCCGGGGAGGATAATCAGTGGTATCTTTGCGGTAGGCGCTATTTTTGGATTAAGCAGGTTTTTTAATCCCGCCATTGAACCGATTAAAAGGCAGAAACCTGTGATAGGGGCAAAAATACAGGGGTGCCTGGTGATGCCGAATAAGGGTATATGCGTCATCAGCCACGGCCATATCGGCGTGGAATAGCCCTGCCCCAGGATAATAAAAAAAGCCGCGCTTACCAGGAAGACCGCGCCCCAGCTCGACAGAAGCGCCAGGAACAAGAGCAGGGAGGGGATGAGGCCGATATAAAAAGCCCCATGTATCCACTCCAGTCCTTCCTCCGGGTTCTTGCGATTGAAGAGGCTTACGTACGCAGAAAGAGGGGCTTCTTTTGCCGGCTGAAAACCGGGGTTGCCGGGGGTAATGAAGCCCCTTTCGGTAAAGCCACGCGTGGGGCTGATGTATTCTTTCATTTCGTGATAGCTAAAAAGGGCCGGCCCTGCGGTTGTCAGAAAGAGCAACGCACACGCCAAAATAGCGGTAGGTTTTTTACGAGCCAGATATCCCAGCCACAGGGAGGCATCGCGGGGGAAGGCAGCGGTCATTGCCAGCAGTATGACGATAATGCTTATGGTGATATACGTGGGGATATAGTAATTGGCCGATATCCCCAAAACCAGCGAAAAGAAAAACAGGCTTGCCCAGCGGCGCGCGCGGAAAGAGTGGATTAGAAAAAATAACAAGTAAGGCAACAGGAGCACATTAATGATGCCGGCGGGTTGACCGGCACTGACATTAAAAAAATCGCTAAAAAGTAACGCCGAAAAACCGACGATCGTAACGACGTCATCGCGATAGAGCAATTGCAATAACAGTAGGGACCCGTTGTAGAATAAGAACAGGATGCACAAGAGGCAGAGATTGCAGAATACGACCGCATTGAAATGGAAGCCGATCAATTTGTACAATTGCGCCAGCAGCGCCACCGGCGTCCAGGAGGAAAGGTTTGCCATGAGGCATATAGGGTAGCCGCCTCCCATATACGGATTCCACTCCGGCCTGATGCCGCTGACGACCAGTTGATTGGTGAGATTGAATAAACTTTGCAGGTTTTGAAGCGTATCGTGCCACGTGCCGGTTCTGCCCTGGATGAAGCTCCAGTGGAGCGCGATGAAGGCCGCGTACAGCAAGGCCACGGGCAAGAGCAGTTTCCTTGTCTTGGGCCAGGAGTAGAGGGGGATACTGCTGATGGCGATGATAAGAATGAGGGCAATGAGGATCATCATGCGTGGGCTAGCGCTTCATAATTTTAAGTGCGTCCTGTATTTGCAGTAGCATCATCTCCCAGGTACTGTCGGGGGCAAGTCCGAAGAGGGCATTGTGTTCGTTATTAGAAAGGAACGGGCACCAGGCGCAGGTGTTTTTTATTCGGCATTGTGTCATAGCCTTTGTCAAACCGAGACTCCGGATATTAGGTGCCTGATCATAGTTATGGCGCCAGCAGGTAAGCACCGAGCCGTCGGCGTCAATGTAGTATTTTAAGGAGCCATGAAAACAGCGTATCCGGTTCTTGTAGGCGACCTTTTCCTGGCGCGTGGCGTAAAACTTCTCGTCGTAGGAAAATGGCCATTCGATAGCCGCGCGCAAGGTTCTTTCCGAATAATAGATCGGGAAACCTTTTCGTTTGAACTCGAGGATCTCTTTCAGCACGACCCGGGTTTGCGCGTCATCCATGACAAAATCGAAATGTTTGCATTTATCGGCATTATAAAGGATGCTGAATTGGAGCCTGGCGTTGGTCTTTCGGGATAATTCGCACAGGTATTCGATGTCCTGGGCATTGTCCTTGGTGAGCGTCGCATGGATGATCAGGGGGATATTGTGTTTGGCAATGGCTTCTATTGCCTCGATGGCTTTAGCGAAGCTTCCTTCGCCGCGGTGCTTATCATTGTGTTCCTGTTTGCCGTCAAGGCTGACGCAAATGCAGTCTACGCAAGACAGCTGCGGTAACGTCTGCGGTATCCGTACGCCGTTGGTATTCAGGCTTACGTAGAATCCTTTCTGCTTGGCGTAATTCAGGATCAAGCCGATGTCGTTTCTGATAAGGGCCTCTCCGCCGTGAATGGTAAGGTTACGGGTGCCCATGCGCCAGAGCTTGTCGATAATCTCAACGAGTTCTTCCGTAGTA
>DATJPV010000014.1:0-43438 GCA_035506195.1 Patescibacteria group bacterium | reverse complement strand
TGATATTTCCTTCTTTGTTGAGATTGAAGACGACAATAGGCAGCTTATTATCCATGCAGAGGCTGACGGCGGTCGCATCCATGACCCGCAGGTTTTTCTTCAGGACATCTATATACTTTAAGCTGCTGAATTTTTTTGCGTTCTTTACCTTTAAGGGGTCCGCGGAATAGACGCCGTCGACCTTGGTAGCCTTTAATATGACATCCGCCCGTATCTCCATCGCGCGCAAGGCCGCGGCGGTATCGGTAGTGAAATACGGATTGCCCGTACCGGCGACAAAAATAACTACCCGGCCTTTTTCCAGGTGCCGGACCGCCCTGCGCCTAATATAGGGCTCGGCGACCCGCTGCATTTCAATGGCGGTCATGACGCGGGTAGGCACCCCCGCCTTTTCCAGCACGTTCTGCAGCGCCAGTCCATTGATGATCGTCGCCAGCATCCCCATGTAGTCGGCAACCGAACGGTCCATGTCCAGGCCGCGGGAATCGGTATTCTCCTGGCCGCGCAGGATGTTGCCCCCGCCCAGGATGATCGCTACGTCGATCTGAAGCTGGCGTATTTCCTTTATCTGCCTGGCGATGGAGGCCAACACGGCATGGTCTATGCCGTGCGATTTTTTCCCCTGGAGCGCCTCACCGCTTAACTTCAGGACTATTCTTTTATATACCGGACGGGCTGCCATGACGCAAACGGGTTATTCCCCTATTTTGTAGCGAATAAATCTGCGGATATAAATGTTCTCGCTGAATTTGCCCACCAGCGTGCCCAGATAATCCTTAATGGTCATGCCGGGGTCCTTGATAAAAGCCTGTTCCAACAAACAATGGTCTTTGCAGAATTGCGCCTTGTCTTTCTCCTGCGCAAGCACCTCCGCGGGGACATCTTCGCTTTTAATGTAGGTGGGGCTGCAGGCGGCGATCTGCATAGCGACGTCCTTGGTGAACTGGGTAAATTCGCTGTTGCGGGCCACAAAATCCGTCTCGCAGACGACCTCCAGCAACACACCGATCTTACTGCCCAGGTGCACATACGCCTCGATGCGGCCTTCCTTGGCGCTGCGGTCCTGTTTCTTGGCGGCGATCTCAAGGCCGCGCTTACGCAGCAGGTCCTTTGCTTTTTGCAGGTCGCCCGCCGTCTCTTCCAGGGCCTTTTTACACTCGGCAACGCTTGCCGACGTCATATGCCTTAAATCTTTTATGGTATCAAGCGCTATTTTCATGTTCGTGTTTACACCTTCCTTTTGATTTTTGCTTTTTCGTCAACCGCGGATTTTGCGCGCCCCTTCTTTGCCCCCTTGGCATCGGTATCGGTTTCTGAACTGGTTTCGGTCTCGACTATTTCCTCGATCTCCTTGATCTTGACCTCTTCCTCGGGAAGCACCAGAGGTTGATCCGACTGCTGCTGGGACGTCAATTTCACGCCTTCCTGGGAAAGATACGACAAGAATCGCTTTCTGCCTTCGATCACCGCATCGGCCACAAAAGTGGAGATCACCTTGATGGACTTGGTGGCATCGTCATTGCCCGGGATAGGATAAGCGACCAGGTCGGGGTCGGCGTTGGTATCCAACAGGCCGATGATGGGTATCCCCAAACGCTTGGCCTCCTGCACCGCGGTTTCTTCCTTCTTGGCATCCACCACGAACATCGCCCGGGGAAGGCGTTCCATTTGCACGATCCCGGCGAAATTTTTGTTAAGTTTGGCTAATTCCTTTTCAAGGCGGGCCACTTCCTTCTTGGTCAGCTTCTCAAAGGTGCCATCCTGGCGCATCCTCTCGATATCCTTAAGGCGGCTGATGCTCTTTTTTACGGTCGCCAGGTTCGTCAACAAGCCCCCCGGCCAGCGTTCGGTGACATAATACATGCCGGCGCGAACGGCCTCCTGCTTGACGACCTCTTGCGCCTGCTTTTTTGTACCTACAAAAAGCACGAATTCGCCCTTTGCGGCGATTTCCAGCAGGAAATCCCGGGTTTTATGCAGGCATTCTTCGGTCTTTTCCAGGTCAATGATGTATATACCGCTTCTCTCGCCGAAGATAAACTTCTTCATCTTCGGGTTCCAACGCGAAGTCTTATGACCAAAATGGACTCCGGCTTCCAAAAGTTGTTTAATTAATTCTGAAGGCACGCTTTACTCCCCCTTTTTTGAATTTTGTTAATAATTACCCGTTAATTTGCCTTTTTAGGCAGTAAGGTAGTTTTAACAGTATAACACACTATTTACGCTATGCAACTATTTTTAATGACTTTTATTCGGTAAATTCCTGCATGCTATAGAGCCGTTTATAGAGCCCAGCCTTCTCCAGGAGTTTCTGATGAGCCCCCTGCTCAACGATCCGGCCCTTATCCAGTACGATGATCTGCGAAGCGGATTTTACCGTGGAAAGACGGTGGGCGACCACAAAGACGGTGCGCCCCTGGATGAGGCGCTCTAATGCCTGCTGGACGATCCTCTCTGATTCCGTGTCTAATTGAGAAGTAGCTTCATCGAGTATAAGGATCGGCGGATTCTTCAACAGCGCCCGAGCAATGGCGATCCGCTGCCTCTCTCCTCCGGAAAGCTTGGTACCCCTGTCTCCGATGACCGTTTCGTACGTGTGCGGCAATTTCATGATAAAATCACGGGCATAAGCCTGGGTTGCCGCCTCTTCGATAGCCGCAAAAGAAGCTTCCGGCTTGCCGTAAGCGATATTGGCCCTTACCGTGTCATTGAACAGGATGGTCTCCTGAGTAACAATACCGATCTGGTCACGTAAAGACTTCAGGGTAACCTGCTTTATGTCCCGGTTGTCAAACAATATCTCTCCCTGGAGCGGATCATAAAATCGCGGCAAGAGGTCAACCAGGGTGGTCTTTCCTACTCCGCTGGGGCCGACAATAGCCACGGTTGAGCCCAGGGGTGCTTCCAGGTTTATGTCCTCCAAGACCGGCTTATCGCCGTAATTGAAATATACGTGCCGAAAGGCGATCTTTTCCCTGACGACCGGCAGCAACTCGGCACCGGCAGCTTCTTTGATAAGCGGCTTGGTGTCCAGGACCTCGTAAATCCTTTTAACTGCTACAATTGCCTGCTGCACGATAGAATTGACCTGGCTGAGCTTCTTAAAAGGCTTGATGAGGGATAAAAGGGAAGCCATAAATAACGCAAATGCCCCGAAGGAAAGCCGGCTATCCAACACCTGCCTTCCGGCATAATACAAGATGAATAACGCCACCGCCACGCCGGTTAACTCGGTGGCAATCCCCAAGATGAGCATGCGCTTGATGCCTTTCATCGTCAGGCGGTAATAATCGTGGTTACGGACCTTGAATTTAGAGACCTCGACCGCCTCCATACAGAAAGCCTTGACGATCCTGACGCCGCTGAATGTTTCCACCAACAACGAATTGATATCCGCCATTTTTTCCTGGGACCGTTTACTGAGCCTGCGTAGGACCTTGCCGACCCAGATCATCGGCAGGGCAATAGCTGGCAAAAGCACGATCGAAATCAACGCCAGCCTCCAGTTAAGCAGAAAGCTCAAAACGGTATAGGCAATCAACTCGCATGACTGATACACCAGGTCCGTAAGTGCATATGATACCGCGTTTTCTATGAGTTTGACGTCGTTGGTGATGCGCGAGATGAGCTCTCCGCTTCTTTTCTGGGTAAAGTAGTCCAGGGACAGGCCCTGCAATTTCTCGTATATCTGGTTGCGCACGTCCCGGACGACCTTCTGTCCGACGTCCGCCATTATATAGGATTGGATATACTCGAATACTGCCCGCAAAATGAGACCTATGGGCACTACGATGAGCAAAAGATACAGAACCTTAAGCGGGGTAAGGGTATTGAGGCGGCTTAAAAGCGTGCTGAGAAACTCCGGTATCTTTGCCGAGGTAAAAACTATGGGCTTATTGGTAAAAACCCTGTCTACGACAGGCACAATGGCGCTTAAACGAAAGACATCCAAAAGGGTAACCATCCCCATCAAGATGCCGGCAATGACCATCCACCCGTAATACGGCTTGGCGAATTTGAATAATCTGCGATAATCTTGCATAAAACGTCCTTTTAAATAAACCACAACTCTCTAAAGTCCACTACTATATCATATCCATTGACTTTTGTCGAGCGATTTGCTATGATTTTTTCATGTCCAAATTAAAAGTTGCGGTAGTAGGAGTGGGGCACCTGGGCAATATCCATGCCCGGCTCTATCAGGAGATACCCGAATGCAGCCTGGCGGCCGTATGCGACACTAATCCGGAAAGGCTGGGACAGGTAGCCGCAGAGCTGCAGGTACCCGGCTACCGCGATTACACAGAGCTTTTCGGCAAGGTCGCGGCAGTCAGTATTGCCGCGCCTACTGCGCTGCACCATCGCATCGCCCATGACTTTCTGGGGGCCGGCATCCATACGCTGGTAGAAAAACCGTTTACCCGCGACCTCAAAGAAGCGGATTCCCTTATCCGCCTGGCCCACGCACGCAATCTCATTCTACAGGTAGGGCATGTCGAACGCTTCAATTCGGCATTCGCGGCGGTAGAGAAGCTTATCAACGAGCCGAAATTCATCGAATGCCACCGCCTCAGTCCCTTCCCTCACCGGTCGCTGGATATCGGCGTAGTGCTGGACCTGATGATACACGATATCGACATCGTCCTGGGGCTGGTAAAATCCCCCCTGAAAAAAGTCGAAGCCGTCGGAGTGCCGGTGCTTACCCCCTTCGAAGACATCGCCAACGTACGGCTTACCTTCAAGAACGGCTGCGTCTGCAATCTGACCGCCAGCCGCATCTCCGACGAGCCTATGCGTAAAATACGCATCTTCCTGCCGCATGCCTACATCTCTCTTGATTATAAACACGAAGAAGCCTTCGTATACCAAAAGACCGGCGCAGGCATCACCAAAGAAAACCTCCCCATCGAGAAAGAGCAGCCCCTGAAGAAAGAGCTTGCTTCCTTCGTGCACTGCGTGCTCAAGAACCAGACGCC
The DNA here is from genome assembly GCA_035506195.1 of Patescibacteria group bacterium. Classification (GTDB taxonomy): domain Bacteria; phylum Omnitrophota; class Gorgyraeia; order Gygaellales; family Profunditerraquicolaceae; genus DATJPV01. The sequence goes on along the minus strand of DATJPV010000014.1, from coordinate 38,462 downwards.
CCTAGTCGACGGAAAGACCGCCCGCCAGGCGCTGGCCCTGGCCCTGGATATCCAGAAACGCATATGGAAAAAATAAAGACCGTTCTGATCGTTGCCGGCGAGGCCTCCGGAGACATGCATGCCGCCTCCCTGGTAAAGGCGCTCAAGGACATCGGGCCGGCCGCTGAATTCTTCGGCGTAGGAGGCCAGAAACTCAAACGCGAAGGCGTAGAGCTTCTTTACGACATGACCACGATTGCCGTCGTGGGCTTTTTCGAAGTCCTCAGGAATTTCGGTACCTTCCGCCGGATCTTCCGGCGCCTCCTGGAAGAAGCAGACCGCCGCAGGCCCGATGTGGCGATCCTGGTAGATTACCCGGGGTTCAATCTGCGGCTGGCAGCGGAACTTAAGAAACGGGATATACCGGTTATTTATTATATCAGCCCACAGGTCTGGGCCTGGGGACAGGGCCGCATCAACACCATAAAACGGCTCGTCAATACCATGATCGTGGTCCTGCCCTTCGAGGAAGACCTCTACAGGAAGGCCGGAGTTCCGGTTGTCTATACCGGACATCCGCTGCTGGACGTCGTCAAGCCGCAGGCCAGCCGGCAACAGGTATGCGGTCAGGCAGGGCTTGATCCCGGCAAAACGATCTTCGCGCTCCTGCCCGGCTCACGGCAGAAAGAAGTAAAGACGCTGCTACCCATTATGCTGGAGACCGCCGGGCTTCTCCGGGCGAGCTTGCCGGAGGCGCAATTCCTCCTGCTGCGCGCGCCTTCCGTACCCCAGGAAGTATTCGACCGGCTGCTTGCGAAATACCCCCTGCCGGTACGCCTGCTGACCGACATGGCTTATGACGGCGTAGCTGCCTGCGATTTCGCCCTGGTTGCCTCCGGGACGGCGACGCTAGAGACCGCGATCATCGCAACCCCCATGGTAATCCTCTATAAAGTTTCCTTTCTCACCTGGGCGTATATGAAGGCCGCGATCAGGATACCGTATATAGGATTGGCCAACGTAGTAAGGCAGGAAAAACTTGTTGCGGAATTCATCCAATACGATGCGCGGCCATCCCGCATCGCCGACTACATCATCAAAATCCTTCAAGACCCTCCCAAACTTGCGGAACTCAAGCGCGGCCTGGCGGAAACAGCGGGCCTCCTGGGCAAAAAAGGGGCAAGCCTGAGAGCCGCACAGGTCATTTCCGACTTCCTGGCTAAAAACCGATCTTAAAACCTGGATGCAAGCGCGATTCTTTCTTCTATCGGCGGGTGATCAAAAAAGAGGAATTTGATGACCGGGCCGGGAGCGCGGTCGGTGAGGTTCTGAAGGCTGAGTTTCTCCATCATCGAAATGAACGGGCCGGCGAAGCCGGTGGCTTTCAGGGCCGCGATATCCGCGTCTTTTTCGAACTTGCGGCTGATCCCATGCGCCAACGGCTGCAGCAGGATCCCCAGCGCCGTCATATAAAGCACGATGACCGGGAAACCCGCGATATCCGCAACGCAAGGGACTTTGAAAAATCCCATGACCGCAACGCAAGTCTTGAAGATAAGGAAAAACGAAACCAGAGTCCCCAGGGAATGTACCGCGATAAGCTTAAGCAGGTGCCCCAGCTTGTAATGGGCGAATTCATGCGCCAGGATCACTTCGACTTCGTCGTGGCTGTATTTGTTGTTGAGCGTATCGGCAAGCAGCACGCGGCGGCCGGCTCCCCATCCCACTAAGGCGGCATTGGCCTTGAGGGTCTTGGTGCTTAAATCGATTTCGAATACATCCAGGATCTTTACGCCCATCTTAGAGGCCAAAGCCTTGATCCGCTCCTTGAGCAGGTTATCGGAAACCGGCTTGTACTTGAAAAAGAGGGGGATAATGAGCGTGGGGGCGATTTTGGCCAGGACCAAACTGAAAAATATCCAGAAGACCGAAACGATCAGCCACCAGGCGCGGGGGCTGGCTGCGGTGATGCCATAGAAGGCGCCGAAGAGAACGGTAAGAACGATATAGGAAACCGCTGCGGATTTAAGCTGATCTTTAAGCCAATTACTGACCGTCTGGCTGGAAAGGCCAAAGGCATGTTCCACGATAAAGGAACCGTAGAAATGCAAAGGCATGCCCAGGACGATATATGCCAGATACACGATGAACAGGTACGCCGGCAAAAGCGCGTATGGCCACCAGAGACGGCTGACCAGGACATCTACCAGGATCTTGGAGAGGCCCGACTTTTGGAATATGAAAGCCGCGGCCAGCAGGTATGCGGTATCGACAATAATCAGGCAGTACTTCAGGCGGGAATATACTTTTGCCTGCCGCAAGGATTGATGCGTATCCTGAACGGGCATCGACAGAAGCTATGACGCTTCCGGCAGGACGTTGACAAAAGTCCGCATCTGGCCGTGAGGGGTCTTCTTTTTGGAAAAACTGACCTTACCGCTGCAAAGAGAATAGATCGTAGCCAGGCCCCTGACATTGCGGCCTGCCTTATACGTGCTTAAACCCCTGATCAGGATCTGGCCGGTCTTTACCAATTGGCCGCTTGAAACCTTGACTCCCTTGTCTTTCTTCGGTGTTGCCTTTCCTCCTGCCATAATAACCTCCTTGAGCACCTTAAGTTTTTATCTAGCGAAATCCTTGCGAGCGCAGCGAGCAAGGGTTGAGCAACAGAGGCTTTAATCTTACCACACAACCCGCTTTTGCGCAATACCAAAAAACCCGGACCGTTTCTGGGTTTTTGTCCGGGTTTTCTAGAGCATTATTTCTTCGTTTTCGGTAGGGGTATACACCGGCAGGCCTGCTTGAGAGAGGGAATCAAACAACATCTGGGATTGCTCCTGGTCCCCATGTACCAGGAATATCCGTTTCAACGGAAGGCACTCGGATACAAAATTGACCAGGTCGTTCTTATCCGCATGGCCGGAGAACGCATTGATGACCGTCACTTCCGCGTTTAATTCATACTCCACGCCGAATATGCGCACAATGCGGGCTTTATCCACGATCTTTTTGCCGAGCGTGTCTTTAGCCATGTAGCCGACCACCAGAATCGTGTTCCTCGATTCGGCGATATTGTTCTTGAGGTGATGCAGTATTCTTCCGGATTCGCACATCCCCGAACCGGCAATAATGATCATCGGCCGCTTATCGATGTTGAGCCTCTTGGATTCTTTCTGGTCGCGCACGTAACGCAGGTTCAAAAACTCAAAGGGGCTGTCTCCGCGGCTTATTGCCTGGCGCGTTTCTTCATCGAGATACCTGACGTGATATTTGAAGACCTCGGTGATATCCGTTGCCAGGGGGCTGTCGACATAGATAGGGACCGAAGGTATGGCATTCTCTTTCAGGAGCTCATTCAGGAAATAGGTGACCTCTTGCGTACGCTCAAGGCTGAATGAAGGGATCAGGATCTTGCCGCCCCGGCCGACGGTACGCACGATCACGTCTTTCAGGCGGTTCTTGGTCTCTTCGATGGGCGCATGGAGCCTGCCGCCATAGGTACTTTCCACGATAAGGTAATCCAGGCCCTTGGGCACCACCGGATCGTTGATGAGCGGAAGGTTTTTCCTGCCCAGGTCTACCGCATACCCCAGCCGGACCGACCGCTCTTTGTCCTTGATCTCTACTACGATGATGGCCGAACCCAGTATGTGGCCGGCATCGTGAAAGGTCGCAAACACATCCCTGGCTACGCAATATCTCCTTTCATACTCAAGCGGATGTATCCTCTTGATGGCCCGGGAGGCATCCCTGCTGGTATATAAGGGCTTTCTCAGGGGGAGACCCAGGCGCCGGTTGATCTTGTTGACGTACTTGATATCTTCTTCCTGGATCTTGCCGGAATCCTCCAGCATCAACCTGCACAGGTCGCGCGTTGCCTCCGTCGCATAGACCCGGCAGCGCGCGCCTTTATTGATCAGGCTGGGGATATTGCCGCAGTGGTCGATGTGGGCATGGGACAGAAGGAGCGCGTTTAGCTTGTGGGGGTTGTAGCGGAAGGTCGTATTGACTTTATAGAATTCGTCGCGTGGCCCCTGGAATAAGCCGCAATCAAGCAAGACCTGGGCCTTGTCGCAGTTGGTGATAAGATGGCTGGAGCCGGTCACACTCCTGACTCCGCCTAAGAATCTGACGCTGATCGGCATAGGGATCCGCCCTTGAGGCTAGGTGACAAAGAGGTTGCGCGAAGAGAATTTCCCGTCGGTGGTAAGATTAACCCCTAATCGTTTCAGGCCCACGTCGTCTCCCGGGGTCGGGATGTGGGTCATGTGGACTTCGCAGGCCCGCAGCTCCACCAGTTTGTTCATTGCCAATTCCGCCGTATGGTTGGTCGTCGCACTTATGGACAGGGCAATGAGCGTTTCTTCCAGGTCAAGGCTTTCGGATTCGGCGTTCAAGATGCCCTCCTTGAGCTTGGCGATCTGGTTGATGACCTGCGGCGAAAGCAACAGAATCTCATCCGGGATGTTCGCAAGGATTTTGACGGCGTTCAGGATTAGGCCCGAGGCGGCGTGCATGAGACGGGAGTTTTTGCCGGTAATGATGCGGCCGTCCCGCAGCTCGATAGCCGCACCGCAAAAGATGCCTTCGTTGCCCTTGCCCTTAGCTTCGGCCTCTTCGCCTGTTTTTCTAGCCACTTCGACTACCTTGCGGTCCGTAACTTTGATTGCCATTTCTTCCATGAGCCGCACCACGCGGTCCGGCGTCTCTTTTTTTTCTATACCTAAGACATACTCGGTATTGTAGCGGAAATACCTTCTGACCAACTCCTGCCTTGCCGCCTCCTGCACGACCGCATCATCCACGATACCGAAACCGGCGCGGTTGACCCCCATATCGGTAGGAGAATTATACATCGGCAGGTCCGCATTCTGGTCGAAGATCCTGTTGAGGATAAGCTTCAGTATGGGGAAACTGTCCACGTCCCGGTTATAATTGATGGCGGTCTTATTGTATTTGGTCAGATGGAACGGGTCGACGAGGTTGAAATCCTGGATATCGGCAGTGGCCGCTTCATAGGCGACATTCACCGGGTGTTTCAACGGCAGATTCCAGATGGGAAAAGTCTCGAATTTGGCGTAGCCGACATGCACCTGCCGTTGATGTTCCTGATATACCTGCGAAAGGCAGGTAGCCAGCTTCCCGCTGTTCGGGCCGGGGCCGGTGACGATTACCAGGGGATTTTTAGTCGGGATATAGTCGTTCCTGCCGAAACCGTCTTTGCTGACGGCCAGGTCTACGTCGGCCGGATACCCTTCAATGGGATAGTGCAGATACACCTTGACCCCGCGGCGCTCAAGCTTGTTCTTGAAGATGACCGCGGAAGACTGATTGGCAAAACGCGTAATGACCACTGCCGGCATCGGCAGGCCCCAGACCCTGAGGTCATCGATAAGCTTCAAGGTGGCGGCATCATAGGTGATACCGAAATCTCCGCGCACCCTGCCCCTCTCGATATCCCCCGCATAGATGCACAGGATGATATCGACCTTGTCTTTCAACGACTGCAGTAGCCGTATCTTGACGTTGGGGTCGTAGCCGGGAAGGACGCGCGCAGCGTGGTAGTCGAAACAGAGCTTCCCTCCGAATTCCAGATAAAGCTTGTTCTGGACTTTCCTGACCCGGTCAAGGATGGCCTCGGTCTGTTCTTTCAGGTATTTTTCGTTGTCAAAGCCGATTTTTTTCATCATGGGTATGCACAATTATTAGGCACATTATAATATAGAAAATTGGTTTTGTAAAACAAAATGGGCTTTACTTGTCGTAGGTAGAATAGAAATACGGCGTGAAGGCCTTGAATTCGGCGGCGCAGGTATCCACCAGCTTAAAGACGGGGCTCATCCCGAGGCTTTTGCGCAACGCAGTGATCTGTTCTTCTGTCTTACCCAGAAGCCTGGCCAGTTGAGTATCGCTGAACCCGTATTCTTTGGCCCTGCCCAGCAACTCCGGACTTATCTGGGGAGAGCCGGCGGCAATCTCCTTCTCCAGCTCGACGATCTCCTTGATATTATGCAGGAACCAGCGGTCGACGGCGGTCAGTTCGTTGATCTTCTCGATGCCCATGCCCGCCCGGAATGCGTCGGCGATGTAGAAGATCCGCTCGGCATTGGGGGTTCTCAGCTGCACGTCGATCCTGTGCGCGAGGGCCGGATCCGCCTGCGCTGCGCAGGGGTCTTTGAACAAAACGCTCTCCAGACCGGATTTTTTGATCTCCAGGGAGCGCAGCCCTTTTTGGAGCGCCTCTTTGAAGGTCCGGCCGATCGACATGGCCTCCCCCACCGATTTCATCGAAACCGTCAATGTCGGGTCGGCAGAAGGGAATTTTTCGAACGTAAAGCGCGGGACCTTTACTACGCAATAATCGATCGACGGCTCAAAACAGGCCGGCGTTTCTTTGGTGATATCGTTGGGGATCTCATCGAGGGTGTAGCCGACGGCTAACTTTGCGGCGATCTTGGCAATGGGAAACCCGGTGGCCTTGGAAGCCAGGGCCGAACTGCGGGAGACGCGCGGGTTCATCTCGATGACCACCATGCGGCCGGTCCCCGGGTGCACCGCAAATTGTATATTGGACCCTCCGGTCTCTACGCCGATCTCCCTGATACAGGCAATAGCCGCATCGCGCATCTTTTGATACTCCCGGTCGGTCAACGTCTGGGCAGGGGCCACCGTAATGCTGTCTCCGGTGTGGACCCCCATGGGGTCGAAATTCTCTATCGAACAGATGATCACCACGTTATCCTTCAGGTCCCGCATGACCTCCAGCTCGAATTCCTTCCAGCCCACCACGGATTCTTCGATGAGGACTTCGCTGATCATGCTTGACTCAAGGCCGCGCTGGGCAAGCTCCTGGAACTCCTCGATGTTATAAGCGACGCTGCCCCCGGTCCCCCCGAGGGTAAAGCTGGGCCGGATAATCACCGGGAAGCCGATCCGCGTGGCGATCTGGCGGGCCTCTTTGAGGGTATACGCCTGGCCGCTCTTGGGAAGGTCGAGGCCGATCTTCTGCATCGCCTCTTTGAATAATTTCCTGTCTTCGGCTTTTTTGATCGCCTTGATGTTGGCGCCGATAGTCTCAACCTTGTATTTCTTTAAGACACCCTCCTCGGCCAGGGCCACGGCGGTATTCAGGGCGGTTTGGCCTCCCAGGGTCGGCAGCAGCGCATCCGGCCTTTCCTTGGCGATGATCTTGGCGACTATCTCCGGCACGATAGGCTCGACATAGGTATGATCGGCCATTTGCGGATCGGTCATAATCGTAGCAGGGTTGGAATTGACCAGCACCACTTCGAATCCTTCCTGCCTGAGCACCTTGCACGCCTGGCTCCCGGAATAATCGAACTCACACGCCTGGCCGATGACGATCGGGCCGGCGCCGATGATGAGAATCTTCTTTATGTCTTTTCGTTTAGGCACGAGGCTTCTCCATCATGGCGATAAATCTGTCGAACAGGTATTCTGCATCATGCGGACCGGGAGCGGATTCAGGGTGGAACTGAACGGAAAATATGGGCAGCTTCTTGTGCCGCATGCCTTCGAGCGTGCGGTCGTTGAGGTTGATGTGGGTCAGTTCGATATCCTTCTTGTTCAAGGAATCGATATCTACGCAAAAACCGTGGTTCTGCACGGTAATATACACCTTGCCGGTCCTGGTATCCTGAACCGGGTGGTTGCCGCCGTGATGGCCGAATTTAAGCTTGTACGTCTTGCCGCCCAGGGCCTGGCCGAGCATCTGATGCCCGAGGCAGATCCCGAACATGGGCAGCTTGCCTATGAGCGCTTTTACCGTCTCAACCACGTACGGTACCGCAGCCGGGTCGCCCGGGCCGTTAGAAAGGAGCAGGCCCGCGGGCTTGAGTTTCAAGATGTCCGTGGCGGCGGTTTTGGCAGGGACCACCACAACCTTGCAATTATGTTTTGCCAAGAGGCGCAAGGTATTGAATTTTATCCCGCAGTCAAGCACGGCTACCCGGTGTATGCCTCGGGTATTCCATTCATAGGGTTTCTCGGCAGCCACTTCCTTGACCAGGTCGATGCCGACCAGTCCCGCCGATGCCTTGGCCTTGCGGATCAGGCTCTGGGCATCCAGGTCCTGGGTAGACAATACCGCCTTCAGTTCTCCCGACTGGCGTATGTGCAAGGTAAGCGCCCGGGTATCGATGCCTTCGATGGCTACGATACCGTGCTGCGCAAGATAATCCCCGAGGCTCTGCCGGCAGCGCCAGTTACTGGCGATCTTACTGTATTCCTTGACCACAAAACCATCGACGAAGGGCTGCCGGGATTCGGCGTCCTCGTCATTGACGCCGTAATTGCCGATGAGCGGATACGTCATCGTGACAATCTGGCCCTTGTAGGAAGGATCGGTAATGATCTCCTGATAACCGGCCATGCTGGTGTTAAAAACCACCTCGCCGTACCGCTCTCCGGAGGCACCGAAGGAGCGACCTTTAAATATCGTTCCGTCTTCTAACGCTAATATCGCATGCATAGGGATACCACTTTGGAAGGATTAGACCGGGGCACATTATAGTATGCCCTCTGTGTTTTGTAAACACAATTCGCGCGCTATGGTGCGGGCTGAATCCGCAGGGCAGCTCTGATAAATTCCCTGAACAGCGGATGCGCTTTATCCGGCCGGGACTTGAATTCGGGATGGAACTGCACGGCGACAAAATACGGGTGATCTCTGATCTCGACTATTTCCACCAGCCCCTTGTTCGGGTATATCCCGGAAAAAACCATCCCTTTTTTCTCGAAGAGTTTTCGATAGGCGTTGTTGAATTCATAACGGTGGCGATGCCTCTCCCAGAGAAGGTCTTTCTGGTAAATAGCGTGGGCCTTGGTCTGCCTGGCGATCTTGCAGGGGTAGGCGCCCAGCCGCATGGTCCCGCCCAGATCCTTGATCTTTTTTTGTTCCTCAAGAAGGCTAATGACCGGATAACGCGTATTCTTATTGAACTCCGTGGAGTTGGCATTGGTCAAGCCGCAGGCGTTCCTGCCGAATTCGATGACCGCACACTGCATCCCCAGGCACAGGCCCAGAAACGGGATGCGCCTGCTGCGGGCATACTGGATCGCCTTGATCTTGCCTTCAATGCCGCGGGAACCGAACCCTCCGGGCACCAGGACCCCGGAGGCGTTCTTTAAGAAACGGTCGGGCCCTTCCTTTTCGATGTCCTCGGAATCGACCTTCTCCAATTCCACCCTGGCATCGTTGGCGATACCGGCATGGACCAAAGACTCATAGATAGACTTATAGGCATCCTGGAGGCCGATGTATTTACCTACCACCGCGATGGTAACCTTATAGCGGGGATTGACGGCCTTATCCACCACGTCCTTCTGCCAGCCTTTTAAATCGGAAGCCTTGCACTTGAGATTGAAGTGCTTGAGAATGATCCGGTCCAGCGCCTGGTTGCTGAAAATGATGGGGACCTGATAAATCGAATCCACATCCTTGGCTTCGATGACCGCCTCTTCCCTGACGTTGCAAAACAACGATATTTTTTCCTTTACCTCCGCGGAAAGGATCTTTTCCGTCCGGCAGATGAGTATGTCCGGCTGGATCCCGATTTCGCGCAGGGTGCCCACGCTGTGCTGGGTAGGCTTGGTCTTGATCTCTCCGGCGACCTTGATAAAGGGAATCAGGGTAACGTGCACATACAAGGCATTCTCCCTGCCCACATCCAGCCCGAGCTGCCTGGCCGCCTCCAGGAAGGGGAGGCTCTCGATGTCTCCGACCGTCCCGCCTATTTCGACAAGCACGACCTGGGCCCCGGAAACCGAGGCTACTTTCCTGATCCGGTCTTTTATTTCGTTGGTGATATGCGGGATGACCTGTATGGTCTTGCCGAGATAATCGCCGCGCCTCTCGCGGGAGATAACCGCATTGTATACCTGGCCGGTAGTGACATTGTTGAAGCGGGTGCTCTTGGTATGTGTGAATCTCTCGTAGTGGCCAAGGTCAAGGTCGGTCTCGGCGCCGTCATCGGTCACGTACACCTCTCCGTGCTGATACGGATTCATGGTGCCGGGGTCGACATTGATATAAGGGTCGAATTTCATCAGGGCGACCCTCAAGCCGCGCGACTCAAGGACCCTGCCTATCGAAGCGGAAGTGATGCCTTTCCCCAGGCTTGAAATAACCCCGCCGGTCACAAATATGTATTTTGCCATCTTTAAAAAAGTAAAGGCGCTTTAGAGGTGACAGTACCGCCTCTAAAACGCCATTGTTTTCGAAAGTAGCTCGCCTGCAAGCTACGCATAGTACTATACCATATTTACAAAAGCTGTCAAGCTTTACTCGGTTACGTCCATCAGCGAGGCTACGCTTTTTTTGGTCCCCGGGATCATGCTGACCGTCGCATAGATGTCCCGTATCCCGCCGGCCCTGTTGCGGAACTGGAACTCGTAATTCCGCGGCGCATGTTCGGGCCTTATCCTGCGCAGCCGATGGTGCTCTTTTATGCGTTTGGCATCGTCTTGCGCAATGAATTCCAGGTAATTCTTTTTTGCTTCGACCTCCGAACGGGCATACCCGGAAAGTTTTTCGAATTCCCGGTTGGCCATGGAGATCACCATGTCTTCTTCGATGATGATCATGGCGGTACCGGTATTCTCGAAGATGGCACGGTACTGGTTTTCCGATTCCCTCAGGACCGCTTCGATACGCGTGCGTTCGGAAATCTCAGACTTTAACTCGAGATTCGCCTTGACCAATTCTATCGTGCGGCGCTGGACTCTTTCCTCCAGGTCTTCGCGCGCCTGCCGCAAGGCCTCTTCGGAACGGGCGCTTTCGGAGGCTTCAAGCGCCAATGCGATTATCTCCGCCAGGGCAACCGCGAAATCCTGCTCTTCCAGCTGCCAGCTTCGCTTAGGGCCGGTATGCTCAAGGCAGAGAAGGCCGCAGACCTTACCGCGGAACCAAACGGGGATATCCATGAAAGACGCAGCGCCTGACAGGGCGTCTTTGGTATTATCGCTGGACTGGATACAGCTTTTCTCCAAGACGCGGAAGCACCGCGCCTGCCTGCCGTCCCCGCAGGTTGCCCCTTTTTCGTGCGTACGCGACAGTGCGTTATACAGATCGTAACAGACGGCCTCGGTGCGCTCTTTATTGAAAAGCCAGATGCCGACCCGCTCTACCGCCAATTTCTTTGCGGCAACCTCGGTTATCTTGCGCAACGTCGGTTCCTGCTGGGCGCTGTTCATTTTGACCAGTTCGAAAAGAGCTTTTTGAAAACTGATGACCTGTTCCCTCTTTTTTTGCAGGGCCTCTTCCATTTTCTTGCGGTCGGTAATATCATGGATCATCGCCATCTTCGAGAGGCGGCCGTCGGGGTGGCGGATGGGGGTATTGACGACATAATACCAGCGGTTGTCCTTGGGGCTGAGCACTTCCCAGGAAACCGCTTTTCCCCGGAAGACCTTCTGATTTACGCACCAGGGGCAGACGCTATCCAGGTTGTGGATCACCTTATAACAAGACTGGCCGACGGGATTGAAGCCCGTGCGTTCGATAAAATGCTTGTTCATGAACTCGACCTTGTAATCCTCTGAGCAGATATAGATGAGACCGTTGAAGGCCTCTACGATAGCTTCGTATTTGGCCTGGGATTCGATAAGGTCTTTGGTTGACGGAGGCGCTGCCTGTTTTTTGTTTTGCTTACGCGTATTTTCCATATGCATCCTTCTACATTATTTTACTGCAAAAACGGCTTCCTTTCAACCAGAGTTGTTGGCGGCACACAACAATAAAAAAGGCGCCTCCTTTTTCAAGGAGGCGCCTTAGGGAATACGCCGGAGACGGATCAGGAATTAAGGACCTTCTCCGCTTCCTTGCGATAGGCATCCATGACATACGGTATGCCGGTGACTTTTGCGGCATCCTCGGTCAAGCTCATGATGTCCTTGCGTGAAATACTGCTGAGACAGAAATTACGCGAACCGGCCATCAACTGCTGCAGGCCAACCTTCAGCCTCTGCGCAAAGGTGTAAATACCAACTGCGCCCAGGGGGATATCTTTCATATCTTTGCCGTACTTCTGTGCCAATTCCTCGTAACAGACAAAGATCTCCTCGGGTTTGGCCCCGAATTCGGAGACGGTCGGCGGGAGGTTGTTGGCCTTGATCCATTCGCCGATGTTCTTGCCTACAAAACCCGGTATCATCAAGGCCCGGCCCATGCAGACTGCCTTGACATAGGGAGCGCCCAAAGCCAGCACCTTGAAAATGTGGTCCTCAAGCGCAAATCCTCCGGCAATGGCAATATCCGGGATCCTTACTTTCTTTTTGGCAAGCTTTTCGCAGAACTCATAGGTAAGCGCCTGCAGATACAGGGTGGGAATGCCCCATTCCTGCATCATCCTCCAGGGGCTCATACCGGTGCCGCCAGGTGCGCCGTCGATGGTCAACAGGTCTACCTTGGCCGCAGAAGAGAACTTGATCGCCTGGGCCAGCTCGACCATGGAATAGGCGCCTGTCTTTAAGGTGATCCTCTTGAAGCCTAAGTCCCTGAGGCGTTTGATCTCTTTCACAAAACCTTCCTCGGAGACAAAACCCAGGCGCGAATGCCTTTCGAACTCTTTGATCGCCCCTGCCTTGAATGCCTCCTGGTTGGCGGAGACGGTCGGATCGGGGGTAACGATGTAGCCGCGCTTCTTTAATTCCAGGGCCCTCTCCAGGCTTTTGACCTTGATCTCGCCTCCGATACATTTGGCGCCCTGCCCCCATTTCAATTCGATGGTTTCCAGTTTATGTTTTTTATGCACATATTCGGCCACGCCCAGACGCGTGTCTTCGACGTTCATCTGGACAAGGATCTCTCCGCAGCCGTCGTGAAACCTCTTGTAAACTTCGATACGCCTGTCCATGTCCGGGGCATTGGTAATCTTGCCCTTACTGTCAAGCTCCAGCTTCGGATCGATACCGCAGACGTTCTCGCCGCAGACGATGGTGACGCCGGATATGGCCGCACCGATGGCGAAATGTTCCCAATTCTTCCGGGCGATCTCGGTTGAGCCCAAGGCGCCAGTAAAAATCGGCATTCTCATCTTGACCTTTTTATCCCAGCCGTACTCTGTCTCCGTGTTTACGCCGGGGAATGTTGCGGTATCCGGGTTACCTTGGACGCCTTTCGGCAGGCCCTTGGCTCCCTGGGCATACCCCTGGATATTAAGATGGGAATAATCAACGGGATAATCTTTGTCTCCGCCGGCAGTCATTTCGCCGAACGGTCCGGGATAGATCACTTCTCTGCCGCGAAACGAGGATTTGAAGACTTCGCAGTTGCCGCGGCATGATTCAAGGCAACGGGAACACAAACCTGAACAGGGAACTACGTTTTTGGACCGGTTAAAGGTCCTGGTGGCATCGTTGCCTCCTGGCGAGCGCAAGTTCATTTGTCTCCCTCCTTTGTTGAATGTTTATTACGCACAGATTGCCTATTTTATAAGCACAAAACGCCAAAAAAATAAAGACGCCCCTGTTGTCAGGGACGTCTTTGTCCGTAACAAATCACCCAAATAATACCATGCCTGACTATTTTGTCAATAAATTTTTTATGATGCCGGCCCTGTTCTTCCAGCCGTAAGAACGATACAGGCACATCAGATAATGCAGCGCAAGAGGAAAGACGCCCTTCAGGTTTGCCCCCAGGACGCTACCGCAGGCCCGGTTATTGGCCAGGGGGATAAGATAGCCAAAATCTACGGGACGGTAAGGGACCAGGCTTTTTCCTGCGATATCTCTGGCGATATTTGCGGCAGCGCAGGCGCCCTGGGTTATGGCGAACTGGACCGCCATCCTCAAGAAACCTGCCTGCCAGGCTACACAGGCGCTATCTCCGGCAACAAAACAGCCGGGGGCAATCCTCAAAAACGGGTCAACCTTCAACCTGCCCTGGGGGGTTTTGTCTATCTTAAGATCCTGCACGAAATCAGGGGTTCTTACGCCGGCTGCCCAGATAAGCATAGCCTTGGGGAAGACGTTCTTTCCGGACACGATGGTCCCGTCATCATCCAGCCTGTCGATCATGCTGTTGGTAAAAACCTCTATGCCCAATTTTTGTACATTCGCGGTTACGTACGCTTTCATCCACTCCGGCAGCGGCCCGAGAAGAGAGGGCGCGCGTTCGATAATGACCACCCTGCCCGGCTGACGGCTTGCCTGCAGGCGCCTTTTAATATTAGTGGCGATCTCAACGCCCGTGTAGCCTCCTCCGGAGACTATATAGGTAGTAAAACCGCCTTGCGTAACGGCGTCCCGGATCTTGCGGGCGTCTTCGGCATCATCCAGCTTATACGCCAGCTTTTTGATCCGATCGTTACCGTAGAAATTGGTTTCCGAACCGCTGGCGATGAGCAGGTAGTCATAAGGGACGGACTCTGGGGTATAGGCTATTTTTTTGTCCAGGTCCAGGCGGCTGACCTGCTGATTGAGAAAACCAAACCCCAGGGTGCGGCTTAAAGACCGGATCGGATAGGTCAGGTATCGGGGGGCAACGTTGCGGCCCACCACGTCCGGCAGCATGGGCAAGAAATTGAAATACGCGCCCCGGTCGATTACGACAACCTCCTGCCGCCGCCTTGAACCGGCAAGGGCCTGCGCTGCGGACAGGCCTGCGAAACCGCAACCGATGATGAGGATCCTGGCCATGGGATTATTGTACCACAAAAGGTAAAACCATCCTACTTTCTCTTGACAGTGCCGGAGGTTGATTTAAAATATAAGTAGGAGCAAAGTACTTATACCTTACTCTGCCTCGCATTGCTCGGCAGAGTTTCGCTAGATTCAAAACCAAGGTGCTCGATGCTCAACCCTTGCTCACTGCGTTCGCAAGGATTGCGCTAGATAAAAACTTAAGGTGCTCAAGGAGGTGCTCTATGATACTTGATTTTTTGGATAAGTACCGGGATGCAGGGCTGCTTATTTTGCGCATAGGAGTAGGCCTGATGTTCGTATATTACGGCGCTCCCAAGCTTCTTGCCGGCCCAAAGATGTGGGAAGGCTTAGGCATGGCCATGGGAAGCGTGGGTATCACCTTCCTGCCTGTCTTCTGGGGGTTCATGGCCGCATTTTCCATGGCGGTCGGCGGAGTCTGCCTGATCTTCGGCATTTTCTTCCGCCTCTTTTGCATCCTCCTGACCATTACCATGTGCGTGGCCGGTGCCATGCATTTGAAAAAAGGCGACGGTTTCCTGGCGGCGTCGCATGCGCTTAATAATGCGATTGTTTTTTTCAGCCTGATCTTTATCGGGCCAGGCAAATACAGCCTGTTGCCGTAAAGGCCGATGCGCGCGCCTAAAACAAAGGCGTTGCTTCAGGCAGTGCGCGCCTTTGCCTTTCCTGCCTCACTGATACCGGTATTGATCGCCGGAGCGCTTGCGCTCTCTTATCCGGGACAGGTGGCCTGGCGGCTCTATCCGCTGGTCATCATCTGCTCTCTCCTGCTACATGCCTCTACCAACGTCATAGCCGAATATTTCGATTTCAAAAAGGGCGTCGATCAAAAACATACCTTTGGCTCAAGCCGCGTGCTCGTAGACGGGCTGCTTAACCCAAAAGAAGTCCTGCTCGAAGGATACGCCCTGTTAGGATTGAGCTTCCTTCTGGGCCTGATCCTGGTGACCGTACGCGGCCTGCCTATGCTGCTCATCGGCCTCGCGGGGATCTCGGGCGGCTATTTCTACAGCGCCGGGCCCGTAGGCTACAAATACCTCGGCCTGGGAGATATCATGGTATTCCTGCTGATGGGGCCCCTGATGGTTGCCGGCGCCTATTATGCCCTCACCGGTGCCTTCCAGGCAAGGGCTTTGTATGTTTCCCTTCCAGTGGGGTTCCTGGTTGCTGCGATACTCAACGCCAACAATCTGCGCGATATACCTTATGACAAGGCGGCAAAAGTCAAAACCCTGGAAATGATCCTGGGCTGGCGGCTGGCCAAGAGGACATATTTCCTGCTTATCGGTTCTGCCTATGCCGGCGTGTTGATCATGATCGTAACGGCGGTCCTTCCGGCCTGGTCTGCCCTGGTAGCCTTAAGCCTTCCTTTGGCCATACGAAATATTAAAACCGTAGGGACAAGCCTGCCGGATAACCCGCAGCAGATCGCCGCAGCGGACGTGGAAACCGCAAAGCTCCATCTTGCCTTCGGCACACTGCTTGCCTTATCCCTGCTTATCGCCAGGCTGCGCTCATGAAGGCCGTCTACGTCTTATGCGCAAGTGCGGCCGTTTTCTGGCTCATGTTATTTTCTCCCTGGACATCGCCGCATATCCCCTTCTGGTTATTGCTGGCCGCCGCCGCGGGGATACTCGGTGCCGGCAGCCTTATCCTCGGCCGCAAAGATAACCGGCGTTTATATGAGTTGCGCCTGCGCTACTTTACCGTTGGCATTGCTTCGGCCTACGTGCTGTATGTCGTGTTCCTGGCCAGCCGCGTGAGCCTGGAATATTTCGCCCCCTTTGCCAGGCAGCAGATCGCCGCTGTGTACAGCCGCAAGGCCGGAACCCCTGCTGCCTACGTCGCGATGCTGCTTTTCTTCTGGATAGGGCCGGCGGAAGAAATATTCTGGAGGGGATTCATCCAGCACCGGCTGGCGGAAAAACTGGGAAGCACGCAAGGATGGCTTTGCGCTTCGCTGTTATATGCCGGCATCCATGCCGGCTCTTTGAACCCCGTGCTCATGACCGCTGCGCTGGTCTGCGGCCTTTTTTGGGGAGCGATGTTCAAAAAGTTCGGTTCGGTCTGGCCCGGCCTGATCTCGCACGCGTCCTGGGATTTGCTCGTTTTTATACTCTGGCCCCTGCAATAGAAATTGTCAGAACAAATACTCTGTGGTAAGATAAGGCATGTTTGCCGCCATAAAAACCAGGATCGAAAAAAGCCTGCCCCTCTTCCTCAAGCACGTCGATAAGGTCTACTCGCTCAGCAAGATCTCTCCCCTGATCTTCACCAGCATACGCGACTTTGTGCTCAGAGACGGCAAGCGGATCCGCCCCATCTTATTCGTCACCGGGTATCTTGGCTTCTCAAGAACATCCGGGACCCCCGGCCTTTATACCAGCGCCCTGTCCATAGAACTGCTGCATGATTTCATGCTGGTGCATGACGATATCATCGACAAGGCCGATATGCGCAGGAACAAACCTTCGATGCACAAGATGCTGGACGGCTATCTGGGCCGCTTTAAAAAAGTCAAGTTCAGC
This sequence comes from Patescibacteria group bacterium, assembly GCA_035506195.1. GTDB lineage: Bacteria > Omnitrophota > Gorgyraeia > Gygaellales > Profunditerraquicolaceae > DATJPV01. Next base: position 21,273 of record DATJPV010000014.1, on the reverse strand, counting down.
GGCCAGGACCTGGCGATAGTCATCGGGGATATCATGTACGCTACGGCGATCCACGCCTTTCTGTCCATACGCGAAAACAGGCAACGTAAAGAAAACGCCCTTAAGAAATTCATCGAGGCTGCCATATTCACCGGCAGCGGGGAATTCATCGAGCTCTTATGCGGCACGCAAGCGATAGAGCAGTTGACCAAAGAGGACGTCTACAAGATCTACGATTACAAGACCGCCTACTATACGTTTTCCTGTCCGTTGGCTGCGGGAGCGATCCTTGCCGGCGCAGGAGCCAAAGACGTGCGCGACCTTTCCTATTACGGGATACTGCTGGGCAGGGCCTTCCAGATAAAAGACGATATACTGGGGATGTTCAGCGAGGAGGACAAAACCGGGAAATCATCGCTTGCGGACCTGAAAGAAGCCAAAAAAACCCTGCTTATTTGGTATACCTACAACCATACGGCCCCGAAAGGCAGGCGCCGGATACAAACGATCTTCGGCAAAGACAACGCCGGCCGCGCCGAGCTGCTGGAAATGCGGCGCCTTATTTCCGAATCCGGGGCTTTAGCGTATGCCGAGAATGAAATCGCCGGCTTCCAAAAAAAAGCGCGCACCCTGCTCTTTGGCTGCGGGATGCGCCCCTCCTATACGCGGTCTCTCCTGGAATACTCCGAGAAGATCCTCGGGCTATAGGCTACCTTCCTGCTTTTGCCGGGCAGATAAACCGGCACCTTCCGCTTTTGATATCCAAGGCTACCTCGCTTTGCGGGTCTATCGCCAGCGCTTTTTCCAGGTATTCTTGGTACTTTTGATTATCGCCCTTGATCTTATACCACTGCGCTAATCTTACATAGGCATCCACAAAAAGCGGATCTACCTTGACAGCCTTCTCCAGGTACATCCCGGCCCTATCCATGTCTCCTCCTATAAGAGAAGGCGCCAGAAGATAAAAGCTGCCCAGGCCGAAAAAGACAGCCGGGGAATTCGATTGGAGAGATTCGGCTTTTTTGAGGCTCGGGTAGATCGCCGGCCCGTTGATTGCTTTAGAGAGCGGCCCGCCGTACTGCGCTACCATGCCCTTGGCTCCTCCGTATATCAGGTAGGCGCGCGTAAAGTTACTGAGGTCAACCTTGCTCCTGCCCTGCTTGATAACCTTATACGCCGATACCGTAGCTGCCTCGAATTCCGCTTTAATATACTGCAGGTAAGCCAGGCTTATGTAGGCGGGAGAGAAAGCGGGATCGGCGCGAATGATCGCTTTCAATTGTTCTTCGCTTTCTTTTAGCTTATGCTGGCGCCGCGCCACTTCCGCCAGCCCCCACCGCGCTTCCAGATTCCCGGGCTCAGCAGTAATGATCCGGCTAAAAAGCGCTCCCGCTTCTTTGTCCCTGTGCTGATTTAAGTACGCCAGCCCCAACACATACAGATCCTGAAGAGACCCCGAATCAAGTTTTGTTTTGGTAAGCGCAGCGGCTACGTCTTTTTTGTCCGCTTCCTCATGAAGCCTCTGCCACTGCCAGGCATATCCTGCAGCGTACCAACACACCAGGAATCCCGCTGCCAGCCATACGCACAACGCCCTCTTCATATCTTTGCCTTTTTGAAGCGTTCCCAGAAAATAATGGTGAGCGCTACCATGCTAAAGCCAAACAGGAAATCCTCAAGCGGAATGCTGCCTAATCTTAAGCCCAGGAAAAATCGCGGATTGTAGAGGACGACGCCCTGGCCGGTCAAATAGCCGTTGACCAGAAACTTAAAAACGAATATGACCAAAAGAAAAATATAGAAATCTTTTCTCTTCAGGAGCTTGGCCCGGCTGAGCCTGTCGACGGCAATAGTTACCAATACCGATATGGCGGCAATAAGGGTGTATTCTCTCATCGCATTCTTTGCTTCATATACTGCAGCGTTTCCCAGGTAAAAATGCAACAGAACGGTATCACCACAAAGAACAAAACCTCCTCCAGGGGAAGGTTGATGATCCGGAAACCCCAGACAGCACTGGGATTAAAATACCAGTGGCCGCGCCAGGTCGCATAGACATCCCAGCCGCCAAAGACCAGAAGCACGACAGCAATGCTGGAGGCCATTGCCGCCAGATTACGGTAGAGCCGCAGCCCCGGCCAAAAACTCAGCGCGAACGGGACGGCCCCGGAACACAACAGCACCATCATGTATTTTGACATAGCAGTTATATTGTATCAAAAAACCGGGGACGTTTCTGGTTTTTCTTCTATTGCCTTGGGAGCGCCTGCGCGGTAAAATAGTGCCATGTCTGATGCTGCAACAGATACCGCAACTCGAACAGGATTCCTGCTGGCTGCCGGAATTACCAGGGCGGCGGCAAAGAGCTTTTATTTTGCCTCGCATTTCCTCCCCGGAAAAACAAAACAGGCCGCATACGCCATATACGCCATATGCCGCCTCAGCGACGAAACCGTAGACACAGGAGGCCCTGAAGGCGCCGCGGCAAGGATCCGGGGAATGGAACGCCGTATCGCCTGCGCATACGACGGCTCAGCTACAGAGGAGCCTCTCGTATTGGCCTTTCGCAAGACCGTAGAAACCTATCGTATCCCCCGGCGCTACTTTGACCAGCTCATCGAAGGTATGCGCATGGACGTATCCAAAACCCGTTACAGGGATTTTGGCGAATTATACGCCTATTGCTATAGGGTAGCCGGGGTAGTAGGGCTCATCATGTGCAAGGTATTCAAGGGCGACACCCATGACGCCCAGGAAGCAGCCGTACACCTGGGGATCGCCATGCAATTAACCAATATCTTGAGGGACATAAAAGAAGATTTCGCGCGTGCGCGGGTATACCTGCCGCAAGAGGAGATCCTGGCCTGGGGGGTATCCGAAGAGGATATCCGCCGGGGGGAAATAACCGTCAGCATGAAAGGACTATTGCAGTCCCAAATCAGCCGCGCACGGGATTACTATGCCAAAGCCGAACGCGGGATCAAATTGATACCGGCGCGGCGTTACCGGCTGGTCATCTGTCTGATGAGCCGGATATATGCGGGGATACTGCAAGCAATAGAGGATGCCGGATATGATGTGTTCTCAAGGCGTGCGACAGTCAGTTATGTAGGAAAGATAGCTATCGCGTTCAAGGTAATAACGAAAGGCGACTACCTATGAAGATCAACGTAGCCAAATCCGCCGGTTTTTGTTCCGGGGTAAAACGGGCCCTGGATATAGCCATGCGTACCGCAGCCAGCAAGACGCCGGTCTACATGCTCGGCGATATCGTCCATAACGAAGATGTCGTATCGTGCGTCAGGCAAGCCGGGATCCGCAAGATACGGCGGCTTACCGGTGGTAAAGGCAAAACCTTGCTTATCCGGGCGCACGGCGCCGGCATCGGTGTTTTTACAAAAGCTGCGCGGCTCGGCTATTACATCGTGGATGCGACCTGCCCGATGGTCAAAGAGATACACCGCATCGCCAGCCAGATGGAGGCAAAGGGTCGCAGGATCATTGTTATCGGGGACAAAAGCCACGACGAGGTACGCGGGATCCTCGGACAGCTCCATCAAAAGGCCATCGTGGTCGATGGCGCCGATGCGATCGCGGCCGGCCGGCTGAGAGGCATACGCAAAGCTGCGGTTATTGTACAGTCAACTCAAAATATAGAAAAGGTGCTCAAGATAGTCGACCTCCTTAAGGCCATTATCCCCGAGCTTGCGTTCTACAATACCATCTGCCGGCCTACCAGGGTCAAACAGGAAGAAATAAGATCAATGCCCCTGCAAAACGACGCGATGATCATTATCGGCTCAAGGTCCAGCGCAAACACACGCCGACTCTATGAGATATCGCGCCGCCTGAACAAGAAGACCTACTGGGTCCAGTCAAAAAAAGATGTAAAGGTAGGCTGGTTTGAAGGTATCGCGCGCGTAGGTATCACGGCGGGCGCTTCAACCCCTGATTGGATCACGCAGGAAATCGTCGCTTACCTCAAACAACTCTAGAACAAATCATATCCGCGACAATACGGGAGCTGGCGATCACCGGAGGCAGGCCCCCTCCGGGCTGAGTGCTGGCCCCGACAAAATAAAGGTTTTTAATCCTGCGGTCGCGGTTCGCGGGCCTAAAGAAGGCGCTTTGCATCAGGGTGTGCCCCAGGCCGAATGTAGCACCATACTGGATATTATATCGGTCGATAAAGTCGCGCGGATAAAAAGCATGCTCGACTTCGATAAGGCCATCGAGATCGATCCCCGCGATCCGGTTAACCTTATCAAATACTATTTTGCGCAGCCTCTGGCGGTGACCGGCAATTTCATCCTTTGAGCCATCAAGATTCGGTACCGGGATAAGGATGTACACGATCTCTTTGCCTGGGGGCGCAAGCGAGGCATCAGTTACGGTCGGCACATGCACGTAGAACGAGGGGTCCTGCGGCATGCTCTTATCGGTAAATATCTGCGTGAGGTTTTTCTTCAGGTCGCCGGAAAAAAACAGGTTATGGTGGGCAAGGCCCGGCACCTTGCGCTTCAGGCCAAGATATAACAGATACGTGGAACAGGAATAGTCGTATGTGGGCAGGGGACGGTTAAGCAGCGCCCTTTGCGCATACGCATAATCGGCGTTGACTACCACCTGATCGAATTCCTTTCGGTCAGCTTCAAGACCAAGAAACAGGTTGCCGTTGCTTTTTCCGACCCTTCTGACCTCTGCGCTATAATGGAATTTTACGCCCAGCTGCCTACCCAGCTTCTCCAAGGCTAAAGGAATTTGATACATCCCGCCCATGGGGTGGGCTATCTTTTGCACATGGTCGGCGTAGGTGATAACGCTATAGAACGCCGGCGCCATAAAGGGCGACACTCCGATAAACATCGCTTCAAAAGTAAAGGCATAGCAGAGTTTGTCTGTTTTAAAAAACCTCTTTACCAGCTGCCAATACGATTCAAGCGCTTTTATCTTACCGAGCAACGGCCAGTAGCCGGGATGCAATGCGTGCCCGGGGGTAAAACACCGGTACAAGAGGGGTTTGACCAACCGGTAGATTTCGGCTGTCTGACGTAGTAGTCTCTCATACGCCGCAGAGCTGTTGCGTTCTAATTTTTCCAGTTCTTCTTTTGTTTTCTGCGCATCCCGCCAGACCGTCAGGCTATCTCCGTCCGGATAGAAGATTTTGTAACTAGTGTCCAGGGTTTTTATATCGAGGAAGGATTTTAGATCTCTGCCGCAATAAGAAAACACCTCCTCGAAGAAATCAGGCATTAAGACAAAGGATGGCCCCATGTCAAACTGAAAACCCTGATCTTGGAGGAGGTGGTTGCGGCCGCCGCAGCGGCCTAGTTTCTCAAAAACTTCAACACTATAGCCGCGGCTGGCCAAACGTGCTGCGGTAGCCAAACCGCCGACTCCGGCGCCGACTATGCCAACACGCGTAGTCATGGTTATTTTTGACTTTTACGTCTTAAAACTTAAGCTCTAACTCATACCTGCAGAAAAGCGCCTGATCTTTTTTTGCGTAAAAGTTACCGGGAATCAAATACTCTGCCAGGACATAGGTATTAATATTCTTGTTGATCTTATAATCGAGCCTTGCCTGCGGCAGATGCCCCCTGGTCTTTCCTGTCCCGGAAAGCACTGTGGTAGAAGCGGTGTTCTCATTGGCCCGCAGGTAATTATACCAAAGGCTCAGTTTTGTTTTTGAGGTGGGCCTAAGAACGAAAGATGCCCTCACCGCATTTAAGTTCGTCCAATAACCGGCTTCGGCATCGGCTGCTATACTAAGCACGTACAGTTCGGATATCCAGGGCCAGCGGGAAAATATCGGATCCCAGCCTTCGTTCCTGGTAGTCTTGGTGTCGTCACCAGACAAATAAAGATACCCGATACTGGCTGAAGGAGACCACTTGGCATCTTTAAAATCCTTATCCAAATACGCATACCCTCCCAAGCCCTGTCTTTTATTGTCGCCATACGAACCGAACTGGCCGGCAAACTGCGCCCTCACTGCCCAGGAAGGAGCAAAGTTATACTTGGCGAAGGAACCAATGGTACTGAGCCTGGTGGTCTGTCTAGTCATCGCTGCACCAGCAGCAGAAGTCCCCTTTTCCCCCTTGTAGAGATAATAATTTTCCCAGTGCAGGTTTTTGAAGGCATCGTTCTTGTGATACAGGCCGCTTGCCCACTCATGGCTTGAGGCAAGCACGTTTTCCGGGCTCTGCTTGTTTATAATCGGTAGGTTATCGTCATCCCTGGGGTCATTCATGTAAAGGAAATCCAGGGTGTTTTTCTTGTCTATTTTCCAGGTGGCTTTTGCGGCATTAAAATAAAAACTTCTTGAGCCATCACCGGGAGTGCCGTCCATAAGGATGAATCCCTCACCGTAGGTACCCAGAAAATCCTGTCTTCCTAAACGCAGATCTACCGGAAGCTGCAAGAAATCTTTCAGATCAAGGTATAGATTATCGACGAATACCTCGTTGATGTCGTACCGGTATCCCTTTTTCCCACTGGCTGATTGATACCAATACGTATAGGCCTTATTGCTGTTGGTAAGCTTGGCGTATACGCTGATATCCTTGCTGAAATCCGCCTGCCCCCACACTGAGGTTTTAAACCAAAAATAACCCCGGTTATCCTTAGTGTCATTATTCGTATCAAACAGATTCTTCCAGAACTCGTAGCGCGCGCGCTCGTACCATCCCCACTTGTAATCGATCTTCGCAAACGCGGAAACCGGAAGCAGCAAACCGAGCAGTAGTATTGCCCCTACAAAAACCACCAGCAACTTCTTCATTTCTTCACCCTCCTTTTTTTCTTTAGTTTAAATGCCTTTGAAGGCTTTGTCAACTACCGTGTTCGACACGGGCTTGGTACACAGGCTCACCAAAGGCACGACCGCAAAGGGCGCGACCATGGCCACCGTAGAGGCAATGGGAGATTTATCTGGCCCCCACAAGAAAAAGAGCCCCACTGCCAGAAGCAGACCCGCAGCCATGCCTGCGACTGCGCCGGCGCGGCTAGTCCTTTTCCAATACAGACCATAGAGAAACGGCGCCATAAAGGAACCGGCAACCGCACCCCACGATAAAGACATGAGCGTGACGATCAGGGTAAACTCATGCCTGGCGATAAAGTAAGAGATGACCACAAACACGCCGCTTAAAAAACGCATCATTGCCAGGGATCCCGTCTTGGATATCTTCGGATTGATGTGCCCTTTATACATATCAATGGCTATCGCGGAAGCGGATACCAGCACCAGCGAAGACAGCGTTGACATAGACGCAGATAGGACCAAAAGCAGGATCAGGGCCATCAAGGCCTCCGGCAGCTGACTGGTCAGAAGCCCGGGGATAATGCGGTCGAATGCCGGCTTGCCGGCTACCAGGGGGATCTTATCATAGAATATATGCGCCATGGCGCCGGTAAAGTACGCCGCGAAGGTGATCACTACGGCAAACACAAACGTAGCCCATGCTGCCCTCACGATGACCTTCTCGTCCTTGATCGCATAAAACTTCTGCACCATTTGCGGCAGGCCCCAGGTTCCGAACGAAGTCATAAACACCAAGGAAAGAAGCATAATCATACTTGGCTGTTTGGCCAGGGGCACATGCTGGGGGTACTTATCCATGATCGCGGCAATTGTATGAGTCAGCCCCCCGCCTTTTCCGATAAACACAGCGATCATTGCTAAAGAGCCGGCAAGCATAATGATCCCCTGGATGAAATCCGTCAGCGTTATGGCAAAATAGCCTCCCAGGACAAGGTACACGCCGGTGATGCCGACCATGATCAAAAGCGCCATATCATAGGAAATATGAAAATTCGCCTCAAACAGGTGCCCCAGGCCTTTGAAGACCGAAGCCGAATAAGGCAAAAGGAATACAAACACGATTGCGGCGGTAAAAAACTTTATATAGGTGCCTGCGTAGCGCTCTTGAAGGAATTCCGGCATGGTCATGACATCGAGGTTCTGGGTCATGCGCCTGGTCCTGCTGCCCAAGACAAGCCAGGCCAGAAGAGAACCGAACAAGGCATTGCCTGCGGCAACCCACAAGGCACCAAGACCGAATCCCCACCCCAATTTCCCTGCGAAGCCGATAAACAGCACGGCGGAAAAATACGTCGTGCCGTAGGCAAACGCGGAAAACCACGGGCCGATCGTCCTGCCGCCCAGGAAGAAATCTCCGAGGCTGGCGGTTTTTTTCATCCCCCAGAATCCGATGACTACCATCAGGCCCAGGAAAATCACCAGAGACATGGCAGACAACATACTCTCTTCCTCCTTTTTAGTTAGTGCGAATGTTCTAACAGGATCTTGGCGCCGATAACGATCAGGATAAGGCCGCCCAAGACCTCGATTTTGTTCTCAAAAAAATGGCCGACGCGGTTACCGATATAAACGCCGACGAAGGAAATCGCAAACGTAACCATCCCGATGACCAGCGCGGGCGTAATAATAGGTACGCTCAAAAAAGAGAGGCTTACGCCTACGGCCAGGGCATCGATACTGGTGGCGACGGAAACCGTCAATAGCCACGGCACGGACATCCGGCAGGCAGCCGAATCTGCCGGATCTTCGGCCTTGAGCTTGAAAGATTCGATGATCATTTTCCCGCCAACGGCGCTTAGGATCACAAAGGCCACCCAGTGGTCGACCGCGGAAATCCAGTTTCGCAGGGCCGTGCCTGCAAGCCATCCCGCCATCGGCATACACGCCTGAAAGGCGCCGAAAGAGGCGGCCAGCTTCAGGGCGTTACCGGGGTTAAAGCATTTCATGGCCAGGCCGCTGGTAATGGCTACGGCAAAAGCATCCATGGCTAGGCCTGCCGCGATAAGAATGACGGTAACGATATGCATGCGGCTACTTGAGCCTTTCAATGAACGACCTTATCGCGGCCAGATACACATCCTTGGAATCAAGGAACGCGGTCATGTGCGGACCGGATATCTGCGTAAAGTATTTCGGCTCGGGAGCCGCCCGGTAAAGCTTCTGGGCAAGGTCCATCGGGACTATCCCGTCATCCTTGCTGTGGATGAACAATTTAGGCACGCTTACGCGCCCGATCCTGGAGAGAGAATCGAATTTGACTGAAATAAGGAAAGGCGGAATAAACGGCTGCAATCTTTTTGCCATATCCGCTGCGCGGCTGAATGCGCCTTCGACTATGACGCCGGCGGTCTGGACCTTCGAAGCAAGCTCAATGGCCGGAGCGCCTCCCAGCGATTCTCCGTACACAATGATGCGGTCCGGCCTAATCTTGAGCCTGTTGACCATATATTCATACGCGGCCCTGGTGTCCGTATAAAGCCCCTTCTCGGAAGGGGCGCCGTCGCTAGTGCCGTAACCCCGGTAATCAAAGAAAAACAGATTAACCCGCAGGCCATAAAACAGCATTATCTTATCAAGCCTGGTGGAGATGTTCCCGGCATTCCCGTGGCAGAACAGCATCGTATACTTGGCGTCGGCGGGGATGAACCAGGCATGTATCTTAAGTTTATCGGGCGTAGTGAAGTAAATGTCTTCGAAGGACAGGCTCATGAATTTCGGGTTCAACTCCGCTTCCCGGGAGGGAAAAAATACGCTCTTGCTTTCTATATACCTGGCGTAGGCAAAGATAAGAAGCGAAAAAATAAGCAAATATACTATAGCTCTTATCAGCATATCAATATACCCTCTTGGCCGGCAGCGCATCCCAATCCCGCAACAGGCGCAGGCATTCGCTTTTAAGGAAATGCGCAACGATGCGCACCCTGCTTTTTCCTCGCGCCTTCATTTCCGCGCAGGAGATATCCAATTCATTGAAACCTCGTTTTTTGACGTCGCTGATGGAGGTGCCGTAGATAACGGAGCGGATCCTTGCCCAGTGTATGGCAGCAAAGCACATCGGACAAGGTTCGGTGGTCGAATAGATAGTACAGCCGGAAAGGTCGAACGTTTTGAGTTTGCGGCAGGCGGCACGGATGGCGTTTATTTCGGCATGGGCAGACGCGTCGTTCTTGAGCACTGCATTCCGGGCAACCGTCAGGACGCGTCCCTCCTTCACGATGCAGGCGCCGAACGGCCCTCCACAAGAGCCCCGGCGCACATTTTTTCCGGCCTCCCTGATCGCTAAGCGCATACATTCCGGATTTGGTTTTTGGGCCATCTATCCTGCGATCCGGCTATTTGAGATACGCCTTGAGGATCTTCTGCTCCGTGCGGGGCCGGTCATTTTGATCGGTTTGCGCGCTTTCTATTTTTTTGACTACGTCATAGCCGGCGATGACTTCGCCGAAAATGGTATGCCGCATATTCAACCACGGCGTCTTGGCGGTGGTGATGAAGAACTGGCTGCCGTTGGTAGCAGGGCCGGCATTCGCCATAGCCAGGAGGCCGGGTTTATCGAAGGTAACAGAAGGGCTAACCTCGTCCTCAAATGGCTTACCCCATACCGATTCTCCTCCCCGCCCCGTACCGGTAGGGTCTCCCCCCTGAATCATGAAATCCTTGATGACGCGGTGAAAGATCAACCCGTTATAATAACCCGATTGGATAAGTTTGGTGAAGTTCTCGCAGGCCTTGGGGGCAACGGCAGGATAAAGTTTTATCTCAACGGTGCCTTGATTTGTCTCTAAGACAACGGTGGGCGTGGGCGTATGCAAAGTATCCTCCTGGGCAAGGGCGCCTGTGATAAAAAAACTCCATAACGCTACCATCCATAATCTCTTCATGGTGGTATTATAGTATCATACGAGGAGTTGTTTGGGCAATACTTTTTTCAGGGCAATAAGGCTTGCCTTATGTCCGGGGGGACGGCTGCGGGTTTAAAATCCCTGCCTACACAGACCCAGGTGGTCTTGGAGTCAAGGATAAGGATGCTGCCCTTAAGGATCTTCTGGGAAAAATATACCGAAGAATTCCCGATCCTGTCAACGCGGGTGGTAACCTTAAGGGTATCCTGGTAGCGGGCGGGCGCCTTGTAATCTATCTCTACGTGCGCGACCACAAAATAGACTCCTTGGCTTACCAGTTCTTTGAGGTTGACGCCCTTACTGTAACAGTATTCGGAGCGGGATTCTTCAAGATGCTTCAGATAATTGCCATAATAGACCACGCCGCCGCAGTCGGTATCGTGGTAATAGATCTTTTTTTCGATAAAAAAATCTTCCATGGCTTTATTGTACCGGAATCCTTTGTAAAAAACAAGAGGCAAAAAACCCGGAAACGGTCCGGGTTTTTAGAGGACGGGCAGATTACTGGACCCCATAAGGTAGGCGTCGATGCAGTGGCCGGCCCTTCTTCCTTCGGCAATGGCCCAGACGATCAACGATTGCCCCCGCCGCATATCCCCGGAGGAAAACACCCCTTCGACAGGCGTCATATAGCGCGGATCGGTTTTTACGTTGCCGCGCTGGTCGAACGCAACTCCCAGCTCGGTAAGTACGCCGGCATGTTCCGGGTGCAGAAAGCCCATCGCCAGAATAACCAGATCGGCCTCGATCTCAAAGTCGCTGCCCGGCACCTCGCGCATGACCGGACACCCCCTGGCGTCTTTCTGGTCAAAAGCGACCTGGACGCAGGCAAGTTTTTTAAGACGGCCGGCTTCGCCGATAAAACGCTTGGTCATCACGGCCCACTGCCTCCTTCCGCCCTCCTCATGGCTGCTGGAGGACTTCAATAGCATCGGGTATTTCGGCCAGGGCGCATCGGGCGTGCGGCATTCTGCGGGCCTGGCTAAAAGCTCAATTTGCACCACGCAGGAAGCCCCCTGCCGGTGCGCAGTACCCACGCAGTCAGCGCCGGTATCCCCGCCTCCGATGACCACGACGCGCTTACCTTTGGCATCGATGAAACCGTTAAGGGAAAGCTCCTGCCTGGCAGCCCTCTTATTGGACTGCTTCAAATATTCCATAGCGAAGTGGATCCCCGAAAGGCTCCTGCCCTCGATGGCAAGATCCCGGGGAACGCCGGAGCCGCCGGTAAGGCATACCGCGTCGAACTCCCGGCGTAACTTTGCAACCGGGTATCCGGGGCCGACATCGACTGCGGTTGCAAAAGTGATCCCCTCCTGCTGCAGGAGCATCAACCTGCGGTCAAGGACCCATTTTTCCAGTTTAAAATCCGGGATACCGTAACGCATGATCCCGCCGACCTTTTCATCGCGCTCAAACACCGTCACCTGATGCCCGGCGCTGTTAAGCTGGTCGGCGCAACTCAACCCTGCCGGGCCGGAGCCGACTATCGCAATGCGCTTGCCCGTACGCCGGGCCGGCGGGTGAGGCTCGACCAGGCCGGCCTTAAACGCATACTCGATGACACTTAACTCGTTCTCGCGGATGGTAACCGGGTCATCATTGATGCCAAGCACGCAGGCGTATTCGCAAGGGGCAGGGCAGATCCTGCCGGTTATCTCCGGAAGGTTGTTGGTAGCGTCCAGCAAGTCAAAGGCCTTCTGCCACTTTCCCCGAAACATCAGATCATTCCATTCGGGGATATAATTCCCTACGGGGCAGCCCCAGTGGCAGAAAGGCGTGCCGCAGTCCATACAGCGGGAGGCCTGCTCCTGCGATTTTTCATCCCCGCGCAAAACAAATACTTCGCGGAAATCGCGCACGCGTTCGCACGCCGGCCGGTATTCCGGTTTTTCGCGCTTAACCTTCAGGAAACCCTTGGGATCAGCCATCCGAAACCTCCGCCAACTCCGCCTTTTGCGCAACCCTGGCCTCGCCTAGAATCCGCTTGTATTCCAACGGCATAACCTTGATGAAATGCGTGAGGGCAGCTTTAAAATCGTCGAGCATTGCTTTTGCCAGGGGGCTGTGGGTATATTTGTGATGATTGAATACCAGGTTATAGATGACCGCTTCATCATCTTGCGAGACCGACTCCAGTTCTACCATCTCCAAGTTGTAGTTCTGCCTGGAGGCCTGGCCCTTGTCGTAGACGTAGGCAATGCCGCCGGACATCCCTGCGCCAAAGTTCCTGCCGATGCGGCCTAATACCACTACGCGGCCTCCGGTCATATATTCGCACCCATGATCTCCGACCCCTTCGACCACTGCGTATAAACCGGAATTCCTGATGCAGAACCTTTCTCCGGCAACCCCACGGATGTAGGCCTGGCCGGCAATCGCACCATAGAAAGTAGTGTTGCCGATAATAATGTTATTTTGGGAAGAATAGTCGGCTTTTTTATCCGGATACACAATGACCTTTCCTCCGGAGATGCCCTTGCCGAGATAGTCGTTGGACATGCCTTCCAACTCAAAGGTAACGCCTTTGGCCAGAAACGCGCCGAAGCTCTGGCCGGCGAACCCTTTGAATGTAAAATGTACCGTATCCTCCGGCAGCCCCTCTTCGCCCCGAGTCTTACAGACCATGCCGCTGAGCATCGCACCGGTAGTACGGTTGAAGTTGGCGATGGGTAGTTGCGCCTTGACGGGCTTGGCTTCCTGGAGGGAAGCCCTGGCAAGCTTGATCAGCTCCAGATCCAGCACGTTGCTGATGCCATGGTCCTGGCTGACGGTACAATGGGTTCCGACAGATGCGGCAACCTGCGGCTTATACAAAACCTTAGACAGATCAAGGTCCTTTGCTTTCCATGGCAGCATAGCCGCATTGACTTCCAGAAGCTCGCTCCTGCCGATCATCTCGTCTAAACGCCGTATGCCTAACCCGGCCATGATCTGGCGCAATTCCTCGGCAACAAAACGAAAATAGTTGATGATGTATTCGGGCTTGCCGTTAAAGCGCATGCGCAATATGTCGTCTTGGGTAGCCACGCCTACCGAGCAGTTATTCAAATGGCAGTGCCGCAGCATCACGCAGCCAAGCGTGATCAACACCGCGGTACAGAAACCAAACTCTTCCGCACCCAGGAGCGCGGCGATCGCCACATCCCTGCCGGTGCGCATCTGGCCATCGGCCTGCAGCCGCACCCGGCTTCTTAAGTCGTTAAGCACCAGGGTCTGGTGGGTCTCCGAAATCCCCAGCTCCCAGGGCAGGCCCGCATATTTGATCGAACTTAAGGGAGACGCCCCGGTACCGCCGTCTCCTCCGGAGATCAGGATCATATCCGCATGCCCCTTGGCAACTCCGGCGGCAATCGTTCCTACGCCGACCTCCGAGACAAGCTTGACGCTGATACGCGCCTGGGGATTGGCATTCTTCAAATCAAAGATCAACTGGGCCAGGTCCTCGATGGAATAGATGTCATGGTGCGGCGGCGGAGAGATCAGGGTCACACCCGGGGTCGTATACCGGGTACGGGCGATAGTCACGCTTACTTTATGCCCGGGCAGCTGGCCGCCCTCTCCGGGTTTTGCGCCTTGGGCGATCTTGATCTGCAGCTCATCGGCATTAACCAGGTAATTGGTAGTAACCCCGAACCTTCCCGAGGCGACCTGCTTAATGGCGCTCCTGACGGAATCACCGTTAGGCAGCGGCATGAACCTCGCAGGGTCTTCCCCGCCTTCTCCGGTATTGGACTTACCCTTAAGCCTGTTCATGGCGATGGCGATAGTTTCGTGCGCCTCCTTGCTAATAGAGCCAAAGCTCATTGCGCCGGTGGCAAAACGTTGCACGATCGCTTCGGCTGGCTCTACCTCATCGATGCCGATGGCAGCGCCGGAGACGAACGCAAAAAGGCTGCGTAGGGTCGTCGGGTTCCTGGACTGGTCGTTTATCAGACGGGCGAATTCCTTATACTTTTCAAAGCTGTCCGTCCTGACCGCATCCTGAAGGCTGGCGATACTCTCCGGATTCCAAAGATGGAACTCTCCGTCTCTTTTCCACTGGTATGCCCCGCCGCTAAGCAAAAGTGCCGAAGACTGCCCCCTGTCCGGGTATGCCTGGCTGTGCCGAAGCATGGTCTCTTGTCCGATGACTTCCAGGCTTGCCCCGCCGATGCGCGAAGGCGTGCCGGTAAAACACAGGTCAATGACATCCTGGTGTAACCCCAGGGCTTCGAATATTTGCGCGCCGCGGTAGCTGCGCAAGGTGGAGATCCCCATTTTGGAGAGGATCTTCAGGATCCCCTTTTCGATCGCTTTAACGTAATTATGCGCGGCCTTTTCTTGATCCAGGGCTATCTCTCCTTCGGCGATCAGGCGCGCGATCGCTTCATGGGCCAGATAAGGATTGACGCAATCTACGCCGTAGCCGAACAGCAAGGCAAAATGATGCACCTCTCGCGGCTCGGCGCTCTCAAGGAGTATCCCGATTTGCGTACGCAGCGCATTTTTTACCAAATGATGATGGACCGCGCCGACCGCAAGCAGCGCAGGCAAAGCCGCGCGCTCCTTATTGACTCCCCGGTCGCTCAAGATGATGAAGGTAAACCCTTCTGCGATGGCATCGCAGGCTTCCTTACGGATACGCTCCAGGGCATTGACGAAGTCAGCCTGGTCGGCGGCCGTAAAGAGGATAGAAATCGTTTTTGTTTTAAAGCCGTTGTTTTCGATGCGGCGGATACGAAGCAGCTCTTCATCGGTAAGGATCGGGTGCGTCACCTTTAATTTGTGCGCATGCCCGGGAGTTTCGTCGAGCATATTCTTTTCCGGACCAAGATAGCTATCCAGGCTCATAACGAGCTCCTCGCGGATAGGGTCAATCGCCGGGTTGGTAACCTGGGCGAAGAGCTGTTTGAAATACGCATACAACAACTGCGGTCTGTCGGACAGGACCGCATGCGGAGTGTCATTGCCCATCGAACCGACCGGCTCCTGCGCATTCTCGATCATCGGTTTCATAACCGTTTTTAAATCTTCGCGGCTATACCCGAAAGCCTTCAGCAATGTCGGGGTGTCCTCGCCCTCCTTTGCGCCGGCGGAAGCACCGGGCAGCTGGCTAAGGTGCACCATGTGCTCTTTGGCCCATGCGCCATAAGGTTTACGGCCGGCGATGGCGTCCTTGATCTGGCTATCTTCGATGATCTTGCCTGCCTCGGTGTCGATAAAGAACATCTTGCCGGGCTCAAGCCTTCCGGAGGCGCGTATATCCTGACCGGCTATATCAAGCACCCCGACCTCCGAGGCCATAACCACGAAATCGTTCTTGGTGACGAGGTAACGGGCGGGGCGCAGGCCGTTGCGGTCCAACACCGCGCCGATCCTGAGCCCGTCGGTGAACGCAATGGCCGCAGGCCCGTCCCACGGCTCCATAAAGCAGGCGTGATATTCATAGAAATCCTTTTGCCGGGGGTCAAGGAGCTTATCCTGCTCCCAGGCTGCCGGGATGAGCATCATCATGGTATGCGCAAGGGACCTGCCGGAAAGCAGGAGAAGCTCAAAGGCGTTATCCAGGGCCGCCGAATCGCTGCCGCCGGGAACGATAACGGGGTACATCTTCTCCAGGTCTGCGCCGAAAACCTGACTGCGCAAAAGCCCCTCCCGCGCACGCATCCAGTTGATATTGCCACGCAAGGTATTGATCTCTCCGTTGTGGGCCAGGTAGCGGAACGGCTGGGCCAGATCCCAGGTAGGAAAGGTATTCGTCGAATAACGCGAGTGTACCAGGCAGAGGCTGCTGGCCAGCTGTTCGTCCTTCAGGTCAACAAAGAAATCCGGCACCTGACGGGGCATCAATAATCCCTTATACGAAAAAGTCCGGCAGGAGATATTGGTAATGTAGAAGGATGTTTTCTGGGCCAGGGCGGAAGAACGGATGGCGTTTTCTATCTTTTTCCTGATGATATAAAGCCGCCTCTCAAAATCAAGCTCGCCTTTGACGGCTTTGTCTTTTTGAATGAACACCTGTTCGATGGCCGGCTGTGTCTGGCGGGCGGTCTTTCCAATAGTAGTGTTGTCCACCGGCACCTGGCGCCAGCCGAGAAGCGCCTG
Source organism: Patescibacteria group bacterium (assembly GCA_035506195.1). GTDB lineage: Bacteria > Omnitrophota > Gorgyraeia > Gygaellales > Profunditerraquicolaceae > DATJPV01. The sequence goes on along the minus strand of DATJPV010000014.1, from coordinate 4,479 downwards.
CCCCTCTTTTTCGATAACGCTCCGAAAGACATCTTTGCAGAACGCGCGTTCCTGGGCGTCGGTGGGCAAGAATACCAACCCTGTGCCGTAAGAGCCCGGGGGCGGCAGCTTGACCCTTGCGGCATCCGCTGCGCGCAAGAAAAACTTATGCGGGATCTGGATCAAGATCCCTGCGCCGTCTCCGGTCAAAGGATCGGCGCCGGTTGCTCCGCGGTGGGCAAGACGGCCGAGTGCCTCAAGGCCCTGCCGGACGATCTGGTGGGTTTTGTTGCCTTTTATATTGCAGACAAACCCCACGCCGCAGGAGTCATGTTCAAATCCGGGATCATACAACCCTTGTCTATGCATACTTCCATCGCCTCACATCAATGCCTAATTTCTTGATCTTGGCACGCATGGTATTACGGTTGATGCCGAGGATCCTTGCCGCCTTGAGCTGGTTGCCCTCGGTGATCTCCAGGATATGCTCGAACAGCGGCTTCTCTACCGTTTCCATGACGGATTTATATATTACACCATGTTTGTCCTTCAGCAAAGCATCTTCGAGTTCAAGGATCTTTTCTTTTAACGACGTACTATCGTTACCTTCGTCTTTTTTGATTATTTTGACGCTGCCGTCATGGCCAAGGCTATCGCTGATGACATACCCTTCCTTCTTAAGGACCTTGGCCAGCATCTCTTTGATCTTTGCTTCGTCTTCCGCAATAAGTACAGTAATCATATCATGCCTAATAGTTAGGCAGGCCGGTATAAAAAAAACCCTACGCCGCCCCTATCCTTTCTTGTGCTTTGATAAGGCGCGCAAAATTAAGATAGATACATTGAGCCTGCCGGCTATATGCCGCCTTTTGTCGATATGCTTCAATAAGCATGGATTTGGCGTCCAGCCTCGCCGATTCCAGATATGCGCGTATCCAAGCATCGATCATCTCCGGGGTTACTTCTATATGGAACTGTATGCCATAGGCGTTACGACCGAACCTAAATGCCTGATGAGGACAGGTGCCGGTTGCGGCTAAGCACAACCCACCCTGGGGAATCCCGAAGGCGTCCTGATGCCACTGGAACACCTTCAACTGCGGGCCCAACCCCTCAAACAGGGGGTCCTTAGCGCCTTCTACGGTAAGGTCTGCGGTATACCAGCCAATCTCCGGAGAGGGTAATTTTGTAATACGCGCACCGCAGGCCTTAGCCAGGAGTTGGCCGCCTAAACAAATGCCCAAAATGGGGATTTCCGCAGTTACTGCACGCTTTAAAAATGCATCCTCTTGTCTCAGGAATGGATGGGCATCTTCTTCATAGGCGTTCATCGGCCCACCCAGGGATATTATTGCGTCAACCGCTTCCGGCCTAGATGGAAACTGCCTCTCTTCCCAGGCATTAATTACCCTCAGGGTCCAGGCAGTATTCTGGAAAAACTCCTCGATACTGCCCGGCCCCTCGATGTCAATGTGCTGTATAATCAGAACTTCTTTCGGCATAAGCTTCAGAGAAGCTTAAATATCGAAATACAAATAGAACTCGTAGGGATGCGGACGCATCCTCACCGCATCGATCTCTCTCTTGTATTTATACTCAAGCCATACATCCAGCACATCCTGAGTAAATACCCCGCCTTTAAGCAGATATTCATGATCTGCTTCCAGGGCTTTTAGGGAACGCCACAATGATCCGGGCACGGTAGGGATCTTTTTGAGTTCCTCCTCGTTCATTTCAAATAAATCGCGGTCCATGGGTTGTCCCGGATCAATCTTGTTCTTAATGCCGTCAAGTCCTGCCATGAGCATGGCGGCGAAGGCGATATATGGATTGCAGGAGGGGTCTGGCGGACGGAATTCGATCCTCTTTGACTTCGGGTTATCCGAGTACATGGGGATCCTGACTGCCGCAGAACGGTTGCGCGCCGAATACACCAGGTTGACGGGCGCCTCGTAACCCGGCACCAGTCTCTTATAGGAATTGGTGGTCGGTGCACAGAAGGCCATCAAGCTTTCGGCATGCTTCAAGAGACCGCCGATATAATACTTGGCGGTCTGGCTTATAAGGGCATAACCGTTCTTATCGTAGAAGAGGTTGACTCCGCCTTTCCAAAGGCTCTGGTGGCAGTGCATACCGGAACCGTTATCCGCAAAAAGCGGCTTGGGCATAAAAGTAGCCACCATGTTGTTCTTCTTGGCCATATTCTTAATGATGTATTTGTACAACAGGAGGTTGTCGGCCATCTTGGTCAAGGTGTCGAACTTCATATCGATTTCGCACTGGCCGGCGGTAGCGACTTCGTGGTGGTGCACCTCAACGTTGATTCCCGCTTCAATCATCTTGAGGATGATCTTGCTTCGTAAATCCTGAATAGAGTCGTGCGGAGGAACGGGGAAATACCCTTCTTTGAAACGCACCTTGTAGCCAAGGTTGGGGTTTTCTTCCCGCCCAGTATTCCAATCTCCCTCATCGGAATCGATAAAATAATATCCGGCGTTCTCGGTCTGGTCAAAGCGGATATTATTGAAAATAAAAAACTCCGCTTCCGGGCCGAAATAGACGTTATCCCCGATACCTGAATCCTTAAGGTACTTTTCCGCCTTCTTGGCGATATACCGTGGGTCTCTGGTATAGGGCTTACGGGTTATCGGGTCATAGATATCGCATATAATGCTGGCGGTGGGAACCTCGCAAGCCGGATCGATTATGGCAGTGGTAGGATCAGGGATAAGAATCATGTCCGATTCCTGAATCTTCTGGAATCCCCTGATAGAAGAGCCGTCAAAACCGATACCGTCTACCCAAATCGAACGGGTAATATCGTCCATTTCCACTAATTCCGACGCCGGGATGGAAAAATGCTGCCACAATCCTGGCAGGTCATTGAATTTAAAATCAACGATCTTAATATCATTGTCTTTGATCAGTTTCATGGCTTCCCTGGCTGCTTTTTCGCTGAAATTGCCGTTTATCAGGGGGTTTCTGGTTCTTACTTCCGTTGCTTTTGCTTTTGGCATTGTGTCCTCCTTGGTTAAGCAATAAAAAAGCGTTCGTCAGTCAAGGCTCCTTGACTAATCGAACGCCTATGTTCTCTTATTACGCCTGCCTAATTCCGCACTACAGTGTGCCTAAAACTTACGCAGCTATATATACAAGTAAAAAAATACTTCTCTTGGTAACCTCTTTTTTGTCCTGTCTGGTTTACCGCTGCTTTTTGTATAGCCCGATTAGCTCTGCCTTATCGAGGATATGGCCCTGCATTGCTTTTTCTACAGCGCCCTTGCTGGCCCCTTCGGCTAAGTTAAGCGCGGTATCAAGGGCGTATAGTTTAAAGAAATAACGATGAGTACCGGACGGCGGACAGGGACCGTGATAATTTTTCGTCCCGGCGTTGTTAACCCCCTGTACCCCCGGCACAGAGCTCTCTTCGATCCGCTTGATGATCGGGATATTATAGGCCACCCAGTGAACCCAGGTGCCCATCGGAGCATCAGGATCGTCAACAATAAGGGTCAGGCTCTTGGCTTCTGAGGGGATGTCGCTGATGACGAGAGGCGGATTAATATCCTGGCCTTCACAGGTGAATTTCTTTGGGATGGAGGTATTATGCGCGAATTCAGGGCTGGTTATTTTCATGTGCATGCTCCCTTCTGTGTTCTTGCCGGCGTCCTGGGCAGAAGATACAGAGACGCCTGCCAATACAAAAATTAACCCTACGGAAGCTATAGCGATTCGCCTATTCATATATCAGGAGTGTCGGTTAAACCACTGCTCGTCTGCCAGCACAACCGAGGTCTCAATCTGACGCTCGGGAATAGACCAATATTTCTTTAGGAGACGGTCCTTTTCTTGCGTCGAAACCAAGTAAAAACCGTGTTTTTCATAAAAACAAATTGCCCAAATCGCATCTGCCCAAGTGCCAATAAGCACCGGCCGGCTGGTCTGGCCGCGCAAATACGTCAACAATGCCCCTCCTATGCCTTTATTGCGGCGACTCGTACGGACATAGGCATGCCTGATGAGCGTCACATCCTGGATATGTTGGATACCCATGACTGCAAGGAGCGTGCCGCTTTCTTCGTACCCCCAGAACATGACGCCTTGACTGATTTGTTGCTGCAGCTGTTGTCTCGACATATAGGGATCTTCCCAGCGGTCAGCAGGAATAACTCCTCTATATGCCTCAGCGGCGTCATTGATAATTTCGTAAATGCTCTCAAAATCCTTTTCGGTGCATTGACGGATCACATCTGTATTCTACGACGAAATCTGCAGGCGGGCAATAAAAAAGAGATACCGACAGACAGCGGCGTAACGGCAACAGGAAACCTACCCCGGCATCATCCTATGGCCAGACCGCCCCGCTCTTCGGTGCGGATGCGTATGCACTCCTTAAGGTCAAGCACGAAGATTTTTCCGTCGCCGGTCTCGCCGGTCTTGGCGCCTTTAATGATCGCTTTAATCGTCGGTTCAACGAAGTTTTCGTTGACCGCGATTTCC
>DATJPV010000013.1:0-10139 GCA_035506195.1 Patescibacteria group bacterium | reverse complement strand
CAATGCGCGCGTTTTTGGCGGTCTTGACAAGCTCCCTGGTCCATGCCATGTCGCACTCATATTGCCTGTATATCTGAAATACGGATTTTTTCCATCCTGCCTGGTGGCTCTGCCGCTTCCTGCCCAGGCTCTTGAAGCCGTAATCGCTGACTATTTTTTCAGCCCGGAAATGCTGAAATTTTGCGCAATCGGCCCCTGCCTCCTTAGCGCGCCATATCAGATCTTTAGCCCTTGATAACCGGCCGTCATGATTGGCGGCAATATCGGCAATAAAATACACAGGGGTTTCTATGGAAATTGTTTTATTGCTGATAACGATCTTTCTATTCCAATTCATCATATTCTTTGCGCAACTGGGAGATTACTTCTTGGAGGCCGGGGAGATGATACCCTAATATTTCTTCGGCCCGGGAAACATCAAGACCTGAACTGTTGGCGCGCCTGGGAGTAAGCGCTTGTACCGGGCCCTCTTTTGCCGCCTCAAGGCTAAAGCCGAAATTCTGCGCCAACTTCCTAATGAACTCCGCTTTACTTGAAACCTGAGAGCTGGCCAGGTTTATCCTCCCGCTTATTTTTTTATTCATCAGGTCACACAGGGATTTTGAAAACTGGGTAACGGAGATGCTTGATGTGTAATAATCGTTAAACAGGGTTATCTTCGTTTTATTTTTTAAAGAAGTTACAGCCCATTCAACAAAGGTAGGTTCATGGGGGTCCCCCCTGAAACCGACGATATTGGTCCTGGCCACCAGGCTGCGCGGATTGGTGAGCGTAAAAACTTCGCCGCAATACTTTGTACGGGCATACTCATTAAGCAGCATGACCGCATCGGTTTCTTTGTGCTTCAGGTCTTTATCTCCCGCGTAATACCCATCGGTTGAGATAAATACATAGTATGCGTTAACCTCTTTTGCTACATGCGCCAAAATCGAACTTGGCCGGGCATTCACCAGATACGCCAACTTCTTGTCGTCCTCGCATAATTGATAATTCACGATGGCGCATGCATTAATTATTACCGAAAAGTTGTTGTCTTTTATAAAGGGGACTAAGGCGTTGTCATCGGATATATCGAAGTTGGCATCTGCACCAGAGCGAGCCATACCAATGACATCTTCGTTGCGTAAGGTAAGCTCCTTCAGGAGCGCTTGCCCCAAAAGGCCCGTTGAGCCCAACAAAAGCACTTTAGACATGTAATGCCCCGATCAACCTTCGTATGTCATCAAGTCGCAACCATTCCGCATTGCTTTCGCTGTCATACTTGAAGTTGTCGGCTACTTTCTTGCCTTCCTTGTGTAACCTGCTATTTTTCCACCACGTAAAATCAGGCTGGATTATATAATATTTATCCAATTCAACGGTATTCCGGGCATCGTCCGAGGATATCATCATCTCGTGTATCTTTTCCCCGGGCCTGACCCCAATGACCTTGGTCGCCAGATTCGGAGCCATGGCCTTGGCCAAATCGACGATTCTAACCGAAGGGGCTTTGCTGACAAACAGCTCTCCGCCAAACATGGTATCCAATGCGGTAAGCACCATTTCAGCCGCTTCTTCAAGCGTAAGCCAGAACCTGGTCATCCGCGTATCGGTTATCGGCAGCTCTTTCGCACCCGATTCGATTAGTTCCCTAAAAAACGGGATCACCGAGCCCCTGCTGCCGGCAATGTTCCCGTATCTGACGACGGAAAATTTCGTTTCCTGTGCGCCTACATAGGCATTACCGGAAATAAAAAGCTTGTCCGAGCATAACTTTGTCGCGCCGTAAAAATTGACCGGTGCGCAAGCCTTATCGGTGCTTAACGCGACAACTTTCTTTACGTTCCTATCGATAGCGGCTTCGATGACGTTCTGAGCTCCGATAATATTGGTCTTGATAGCCTCGAAGGGATTGTACTCGCATACCGGTATCTGTTTCAACGCAGCAGCGTGAATAACAATATCGATTTTTTCAAAGGCCCGGTAAAGGCGGTCTTTATCACGCACATCTCCGACAAAAAATCTCAGTTTTTGGTTCCCATGGAACTGAGACATATTCGCCATTTCGAATTGCTTGAATTCATCCCTGGAGAATATCACGATCCTCTGGACCTCGGGATAATCCCGCAGCAGTATCTCGGTAAATTTCTTCCCAAATGACCCGGTACCCCCGGTAATCAGAACCGATTTTCCATTCCACATTTTGCTTCTAACCTCCGGTAATCTTATTATTTTTGTTTCGGGATATTTTTTCGGGTATTCGTCCAAGATTCATACAAGAATACCCCCAGCACTCCAGACAATAATCCCATGAGCGCCGAAAAGGCGAAGAGCTTAATCTTGCGCTCTCGTATAGGATGAAGCGGGATTCTCGGGTGAGAAACAACTCTCAGGTTCGAAATGAACACCTTGGCTGCATTGAGCTTATCGATCGTCTGCTCGTAATCGCTTATTTGCGAGTCGGTGTTCTTGATTTCTAAACTCAAGTTGTCCCTGCGGATGGACAGGTCGCTGAATTGATTGTTCAGTTGGTTCAAATAACTTAGATTATTCTGAATAAAGTTGGCAAGGATCAAGAGAGACATACTGCCTGAACTTATTCTGGACTTCAATAGTTCTTCGCGTTTCTCCAATATGTGCCCTGTATTTGCATTTATGGTTTTTATCTCTTCGATCAGCTTATCCTGCCTGGCCGATATTTCATTGATTTGATCCTGTAAATTTTTTGCCTTTTCCTTGGTGTTGGCAATGGAGCGCTCGCTGCGCTTAATCTGGTCGTTGATTTCATTGGTCCGTGCTTCAATGCGCTTCGCATACGTTTGAGATATCGTTTCAATCAGATTCTGCAATATTGTTAAGCCAAGCTCCCTTTTTTTGCTTTCTAAATCAATACCCACTTGCAGGATATTGGTCTTGCTGGGGATTGTCACATTGAACTCCAGGCGATCCTTATCCGGATCAAGGTTAAGTTTGCTGATGATCGCCTCGCTGAAAGCGTTATTCACGATTAATCCTTTCAGATTCTCGGCAGACTCAAGATCGCTGGCTCCGGTCAATGACTCGCCGCTTACCGGAGGCTGAATCAACATTGAGATTCTATACATCTTCGGCGAAAACACGATGCGGCCGAAGCCCGGGACAAAAACAAGCAGGAATACCCAGATGAAGACTTTTTTGCGCTTTGCTATCACTTTGAGATACCGGCTCAAATCTATTTCTATCTCGTCACAACACTGCTGGCGCGTATGCTCCATAGCAACATCCCCCATTGCGCTGCCTCCTTATTGCGTTTATTTTCGTATTGTCCAGAAATCGGCGGCTAAAGGCTCCATATATGCAAAGGGCATGGTAAAATAACCTCCCTGCCCCCATTGCGAACCCCAGGAATTGCGTACCAGGAAGCGTTTGGCTTTCTGGTCGTATCCGACTGCCAACACGGCGTGGCCCCCGATAACCCGTTCGCTTTTCTTGGGCATGGAGACAATACCGGTGCGCTCTACCTTCTTGGAAGCGAAACTCTCATACACCGTAAAACCGAATATAAAAGGATACCCCTCGGCCAGGCAGGCGCACATTTCCGATAAAGTATGAATGCGGTGATAGGAAATAATGCGGTGTTTTCTGGCTTCGGTATAGCAGCGCTGGGGAGGCTTTTCGTCAAAGCGCTCGATATCATACGGCCAGCCCTTTTCCCAGCAATAGCCGGTCTTTTTTAACGTCTTGATCCCGTCGCGCAGAGAGGCTCCGGAATCATAATCTTCATTGCCGCGCAAGAGCCGCTCATTGTAGTAGACAAACAGCCTGCTTACATCGGTATACGTTGCATCCGGCCGGTTGTCGAGGAATTCAAGGTTTCCCACGAGGGCGCAGGCGGTGCAGCTGCCGAGGCGGCCTTGCTGTTCTACCTTCGAACAGTACGGCCGCAGGTCGACTTTGGCGGGTATTTTAATCTTAGGCTGGATAACGCCGTAGAGAAAATCGCGTTGATCAGGGATATCCGGCAGCCAACCATATACCTTGCGACGAAGCATAAACGAAAAGCGCCCCCCTTGTAATACTGCTGCTTAGAGGCCTTTTTTGACGATGAACTCGCACAGGTCAACAACGCGGCAGGAATAACCCCACTCGTTGTCGTACCAGGAAAGGACCTTGACGAAATTATCCTGGATAACCTTGGTGTTGGGGCCGTCGACTATCGAGCTTAAGTTGCAATGATTGAAGTCAACCGAAACGACCGGGTCCGTGGTGAAGCCGAGGATACCCTTCATCCTGCCTTCTGCGGCCTCCTGGAAGGCGGCATTCACTTCTTCGGCAGACGCCTTTTTCCCGAGGGAACAGGTCAAATCCACGACCGAGACGTTCGGCACGGGCACGCGGATGGCAAAACCATCGAGCTTGCCTTTAAGCTCCGGGATGACCAGCGAAATAGCCTTTGCAGCGCCGGTTGAGGTCGGGATCATGGAAAGCGCAGCGGCGCGGGCCCTGCGCAAGTCGGAATGCGCCATGTCCTGCACGCGCTGATCGTTGGTGTAGGCATGGATAGTCGTCATTAAACCCTTCTCTATTCCCCACTTATCATTCATGACCTTGGCAACCGGGGCAAGGCAGTTGGTTGTACAGGAGGCGTTAGAAAGCACATGGTGGCTCTTTGGGTCATATTTATCCTCGTTGACGCCCATAACGACCGTAATGTCTTCGCCTTCCGCAGGAGCGCTGATGATGACTTTTTTGGCCCCGCCTTTGGTGATGTGATTTTCGGCGCCGCGGACTTCCTTGCCTTTTTTATTCACGCCGTCTTTCTTCACGGTAAAAAGGCCGGTGGATTCGATGACGATCTGGACGCCCAGGTCTTTCCAGGGCAGCTCCACAGGGTCCTTCTTCGCCAAAACCTTGATCAGTTTTCCGTTTACCGAAATGGCGTCATCGCCGGCAACCTTTACCTCGCCCGGGAAACGGCCATGGACTGAGTCGTATTTAAGGAGCATCGCGTTGCTTTTTGCGTCCGTTAAATCGTTGACCGCCACTATTTCCAGGTCAGTATTCTGCTTTTCCAGGATGGCCCTGGCGACAAGCCTTCCTATCCTCCCAAAACCGTTGATACCCACTTTTATTGCCATTTCTTGTTCCTCCTTCACAGTAAGTGAACACCTGGCCATCCGATAGGCCAGGGTGTCCGTTGTTTATATGTTTGTTTCCTTTAAATACTGCGCGGCTAATTCCGGAGGCGTCGGGACCACGTAAAAACCCGTCCCCCATTCAAAACCGGCAACCCTTGTCAACTTCGGCATAAACTCGATATGCCAATGGTAGCTTTCCACGTCGCCGTTCATATCTGCGCTGGTGGGCGCGGAGTGGATAATGTAATTGTACGGCAGGTTCTTGAAGATCTTTTGCACCCGGGTGATCGTATCCTTCAAGATCTCCGCCAGGAACGGTATTTCATCCGCTGCCAGATGGCAGAAATAACTGTGGTGTTTCTTGGGGATGATCCAGATCTCAAAAGGGAACCGCGATGCAAACGGGCAAAAGGACAGGAAAAACTTATTTTCCGTGATGATCCTCTCCTGCTCCTGGTTTTCCTGGCGGATGATATCGCAGAAAAGGCAGCGTTCGCGATAGTTAAAATAGCGCTCCGCGCCCTTAAGTTCCTCCATGGCATTCTTCGGCACCATGGGAAGCGCGATAAGCTGCGTATGCGGATGCTCCAGGGACGCCCCGGCGGAGGCGCCGCTGTTCTTGAAGATCATGATGTATTTGAAACGCTTATCCCTTGTCAGGTCCAGCGCCCGGCGGCAATACATCGACAGGGCCTTTTCTACCTCTTCGTTGAGCAGGTCCGGGATGTCTTTATGATGATACGGCGTATCCACCAGCACCTCATGGGCGCCGATGCCGTTGCTTAAATCGTATATCCCCAGGCCCCTGCGGTCAAGCTCACCCTCTATTTGCAGGGCGGGGAATTTATTCGGCACTACCCTTACCTGCCAGCCGGAAGTATTGCGCTGCGTCTCCTGCTGCCGGATGGAATCGATCTCCGGCGGGGTCATGGATTCGTTACCGTAGCAAAAAGGACAATTGCCTCCCTTGACTACCCGCGGTTCATATTCGTAGTCCTGGGGCTTGCTGGGATGGTCGGTATCCACAATGATCCATCTGCCGACAATAGGGTCTCTGCGCAGCTCTGCCATATTAGACTTGGGTCTCCCTTAAGAATTTTGCCGCATCTTCGGGCGCCAGGGGACAGATGTAAAATCCCGTGCCCCATTCAAAGCCTGCCACCCGCGTCAGGCGCGGCATGATCTCTACGTGCCAGTGATAATCGGCGTCGACGCTCTTCCAGTAGCCTGCCTTCGGGCGCCGGAATGGCGCGGTGTGGATAATGTAATTATACGGCGGGTCATTCAGGCCCTTCTTGAGCTTCATGAGGACTTTCTTGAGGATCGCGGCGAAATGCTTGCGTTTTTCCATGTCCATGTGGACAAAATCGCAGGAATGGTCTTTCGGCAGGATCCATATCTCAAAGGGGAAACGCGCCGCAAACGGCGTGATCGCCACAAATCCGTCGATGTCGATGATCACCCGCTCCTGGGACTCCAGCTCCTGCTGGATCATATCGCAGAACACGCAGCGGTCATGATAATCATAATATTTCCTGGCGCCGACCAGCTCTTCCTTGACGCGCTTGGGGTTGACCGGTGTGGCGATGAGCTGTGAACGCGCATGCCTGATCTTACCCGCCCCTGCCGCCCAGCCGTAATTTTTAAACACCAGGACGTACTTGAAACGGTGGTCCCTCTCCAGGTCTATCATCCTGTCGATGTAACAGGTGATCACTTTGGAGATTTGCTCTTCCGGCAGGTCCGCCATATTGGCGACCGGTTTGTTGGTCTCGATGACTATTTCATGGGCGCCGATGGCGTTCATGACGTCGTAGAGCCCCTTGCCGTGGCGGTCAAGGTCCCCCTCGACGCGCAAAAACGGCGCGATGCTGGGCACCACGCGTAATTCCCATCCGGGAGTATTGGGCTGGCTGTTTTTAGGCCGGATTGCGTAAATTTCGGGAGGGGTTTGGGATTCGTGGCCTTCCAGGAACGGAGACGACTGTTCCGTTGATTCCTCGTGAGCCTGAGAACTGAACTGATCAGGCCGCTTGGAACGTTCGGTGGCGATAATAACCCATCTGCCGATTATCGGATCTTTTCTTAGCTCTGGCATGGCTTTATTTCGCGTATATTTAACTTATAATTCTATCAGAAGCAGGCTCAAAATGCAACTGTTATTTCCCCATGGCCTGGCCAACCATAATCTTATGTCCGGCAATGAATTCCGCCGTTTTCATGCGCCGCTTGCCTGCAAGCTGCAGCTCCTCAATAACCAGCACATCCTTACCGCAAAGCACAAAGATCCCTTCTTTCGTAACCGCAATGACCTGGCCCGGTTGAGAGCCCTGGACAGGAGCGCTAGCGGCTACCAGGCGACTGGCGTAGACCTTTAAGAGGCTGCCCTGATAGTGCGTAAAAGCGCCCGGCCAAACCACGCATCCGCGGACCAGGTTATGGATGTGCTCGGCCGGCTGATGCCAGTCAATACTGCCGTCCTCTTTCTTGAGCTTAGGGGCAAAAGTTGCCAAAGACTCATCCTGTTCGGTAAGCGTATGCGCGCCGGAGGCGATAAGATTGACGGCATCGCGCAGCAGTTTTGCGCCTAGGCAGGAAAGTTTTTCCTCGATCGTCACGTAATTGTCCTGCGGGGCGATCGTAAGGCTCTCCTGCAGAATGATCGGCCCGGCATCCATCTTGCGGATGACCTTCATCACGGTAACGCCGGTTGCCTGTTCGCCGTTCAACAGGGCCCGGTTTATCGGCGCTGCTCCCCGGTATTTCGGCAGGAGCGAAGCGTGCAGATTTATCGCCATCAGCTTAGGGATGCTCAAGACATCGCTGGATAATATCTGGCCGTAGGCAATGACCACAAAGAGATCGGGCTTAAGTTTCCTTAAAAACTCCAGCGACTCCGGGGCATTGATGGATTTCGGCTGATACAACTTCAGGCGGTTCTTCAGGGAGAAATCTTTAATGAGGGTATGCGTCATGGGCAGGCCGCGGCCGCTATGGGCATCCGGCTGGGTCAGGACGCAAGAGATCTTGCAGCCTTCCGCGCGCAGGGCCTGTAATGCGGGCAATCCAAAATGTGAGCTTCCCAAAAAGACGATATGCATAGGCTAAAGAGGGTCGATGTCTACGGTTACTATTATACCTGAATGCCGGAAGTTTTTTAAGCAGCTTTTCAGGAAAGCGGCCAGCGTAAGCGCAGAGGTGCCTTTTACCATTACCTGCCAGTAGAAATTGCCGCGCAGCTTTGGCGGCTGGCCGGGGATCAGCGAAACTACGGTTATCGAACGGCTCTTATTGCTTTCTTTCAATATGCGCAGGATTGCCTCCCCTGCTTCCCTGGCCTTGTTCTCCCGGGGCGAACGTGCTTTGACCATGGCGATATGCCGGCACGGCGGAAACCCCAACTGCCTGCGCTCCTTGAGCTCTTCGTCATAAAACAGCGCCGGGTTGCCGGCTGCCAGCGCCTGAAAACAGCGGTGCTTCGGCAGGCTCGTCTGGATGACCAGTTTTTTGTCGGTCAGGCTGCTCAAGCCGGCCAGTATCCGGAATGTCTTCTCCGCGGAACGGAAATCCACGCGGTTGAGGGAATTGTCGATCGCAAGGACCCCGGTCAGCTCAAAACGCGCGCCGGGCTCTCTGATGATGGATTCGGTGGCGATGCATATATCGGCATCGTCAAAAGACCGGTGCTCGTCGAAACGTTTGATCTTCGCCTGGGGGAAAAAACGCGACAGTTCGCTTTCGACTTTTTCGGTGCCGGTGCCGGAATAACGCAGATAGCTGGAATTGCATGCGGGGCAGGTTTTCGGCACGGGGATCTTATAGCTGCAGTGGTGGCAGCGCAGCATGTGCTCGTCGAAGTGATACACCAGATTAGTGTTGCAACGGCTACACTTCAGGACCGCTCCGCAGCTAAGGCAATGGGCATAGGTGGCAAATCCCGTGCGGTTGACGAATAGCAGCACCTTCCCCTTGGCTGAGAGCGCCTGCGAGATGGAATCCTCCAGGTATTTTGAAAGCAGGATATGTTTCCTTCCGGAAAACGAAAGGAAATTTTTCATATCGATTATTTTTACTTCGGCCGGGGTTTTGCCGGGGATGCGCTCATGCCGCAACAGGCCTTTCTCGGCCAGATAGATACTTTCCAGAGAAGGCGAAACGCTGCCCAGGATGAGGGCTGCTTTCTTCAGGCGTGCCCGCATGAAGGCAACCTCGCGGCAGTGGTAATGCGGGACTTGTTCCTGTTTGTATACGGAGTCATGTTCCTCGTCGATAATAATCAACCCAAGGTCATCGAGAGGCGCATAGACCGCCGCGCGCGTGCCCAGCACCAGCTTTACGCTGCCCTGCCGTATCCTGGACCATTCCTTCAGTTCCTGCGATTGCTGGCGGCAGAGGATTGCGTAGCCGGTTTCAGGAGCCAGGCTTTGTTTGATGATCTCCTCGGCCCTGGCAAGGGCGCGCATATCGGCAAGGATAACGATGCAGGAACGGCCCTTTTCCAGCACCTCCTTGATCCGGCCCAGATAGATATCCCAGCGGCTTGCGCTGTCGGGATACTGAACCAACTGATCCGGGATATCGAGGCTGGCTGACGGTTTGGTTCTTTCCGGAGCAGGCGGAGGCAACGGCAGGATTTTTCCTTTACGCAAAGCTTCGGGGATGCTGGCGGCGATCGCCTGGCCCCAGGAGCAGCAGTAGTACGCGGCAACTTTGCGGGTCAGCTCCAATACGTGCGCATCCAGGAGCGGAGCCTCATCAAGGAGAGAGAGTACCGATTTGAGGTTGGCGATACTGGTCTTGTTCGACAGGCCCACGACATAGCCGACGCCCACGGTGTTACGCAGCGGCACCTTTACCCGGCAGCCGGTTTTGATCTTCCGCGCCATCTCTTTCGGGACCTGATAATCGAACGGCCCCTCAAGAGGCAGGTCAAATACTACCTTTGCATACCGCATCGCATAACTCCTGGGCCGCGTAAGGCTTGCTTATCCGCTTGACCATTTCTTTTGCCGCTGCCAATCTTGCCGGGCGATCCCGGAAATC
>DATJPV010000012.1:0-2358 GCA_035506195.1 Patescibacteria group bacterium | reverse complement strand
AGATCCTGCCGCGCATTATGCCCGGTGGCAGGCTCATCGGCATCGACAGGGACCAAGAGTCGTTGGCGATCGCCGCCAGGCGTTTGAGCGATTTCAAGGGTTCCTACGAATTGGTCCACGGCAACTTCATGGATATCGACTCCGTCCTCAAGGAATCAAACGTCAAAAAGGTCGACGGCATCCTGCTTGATCTGGGGATTTCTTCTTTTCAATTGAGCAACCCGGAACGCGGTTTTAGTTTTCAGCAGGAGGGGCCCCTGGATATGCGCCTTGACCGCACCAGCTACATATCTGCCTACGACCTGCTCAACAACCTTAACGAGGAAGAGATCTCGGATCTTCTTTGGGCCTTCGGCCAGGAGAGGTGGCATAACCGCATCGCCCGCTTCCTTGTCGAAGCAAGAAAAAGCCGCCCGATCAGCACCACCGCGCAGCTGTCCGATATCATCGTCAGGGCCGTGCCGTACCGGCAGAGGTATTACCGGATCCATCCGGCGACGCGCACCTTTCAGGCAGTACGCATTGCCGTCAACAGGGAGCTGGAGACCCTGGAAACCGCCCTCCAGAAATCCATCCCGCTGCTTAATCCCGGCGCCAGGATATGCGTTATCTCTTTCCACTCCCTGGAGGACCGTATTGTCAAATTAGCTTTTCGCGAATTCGCCGCGCAAGGACTCATTGATCTTATCACTCATAAACCGCAAACCCCGACTTACGCCGAGACCAGAGATAATCCCTCCAGTCGAAGCGCAAAGCTGCGGGTAGCAGAAAGACTGTGACATGAAATTGAAGCATATCCTGATCGTTGTATTGCTCGGCACCCTCTTTTGCCTCCTTTACGTATATCAGCAGGCCGACATATACAGGCTTGCCTACGTCCTCCAAAAGCAGCAGGCGGTATTCCAGGAACTCCTTGATAAAAACACCTTACTAAGATACAATATAGAGAAAAGCGCCTCGCTGATACGCATCGGTGATAAGATCTCCGATACAAGAAATTTCCAGATGCCTGATACCTTTCGCCTGGTCAGCATCAGGACTCCCAGGGTAATGGTCCCAAGCAGATATGTCGCCCAGAAGGAAAGCTTGGTTTCGCGCATCTTCGGTATCAAGCGCCAGGCCGAGGCTAGCACTATCAACCGTTGATACGCCTTCAGGGCTTGATCCGGCACGCAATCCAAGCAACTTTTATATAATCCATCGATAATGACGGCTTCCTGTTGAAGCCTTCATTAATTACCTCTTTATATACTTGTGTATACCCGTAACTATCGTCGCCGTTTCGACGCGGTATTCGTACTCTTCATCGTTTTCCTTCTGCTTTGCATCGCCCGCCTCCTGTACGTGCAGTTTTTCCGCTCAGCATACCTTGCCGAGATCGCCAGAAAGCAACACAGCCTTTTCGTGGAGCTTGAGCCCCGCCGGGGCACTATCTATGACGCCAATTTGAAGCCCCAGGCGATCAACATATCCGTTGATTCGCTCTTTGCCGACCCTCATGAAATCCCCGATAAAAACAAAGAAGAGCTCAGCCGGCAGCTGGCGTCTATCCTGAACGTGGATTATGCCTACGTACGAGACAGGCTTTCCCGTAAGAAATCTTTTATCTGGCTGGCCAGAAAACTTACCCCGGAACAGAGCCAGGCGGTCAGGGCCCTCAAGGGCAAGGGGCTCGATTTCATGAAAGAGGGCAAGCGCAGTTACCCTAACGGCTATTTAGCCAGCCACATCATCGGCTTTGCCGGTCTCGACAATAAGGGGCTTGCCGGTATCGAGATGTCCTGTGATCACTACCTCAAGGGCGAGGCCGGATGGATGTTTGCGTTACGCGATGCCCGCCAGAAGAAGCTGGACCTTTCGGAAAAGATGGTTTCTCCGAAAGACGGCTACGACGTCATCCTGACAATGGATGAGGTGATACAGTATGTCGCCGAGAGGGAGCTTGATAAGGCGGTCAAACAATTCCACGCCAAAGGCGGCAGTATCGTAGTATTGAATCCGCATACGGGGGCGATCCTGGCATTGGCGAACCGCCCCACCTTTGACCTGAATGAGTATAACCTCGTGGACAAGGATGCCTGGCGCAACCGGGCGGTCTGCGATCTTTTCGAGCCGGGTTCGGTGTTCAAGATCGTGACCGCTTCGGGGGCGCTCGAAGAGAACAAGGTTAAGGAGTCGGACAGGTTTTTCTGCGAGAATGGCTCATATTCATTTGCCGGGCACGTCCTGCATGACCACCGTTCGCACGGCACCCTTACGTTCCAGGAGGTCATTGAGCAGTCCAGCAATATCGGCACATCCAAAGTTGCCCAGTTGCTGGGGCCGGATCTATTGTACCGGTACATAAAACTTTTCGGA
>DATJPV010000011.1:0-21601 GCA_035506195.1 Patescibacteria group bacterium | reverse complement strand
GCCGGGAAGAGCTCAAAAAAATGGTCTATGGGATCCTGACCAACGCTCAGAAAGAGATGTTCGAGCGCGACCTGGAGCTTGATTTCTCCCTGGCGTTGCCTTCCCTGGACAGGTTCAGGGTCAATATCCATCAGCAAAAAGGTTCGGTGGAAGGCGCTTTCCGCCGGGTCCCGCTGGTCATCCCGCACATCGAAGACCTGGGCCTGCCGCCCGTAGCCATTGAGTTGGCGCGTAAGCCCAACGGCCTGGTGCTGGTTACCGGCCCTACCGGCCAGGGAAAGACCACCACCTTGGCAGCGATGATCAACCTGATCAACGGCGAACGGGAATGCCATATCGTCTGTATCGAAGACCCGATCGAATTCGTGCATACGAACAATAAGAGCGTCATCAAGCAAAGAGAGGTGTATGCGGATACGCATTCATTTGCCGAGGCGTTAAAGCGCACCCTGCGCCAGGACCCGAACGTCATCGTGGTAGGAGAGATGCGCGACCTTGAGACCATATCCACTACGCTTACCGCCGCCGAGACCGGCCATTTGGTCCTGGCTACTTTGCATACTCCGGATGCGCCGCAGACCGTCGAAAGGATCATCGACGTGTTCCCGCCGCATCAACAGCAGCAGGTGCGCCTGCAGCTGGCAGATTCCCTGCAGGGCGTGATTTCGCAGGTTTTGCTTCCCAAGGCCTCCACCCAGGGAAGAGTCCTGGCGACAGAGATCATGATTGCAACTCCGGCTATCAGGAACCTGATCCGCGAGCAGGAGATCGAGCAGATCCCCACGCTTATGCAGACCGGCAGCCAGTTCGGCATGAAGACCATGGACAAGTCTCTTAAGGAACTTTTCCAGAGGGGGTTGATCACTCTGGATATGGCGATGTCAAAGGTAAAGAATCCCGACGAATTCAGGCAACTATGAGAATAGAAGGCGCATCCATAAAGCTACCGGACAGCATCAATACGGATTTCATCATTTCCGGAAGATACAAGTTCTCGATAACCGATATGAAGGAGCTGGCCAAGCATATCATGGAGGATATCGATCCAACTTTTGCCGCGAAGATCGTTCCCGGCAAGTCCATCATCGTGGCGGGAAAGAATTTCGGCATGGGTTCCTCGCGCGAGCAGGCGCCGCTGGTCATCAGGGAGTCCGGTATCGTGGCGGTGCTGGCGAAGTCTTTTGCGCGGATCTTTTACCGCAACGGCTTCAATATCGGCCTGCCCTTAGTCGAGGTTGACACGGACCAAATCAACGAGAACGACCTTTTGGATATCGACCTGGATAAAGGCATCGTCAAGAACCTGACCACTCACGCCCAGCTTAAGATCAAGCCGTTGCCGGCGTTCATGCAGGAGCTTTTGCGCGAAGGCGGCATCGTCAATTATTTCAAAAAATTCGGAGAGCTCAAGTTTTAACATGGCCTACACGGTAACTTTGATCCCCGGAGACGGTATCGGCCCGGAAGTCGTTGATGCGGCGGTCCGCTGTATCGCCGCTTGCGGGGTAAAGATCTCCTGGGAGGAAGAGCTGGCAGGTCAGACCGCGCTCGATAAGAGCGGGGACCTGTTGCCGGCAAAGACCCTGGAGTCGGTCAAGAAGAACAAGGTCGCCCTCAAGGGCCCGATGATCACTCCTATCGGCGGAGGCTTCCGCTCGGTCAATGTCGCCATACGCCAGGCCCTCGATTTGTACGCGTGCGTACGGCCGGCCAAATCATATGCCGGGGCCAAGTGCGTCTATAATGACGTTGACCTGGTGGTCGTGCGCGAGAATAGCGAAGACCTGTATGCCGGCATCGAGTTCGAGGAAGGAAAGCCCGAGACCATCTCCCTGATCGCCCAGATCGAAAAAGCCGGCAAGAAAAAGATCCGCCCTGATTCCGGCATTTCCATCAAGCCTATTTCCAAATACGCCTCCGAGCGCATCGTCACGTTTGCCTTCGAATACGCCCTTAAAAATAACCGCAAAAAAGTTACGGCAGTGCACAAGGCCAACATCATGAAATTCACCGACGGCCTCTTCCTTAAAACCAGCCGGGAAGTGGCCCAGCGTTATGCCGGCAGGGTCATATTTGAGGAAGCCATCGTCGATAATATGTCCATGCAGCTGGTGCAGCGGCCACAGAATTACGACGTGCTGGTACTGCCTAATCTCTACGGCGACGTCATTTCCGATCTATGCGCGGGCCTCATCGGCGGGCTGGGTATTGCCCCGGGAGCCAATATCGGAGACGGCATGGCGGTATTTGAAGCCGTGCACGGAGCGGCGCCTAAATATGCGGGGCTTAATAAAGTCAATCCTACCGCAATGATCCTATCCGCGGTCCTGATGTTGCGTTACCTGAAGGAAGAGGCCGCGGCAGACCGCCTTGAAGAAGCCGTAAAAGAAGTTATAAAAGAGGCAAAGTTCGTTACCTACGATCTCAAGCCCCGCCGCGATGACCCCTCAAGCGTAGGGACCCGGGAAATGGCGGATGCGATAATCAAAAAGCTCAAAAAATGAAAATAACTGTTATTGGCGCAGGGAATGTCGGCGGCTTAACCGCCATGCGGCTTGCGCAGGATGGCCTGGGCGACGTGTGCCTGATCGACGTGGTCAAGGGGTTAGGCGCCGGCAAGGCCTTCGACATGGAAGACGCCCGACAGATCCTGAAATACAATTACCGGATCAAGGGTTCGGACGACCTTAAGGACACCGAGGATTCCGACGTGATCGTGATCACCGCCGGGCTCCCCCGTAAGCCGGGCATGACCCGCGAAGAACTGCTTAATAAGAACGCCTCGATCTTAAAGGATATCTGCCTGCACATAAAAACAGGCGCACCTCAAGCAATCATCGTCACCGTCACCAACCCCCTGGATCTGATGACTACCTTTGTCTTGAAGGCTACGGGCTTTAAGCCTTCCCGGGTATTTGGCATGGGGATTACGCTTGATGCCGCCAGGTTTGCCAACCTTATTGCCCAGGAGCTGGGTCTTTCGCCGGCCGATATCGAGCCATGTGTGATCGGTACCCACGGAGAAGGCATGCTGCCCTTGCCTCGGCTGACTACCGTCAAAGGGGTAAAGCTTGAAGAGTTTCTCGATGAAAAGAAGGTCCGGTCCCTGGTCGAAGGCACCGTCGCCAGAGGGCTGCAAATAGTTACCCTCTTGGGTTCAGGCAGCGCCTATTTTGCGCCTTCCGCGGCAGTCAGCCAGATCGTCCGGGCCGTAGCCAAGGATGAAAAACGCGTATTAGGCGTCTCGGCGTATCTGTCCGGAGAATACGGCATCAAAGACATTTGCCTGGGCCTGCCTTGCCGGCTGGGAAGGCAGGGGATCGAAGAGGTCATCCGCCTTGACTTAAACGCCCAGGAAAAAGACGCGCTGGCCAATTCTGCACAAAAACTCAAAGAACAGTACAGCAAGATAACCGCTTAACAATAATGACCTACGATGTTGCGATCATAGGCGCAGGTTGGGCGGGTTTTAACGCGGCCCTGAGAGCCAAGGCCCTGGGCCTTACGGTTGCCCTCATTGAAAAGTCCGATATCGGCGGTACCTGCCTTAACCGCGGCTGTATCCCTACCAAGGCGCTGATCCATTCCGCAAAAATATATACCCTTGCCAAGAAGGCGCCGTTGTTCGGCGTTTCCTGCGCTGCCCCTGCGTTCGATTTTACCGCGGTTCAGGCACGTAAAAATAAGATCGTCCAGCAGCTGCGCAGCGGCATGCAGTTTCTGGTAAAGGGGATCGATCTGTTCAATGAGCCGGCGCAGATCATTTCTCCTGTCCGGATACAAGCGGGCAGCCGGGCTATCGATACCAAGACTATTATTGTCGCGACCGGTTCGCGGCCTTACGAGCTTAAGGGTTTTGCATTTGACGCCAAGAAGATTATTTCCAGCGACCAGGTCCTGGCGCTTACGGATGTGCCCCGTTCGCTCTTGATCATCGGAGGAGGGGTTATCGGCTGCGAATTCGCCTGCCTCTTTGCGAATTTCGGCGCGCAGGTTGCGGTAGTCGAGAAAATGCCGCAGCTTTTGCCCGGAGAGGACAAAGAAGTCGCCCGGAAGCTGGAGTCGGCCTTGCGCAAGAAAGGCATCAAGGTCAGCACGGCCACCGATGCCGCCTCTGTTACGCTAACCGATTACGAATTGGTGCTGGTATGTGTGGGCAGGGCTGCCTATACCGCAGGCCTGGGCCTGGAGGAGCTCGGCGTAAGTCTTGCGCAGGGCAAGATCATCGTCGATGATTATTTAAAGACTACCGTCGCTAATATTTATGCCGCAGGCGACTGCACCGGCAAAACAATGCTGGCGCATTTTGCCGCTTATCAGGGCCAGATCGCCGCCGAGAACATCGCGCACCCTCAGGCACCCGTAGCTGCCGGCGGCGCGCATATCCCCAGCTGCATTTTTACCGACCCGGAGATCGCCAGCGTCGGACTTAATGAGGATGCGGCGCGCGGCAAGGGGATAGAGATTACCGTAAAAAAGTTCGATTTTCTCGGTTCAGGCATGGCGCGCATCATCGAGGAGGCCGACGGGTTCATCAAAATAGTCTGCGAGGCCGCAGGCGGGAAAGTCCTGGGTGCTTCGATCATCGGCCCGCGCGCTACCGAGCTGATCGCATCCTTAGGCGTTGCCGTTGCCAACGGCCTTACGGCCGGCCAGCTTAAGAATACCATCTTTGCGCATCCGACGTTGTCGGAAGCGATCCCGGAGGCGCTCAAAGACATATGAAATTCAAACTATTCGATTTAGGCAAGATTGAGTTCAAACAGGCCTGGCAGCTCCAGAAATGGATCTTTCAGGAAATCAAAAGCGGCGTCCTGGATGCGGCTTTGCTGGTATGCCGCCATGACCCGGTGATTACGCTCGGCAGATTAGCCGCAAAAACCAGCGTCCTTGTCCCTCGGGATGAACTGGAAAAAAGAGGCATTCCGGTATATGCGATAGAACGGGGAGGGGATGCCACCTACCACGGCCCGGGGCAGATAACGGCGTACCCGATCTTTAATCTGAGCTATTTCAGGAAAGACGTTCATTTTTTTCTACGCCAGTTGGAAGAGGTGGTGATCGCGCTTAATAATGACCTGCGCATCAAAAGCTTTCGCCGGCCCGGATTTACCGGGGTCTGGACCGATGCCGGCAAGATCGCTTCCGTCGGCATCGCGGTAAAAAACTGGATCACCTTTCACGGGGTCAGCCTTAACATCAAGGCCGAAGACCTGGAGAATTTTCTCCTGATCCGGCCTTGCGGCATGAATATCCCGATGGCGTCGCTGGAAACCGTAACCGCAAAAAGGTTCGAATTCGACGAGGTTAAGGAAAGTTTGGTAGGCCAATTCCGCAGCGTATTCCGATTATAAGGGAGGGGGTAGATATGACTAAGGTAGTACTGCCGCAGCTCGGCGAAGGTATCGAAAAAGCAACCGTGTCCTACTGGTATTTTCAGGAAGGTGGCAAGGTCAACGAGAAAGACGACCTGGTGGAGTTGACTACCGATAAGGCCACTTTCAATGTCCCCTGTCCCTGCTCGGGCATCCTTTCGGAGATCTTTTTCAAGGAAGGCGACGTCGTGAACGTCGGTGAAACCCTGGCAGTTATCGACGACCACTAAAAAACCCAGACCGTTTCTGGGTTTTTTCCTTTTTGTTCGACCATGCCTACCGCTATCCGCGACATCCGTCTTGACCGAGTAACCTTTATTTGCCAGATCACCGAAGATTCTTTGAACCTTGCCCGGTACTCCGGAACCGAAACCGCCGGGCGTATTACCAATCTGTTGACTCGTCCTCTGGCGCCTTCCGTTAGCGATGCCGATTCTTGCGCTCAGTTGCGTCAGGCCCTTCGGGACATTGGTTACCGCAAGGGGTCTTTTTTGCTTTGTATACCGCGCAGCCAGGCAACCTGCCGTTATCTTAAGGTTCCCGCCTCCGTGCCTTCCGAGATCGAAAAAATCATTTCTCTGCAGGCCTCGACCTATCTACCATATCCGGCGCATGAATTGATCATCGGTTATCAGGTTATTTCTGTCGACAAGGAAGGGTACTCTTATCTGAATGTAGTCATCGTGCATAAAAGCGTCATCGAACGCTACCTGCAAACGGCGCGAGCAGCCGGAGCCAGGAAGATTGCCGTGGTGTTGAGTTCTTACGGATTGGTGAGCCTCTATAATCGTTTTGGGCGTTATGATAACGGCTCTGTTTTGCTTATTGCCTGTGATTCCCATCAGGCAGAGTTGGCAGTAGCCGGCCATAAAAAGCTGCTTTTCAGCCGGCATATCCGCCTGGACGGCCATCCGCATGATTGGCAGCAAGAATTAGTCACGCAGGTGCGCAAGACCCGGGAGGCTTATGCCGAAGAGGTGCATGGTGCGGTTCTGCACAAGATCGCTATTCTCGGCAAGGGCAGCCCCCAAGAAAGCTTTTCTGAAACACTTGGCAGGGAGTCGGTTTTGCCAGTCGAGAATATTATGTATGCCGGGCAGCTCGGCTTAGGCGACAGCGACGCGCAAACCATTGTCGGATCCAGCGGTTCCCTGACCGGTTTTTTGGGCTTGGGATTAAGCCGGCTTCCGGGATCATTGAACCTGTTGACTGCCGAAATGAAACAACAGGCCAGCCGGTTCCGTTTTATCGGGCAGGCATTGGAGATGTTGCTTGCGGCGGCGGCGATCGTGGCGATGCTGGCTTTGGCACATGCAAATATGTTGCGCTATAAGACCGGGCACCTGAATCGCCTGCGCAGCCAAATAGGAGCCCTGGAACCGCAGGCAAAACCCCTCGATGAGCTGGAGAGGCGATTGAGGGCATTGGATAACCGTGCGCATCAAAAACCAGCGGTCCTTGATATCCTCTATGCGCTGCACACGGTATTGCCTCCTGATATTTCCTTGTCGAGCTTCGGTTATCAGGAGGGGGCAAGGGTTATTTTGCGCGGCCAAGCCAAGGCCCTGGATGGCGTTGTCGGGTTAGTCGCAGAATTAGGCAGGGCACAGGAGTTTAAGGCCTTCGAAATAAAGGTCAAATACGCTACTATACCCAAGGGCGGCCAATCCGCAGAGGCCGTAGATTTTGAGTTGGTATGCTCAAGAAAATGAAGAGACAAGAAATAATCCTGGCTGTTGCCGTGGTTACCGTTATTCTGGCGGCTGCGTTCCATTTTTTGATCGCTCCCGTTGCCGAGCAGAATGATACGCTGGATAAACGGATTAAGCAGTCCCAGGCTAAACTGAGCCGCTATCAATGGCTGCTAGGCCAGAAGGATCGCCTGGAGTCTCGGTACAGGCAGCTTAATGCCGCAGAGAATTTCTTAAGCCCGGCCAAAGACGCAGTGGTCGCCGCATTCCAGGAATTAGAGAATCTCGCGCAAAAGTCCGGAGTCAGGATTGTGGATATAAGGCCTGCTAATCCAGCCGAATCGGATGCCTCCAGGGAAAACGCCATCAATCTTAAAGCCGAGGCGGATATGGAAAGCTATTTCAAATTCATCTATGATGTCGAGCATTCGCTGTCCCTTCTAAAAATAAAAAGTTTACAACTCAACGCTAAGGCAGGCACCGGTCTGCTGGACGGCGATTTCTTGATCTCGCAATTCTTCCTGCCGGATTAAACTTACGCAAACTCCCCATAAAGCGCTTGACAGGATGGGAAAGCAGTGCTACTCTCTATCTAGAGAGTGAAGGAGCAAAAAATTCGCAACATATATTTAATAAAAGACTTAGCAAGAGCAACAGGGTATTCAATATACACCTTAAAATATTACCTTAATTTAGGCCTCATTAAAGAATTTGGGCGCAGCCCGGAAACCGGTTACCGCTATTTTGATGATGCCACCGTAGACCGCCTTAAAAAGATCCGCGTTTTGCGCAGAGAAGGCAAATCCATCAAAACCATCCTGCATGAGCTACTTTAAAGTCCTTGGGCTTCAAAAAGAGCCGTTTTCTACCAGCCCTGATCCTGCATTCTTTTATCATTCCTTAAGCCACTCTACTGCCCTGAAACGCCTGGAGATTGCGATCCGCCTGCGCCGGGGCTTAAGCATTATTTTTGGCGATGTGGGCACCGGGAAAACCACCCTCTTGCGCACGCTCCTGGCGGCGTTCCGGGAAGAAGATGATTTCGTCTTTCATATGATGCTGGACCCCGGATACAAATCAGAATTCCAATTCCTCAGCAGCCTGGCAAAGCTGTTGGGTGTGACTGTCGATTTCAAATCTACGCTTGATTTTAAAGAAGCGCTGGAAAAATACCTGTTTCGCAAAAGTATCGAAGAACACAAGACTATCGTGCTGCTGATTGATGAAGGACAGAAGATCAGCCGTCAGAACCTCGAGGTCCTGCGCCTGCTGTTGAATTATGAGAGCAATGAGCATAAGCTCTTGCAGTTGGTGATCATGGCTCAGGTGGAATTGCTCCCGCGGATAAAACGCATCCGCAATTTTATGGACCGGGTCGCCTTAAAGTATACGATTAACCCCCTTGATGAGGCAGAGACAAGGCAGATGATCGAATTCAGGCTGCGCCAGGCCGGCTTTTGCGCGCAGAAGAACCTGTTTGACGATGAGGCCATGCGGCTGGTCTACCGTTACAGCCAGGGATACCCCCGGCGTATTGCGATGCTTTGCCACGACGCCCTGGAGACGGTGGTGATGCGGGAGTGTGCTGTTGTGGATGAATCCGTTATTGCCGCATTGGCACAACAAGAAAGCGTATATGCATAGCGGTACAGCCCCCGAAGAAAAACTGTTGAAGCTCATACGGGGCCAGAAGGCCAAGGTGCTTGATGGTCCCAGGAAACCGCGTGCGCAGTCTGGTGTGCCTGTTCCGTTACCCAGACACCGGGCCCTGTCGCTATCCTTGCGGATCCGGCCCGTGTTGGCTCTGGGCTGCATTGCCGCAGCCATGTATACAGGGGCATCTTTTCTATATCCGTTGTTTGTCGCGCACGAAACCAGGGATCCTTCCGTAGCGCCGTTAGAACAGCCGCACGCGCAACAGGACGCCAGGCCGTATAGCTATTATCTGGAGGCGGCAAGAAGACGGCAGGTGTTTAATGTTCCGGCCGCAGCGCCTTTGCAGCCAGCGGTCATCGCCTCCGAAGGGCCGGGTTCGGATGCCACGAAGGACTTAAGCCTGGTCGGGATTATTGCCGGCGTTATCCCCCAGGCTATCATCGAGGACAAAAAAGTAAAAAAGACCTATTACGTGAATAAGGGGCAGCGTATCGGAGAGGTCCTGGTCGAAGACATACAGGAAGGTAAGATCATTATCAATCACAACGGCTCTAGATTTGAGCTTTATTTATGAGGGGTGAGTTATGAATTACACCGGAAGAGTCTTTCTTGTTTTAGCGTTGGTCTTGATGTGTGCGGCACCGGCCTTCACGCAAACAGTATCGGAATCCGCACCCGGCAAGATTTCCCTGGATATTAAGGGCATGGATGTAGTTGATGTATTAAAAATGCTGGCCAGCCGGGCGGGAATGAGCGTAGTGGTGGGTAAGAACGTTTCCGGCAGGGTCGCTCTTTTTTTGAAGGACGTCGATGTCAACGACGCTTTTGAGATCGTCATCGCATCGAATGAGCTGGCCTACGAAAAAAAAGGCGCTATTATCAGCGTGATGACTCAGAGGGATTACGAGCTTCTTTACGGAGAGCGATACGGGGACAAGAGGCAGGTAAAGACGATCCAGCTTAAGTACGCCAAGGCCGAAGAGCTGTCTAAATCCTTGAATCAGATAAAAACCAGCATCGGCAGGGTAGTGGTCGATGACGCGACTAATACGGTAGTGCTGATGGATATGCCGGAAAAACTTGCGCAGATGGAAGAACTTATCAAAAAGACGGACTTGGCGACCAGGACGCAAGTGTTCAGCCTTAGCTACGCACAGGCAGACAAGATCCAGCCCAAGATACAAGACGCCCTTACTAAGGGGGTCGGGTCGGTTAAAATAGACGAACGCACGAACAAGATCGCGGTTACCGATTACCCGGATACCCTGGCGCAGATCGGCAACATTATCGCGGCGTTTGATGAAAAGACCCCGCAGGTCCTCATTGATGCCCAGATCGTGGAGATCAGGCCCTCGGACAAATTCGAAATGGGCGTAGATTGGGATTACTGGATCCGTAAACATTTTAAAGCCAGTGCCGCCTTGCCGATCAACCAAACAGCGGCCCTTTTAGTGGGGACACCGGATACCGCTCCCGGGGCTGCCGGAGATTATAAGGCGGTATTGGACCTCCTGCGCACCATCGGGGATACAAAAATACTTTCCAGCCCCCGGATCATGGCGATGAATAACCAGGAGGCCCGGATACTGGTGGGCACAAAGGATGCGTATATTACTTCCAGTTCTTCCCAGGCCGGAAGCGGCGCCACAATCACTTCCCAGGCGGTGAATTTTGTCGACGTCGGGATAAAGCTATACGTGACCCCCACCGTTAACCGCGACGGCTTTGTAACCATGAAGATACGGCCGGAGATCAGTTCTTCTACGCGGACCAACATTACCGCCGACGGTAAGGTTACCCAGATCCCCATCGTGACCACCTCGGAGGCGGAAACTACGGTAATGATCAAGGATGGCGTAACCATTATTATCGGCGGACTGCGCAAGGACTCAAGGATCAAGACAGTTAAGAAGATCCCGCTGGCAGGCGACATCCCGCTGGTGGGGTGCTTTTTCCGCAGCACCTCCGACGAGGTCACCAAAACAGAACTGGTCATCCTTTTGACCCCGCACGTCATTTCCGGAGAAAAGCCCTATACGGATTTTGACGGGATATCTCCCCGGCAGGGAGCGGTGGTCAAGATGATCAAGGGGGATATCGTGAGGCTCCAGGTATCGCAGGATGAGGGCGCAGATGCAGCAAAGGAAGATGCGCAAAAGGCCTCTGAATATTACATGGCAATATACAGCAAGATTGACCAGTCCATTAAAGCAAACTGGCCGCATGCCGGCAAGGGCAAGGTGAGCCTGAGGTTCGTCCTTTCCAAGGATGGCACCTTTATCGCCGACCCGCAGGTCGTCGAAACCGCTCAACAGGATCTTGCGCCGTTGGCGATCAAGGCCATTAAGGATTGCGTGCCGTTTTCTCCTTTTCCGGAGAGCATCACGAAAGACCGGGAGACCTTTTTCATCGAGATCGATTACAAGTAGCAAAAACCCGGAAACGGTCTGGGTTTTTCTGGGTTTTTTCGCTTGCAATTCTTAAGAATTACCGTATAATTAAAATCTATGCGAAAACCGATCATCGCCGGAAACTGGAAGATGTACAAGACCATCAATGAGGCGATTGAGCTGGCCAACGGCTTGAAACGCCAGTTGTACCGCTTAGACAGCGAAGCTATCGATATCGTCTTATGCCCTCCGTTTACGGCCCTAAGCAGCCTGGCGGAGGTTATTGCCGAAACCAACCTGCAGTTAGGGGCGCAGGATGTCTATTGGCAAAAGGAAGGCGCCTTTACCGGCGAGGTATCCTGTCACATGCTTAAGGATGCGGGCGCCGCCTATGTGATCATCGGCCATTCCGAGCGCCGGCAGTTTTTCGGCGAGACCAACGATACGGTAAACAAAAAGGTCAAAGCTGCCCTGGAGTCGGGCCTGACCCCGATCATGTGCGTGGGCGAAATGCTGGCGGAGAGGGAAAAGGGCCTGACCTTTAAAGTATTGGAAGACCATATCCAGGGCGGGCTTAAGGACATTTCCGGCCAAGACGCCATCAAGATCGTTATCGCCTACGAGCCGGTCTGGGCCATCGGCACGGGAAAAACCGCTACGCCTGAACAAGCGCAAGAGGCGCATAAATATATACGGGACCTATTAGTACGCCTGTATCAGGGCGAAATCGCCGGGGCCATGCGCATACAATACGGCGGCAGCGTCAAACCCGACAATGCCGCGGAGCTGATGAAACAGCCGGATGTAGACGGCGCTTTGGTGGGAGGCGCAAGCCTCAAGGCCGATTCTTTTTCCGAGATCGTCCAGAAGAGCGCGGCCGTTTCCAAAAAATAAAGAGAGGTTACTGACATGATGGGTTTATTTATTGCAGTACACGTACTTGCCTGTGCGATACTCATTACGCTTATCTTGATCCAGCGGGGCCACGGGGGAGGCCTGGTGGATGCCTTTTCAAGCGTGGACTCGATGTTCGGCCCGAAGACCACTACGTTCCTTACCCGCACGACAACGATCGTGGCAACGGTCTTTTTCTGCACCTGCCTTGGCTTGGCATTGCTGTCGGCCCAGCGCAGCAGGTCGCTCATGCGTAATGTTCCCGCGCAGCCTTTGGCGGCAACTCCGGCACATCCTGCAGCTCCGGCACAGCCTGCAGCACCAGCAGCACCAGCGGCGCCGCAGCAGGCACCTGCCGCACATTAGTTATTTGGCTTTATGCTGAATCGTTATAGTTTGATGATAAGGCTATCGCTTTTTGCGATAGCCTTTTTTTCATGCCCCTGTGCCTTTCCTCAGGATTACGGCGATACGATGGTTGCCGGCAGCATATCGGACGCCCGGACACTGGTGCCGATATTGGCTTCGGATTCCTCCTCCAACGATACCTGCGGCATGATCTTCAACGGCCTGGTCAAGTATGACAAGGATATCAACCTTATCGGCGACCTGGCGCAAAGCTGGGAAATACAACAGCAGGGCCTGGTGATCGTCTTTCACCTGCGCCCCAACGTCTTCTGGCATGACGGCCGGCCCTTTACCGCACAAGACGTCGAATTTACCTACCGCAAGCTTATCGATCCTGCCGTAAGGACTCCCTACAGCGGAGATTTCGAAAGGGTAAAATCCCTGGAAGTGCTCGATGACTACACGGTCAGGGTTACCTACAAAGAGCCTTTTGCCCCCGGGCTTTCCAGCTGGGGGATGTATATCATGCCCAAACACCTCCTGGAGAACGAGGACCTCAATAAGACCGGGTTTCAAAGGAACCCGGTCGGCACCGGCCCGTATAAATTCCATTCCTGGAAATCCCAGGAAAAAATAGAATTGGTCTCAAACCATGCGTATTTCGAAAAGAGGCCCCATATCGACCGCTATGTCTGGCGGGTCATCGCGGATGAATCGACGGCATTCCTGGAATTGCAGACGCAGGGACTGGATTCCGCTTCCCTGACCCCCCTGCAGTATGCCCGGCAGACGGACACCGGTTTTTTCCGGGCGCACTATCAGAAATTCCAACTCCCCAGTTTCAGCTACGTCTATCTCGGATATAACCTGAGTGACCCCAAGTTCAACGACGTGCGGGTCAGGCAGGCATTAAATCTGGCGGTAGATAAGCAAGAGATCATCCGCATTATTTTTCTGGGGTACGGCCGGGTCTCCACCGGCCCCTTTGTGCCCCAGTCCTGGGCGTATAACCCGGATGTGCATCCTGCGCCTTTCGACCCGCAGGCAGCCAGGCAGCTTTTGCGCCAGGCAGGCTGGCAGGATACCAATCGCGACGGCTGGCTGGAAAAAGCCGGCCATGTGTTCGAATTCACCATCCTTACGAATGCCGGCAACGAAGAGCGCAGCAAGGTCGCCCAGATCATCCAGAAGCGCCTGAAAGATATAGGCGTGCGCGTAAAGATCCGGACCGTGGAATGGAGCGTATTCCTGGGCGAATTCATCGAGAAGAGGAATTTCGAGGCAGTGCTGTTGGGCTGGTCTCTGTCGCGCGACCCGGACAACTACGACATCTGGCATTCCTCCAAGACCCGGCCCGGCGAATTCAATTTTTTAGGTTACAAGAACCCGCAGGTAGACAGCCTCCTGGAGGAGGCCCGCCGGACTTTCGACCAACAGAAGCGGAAGGAGTATTACCATCAGATCCACCGCCTCATTTATGAGGACCAGCCGTGCATGTTTATCTACGTGCCGGACAGCCTTTCGGTCCTGCACCGGAGGTTCCGGGGCGTGGAGCCTGCGCCGTTGGGCATCGGCTATAATTTCATAGACTGGTGGGTCCCGAAAAATGAACAGAGGTATACGCACATAGTATTTTAACGCATGCTTACGTACCTTAGCCGAAGATTACTGGCGATCCTGCCGCTGCTTTTCGGCATTACGCTGATCAGCTTTTTTGTCATCCATCTTGCCCCGGGCAGGCCCGCGGTGGTCGACCAGACCCTCAATCCGAAGATATCCCTGGAAGTAAAAGAGCGCCTGGTCAAGCTCTACGGCTTGGACAAGCCTTTGCATATCCAGTACCTGAACTGGCTGGCACGATTGGCGCGTTTTGATTTCGGCCGTTCCTTTACCGATGACCGCCTGGTCAGGGATAAGATCATCGAAAGGGTCCCCCTGACCCTGGCGATCAACATCCTGTCGCTGGTATTTATTTTTGCCCTGGCCATCCCGATAGGGGTCAGGAGCAGCCTGCGTCCGTCGGGGGTTTTTGACAAAGGGATGACCTTCCTTGTGTTCTTCGGGTTTGCGGTTCCCACATTCTGGCTGGCGCTGTTATGCATGAACCTGTTCGGGATACAATTGGGATGGCTTCCTATTTCCGGCATCAAATCCCTTGATTTCGAATATTTCGGTTTTTGGCAGAGATGCCTGGATGTGTGCCGGCACCTGGTCCTGCCGGTTGCGGTCTCAAGCATCGGCGGCCTGGCGGCGATCACGCGCTACATGCGCTCCAGCATGGGCGAGGCCCTGCAGCAGCCCTACATCTATGCGGCCCGGGCCAAGGGCCTGCCCCGCAGGCAGGTGGTTTACAAGCATGCCCTGCGCAATGCCCTGCTTCCGATCGTCACCATTCTCGGGCTTTCCATCCCGGGGCTTCTGGGCGGCAGCGTGATCTTTGAGACCATATTTTCCTTGCCCGGCGTAGGCCGCCTGTTTTACGAGGCAGTGATGATGCGCGATTACAATCTGATCATGGCAGAGGTGGTATTGGTCGCGGTCCTGACGATGCTGGGTAACCTTATTGCCGATATCGCGTATGCCTATGTGGACCCCAGGATACGTTACGAAAAAACATGAAAAAAAATAACGCCCTTGCCATCGGGATAACGATTATCGCTTTTTTCGGGCTGGTAGCGATTTTTGCCGGCATGTGCGCGCCGTACGAGCCTTCGGCGATCGACCAGAATAACCTGCTTATGCCGCCGTCCCTGCACCATCCGCTGGGCACGGACAGCCTCGGCAGAGACCTGCTCAGCCGCATGATCTACGGGGCGCGCATCTCGCTTGCCGTGGGCATCATCGCGGTGGGGATCGCTACGCTTCTGGGAGTATTTCTGGGGTGTGTCGCCGGGTTTTACGGCGGCATGATCGATGCCTTTATCATGCGGCTGGTCGATATCATCCTGTGCTTTCCCACGCTATTCCTTATCCTGGCAGTGGTGGCGATATTGGAGCCGTCCATTTTTAATATCATGGTTATTATCGGCCTTACCGGCTGGATGGGTACCGCAAGGCTGGTGCGCAGCGAGATCTTGTCCCTGAAGGAAAGGGAATTCGTCCAGGCAGCGCGCGCGATAGGCGCCTCGAACGCAAGGATCATACTGCGGCACCTGCTTCCGCATGCGATGGGGCCGGTGCTGGTAAGCGCGACCCTGGGGATCGGTTCCGCGATCCTCTTGGAGTCGGGCTTAAGCTTCCTGGGTTTGGGGGTGCAGCCGCCGGTACCCAGCTGGGGCAATATACTTATCGAAGCAAAATCCACCCTGGGGATCGCCTGGTGGATCACCGTATTCCCGGGGTTGGCGATCTTAGTGACGATCCTCGGTTTTAATCTGATCTCCGAAGGGCTCAAGAAAGAAATAGGATAGCATGGGGCATTTGATAGAGGTTAATGATCTACGCGTTTCTTTCGGCGCTACCCCGGCTGTCGACGGCATCAGTTTTCAGATACGCGAGAACGAAGTATTGGTTCTGGCAGGGGAGTCAGGCTCGGGCAAGACCGTTACCGCCTTGGCGCTTACCCGGATCCTGCCGGCGTCCGCGCGGATAGTTTCCGGGAGCGTAACTTTCCGGGGGCAGGACCTGTTGGCCCTGAAGGAAGAAGGCCTGGCCCAAACCCGAGGCAGGGATATCGCGTATATATTCCAGGAACCGGCCAGTTTCCTGAACCCCGTGTTTACCATCGGCAGCCAGATCATGGAGGCGATCATATTGCATCAAGCCAGGACAAAACAGGATGCGCGTAAAGAGGCCTTGGCGCTGCTGGGCCTGGTGCAGATCAAGGAACCCGAAAGGGTCTTTGCTTCTTATCCGCACCAGCTTTCCGGCGGCATGAACCAGAGGGTCTTTACCGCCATGAGCCTGGCCTGCCGGCCGAAGCTCTTGATCGCCGATGAGCCGACCACGGCCCTGGATGTAACCGTTGAATCCCAGATCGTAAAGCTGCTGATGGACCTTAAAAAAACACTGGGGTTCTCCATGCTTTTTATTACCCACAACCTGGCGCTGGCAAAAAAGATCGCTGACCGGGTATGTGTCATGTATAGGGGTAAGATCGTAGAGGAGGCAGGCATGCCGGCCCTTTTTGCCCGGCCGCAGCATTTCCATACCAAAGAGTTGATCGCTGCCTATGAAAAGATAGGGAAGCTATGATCCTGGAAGTCAAAGACGTTTCGAAGGTCTTTACGGTTGAACGCGGCTTTTTCAAGCAGAAGGCCCAGGCCGTGCGCGCGCTGGATGCGGTAAGTTTCCGGCTGGAACAATTCCGGACCCTCGGCATCGTGGGGGAATCCGGCTCAGGCAAAACGACCCTTGCCAAAATAATCCTGCGCCTTGTTTCTCCGACGCAAGGGGCCGTTGCCTTTGACCCGGCCCGGATAACCGATTTCCGCAAAGATGTGCAGATAATTTTTCAGAATCCCTATAACAGCCTTAATGCAAAAATGCGCATCCTGGATATCATTGCCGAGCCCCTGCGCATCCATCGCCTCGTGCCGCGCAAGGGCCTGAAGGAGAAAGTGGCGGCGTTGCTGTCGATGGTAGGCCTTGACCGGGCATCCATGGCCAGGTACCCCGCGGAGTTTTCCGGGGGCCAGCGCCAGCGTATCTGCATTGCCCGCGCCCTGGCCACCCAGCCGAAGTTCATCGTACTGGATGAGCCGATCTCCTCGCTTGACCTGACCATCCAGGCCCAGATGCTGGACCTTTTTATGCGTCTGAAAGAAGAATGCCGGCTCACCTACATTTTTATCAGCCATAACCTGGCGGTGGTAAAGCATATTGCCGATTCCGTCATCGTGATGCGCGACGGCAGGATCGTAGAGGCTTGCGATACGCAGGCTATTTTTACCTCGCCGCAAAACGATTATACGCGCCTACTTTTAGAGGCGGCAAGAGGATAGCCTCGCCGGGGAGTCTTGCTTGACAAACCCCGGGTAATATATTATCGTATAATTGATACTTTTGCCTGGAGGCGCGCGGTGTCTTGCCTGCAAAAAACAGTTACCCTATCCGCCATGATCGCTGCTGCGTTATTCGCGCACGCATCCCTGTGTACCGCAGAAAAAATATACCTTAAGAACGGCAACGTCATAGAAACAGCAATACTGTACCGCACGAAATACTCCGTGTGGATCAAACAGCCCCCGGGTTCGGTCGGTATCGACCTGTTCGACATTGAGCGGATCGAGAATGACGACGGCTCCATCTCGAAGTACGATTATAAAACATTGTGCCGCCGGGCCGAATATTTCATACAACAGCAGCAATACTCTGAGGCGATAGACGTATATAACGGCCTGGTCGGATCCTTCCCCAAGGATACCGACATACGCCTGCTGCGCGGGAATCTTTACCAGCGCATCGGCGATACCGCCAGGGCTGTAGATGATTATAATTTCCTCATTGCACACGGTGCTGCCGATGCGAAAGTTTTCAATAACCTCGGGACCATATATGCGAACGCAAAGGAGTACCAGGAGGCAGGAAAGATGTTCCTGAAGGCCTGCCTTGAAGATCCGGCTATGGCAGAGGCCCACAATAATTTAGCCGAGATGTACATGCGGACAAAAGAATACGGCCAGGCCATAGCGGAATACAAGAAGGTGACCGCATTAGAACCCAAGAACACCAAGGCCTTGTATAATCTCGGGTGCGCGTATGCCAGTATCAACGACTACCGGAATGCCCGGGCGCAATGGGAGAAGATCCTGGCAGGCGACCCACAAGATGCCGATGCAAAGAAAGCCATCGAATATGTGCGGGCAAAAAAATAAAAAGACCCTTAACGCAGGCAGGCCATACGGCTTCAGTATTCTGGAGCTGGTAATTGTTTTAGTCATACTGAGCATCGGAGCTGTCGTTGGTTTCGGTGTGTATAAAATCTATATTGAGAAGGCCAGAAGTGCCGAGGCGGTTATTGATGCAGGCCACATCAGAAGGGCAGAAGAAGCCTATAAGCTCGAAAAGGGTACGTATGTTGCGGCCGAAAATACCGAGCAGCTTAACCAGCTTCTTGGTATGGACCTTGAGCCTAAATATTATGAATATCGAGTCGTTGACGTCACCGATGACAATTTTCTCATTATCGCCCAGAGGATAGGTAAAGACCTTGAATACGACTCTTCTCTCATCGGCACTATAGTCCTGGCGATGGACAAATCCGGTTTTGTAAGCAGCAGCTATGCGCCGCCTATGGGGGGTACGGGAGGCATAGTCACCGGCGGAGGCGGCCCCGCAGGAGGCTCCGGCATCGGCGGCGGTGGCGGCGGCCCAGGAGGAGGCGCAGGAGGAGGGGGCGCGCCAGGCGGAGGCGGCGGCCCCGGCGTAGTTAATTACTACGGCAGCGCTGTGCCTCCGGTATACAATGCCGATATTCTTGAAGCGTTGAATATGCTTAAAGACATAAAGGTGACTTTTGCTACGGGGGATACCGGCGCATATTATTATAATCTCATCATAGACCGCAACATAAACGTCAAATACGGCGCCCTCGACAACACTACCGTTGCAGAATGGATGCCGGGTGAAAATACCATAATGGTCAATCAGAGCTTAAAGGCCGAACCCGGTTGGCCGGCAGCAGCCATTGCCTGTTCGATTATACACGAGGCTACCCATGCGGATTACGATTATAATCCTGAAAAATGGATCCAGCGCATCCTCGAGCGTTGGCCTACCTATCAAGGTGTAGCGTTAACCCAGGCTTTGATTACTGACCCGAAGCAAGCGATCCTTTACTATAATCCTGCGACGCAAACGTATGAACAAAAACCCAGCCTCTATTATTCAATTACGGAGGAGTATTTTACTAATAGCAATGAGGCAGAAGCCTGGAGGGAACTGAAGGGTAGCTATACCCAAGATTTCGAAGATGGTAAATTAGCGCGCTTTAATCAAGGCGAAGAGGCGATCAGGGCGTATTTACGCTCGATACCGGCATACGCGCATCTGCCGGAATTCTATCCCACTGAACCGCCGCGCTAATAAAAAAAGGAGCTTTCATGGAATACATATTGAAAGTTTTTTTAATTATAGGAATGGTAGGCATCGCAGGTTGTTGTCAGAATTTTAAATTTGAGAGGTATGTCAGTAAAACTCCCGGTTTGGACATTACCCTGGATTATATCTCCGGTTGGAAAGTCTATGAACAGCAAGGCTCCTTCGATACTTTTAAACAGATTGTTTTTTCAGAGCCCATTCGTAAGGATAAAGCGTTGCGTGCGAGCATGGTCCTTACCGCCGAAAAAGGATCAAAGGCTGCTTTTAACCCCAAGACTATCGAGGCCGCTTACGCCGATCTGGTCAATAAGAGAAAGAGCTTTAAGGATATGAAAGTCCTATCCGAGTCTCGAATAAAAGTATTGGGCGCAGAGGCCTTGGAATGCAGATTGTCTTATGGCGCGCTCGATTCTCCGGAAAGCCTTAACGCGAAATTGGTGCCTACGGATGAGCGGGTGGTCGTCTTCAAAAGGGAGGATACGTTTTATTTCTTGAGATACGAAAACTTCTCGAGCGAGTTCGACAGATATAATAAAGCATTTGACCACATCATCAAGACCCTGAAAATCAAAAAATAGCCGTAACCCTTCCCGATTTTTCCTTTCGGGTTTTTTCTTGTCTTTTTGGAAACTCTTGGTATAATAAGTGCCTATGTTTGAGATGTTTCGGCCGTATCTATTGACTTTCATCCAGCTCTTCGTGGCAGTAGACGCCATCGGCAATATCCCTCTTTTTGTGTCGCTGGTAGAAAATACCGGCAAACGGGAAAAGCAACGGATTATTATCGAATCCGTCACTACCGCCACGGTCCTGGCGATCCTGTTCATGTTCGTGGGGAAGTGGGTCGTAAGGGCGATCGGCATCACCATACCCGATTTCCAGATCGCCGGCGGGCTGTTATTGTTCGTATTGTCCCTGCGGCTGCTCATGCCTGGTTCGCAAAAAGGTTTTTTATCCGACGGCCATTTTGCGGATGTCGCCGTCTTTCCGCTGGGGACCCCCCTGATCACCGGGCCGGCGGTGCTGACGACGACTTTGATGATGCTGGATTCATTCGGCCTGGGGCCCACTTTTGTGGCGCTGGTCGTAAACATGGCGATCGTCTGGCTTACGCTTGCCCGGGCTGATCTGGTCGTCAAAATGATCGGCCTTTCCGGTACCAGGGCGTTTTCCAAGATCATGTACATCCTGCTGGCTGCCATCGGCGTGATGATGGTCCGGCGCGGGTTGGAAGGGGTATTTCTCCCATGATGAAAAAAGTCCTGACCTTCGTGATGGCGGGAGGCAAGGGCGAACGCCTTTGGCCGTTGACCAAGGACCGCACCAAGCCTGCCGTGCCTTTCGGCGGCATCTACCGGATCATCGATTTTACCTTAAGCAACTGCGTCAATTCCGGCCTGCGCAGGGTCTATGTGCTTACCCAGTATAAATCCGCCTCGCTTCTGAAGCATATACGCATGGGCTGGAATATCCTTTCTTCGGAATTGGGCGAATACATCGAAATGCTTCCTGCGCAGCAGAGGGTCGGGGAGACCTGGTATCTGGGCACCGCGGATGCGATCTATCAGAACCTCAATACCCTGGAGATTGATAAGCCCGATGAGGTGCTGATCCTGGCCGGCGACCATATCTACAAAATGAACTACTATACCATGATCGATTTTCACCGGCATGTCGAAGCGGATTTGACGGTGGGGGTGGTAGAGATCGAAAAAGAGAAGGCCCCGCAGCTGGGCGTAGTCGAAGTGGATGCTATGGGCAGGGTTAAGGGGTTTGAGGAAAAGCCCGCAAAACCCAAGACCATCCCCCATAGCCCGGATAAGGTTTTCGTATCTTTAGGGATCTATGTCTTCAACCGCGAAGTCCTGGAGCAGCAGCTGCAGGAAGACGCCAAGAAAACCAGCTCCAGCCATGACTTCGGCAAGGATATCATCCCGCATATGCTCAAAAGCGGCCTGAAGATCGCCGCCTACAATTTCATAGACGAGAACAAGAAGGAAGCGCAATACTGGCGGGATATCGGCACCATCGATGCCTATTACGAAGCGAACATGGACCTCGTCCAGGTCGATCCGGTGTTTAACCTGTATGACAAGGAGTGGCCCATACGGACATACCAGGAACAATTCCCTCCGGCAAAGACCGTGTTTGCCGGCGAAGAAGTAACCGGCCGTGTCGGCCTGGTCCTGGATTCCCTGGTTGCCGG
>DATJPV010000010.1:0-21487 GCA_035506195.1 Patescibacteria group bacterium | reverse complement strand
TCCCAAAGCAGTCCGGGGGAAGACTTCATCGGCCAGCACAAAACCTTTGACGCGTTTATAACTGGGCAGGCCGCGCGAGAGGCTGTCCAATTCCGATTTTATTTTTTCTTCCGTGTGCAGCGACTCGCCGTGGACGCGCAGATTTTCGTCATGCGGCAAGACAACGGCAAACAGCTGGTTGGCCCCTTCGGCAAAGGCTTTGCCCGCCGAAGTGAATATGCAGATCTCCTTGATGAAGGGGCTCATGGAATAATGTTTCTCAATCTCCTCCGGGTCGACTTTTTTGCCGGAGCTCAACACGATCATTTCATCCTTGCGGCCGCTGATATACAAATACCCTTCCTCATCAAGATGGCCGAGGTCTCCGGTCAGGAACCATCCTTCCGGCATCACCCGCCGGCTCTCATCCGGAAGTTGATAGTAGCCTAGCATCACGTTCGGGCCTTGCACCGCTACCTCCCCTACCCCGTTTTCATCCGGGCGGTTTATCTTAACCATGACCCCGGGTATGGGCAGGCCTACAGAGCCAAGTTTGGGCTTTGCCAGCGGGTTGAAGGAAACGATCGGAGAAGTTTCGGTCAGGCCGTACCCTTCCAGGATCGTAAAGCCCCATTTAAAAAAATCCCGGGCGATCCTCGGCTCAAGCCGCGCGCCGCCGGAAATAAGAAAGCGCAGGTTCTCGCCGAAATTTTTGTGCAGCTCGGAAAGCAGGTCTTTGGCCGGGTTGATGCCGAAGGTTCTTCGCAGCCACCAACAGGCCGGCAGCAGCGTATGCAGTAATATTTTCTTGAACGTCGGCAGTTTCTCAAGCTTATCGGTGATGCCGTGGTCAAACAGCGAAAAAAGCTGCGGCACTCCCACCAGCGCGGTTACTTCGGTTTCGTTCAGGCAGTGCAGGATATCGTCGGAGCTGATGCCCGCGGGATAACTTACGCGCGCGCCTTCCAAAAGCGGCAACAGGCAGGTAACCGTGAACGGATACGTATGATGCAGCGGTAGGAGCGCCAGGAATACCTCCTGGTCGTTGGTGATCCCCATCTGGGTTATCGCGCGGACATTCGATAAAAGGTTATTGTGCGATAAAAGGACTGCCTTGGGATTATCCGTGGTGCCGGAGGTATAAAACATCGCCGCCGGATTTTCCGGAGACTGCGTCGCGCGCTGCGCGTCTTGCGAGGAAAGGCTGAGCCTCTGCAGTGTCTCTTCCGAGTCAACCGGGATGACTTCCAGCGTCTTAATGTCTGCCAGATACGTGCGCAGGTCATTGCAGTTTTGCTTGGCGCACAGCAAAATGCGCGCGCCCGAATGCAGCAAGAGCTTGCGAATATCCCGGAACGGCATTTTTACATCCAGCGGCACTGCTACCGCGCCGGCGTACTGCACGGCCATGAATGAGATCGGCCATTCCGGCTGGTTCGGCAGCATGATGGCGATGCGGTCAAGCGGCTGGATCCCTTTAAAATAAAAAAGATTCCCCAGCTTTATCGCCTGATAATACAGCTCGATGTAGGTCAGGATGTGAAAATGTTTGATCTTGGGATACAGGATCGCCGGTTTGGTGGGGCGCTCTTGGACTACCTTGGCGAATTCGTCAAATATGGTAAGGGTGCTGTTGTCGTATGCCATCAGCGTTCCGGCGGAAACTCTGGGCGATACTGCGGCTCCAGCCCATCCAGGAAAAAGGTCATGAGGCTGGGCATTTGCTGCTGGATTTTGTATTCGCTTTCCTGCAGGTTGGCAAAGTACGGCGTTATCGGGCCGTAGTAATCGATGGTCTGGCCGACCGCGTGGAACACGAAGCTGTGCATGCGTAGCAGCAGGCACAGGGATGAGTCCATGATCGCGTAGAGGTGCGTGATGCCGCGGCGCTTACATTCCTGGTAGAGTTCGCGGTAAACGCCGAAGATCATCGGTTTTAAGCGTTTGATGGTGGGGTCCTCCTCCTGCTCCGTCGGACGGTATTCCGAGTCGGGGCTGTAATATATGCCGTCGGCTTTGCGGCGGCGGTAACGCTTACTGATCGCCAAGAGCGACGCCTCCCCTAATTTTGCATGGTCAAGGTCGTCAGGCTGGATCTCAAGCTTGTCGAGGAAATGCTTTTCTAAAGGGAAGCCGAGCGGTGAGTCGGGAATGAGGCGCATGCAGGCGATGATACCTTCCTGGTCTTCGGCGATGAAATGCAGGGCGTACTGGTCGTATTTATCCTTGATGACGTCGTTGGGAAAGTCGTGCGGCTTGACGAGGGCAAGTTCTTCGCAATAGACCTGGTAGCGCAGATGAAAGATCGGCTCCGGAGATTCGTTCTGCGCGAGCATGCGGAATGTGAATCGCGTCTGCCCAATGAATTCTTTGTGCATGTTATCCCCAAGAATACCATGATTTTACACTTCCGTCAAGTCCCTCCAAATCTTCCCCCTCCCCAAAAACCCAGACCGTTTCTGGTTTTTCTAAAAAACCCAGAAACGGTCTGGGTTTTCGAAGCGAGGGCTTTAGGGGCTTGACAGAAAAGTAAAGTTGGGGCATAATAAAAGTATGGAAAATCGCAAAACCGAACGGCTCCCCGTCAAGCTTCCGATATTTTACGCGCTGAAGGAAGGCGATCCGTGGATCGGGCCGGTCCCGCTGGCGGATATCGGCGGCGGCGGCTTGATGTTCAACAGCGACAAATCAATCCTCAAAGACACCATCCTGCAGCTGAAGATCGACCTGCCCGACGGCCAGGGCCCTCTTATTTTCAAGGGCGTAGTCACCTGGGGCCGCGCATCCTCTTCTACGAGCTGGAACATCGGCACCAGGTTCCACAAAATGAAACATCGCGACCGCCAGCGCTACCTGGCGTTCATGTGCGAAAATATCCTTAACCTGTATCTAACCGACGAAGGCAAGGTCGCCACCGCATGAGCCCGCCGACCCCCGTTGCCTTAACCCGCGCAGACAATCTCCTCGATTTCATTAATGCCATCGAATACCGCATCGCCCGCAGCCGGGAAGAGCTGGAGAAGGCGTATGCTTTGGTGTACCGCGAGTACCTGAAGCGCGGTTACGTAAAAGAGAATCCTTCCGGCATGAGGATCTCGATCCACAACGCCGGCCCGCAGACCACGACCTTTGTGGCGATCTCAGGTTCGGAAGTCGTGGCGACCGCGACGATCATTCCGGACTCTCCCCTCGGCCTGCCGATGGACGCCATCTATCACGAAGAGCTGAACCAGTTCCGCGCCAAAAAGCTGAAACTCTGCGAAGTCTCGATGCTGGCCAGCGACACGGAACTCTTCCAGCAGGGCGTCTCCATGATGTTGAACAGCCGGAAACTCTTCTTCGTCTTCTTTCTCTTCAAATTGATGTTCGACTATGCCAAGGATGCCCTGAAGCTCGACCTTATCTGCATCACCATCAATCCCAAGCACAAGCTGACCTACGATTTCCTGATGTTTAAGGATTTGGGCGGCTTGCGCACATACGGCAGCGTCAACGGCGCTCCGGCCA
The DNA here is from genome assembly GCA_035506195.1 of Patescibacteria group bacterium. GTDB lineage: Bacteria > Omnitrophota > Gorgyraeia > Gygaellales > Profunditerraquicolaceae > DATJPV01. The sequence goes on along the minus strand of DATJPV010000010.1, from coordinate 18,001 downwards.
TCGCGGAGTATCTGGAGATCGCCACCGCCGAGGATGACTGCCGCCGCTCCGCCAAGCCCGGTATCGCCAAGATGTTCTTTGCCGCCAAGACCGACCCGGAAAAATTCAGCGGCAAATACGCCCTCACCCGCGCCGACCTTGAATACTTTTTCCAGGAGCGGACGAATATTCTTACCACCGCCTCAAAAGACCATCTCGACTATCTCAAATCCTGCTATTGATTAAAAGAGGTAGAAGAGTTCGGCGTAGGCGCGGCTTTTCTTGCGGAATTGGCCAAAAGTGCCGGTAGGATCCCCTTGAAATATATCAAACCCCGTTCGTAGCTTCCAGTTGTCCGTCAATTTATACGTTATCTTCGGCCGGTACAGAAGGTTTTTGTCCATCAGTCCGGCGATGACCAGAAATTCCAGCTCAAGCGCATTATTCAAGAACCCCCTGCTGACCCAGAAAGAAACGGCGTTATCCACCCGCCGCGCATTGGCAAGCCGCCGGTCGTATCCGCTGATTATCCTTTGCATGAACTGCAGGTTGGTATCGAACTTGTCGAAAAAGGTGTAATCGGCGCCCAGAAGGTAATCGACAAAATCCCGGCGCACCACCCCGTCGGGATTGGTGTCGTCGAAAATCGAAAAATACCCCTTGCGGTTATAGACGCATTCGCCCTTGAAAACGATGTTCTTGACCTCCTTGGCAAAAGTCGCTCCGTATATATCCAGTCGCTTGTATCGCGGGGTAAAATTATACACGCCGGCATCGATGGTCCGGTAGAGCACCGGAGATTTATCCCAGGTGTGCAGATAAAACGCCGCCACATCCCAGCCGCGCATAAGATATGACAGCCGCAGGCCTGCCTCGCTATTTTCGAAACTGCGGCTTGGCTTTGCCGGGTCGACGTAGGTCAAGGATGTCCCCTGCGGTACCGGCGGCAAAACAAAAAATTCCGAGCCGCTTACCGGCAGGCGGTTGAATTCCACCGCCGGGATCCAGACCGCCTCTGCATGGAAGGCGTCTTTGGCGTATTCGATGTCTGCCCCCCACTCCGGAATGCGGATCATGTCAAAGTCCGGCAGCACCGATTCGCGCAGGTCCTTGGCGTTAACCACATCGGCAAAAAACAGCCCGACCGCCTCGCCCCAGACGATCTGCTGTTTTCCCAAGCGGACATCCAGGGCGCCGCTTGAATAATCCAAATAGGTGTCGCGGAACTCGGCCAGCGTCTTCTGGCTGGAGGCGACGTTTTTGGCGTAATTATCCGTGCCGTCATATACCGCATCGTAATAAAACCTGCCGCTTATTTTGAATTTTGCCTGATCGGAAAATTTGCCGGTCTCAGAAAGGATGAGCTGATTGCGAATCTTGGTCAAGCCCGTCGGCTCGATGATTCGCCAGGCGGTTTCGTTCTTGAGGCTGCCGTGCTGCTGCCATCCCAGGCTCTGGAAAAAGGCGACCGCCGTATCCACGGGCGAAGTCTCGGCAGCCGCTGCCCCGGCCAGGCACAAAAGCATCCCCATAACCAGAACGCTTCTGTACGGTGCGCTCATTGGATAAATTTCTTCATGTAGTCTTTCGCGAAATATTTTTCCGGTATTTCGCCGACGCGGATGTCGCCGTAGGTAATCACGGACTTTTTGCCCTTAGTGATCGGGTCCTCCATTACCAGGCGGGTCGGCCGCAGCTTTTCCGCAAGCATGGCATAATTCTCATAGGAACAATTCTTCAGCAGCCGGCCGGACAAGGCGTAGAATTCCGCCTTCAGCGGCCAGTAGGTCTCTTTTTCCGCCCAAAGAATGACTTTTGCGTAGGTTACTTCGCCATTCTTCGCCAGAAGCTCTAAAACATAATAATTTTTATCCGCGATACGCTCTTCCCGTAAAATTTTAGCGTCGTAGTCTCCCGCAAAATTCAAGCGCGCGATATCGCCGTTAGAAACCTCTCCAATAAGCCGCTCCTGCATTGAAAGCCGCAGAGGTTTCGAAACATCAGGAAAAAACGCCCAGAGGTCCTTTTCCCGCATGAGCAGGATCCTGCCGCGCTCGGTTTCGGGAAAAACTGTCTTGATGATAGTGCGTTCCGGGCCTTTGACCATAACTTCGTAACGCGCGGCCTTCGGCGCTCGATTAGGCAGATAGCTGACGACTTCTACCGCGATGGTGTAATCCACTTGCGGGCTTCGGACGTCATCGACTTTCTGGATAATTTCCGCAGGGGCGATCTGCGCAAGGCTACAGGCAGGCCCAATCACACAGGCGGCGATAGCGGCCGCGAGGATTATTCTCTTCATTTATGCCTCAAGGCGTCGGCTATCTCCAGGCGCGAAGCCCGGTATGCCGGATAGAGCGAGGAAACCACCGCAGTAAAAAGCGAAACGACGAATGCCAGCACAAGCATCGACGGCACCACCTTCGGCTCGGAAAGCCAGAACATGGTCGTACCCGGCGGCGGCGGCATGGTGATGCCGATGCGCGAAACTATCGCAGTCACGATGATCCCGGCGGCGACGCCGATGATCCCGCCGAGCAGCCCCAAGGCAATGCCCTCATACATAAAAAGATTCAGCACCCCGCGGCGCTTCGTCCCCAGCGCCATGATGGTGCCGATCTCGCTTATCCGCTCAAACACCGCCATATTCATGGTATTGAAAATACTCAGTATCACGATAATGATGACGACGATCTTGATAATAAGGAAAAACCGGTTGAACAGTTTGACGGTTTGCGCGTAATATTCGCTTATCTCTTTCCAGGAGCGCAGTTCCAAATTCAGGCCTTTTGCATCGAAGATCTGCGCCAGCTCCCGCTTAACCCTGGCAGTGTCTTCGGTCCTATCCAGCATGACCACCAGCGACTGGACCGCGTCTGTCGCCAGTAATTTCTGCGCCGTCGCTAAGGGGAGCCGCAAAAAGTGGTCGTCGTAGGCCTGCGAAGAAGTATAAAAAGTCCCTTTTACGTCTACATCTAGTGCGTTGACCGAGCCGTTGACGGTATTGGTCAACAAAACCAGAGAATCCCCTGTCTTGGCGCCGATAGCCGCAGCCAGGCCCTTGCCGAGCATGACGCTGTACGTGTCGCCTGAGGTAATGGCCTGTCCGGAAGTTACGATCACCCCTCCCAGCGTCAGGTTGTCGGTTGACTTGCGCAAATCCTGCGCCAGCGCCTGTGTAGTCTTTTCATGTTCCGGATTGACGCCCATCCCCAGGAACGAAATCGTGTTTTCCCCCGTACTGATCAGTCCGGAAAATTGCAGCCGCGGGGTCACAAATCTTATCCCCTTGACGCCCTGCGCAAGCGCGATGATCTCTCCGGGATTTTCGATAAGATATGCGTAGGGCTCGACCCTCCCCTTCTCGAGATATCCTCTCTGGTATATCTGGATATGGCCGGTGTGAGCTTTGATGTAGCTTTCCCGCATCTTGTAGAATATGTCCTCGAAAAATCCGCCTGCGGTGATCAGCGCCACGCAGCCAAAGACGATGGTCGAGAGCGTAATGATCGTCCTGGTTTTGTGCCGAAAAATATTGCGGATGGCGATTTTAAGCGTGATCATACGATTGCCCCGTCAGCCAGCCAGACAACGCGGTTGGCCTTATCAATGATCTTCTGGTCGTGCGTCGAGAAAATAAAAGTGGTCTTTTTTTCGGAATTGATCTTTTTCATCAGGTTCAAGATCTCTTCGCCGGTCGCGCGGTCGAGGTTTGCCGTCGGCTCATCCGCCAGAACCAAAAGCGGCGAGGCCACGATTGCCCGGGCAATGGCGACCCGCTGCTGCTGTCCGCCGCTTAACTCCAGCGGCCGGTGCCCGCCAAAATTAGCCAGCCCTACGCTCTCAAGCGCTGCCTCAGCCATCTGGCGTTTCTGCAGCGGCGCCAGTCTGCGATGCAGCAAAGGGTACTCGACATTCTCAAGGGCGGTCAATACCGGCAGGAGATTAAAATTCTGAAAGATGAAACTTAATTTATGCGCGCGGATATCCGCAAGCTGATCCGAGGAAAGCCCGGAAGTCTCCATCGAGTCAATGTGCACTTGGCCTGCGGTCGGCTTATCGATACAGCCGATAAGGTTAAGGGCAGTAGTCTTGCCGCTGCCCGAGGGGCCGGCAATGGCCAGGAACTCCCCTGCCTCCACGATAAGATTGATCCCTTTCAGGGCCTGCAAGGTGATCTTGCCCAGCTGATAATCTTTACGGACATTGTCCAGCCTGACTATGCACATGCTCTTATTGTATCATTTTTTGGCGCAAATAACATCAAAAGCACAGGATGGAGCATCAACACTGAAAACAGGCCGCCTACTCCCAGCAAAGAACATAAAACCCCGAAATTATGCAAAGGCAAGAACCTCGACGAGGACGCCAACCCCAGCCCCAGAATTAATATGAGTGGAGTAATGGCGCACTTGCCCTGGTTAAGAAGTTCAGCTGCAATAATACCGCAGCCGATATTCGCCGCCATGAGTGTGACACTGTCCAGGCGTATCCCCGTGCATCCCATAATGCCGAAATTAAGCAGCACCGGAAAAGCCGCTGATAGCGTGTATATCAGGCTCATGACGAATGACCGGAACCGGAACAAAAACAGCGAAAAAAGCAAAAGTAACGCAAGCGCGAAGCTCGTGAGCTGCTCGGGGGCCGTTCTGTCGTATAATTTTAATTCCAGTGCGGTTTGCCCCAGGACCTCGCCGTGTATCAGCTTATCGTTAAGATTTGCCTCGAGATATCTTTCGATCTGGTAGAGCGCCTTGCTGAGTTTCGCAGTGCTGCTGTTCTTGAGCTTGACGCGCACCGTTGTCCAGTTCCATTCCGGGCTCATGTAGGTGCGTAGCTCGGTTTCCCCGCGCAATTTCAGGTACTGGTTGATCAGCTCAGGCGATTCCGGAAGCCGGTAGTGCGCCGCGTCTTCGTCATGCGCAAATTTGTTGAGCGCTTTCAGATAATCGGCCGCCGAAGTGGTCTTGTCCACTTCCCACAGGCTGCTGAGGAACACCTGGAGTTTTTGTATTCTTTGCAGGGCCGAGGTGTCCTTAAAATAATTTACTTTGTGGCTGCGCAGCGAGACATTGAGTAGGCCCGATCCGGTTGACAGCGGCGTTTCGGCTTTGACCTTGGTGGCCCCCCATAGCCCTAGAGATGCCAAGAGCACAGCTCCTGCCAGGATAAAAAACTTAAATTTGTCGTCTAAAGCAGCAAGTTTTTTTAACTGGCCGGGTTCGCCTGCAGGATATTTGGGAAGGATGTACCGCGTGATGCCGTAGGCAAAAAATACGCTAACTGCCGACACCAGGCCGAGCTGCCGCACCGCCGGGACAGACGTGGCAAGCAGCGAGCAAAAACCTGCGGCCAGGGCCGAGCTTGCCGGCAGGGATGGCCCGATGAGCCCCACGCTAAAGATGGCCAGAGGAAGCAGGACCGTGACGCTATTGATCGCATAGCCGCAAAGGCACATCAGCCCCAGCGCCCAGAGAAAGCTTAAGGTGCCTGCGAGTATCGGCGGCAGCGTCTTTGTCTTTTTACGCAAGCCCAAGACGAGCGCCGGTATGCTCACTACGAAGAGTATTGACAGGAATTTGCGGAAGTCTTTGTGTATCCGAGTGCCGTAGAAATGTTCGACCGCGGCCGGGCCGCTAAAGTGGTATTTCATGTTCCGCGGCACGTTTTCGTTGAAGACCTGCTTGATTGCTTCGAAGGTTTCTTCTTTGTAGGATTCCCTGCCATCGGCGGGTTGCTCGAACTCGATAATAAACGTAACCGTATAGCCGTAACTGTTGGCGGAAATAATGTTTTTCAGGGAGGGGTTTGCCCGGATGCGCTCTCGCAGGGCTTCTAATTCTTTGGGGGTTGTAGGGATTTCCTTAAACAGCGGGTTGACGAGGAGGCTTGCGTCGGGGTCAGGGATGTCATTGGCGTTGGTGATGCTGGTGACTTTTTTGACATTCGGCACCACCTGTTCGAGTTGCTTGGTGATATCCTTGAATAAGGCGAGCCGGCGCGCGGTAAAGACGTTCGGCACGGAGAATGATACAGCAATGGCATCGCCGCTGCCAAACTGCTCCTTCCACTCCTGGAAGTCGCTGTAGCTTTTATCTTTCTTGTCAAAGAAGGCGTCGGCGCTGGTGTCGAATTTGAACATGAGCAGCATATACAACGCTGCCAGCGTAATTACGGAAGCCACTATTATGACTGCCAGCTTCATAGTTTAAAAAAACCCGGGACGTTTCTGGTTTTCCAGTTAGGACGGGACGAGAAAAAACCAGAAACGTCCCGGGTTTTTGTCAGGTGGTTGTCAGCCAGCGGCTGAAAGCATTGACTTTCGCCGAGATTTCCCGCGTCAGCCGGTAGTCGCAGGACACAATATCCAACATCGTCTCTTTCTTGGCGCGGGCGACCCCGTCCCTATCGCGGATGCCGGCGCTGTAAAACATCAGGAAATGCTCATCCGAAATGTCCGTCGGGATCCCTAGCTCGTTCTCTACGATCTTACGCATCTCATTACACTCGGCCAGCAGCACCTTAAACGGCCGGCCCTCCAGCGCGATCCCCAGCCGCGGCCACAGCTCCGGCGGCTTGTAAAGGACATATTCGTATTCCATCCCCTGCTCGATAATTCCCTCATCGACAGTAAAGCCGAATTTTCCGCGGTCCTCATACCATTTGGTATGCAGGAACGGCCCGGGCGGGGTGATCATCACGCTATCCGGCCGAGCTTCCTTCAGGAGCCGGATGTTGTCTTGTTTGACCTGCTCCAGGGTCGTCAGGCCCAAAAGCGGCGTCGGATAGATGAGCGCCAGGCTCAAATACACCTTCTCGCCGGTGCGTTTTTCCGCCTCGCGCAGGGCAGCGATAGTCGCCACGATGTCAGCAGCCGCCACGCCCTTATTCATAACCTGCTCATTAATTACGTCATTTCCGGTCTCACCGCCCATAAACATCGCCCGCAGGCCGCTTTCAATGAGCGTCGTGTATGCGCCGACCAGGTTTTCGAATTGGCCCGCCGCCCCGCGTATCGGCCGCGACCCCATCCCAAAAACAACCTTCAGCCCCTTCTCTTTGATCTTCGCGGCGATCTTGGCGCCGAATGCCGGCGGTGTGTCCGAGCCGGCAAAGCGAAACACCCCGATCCCCAATAGCCGCATTGCCTCAATCTCAGCGCAGATCTCCTCCGGGTCGCGCAACGCATAATTCGAATAAAACTGCGAATGCACGCAGAAGTGGCACTTGCCCCAGTCGCAGCCCAGAGACTCCACCATCACATGAATACTGACTTTATTTTCATTGATGAGATATCGCGGGATGCTTTTTGAGCTGTGTACGCTGACCTGTCGGCGCGGGGTCTTGCAGATCTTGCCGTATTTGCGGTAGATAAGATTCTCGATCTTTCCTTGCTCGGCAAGCTTTACAATATCTTGAAGGGCGCGGTGTTTGGCCCAGTATTTGCTATGGATCTGGACGACGTTGAGTATTTGCGCCAGCGCAAACTCGCCTTCGCAGGCGACCGCCAGGTCAAAATCGCTTGCCTCCAGCACATGCTCCTCATACAGCGTCACATGATAGCCGCCGGCAACCGTCAAGATGCCGGGAGCGACTTCCTTAACAAGTTTTACCAGGAGTTTGGCGTTAGTAAAGGCATGGCCGTACCAGATCTTTATTCCGAGGATGTTGACGCGCCGGTTCCTGAGTTCGATGGCAAGTTGCTTGAGCTTTGCTCTCAGTCGGCGCTGTTGGATGGAGTCTAAATAGGCCTGCAGCTGCATGGAGATCAGGCCTAGCACCTTGCGGCCGGCGCCATTCTTGGTTTTCATCATCCGGGAGTATATCTTCCGGATCAGCCCCGTCAGCCACGCAGGCGACAGCGACTCAAAAAAGTCGTCGCGCGCCCAATCGATGATCTCAACCTGGTGGCCCTTATCTTCCAGGTGCCCCTTGATAGTCGCCAGGCCGTTGTCGTAGAAGGTGTCGCTGATCGAGCGCCTTCGTGCCGCCACCGAATTCCATAACACTATCTCTGCCATATGGATGTATTATACCATAAAAACCCAGACCGTTTCTGGGTTTTTCAGTAGAGGGAACGCTTCTGGTAGGGAGAAGCGTTCTGGTGGGGAGAAGCGTTCTATCCTTCGGAGGCCAGGCGGAGGCGGTCAAGCTTGCCTAAGGGGCTAATCGGAAGGCTTTCTTTGATGATTATAACAGCTCCCGGGCTTGGGAACGCGCCCGCGATCTTTTCTTTTACCTCTTCCGGGGACACCTGCGCCTGCAGCCGCAACGAAACGAAAATCCTCACCGGCTCACCCGGTATCACCGCGCATTGCCGCACAAACGGAAGCGTATATATCGCCTCTTCTGCTTCATTGGCAAACACCAGTTTCGGCTCCCGCGCGACAATCTCCTCTTCCCTGCCTCTCACATACAGGAATCCGCCTTCGAGCCGGCCATAATCGTTGGTCATAAACCAGTCGCCTTTGAACCGCGCGCTGGTCTCTTCCGGATTGTCGAGGTAGCCGGCGCTGACGGTCTTGCCTTTAATCGCAATTTTCCCCTCGCCGATTATCTTCACGTGCACGCCCTTAAGCACCCGGCCGACGCTCCCCAGCCCGCGCGCATAGTCAGCCGGCGAAAGCAGCGATATCGGCGGCAGGACCTCTACCATCCCGTATCCCCGCGTGATGATCGGCCCAAAAAAATCAATCGCCTCTTTCAGCCGGGCCACGGGGAACCCCTCCGTGCCGGCAACGATATTCTTAAGCCCACCCAGGCGTATCTGTTTCTGCTTACACCACTCCATCAGCTCCATCAAGCGGCTGGGCGTAATATACAAGCGGGTAACCTTGTAGTTTCGGGCGTGTTTGACGATCTCCTCGATCGGCGTGTCTTCTTTGATGATGATATACGTCAGCCCCGCCAACAGCGCCGGCAGGAACGTCGTCGACCCCGCAGTCACCAGCGGCACTGTGCACATGAAGACGTCCTTCTTGTCCCCCTGCCGCAGATCCGCGTTGCGGACGTAGTTATACAGGCTCTCTATCCAATTTTCATCCGTCAGCTGGACGATCTTCGGCGTCCGGCTCGTCGTCCCCGAGCTCAGATTAAGCGTGGAGACGGGGGAAAAAGCTTCTCTAGGAGAAGCGTTCTCCCCGGGAGAAGCGTTCTGTCCTTTGTATTTAAAGTACTCGATGTCGTCCGGCGCAAGGCTCGCCGGCAGGCCCATAAACACCATCCCGCTCAAATGGCAAGCCGCCCGCAGCTCAAAATATTCCGAGCAATTCTGCCCGCAGAACGTCACCACACTCCCCCGCCGAAGCCCCTTCTGCCGCAGGCCGGCCAGCTGCGTCTTTATCCTGTGTTCGAAATTCTCAAAAGTAAAACTAAGATTTCTTTCCGGCTCAATAAGAAAGGTTTTTTGAGCGTAGCGCGCGAGGGCAAACTCGATAATACTGGCGGGCGTCGTAAGCTGCTTTATTCTTCTTAAGTAGAATAATGCGAGGGCGTTGTGCACCCTTTTAGGATATAATCAAACCTCGCATTTGTCAAGGGGAACAGCGAAAACCCAGAAAAGCGAAAACCCAGAAACGGTCTGGGTTTTTAGGGAGAGAGGACAAGGAGAGAATACTCGTTGGTTTTTTTGTTAACGAGCTTGACTTCGCTGGCGGTTATCTTTACGATGAGGAAATCTCCCAGCCAGGTTCCTTCCGTATAGTAGTCATCATTGATCAGCGCGACCGCGCCGTTTTTTTGCAGGAAGACTCCTTTTAAGACAAGCGTAGGCGCTTTCGGTTCAGGCGGCGGTGCGGAATTTTTTTTCTCCGTTAATGCGCGCAGTTGCGCTTCCAATGCCGGGGCCTGCATGGCAACGAGCCTTTTTTCATGTAACCCCATGATCTCCTTGCCTTGTATTTGAGTTTTCCCCCACCAGAAGACAGCCAGGGACGCCAGCGCCGCGATTATAAGCATGCGCAGCGCAAATTGCGGTTCCTGTATCAAACGCAGGTATTTATTTGGCATGCTGCAAACCTCTGATTTGTTTCTGTAAGTCGAGCGCGTGCTGATAATCAGCCATCGTGAATGTCGCCGATATTTTTTTGATCTGGGCCTGTTGCTGCGCTACCCTTATTCCGAGGCCCGCGCAGATCGCCAGGCCCAACGCAATCACGAGATTCGCCCAGGCGGTTATCCTTTTTCGCACCGGCAGAGCTACTCTATATCGTTTAATGAGATCGAGGCGAAAAAAGTCTTTTGCCGGCGTGCCATTTGCGTCTGCGGCCTGATAGTCGCAATGGGTTATCGTGATGCCCAGGTCTTTCTGCAGGTGCGCGATGAGCGTATCTTTGCCGCCGACATCGCCGAAAGAATACACCCCGGCTAATTCCTTAGATTCGCTTTTGCCGCAGGCATACTTAAACGAACGGATTATCTCCCGCTCTGCGTCATCAAGATTTTCATAGCTGATCTGCCGTAAGAATTCGCACGTCCCATTCGTAAAGATTACCAGGTTCGCCAGCGTAGCGTTATAAAAATCTATCAGGCAAAAAGTCCCTTCGCGTATCTGATTGCGATACAAGAACGCATTGATGCGGGAAAGAATGTTGGCGCTCAGTCTGGCGCAGGCGACATTGGCCTGCTCAAAACGGCTTAAGTACTCCTGTATAACCGCCTTGGGCATCGCGATAAATACGCCGTTGAGCTTGTCGGCGGGAGAATTGAATATCTGGTAATCCAGCTCGATCTCATCCGGCGACAAAGAGAGCAGCCCCACCGCTTCCAGGTTCAGGCTGTTCTTGAGTTCCCGACGGGACAGGCGGGGCAGGCTAAATTGCGAAACCAGTATATTCGGCCCATAAATATCTAATGCCGCCAAGCGGCCGGTATTTTTATCTTTCTGCGAAACCCGGGCAAGGGCCTTGTCCAGTTCTTCGGTTGAGAGAGCCTCAAAATGCAGCATTTTTTCTCCGGTGCTTAATTCAAAAGCGGGCCGTTTCCCAAGGGCGCTTCCTGCGTTACGGGGATAGGCCGTTGTTTCTTCTGGGGCCCCATTGGCGGAACCGCCTGTTTTTTTACCGGGACTTGCGGCGCGGGCCTGGAGCGCCCCCGGGAATTGGTAATAACGAATACTATAACTCCTATTGCCAGAGCGCTCAAGATAAAAAAGTAAATCCGTTTTTTTTCCATGAGCGTGCCTTATCCTTCCTGCCAGCTAAGATGGTCATTCAGTCCATTTTCATCGGCAATAAAATTGGGCAGGAACGGGAAATACAGGGGGATCATGCCCTGCAGCATTCTTTCATCGTATATAAAATTCCTGCCATATCCCGATCTTTGCGTAGGGACCCCTTGCCTTGATACGGAAAATGTCCCGAAAGCCCCGTAATGGTCTTCGATCGTGCCGCCCAGCAAAGTCGCAATGCCCCTGGGGCCCCTTGAGCTGTCGTCATAATTATCCGTAGTAAATACTCCGTTGGGGACCAGGACTATGGCATCTATATTTATATTGTCCGGTGCGCCTGTTCCGATATGCACTTTGGTGCCCCAGGAGATAATACCCAAAAGATTATTATAATTTTCATTGCCGCTTATGCGAGGGTCTTTTTCATATTGAATATTTCCCGTAATTGCGATATCGCTTTCGCCGGAAACCGTAACTAGAGAATCCCGCTGTACCGTCCCGGAAAAACCGGTGATTTTATTCTTTGCGTATATCAGCGCGCCTCCTGACTGGGTCATCCCGTCAGGGATCCCGCTGTAGGTACTCGCGCCTACGGTAGTGGTTTTGGCTGAGTAATCGACCGTGACGTTGGTAGTATGCGCGCCTTGAGTTATGGCATACACAGGGCGGTCATTCGCGTCTATAGACAGTGCGAGCGAAGCGTCCCCTCTTATATAGATGCCTCCGGTTACCTGGTTGTCGATCATCGGGACATATACTCCGTCTACGGTAGGCTCGGGTATCCCGCCTAAGGCTTCGGCCTTTAAGCTATCCTTGGTCTCGGTGGAAGGAAGCGTTATATCGGCCTGCCCTCGCAGGAACCCCTGGTCAAAAATGGGCACGTCCCTGGTACCGTTATGGTCGGCATCTATCAACAGGGGCGAGGCGTTATTATAAAAGCGCGCCGTAGTTTCAGCCTGGGTTACCTCTTCGGTAAAATGCCCGGAAGGATTATTGGCAAAACTAAGCCGCTCATTGGTATGCACCGGCCCGCCGAAGTTGGTATTTGCGGTAAACCAGACGATCTCCCCGGAAGAGTTGACGTGATGATTGGTAAAAAGTGCGAATCTGGCAAAATTATCCCGTTGCACAGTAATAGTAAAATTACCGTTTGATAAGTTCACGGCTTTGCGGACCGCACTATTCACGATGCTGCCGGCAGAGGCGATGCTATAGGTAAAATTGAATACATAGGTATCGGTTAGAGGGTTATTAGGGTGCGTCACGGCTCGGGGTTGCACGGTTATAATGGATTGATAGGTTCCCTGAACGCCCGAACCTACATCTACAGGTTGCGCCGGGCTTACTTGCAGCGTTGCCGTGTTATCGTTTACCGTAAAATGTGCGTATTGGGAAAGCAGGCCCAGCGCGTTCTGGTTTAAAAAATATCCTCTCGAATAATGGCTCACTGAGCTGGGGGAATCGTTCTGAATTGCCGTTCTTAGGTCCAGGCGGATTTGATTTCGCAGCGCTGCCAAGGCGTGGGTTGCGCCTGCCTCTGCCAGCCAAAATGCCTGTTGGCCTAAAATCTGTTTTTCCTGTGATTCACTCTGCAGGCCGGCCATATAGATGCTGGCCATACCCAGCATAGTGAAAATCAGGGCAAAACCAACGGTTATTGCCAGGATGGAACCTTTGTTCTTCTGCATTAGTTCCTGCGCGTTACCACAAAATGAGAGATTGCGAACGGCTTAACCTTGTTACCCTGCGTGAGTTTGCTGCCCTGGATCTGCACGCTCACCGATCTGCCGTTTGGCGTAACCGTAAAGGATGTCGTGCCGTCTGCCTCTGCCAAAAGCGGCTGTCTTACACTGGGATCGGTTTTATCCGGCACAAACACAAAATCACAGTAACTTATCCCGCCTCTTGTGTAGTGGTATAAACCAAAGGCGCTATTGTCCACAATAAGGACATCGGTCACCCAGGGATCCGGCCACGTAGCCCGGCTCAGCTGGCTTGCTTTACGGGCCATAAAAGTCAGGCGGGACAGGCCGTAAAAAAGGTCGCTATAGACGTCGCTTTCTTTTTTTAATTCCTCATGTGAACCAATGGCGAGCTGAGAAAGCGTTCCGACCATGAGGATAAGGATGGAGGAAATCAGTAACGCCACTAAAAGCTCAATAAGAGTGAGGGCTCTCCTGCTATGTATCTTCATCTAGGGCGCCATATACGTAACTAAACGTATACTTTTCCACGCATTACCTTTAGCCGGGTCCTGCCAATCGACTTCGACGTCCACCTGTTTGTAGCCGGCGCTGTCAGAGACATACACATCGGTTCGGCCGGTGAGATTACCTATGGTTACGTTTGACGTACGCCACAGGCCTGCCGGCGCAGGGTCGGGCAGGTTGGCATAGCCGCCATTCTTGATGTTTTCCATCTCGGCGTTGGCCATCTCCAGCGCGATCCTTTTATGCACCGACCATCTCGCTAACGATTGGGCATTAAAATAAAAGGCCATGCCCGCCATCAGTAAGATGGCGAGCACCAACATAGAAATCATGCATTCAATGAGTGTGAGGCCTTTTGACGCAACTTTTACCATTTCGTGTAGGTTGACCCACCGTCATAGCTGACGTAGGCAGTGCCGCTATTGTCCATCTGGACAATGTATTCTTTGTCGGTTACCTTGACATCCGCGCCATTTACTGCGCAGTTACTCACCGCGCCTGTTCCGCAGGTAACGGTATTCGTTCCGTCTGCGATAAGGACAAAGTCAACCGCGTTGGTCGTATTCCACGGTTTGGTCGAAGAAGTTGCCGCGACAGCCGTATACGCGTCATTCGAGAAATACTGGCTGACGCCGACATCGACTCCCATGCCTGCGTTCGAGGCAGCTTCCGAGTCGTTCTTCATATTGCCTTTTGTCACCGCGCCATAGACATTGTGTTTGACGTAATACTCCCTCTCGGCCTGCCGTATCAAGCTAAGCGCTCCCACGGCTTCGGAAGCCTTGGCTCTCTTGGCATTTGTCAGATACAACGGTGTCGCCACCGACGCCAGAATACCTACGATAATAAGCACCACCAACAGTTCAACCATCGTGAAGCCTTTTTTGTTCATCATACTCACTTCTCCTTTCGTTTTTTAACGCACTGCACTTGCTATTTTGAATATCGGCAAATACAAAGCCAGCACAACCGTAAGCACCACCCCTCCGATCAACACAATAAATACCGGTTCGATCAGCGAGCTAAAATTATTCAGAGTGGTTTCCAGTTCCTGGTCATAATATTCGGCGCTGCGCCGAAGCATATCATCTAGCTTTCCGGATTTCTCCCCTATCGCCACCATTTTAACGACGATGCGGGGGAATGTCTGGTGGGGCTTCATGGCGTCGGCGAGGGCAACCCCTGAGACGACCGCGTTTTTGATTGCCCCGACCAGGTGCCGCAGGTAGGAGTTGCTTACCACATCGCCCGAAACCACCAGTGACGTCGCAATCCCTACGCCTCCGCCGAGCAAGACGCTGAAGGTGCGGCAGAAACGCGCGATGAGCGCTTTGCGGATGAGCTTGCCCAGCTGGGGAACCCTCAGCAGGCGGGCGTCAAACGCGTAGCGTATTTTAGGGATCTTCAAAAAGAAACAGGACAACATTACGCCGATGGCTACCACGAATAAAGCAGCCGGCGCATTCTTTAGACAAAACTCGCTTACCCCTACTACGATGCGCGTCAGCAGCGGCAGCCGGGCTCCTGCCTGGGCGAATATCTGTTTAAAGCGGGGGATAATAAATACCACGATAATGGTGACGACAAAGACTAGGAAACTGGAAAGGAATACCGGGTACATGAGGGCGCTTCGAAATTTCTCACGCATCCGTTCGTAGTCTTCGAGGTATTTAGCCAGATTAGTCGTAGTCGCCGCAAGGTTGCCCACTGCCTCGCCGGCCTTGATGACCGCCAGATACGTCGCAGGGAATATATCAGGATAACGCGCTAAGGCGCTCGAAAAACTCGTTCCGGCGTTAACGTCTTCTACTATGCGCGTGATGGCATGCTTAAAATATTGGTTTTCCATGTCTTCGGCAATGGTGTGCAGGGCCTCGGTAAGCAAAATACCGGCATGTAGAATGGATGCCAGTTGGCGGGAAAAGACCGCGAGCTCTTTCCTTTTGACGCGGTTAAACCATGTGCGGCGCTGCGCATCCAGGCTGTTTTGCGCCTGCTTTACTTCAGAAATTGACAGCGGTGTCAGACCCTGGTTTTTCAGGCGGCTGACCAGCAACGCCAGCGCATCGGCCTTTTCGATGGCCTTGATGCGCTTACCGCTTTTGTCGCAGGCGGTATATTGGAATTCCACGATTAGCTGACTCCTTCGGTTTCTTGGGTAACCCGCAGGACCTCTTCCGGGGTGGTAATCCCGGATTTTAGTTTGTCGATGCCTCTTTCGCGCAGGGTCTTCATGCCGTTCTTCGCCGCCAGGCGCTTGATGTCTTCGTTGGACGGCCGGGAAAGCAGGAGCGTGCGGATCGGCTCATCCATCAAAAGCAGTTCGAAAATAGCCGCCCGCCCTTTATAGCCGCTCTCTAAACATTTTGGGCATCCGGCGCCTTTATAAAACTTGGTGATTTTGTCGTCTAAAGAAAGTTTGTCGAGGATGTCTTTTCTGACTGCGTATTCTTTGCGGCAATCCCGGCAGATACAACGGACCAGCCTCTGGGCCAGGACCCCCAGCAAGGAAGAGGCGATCAGGAATGGCTCAACCCCCATATTGATGAGGCGCACTGCGGCTGATGAGGCGTCATTAGTGTGCAGGGTAGAAAACACCAGGTGCCCGGTTAAGGCTGCATGAATAGCGATTTCGGCAGTCTCTTTATCGCGGACTTCCCCCACCATGATAATATCCGGGTCCTGGCGTAAGATTGAGCGTAGCCCCCTGGCAAAATCAAATCCGATGTCGGCGTTTACCTGCGACTGCTGGATGAAAGGCAGGCGGTATTCCACCGGATCCTCCAGGGTAACCATGTTCTTTTCCGGCGACTTGATGACGTTTAAGGTGGTGTAAAGCGTTGTGGTCTTGCCGCTTCCGGTCGGCCCCGTCACCAGTATCAAGCCGTAGGCATTAGTGATGAGCTTAAGATACCTTTCCAGGTCTTCGCTGCAAAAACCCAGCTGTTCTAATCCTAACAAGGGGCTGGAGGTGTTCAGAAGCCGCATCACCACGCTTTCGCCGTAAATAGTAGGGAAACAGGAAGTGCGCACGTCGATTTCGGTAGAGCCGACATGTGCGCGGAATCTGCCGTCCTGAGGAAGCCTGCGTTCGGCAATATCCAGATTCGAAAGTATCTTGATGCGGGTCGTGATTGACAAGATCATGCTTTTCGGGGGTGAGTCGATGTGGTATAAGACTCCGTCGATACGGAAGGATAGCTCTGCCCGGTCCTGCTTCGGCTGGATATGGATATCGCTGGCATTACTGTTGACTGCCCGAATGAGCAAGGAATTGACGTATTGGACGATTGGCGGATCGCTGGCCTCAATGCGCAGTTTGTCCGGGCCTGCGGCTTTTTCAAGCTTGGAATCGATGTGATTGAATTCTTCGACGTACTCCTTCATCCGGTAGTACTGGTGATAGCAATAGTCGATGGCTTCGATGATTTCCTTTTCGGTAGAGACTGCACATTGTATCTTGCAGCCGGTCTTGAGCTTTAAGGTGTCGGCGGCGATGATGTCCAGCGGGTCGGTGGTGGCGATTGTTAAGGTGTTTCCTTCCAGGGAAAGCGGAATGACGGTGAAGCGGTAGGCCAGGTCCTGAGGGACGACCTTGATGATCTCGGGTTGTATCTCCTTGTAGATATCCCTGAGGCGGACGTAAGGAACCTTAAAGTAGGAGGCAAGAAAAGGGGCCATGGTTTCCTCTGAAACCAGGCCCTTTTTGGTGACGAGCTCGCCTAAACGTTCCCTGGTGGTCGCCTGTTCTTTAAGGGCGATTTCTAAGTCTTTTTGCGAAATGAGCCCTTCTCTTACCAAAGATTCGCCTATCCGCATAGAGTTTCCTTCCTGGCGATATGAAGAAATTCCGTGGCTTAGGCGAGTTATTCTTCGCTTTATTTTAGATCAACATGCATCCTGCGTCAATAACAAAAGGGGGCGCGTCTCTTAAGAGAGGCGCCCCTCTTTTGTTCCCGTGGCTTTTTACGGTTCATTTCTTTGTTACCTGCTTCTTTTTCTTGTTACTATGAAGCCAAAGAGTCCCCCGCCCAGCAACAAAAGCGAAGCCGGCTCAGGTGTTGCATTTACTGAAACATTATCGATATAAGCTCTAAATTGCTGCCCAGAATCCCCGCCATCCAAGAGCGTATTATCAACATCAAAAGCAAACGCAAGCGTGCCGTTTCCAAGCTGGCTACGGGTAAAGATTCCGGAATAGTGTTGCCAACCGGTTGTAGTGGGTGTATTGCTGCTGTCCCATGCGTCATTGAGTGGGATGTTTACAAGCTCTGTGTTCCCTATTCTTGCCGCGAAATAATCATTTCCAAACAACTCCAAATA
Source organism: Patescibacteria group bacterium (assembly GCA_035506195.1). GTDB lineage: Bacteria > Omnitrophota > Gorgyraeia > Gygaellales > Profunditerraquicolaceae > DATJPV01. Next base: position 322 of record DATJPV010000010.1, on the reverse strand, counting down.
ACGACTAGTGTCTTTTGCCCAAAGGTTGTAGTCAAATGAAACCTCAAAAGTATCCCAACCGTTTGTTGAAATAGCTTGGCCGAGATTGGAATCAAGGATGCCTGCTGGACTCATTACTGCTTGTTTTAATCCGCTGGCGGGTGAAACCCCCAGCCATGTGCCGGTAGCTATAACGTTAAAGGTGTTCGTCCAGCCGGATAATCCTGATTCGAATCCGCCGTTTGTGATTAGCTCAACTGCAGATGCTGTGTGAGCTGTTGCAAAAATCAACACTGCAAAAATTACCGTCCCGATCAATCTTTTCATTTACGGCCTCCGTTTT
>DATJPV010000009.1:0-17287 GCA_035506195.1 Patescibacteria group bacterium | reverse complement strand
CGTTGAAGCCCATCATGGCGACTACCATATCCGGCTTGTACGTTGCCAGGTTCTCTTCCAGCCGCCGCAGGATGGCCGGGGTGTCGGTAGCGATGACGCCCCTGTCGATGACGCTGAAGGTTACCCCGGTGTGGCGCTTATCGAGGGCCTCTTGGAGAAAAGACGGATACTGGCCTGCGGTGGTAGACTCCCCCAGGCACATGATGCGGTAGGTGCCCTTGTGCCTGAGGGATTGCAGGTTCCGGTATTCCTGGAGCGACCGCAGGGCAAATCCCCCCAGGCGCAAGGAGGCCTCAAGAAGGATGAAGAATGCAAAGAACCCGACCAAAACCAGGGATATTTTTGTCCTCAGCGGCGTCATTGCTTCCTGCGGGTGATGTACTGAATGCCTATGCTTATTTTTCCTTCAGATTTTCTAATGCGGATTTTCTCATTTCGTCCAAGCCTTCCTTCAAGTCTTGCTCGGATATTCCGCTGAGCCTTTGCGTTACATAGATAACGGCGTAATGAAACGGGATATTCGCATTGGCATCGTCAGAATAAAAAGTATCCAATTCCGCGACGATCGTTTTATCATCGGCTTTTAGGTATTGGCTCAGCTCGGAAATAGATTTGACCTTCCCTGAGTCTGCCCCTTCCTTGGTTAACAAGGAGTTCTTGGTTATCCCTAAACATACTTCATATCCGTCTTTAAAGCCGGCTACATAGAACATTTTGTCTGCCGGAGTTGTTTGCTTCCAGATCTGGCTCATGGTTTCGGCAAAAGCAGGCAAGGCAATACATAGCGATAATGCCAGGGCGGATAGATAGATCAGTTTTTTCATTATGTGCCCTCCTTTGCCTTTAATTATACCACCCCTTTCCAAAATGGTAACGGAATAAAAAAAGCGGAGCGAAAAGTTCTTTCGCTCCGCTATGTGGCGTAACAGGCGGCCGCACTAGCCGCCGCCAGCCGTACAGGCCGCATCGGTAACCAGGTGGCTACCGGTGGTCATGGTGAAACTCTTGGTGCCGGTATTGGTACAATCCGTGGGCCTGGCGGTAATGGTATAACCGCCGGTGGCAAGAGTACAGTCATAGACATAACTATTCTCGGTCTGGCCGCAGTACGACTTATCCAGATATTTCGGGTTAGCGCCGGTCAGGAGGGCTTCGCTGTCGGCGTATGAGCCGTTATTCGCCGCAGCATACATCTCAAGCGCCGTAGCGATGGTGCGCAGGGTTGCCTGGGCTGTTGTCTCGTTTGCCGTTAGTTTGGCGCGCAACAAGTTGGGGACCAAGATTGCCGCCAAAAGGGCGATAATGGCCACAACGACCATGATCTCAACCAGTGTAAAACCTCTTTTATTCACCATTTTAATCACCTTCTCCGTAAAAATAAAAAACCTATCCTCCGCTAAAGATACGCCCTCTCCTCTGGACAGGAGGGGCGACGCGGAAAATAGGCAATTTTGCACCTTACTTTAAAAAAATAAATAAAAAGACTGATGGTATTACCCTTTTCCAGGCTTTCCCTGCTGTCTATATAAAGTATAACACCCTGAGGGGCGATATTCAATCCAGGCGGTAGAGGCTTGGAAGGTAATCCTCATTTTTTTATAGCTTCGGCTAATTTTTTGCCTAGCTCTTTTGCCTTTTCTAAATCCGCTTTCTTAGGTTTACCTTCCACAAGCAATGACTCAGTAATCTTCTTTAATTTAAACCTCTCTGCCATCTTCTCTAGGCTGCCAGCCGCCCTGCCTCCTCCGCCATGACTGACAAAACATACATAGGGCCTGTTGGTGATCTTGCCCTCAGAAGGATAACAGGTCCGGTCAAAGAAATCCTTTAACGTACCGGCCATGTAACTGAAATAATCCGGGGTTCCGAAGCAACAACCGCCGGAAGAAAGCAGATCCTCCAAGGTTGCTTCGGATGCTTTCTTGAATACAACATCTACGCCTAAAGATTCTAATCCTTCTTTTACGCTCAGGGCCAATTTTTCCGTGTTCCCTGTCTGGGTGTGGTACACAACTAAAGCTTTAGCCATGTTCGCCACCTCTGTTGAAAGCAATCCATTATTCTACTAATTTGATAGACAGGGCCGCGTTATTGCCCAGTTTAGTTACGATATATGTTACCTCGACCTTGTTGCCCTGCTTTAGGTCGGTTAGGGTAAGCTGTCTTCCGTCTTGCGCAGCGATAATGGTGTTTACCCGCACCAAAAAGGCCATTTCTTGCCCCGTCGCATCAACAACCGTGATCTCTGAATGCGTGCCCTTTGTGGCGTCAACCACAACAATAGAATCTATTTTCCCCGAAAAATTTCCAGGTTTAGCCGGTGCGGAAACCTGCTTCGTGGCTGTCGTTGACGGTTGTTGAGCAAAACACAGAGAACCGACAGCTACAACAGCAATTAATACCAGAACTATCTTTTTCATATTTTCCCCTCTTTCGACTTAACCAGCTTTTCAATTTTATCCGGATATTTGGCCTTGGGGTGCTCAAACAGATGATCTCCGTATTCTTCTCTGAGCATCTCTACCAGGTTCTTCCCATATATCCTTTGTTCGCCATATTTGCGGTGCACATCTTTTCTTCTGTATTTTTTATCGATAATAGACATAGCGACCTCCTTGTGGCCATTGTGGCTATCGATATTATCCTACTCCCGGAGTCCGTATTCAACCATTTTTTGGCTATTCCTATTTACGAACCTGGGAAGTATGGGCATAAAATAATGCCGCTATGGCCAATATAGCTGAAACTATGCATATAATCCAAGAAGCTAATGTCAACTTTTTATCCATCTCCCTCGCTCCCCCTTTCGACTTCATATCGCATATCGAAGAATAAGCCGGAGAGCAGTTCTTATTGTGATGCTCTGGATGAACTAAGGTTTCAATATGATAAGTGATTATTGAAAAACGGGAGGGAATTTCCTATTTGAGGCTTTGACAACAATGGACAGTCCTACACGGACCTCCGATTTCCTTGAATTTTTTATTCCTAAGGGCGTCTATGAGTTTCCTTCTCGTTTCAGAGAAAAAGACCTCATTGATCGACCGCCTAAAAACATTCCCCAACTTTAATTCATTTTTAGTATCCCAGCAGCACGCATACCAATTTCCGTCAGGGGATATAAAGGCCTCTTTTTCTATCCGCTCCAGCAAGGGGCAGCTAAATTCATCATACTTAATCCTGCTGGCATCAACATAATCCCTTTCTGCCCACCCAATAGGACCGCTGCGCAGGATTTTGTCTTTCGGGTGGTCCAAAAATGGCTTGAATTGATCTTTTATTTCCGGGAAGTCATCTTTTATCGCCTTGATATCAACAACCTCCTTAACTTTGTGAGGCAAGACCTTCAAGTTAAAATATATACCCTTGACATAATCATGAAATGTCAAGGCGGACAATAGAATCGGAATGTCGCGCCAAAGGCGCCTGCGTTCTTTGATAAAATACAGCAAGTTTTCCCTTGTTGCTGCATAATCCCCCCTTTTTACCCTAAAATAACTCTTGGCATCGGCCCCATCGATATTGCAGCCGACGTAATCGATAAGTTTTTCTTTTAATACGGCATCGATCTTGTCTTTTGTAAACATACGGAAATTTGTAAAGCACTGGATTTTTGCTCCCGGTAAACCAGCGCGCAGCATTGCAAGTATGGTAAGGCAATCTTTGTGAAGGAAAAAATCCCCGTTTTCCCCTACTGACACAACTTGAATATTATGATAACGCCGAAAATCGCGGCTTCTCATCTCTTTCAAAATTTTCTCGATGTTCTCCGTGCTCATGAAATCGACGGAACAATTGATATCGCCTCGAGGAGGACAAAAAATACAATCGGCACTGCAGAGGGTTGTTGTCGAAATATTGACATTAGTAAGGCCCTTTACAGTTTTGCCTCTGCGTAGCCCTCTTCGTATCCCCACCGATACATATTTAGGTAGACAATACCTTTTAGCTATATTAAAGGCTCTGATAATTTTCCAATTCATGGCTCTCATTATACCACACTTTGAAGCGGCAGGCTTTTTTCCTTCCCGCCTTTCAATTCTTTAGCAATATAGATTCGGAGTGGACAGGTACAAAAGAAGGAGGTTCCAAAAGACATTGCAAACCTGCATTGTTGCGGGTCTTCTTCCGAACATATGAGAAACGATTCCATCCCAATATCTTTTGCCTTACAAAGGTACTCAAGGCCTAATCTATAGCACCGAAAGTCTTTCGGGCACTTCAAACCATCGATGATATCTTCAATTTCTTTCTTATATTCCTTTCGCGTTTTTACTATTCTAGACATAACCTCACCCTTCCCCTCTTTTACCTTTAGATGCCGCATAAAAAGGAAGGTTTCGCGCCCATGTTACGGATCTTTTCAGCAAGCCTCAGGTATTCTGCCATAGGACAGCATCGTCACTATCCCTTTGTGGCCTGATATCTATTCCGAATAATGCTTAATAGCAAAAAAGCCGCCTTGCGGCGGCTCTTTGGTATGGTTGCGGGGGCAAGATTTGAACTTGCGACCTTTAGGTTATGAGCCTAACGAGCTACCAGGCTGCTCCACCCCGCTATTGTTTCGTAGGTTGTTCGGGAATGATCTTAACGGGGATCTCGCCCTTGCGTACAACCCCCATCTTTTCCCGGGCGATCCGCTCTTGGTACAGAGGATCGCTGGCAATGCGTTTTAGTTCCTGTTCAAGGAGCGCGTTCTCGATGCTTAAACGCTTTATCTTATCCTGCAAATCGCGGCTCTTTTCCTTCAGGTCCTGCAGTTTCGTATAGCCCGGCAGGAACAGCGCCAAAATTACAACGGCTGCCGCAATGAACCAGACTGCCTTCTTCAACATGCGCGGCATTACTTCTTCCAGAGCCTGCCCGCATAGGCCGCTTTGCCCTGAAGCTCCTCTTCGATGCGCAGGAGCTCGTTATACTTACAGATCCTGTCGGTCCGGGAAAGCGATCCCGTCTTGATCTGGCCTACGCCGGTTGCCACCGCCAGGTGCGCGATGGTGGTATCTTCGGTTTCGCCGGAGCGGTGAGAAATGATCGCCCGGTATTTGTTCTTCTTGGCGATGCTGATGGCCTTGAGGGTCTCCGACAGGGAACCGATCTGGTTGACTTTTATCAGTATAGCATTGCCTATCTTTTCTTCAATGCCTTTTTTGAATATTTTCGGGTTGGTCACGAAGATATCGTCTCCTACCAGCTGGATCTTGCCGCTTAACTGCCGGGTCATCTGCTGCCACCCTGACCAGTCGAATTCTGCAAGGCCGTCCTCGATGGAAAGTATGGGGTATTTGGCGATCCAGCCTTCGTAGGTACTGATCAGGTCGGAGGATTTCCTCTGGTAATTCTCAAACGCGTAGTTGCCGTCTTTATAAAAAGAACTTGCCGCGCAGTCAAGCGCAAGGCAGACGTCCTGGCCGGGCTTGTAGCCGGCTTTCTCGATGGCCTGGATGATCAGGTCCAGGGCCTCGCTATTGGATTGTAAGTGCGGGGCAAAACCACCCTCATCTCCGACGGAAGTAGCCAGGTTCTTCGACTTCAGGATGGATTTGAGGTTATGGAATACCTCTGTCGCATAACGCAGGGCCTCTTTGAAGGTCGGGGCGCCCACCGGCATGATCATGAATTCCTGGATATCCAGGTTATTATCCGCATGCATGCCGCCGTTTAAGATATTCATTAGTGGCACGGGCAGCAGTTTAGCGCTGTCGCCTCCCAAAAATTTGTACAGCGGCTGCTTTTTCGTCAGCGCCGCAGCCTTGGCTACCGCCATGGAGACGCCCAAGATAGCGTTAGCGCCCAGGTTGGCCTTATTTTCCGTTCCGTCCAGCTTGATCAACAGGTTGTCTATCTTCTCAAAATCAGGGCTTAAACCTTTTATTTTTGAGGCAATTACGGTATTGACGTTGTTGACCGCCTTTAGTACGCCTTTGCCAAGATACCGTTTCTTATCGCCATCCCTCAACTCCAGGGCTTCGTTTTCGCCTGTGGAGGCGCCGGAAGGCACCGCTGCTCTTCCCAAAACCGCGTTATCCAGGATAATATCTACTTCGACGGTAGGATTACCTCTTGAATCAAGAATCTCCCTTGCAATAACCTTCTTAATCTTTGCCATGATACGCTCCTTGAACACCTTAAGCCTTAGTTTAGTGAAATCCCGATGAGTGCCCAAAAATTATCGAAGAGAATTTTTGGGCGATTACGAATCGGGGCAATCTGTTTGCGTAGAGCTTATATTATACACACCCTTAGGTGGCGGTCAAGGAAAATTAATTTGACTAACCAGGCCGGGTGTGTTATCCTGAAATACTAAAAAGGAGTACGCATGAACTGGAAAAAGACGCTTTTCTCCCTGAAACTTTACCTGAAACTTTACTGGATCAGGATAGTCCTGGTTACGGTGGTTGCCGTTATGAGCATTACGCTCATCTTTCTGATAGGCGCGGGCCTGAAGGCCTGGAATGAAGCCGAATCCTACCTGCGGCAGTCGCAACTGGCCATGTACCCCCTGCAGATGTTCATGTGGGGCATCATGGGGGTTATCCAGGGCGTAGTATACGTATTTTTGATGTACTGGATGTTCTATAAAAAGGGCGGCCAGTCATTCACGCAGGTAAATAAGAAATCCATAGAAGGAAAAGAGCTGAAGATCACCTGGAATGACGTTATCGGCATGGATGAAGCCAAGCAAGAGGCCTTTGAAATCGTCAACCTCATCAGGGACCGCGCCCAGGTGCAGCGCATCGGCGGGCAGATCCTCAGGGGGCTGCTGATGCTGGGGCCTCCGGGATGCGGCAAGACCTACCTTGCCAAAGCCATCGCCACCGAAACAAGCCTGCCTTTCATCGCGATGTCGGGCTCCGAATTCGTGGAGATGTTCGTAGGCGTCGGCGCCGGCAGGATCCGCAGTCTCTTTAAAAGAGCGGCGATGCTGGCCGAGTTCAAAGGCGGCTGCATCATCTTCATCGACGAACTTGACGCCCTCGGCGCAAAGCGCGCAGTCGACATGGGTTTCGGCGGCACCACCGAGCACAACCAGACCGTCAACCAGCTGTTGGTCGAAATGGACGGTTTGAAAGAAAAAGACGCTAACATCGTGATCATCGGCGCGACCAACGCCCCGGAATCGCATCTTGACCCTGCGCTCCTGAGGCCCGGCAGGTTCGACCGGAAGATCTACGTCGACCGGCCAAACCTTGAAGACCGCCAGAAGCTGTTCGAATATTACTTGAAGAGGGTCAACTACGATACGGCAGGCGTCCAGATCGACCGCCTCTCCCGTATCACCGTCGGCTACAGCCCCGCGGACATTGCCAACCTTGTCCGGGAATCGGCGCTCATTACCGTACGGCATAAGAAGTCCACGATCACCATGAAGGACATCGACGACGCCAGGGAACGCATTACCCTGGGCGTCAAACGCAGGATCCGCTTACGCGAAGAAGAAAAATGGCAGACCGCCTATCACGAGGCGGGGCATGCCATCATCACGTATCTGCTCGTGCCTACGCAGGACGTCTTTAAGATAACCATCACCCCGCGCGGGCATACCGGCGGAGTAACCTGGACCCCGGAACGCGAGGAAATATTCATCCGCGACAAGAACAAGCTCCTGGGGACCATCAAGGCAAGCCTTGGCTCCTATGCCGCGGAGAACCTCAAGCTTAAAACGACGACCGCCGGCGTGGACATGGATTTCCAGCAGGCGATGTTCCTAGCGCACAATATGGTCTGGCGCTGGGGCATGGGCAAGTCGGGGATCATGGGTAATTTTCACGTGTTCAGCGATTACTACCAGCGGGACGGATTCGTATCCGACGATATGAAAGCCCGCCTCGATCAGGACGTGCAAGAGATACTGCGGAACTGCCTTAAGGAAGTCGAAGAGGTCCTCAAGAAAGAAGAGCCTCTCCTGGACCGCCTGGCCCAAGAACTGGTGGCAAAAGAAGAGCTGAATTATGATGAGATCGAAGCCATCTTTAAAGAATTTGGCAAAGGCCGGGCTCAATAGCCTGCTGGCGCTGGCGATACTCTACTGCGCAGGCTGCACCGCATCCACCAGTCCCACCTACAGCAAATACACCGTTGCTGACGCTATCGAGAGCATCTGCCGGGACGAATACCACTTTACGGTAAAGTCCCGGCTCGTAGGCAGCACCGTCTGGATCTACCTGCCTGTCCACGACCTGCTCGTAAAGAAAGATAAGCCTGAAAAATACACCGAAAAATTCAAGATCGAGAAACTATACCTTAAATACACACCTGAGGCGATACAGATAGAATACGGGATCAAGCCTTCGGAGGAGCTAAAACAGCAGGACTTCGTCTATAACAAAGAGGTGCTGGAGAAGATAAATATCGTCTGGCGGGTCATGCGCCGGATAGTGTTCAGTTTTGACCACACCAGAGCACAAGACCTGAATTTTTTCTGCATCGTTACCGCGGATACGAAAAACGGCTTTGCCCTGATGGAGCTGCTCCATTACCTTGACCTCAAGAAGGTCTCCTATGATTTCATTTCCTGGGAAGAATACCAGCACCGCACCATCCAGGACGCGCAGGCCTCCCCTAATATCATCGGTGACGAAGAAGGCGTGCACCTGGCGTACCATGATATAACCTGGAGAGAGTTCATTGTCGCCCAGATCGAACACCGCATAAAATTAAAGTTCGGCAAGCCCGAAGTCGATAAGAACGTCGATGTCGACAAAGAGATAGCCAAGATCATTGCCTACACCGTCAGGACCTACGGTTTCAAGGATTTCAACGAAGTAGATTTGAAAAATCTGGCGAACTCAGGTAGGATTATTTTGAACCGGACGGCGTTGTGGGAAAAATAACTCTCCTGCCCTCCAGCCTTGCTTTTCCTTGCGCGCACAAACGAATAGCTTCGGGATAAAGACGGTGCTCCGCCTTGTGGATTTTGGCCTCAAGGTCCTTAAGGGTCTGGCCCTCCTCTATCTTGACCGCTGCCTGCAAGATGACCGGGCCATGGTCCATCTGGCTGTCCACGAAGTGGACGGTTACGCCGGTAACCTTAACCCCATACTCAAAGGCGTCTTTAATCCCCTGCGTGCCCTTGAAGGCAGGAAGCAGCGCGGGATGGATATTGAGGATCTTGTTTTGGTAACGGCTTACAAAGGCGGGGCTTAATAAGCGCATAAAGCCCGCCAGCACGATCAGCTCGACCTGGTGCGTTTCCAGCCGGCGGATGATCTCCTGTTCAAAGGCTTCTTTGGAGGAAAACTTTTCTTTCTGTATCAAGGCTACCGGTATCCCCGCGCGCTTTGCGCGGCCGATAGCTCCGGCAGAAGGGTTATCGCAAACCAGCAGCGCAAGGTTTACCTTCAGCCGCCCCTTCTTTACCGCCCGGATGATCGCGGCAAAATTCGTTCCTCTCCCCGAAGCAAAAACCGCTACATTCATGTTAACGCATCCTTATCGTTTTCATCGGACAAGCCTTCACGCACTCCCCGCAGGAAGTGCATTTGGCATAGTCGATCACCGCGCAATCGTCAATGACATGTATGGCATCAACCAGGCAGACCTGCTCGCATTTACGGCAGGCAATGCAGCCGACCGGGCATACGGCCCGCGTATCCTTGCCTATATCATGCGAAGAACAGGCGACATAGACGGTGTGCGTCACCGGCACGAGGCTGAAAAGTTTTTTGGGGCAGGCGACCACGCACTTGTTGCACGCCTTGCATTTGTCCTTATCGACGACCGGCAGGCCTTCGGCGGACATGGCGATCGCATCAAAGGGGCATACTTCGACGCAGGTGCCGAAACCGAGGCACCCCCAGACGCATTCCTTCTGGCCGCCTAAAACCAGGTGCGCGGCAACGCAATCCTTAAGGCCGGCATACAGGAACCTGTCTTTGACCCTGCTGCCGCCGTGGCAATGCAGGGCGGCTATCCGCTGGACATTCTTTTCCAGTTTCTGCCCCAGGATCTCGGCGATCTTTTCTTTTATCTTCTCTTCGCTTACCCGGCAGGCGTCCGGTCTTTTTTTGCCGCTCAAAAGCTCCTCGGCAAAGCCAAAACACCCCGCGCCCCCACAGGCCCCGCAGTTTGAACCGGGCAGAAGGCCATGGATCATTTCCAGCCTCGGGTCGGTTTGGACCGCCAGCCGCTTGGAAGCAACAGCCAGGCCCACGCCGAATATCAGGCCCAGCGCACCTAACGTCAAAACAGGTATCAAGATCTCCATATTCTAAAATCTGAAACCGTTAAAGCCCATAAAGCCCAGACTCATGATGGAAGCGATAATGAACGCAAGGGGAAACTCTTTTACGGCCCTGGGCACGTTGCACAACTCCAGCCTCTCCCTTATGCCGGACATCAAAAGCATCGCCAGGGTATAACCCAGCCCGACGCAGACGCCCTGGAATGCCGAATAGATAAAGCTTGCGGCGACAGGCTGGTTATTGACGAAGAACATGTCGGAATTCAATACCGCCACGCCCAGCACCGCGCAGTTGACGGTGATCAGGGGCAGATAGATGCCGAAGAACCTGTACATCGGCGGGCTTATCTTGCGAATGACCATCTCTACGAACTGCACAAACGTGGCAATGACCAAAATGAACGATATGGTACGCAGGTACGTCAGGCCGAAAGGTATGAGCAGGAACCGGTAGATGAGCCAGGTGATAATGGAAGACATGGTGGTCACGAACATGACCGCCAGGCTCATCGCCAGGGCCGGCTTGGTCTGTTTGGATATGGCAATAAAAGAGCATAACCCCAGGAACCGGGACAGGATGACGTTGTAAATGAAGACCGCGGAGATAAAGATCGTCAATAACTGTTGTGCGTTCATGCCCTCTTCCTGCTTTTAAGTATATTGAAGAAGCCCAGCAATAAACCAATAACCAGAAGCGCCCCTGAAGGCATACCGATAACGAACGCCGGGTCGAACCCCTTTACCAGGGTCTGCCCCATGATCTTTCCTGCCCCCAGGACCTCCCGTATACCGGAGATCAAGATCAATGCCAGCGTAAAACCTACCCCCATCCCCAAGCCGTCAAAGAAGGAACTCATTACCGAGCTTTTGGAAGCGAATGCCTCGGCGCGGCCCAGGACGATGCAGTTGACCACGATCAGGGGCACGTATATCCCCAGGGCGCGGTTCAAGGCGGGGCTGTAGGCTTTCATCGTTAGCTCGGTAATAGTAACGAACGTAGCGATAACGACAATATAGCAAGGTATCCGTATCTTGTCCGGGATGCCGTTCTTGATCAGGGCGATGATCATATTCGAACCCAAAAGCACAAACGTCGCCGCAATACCCATGCCGATACCGTTGATCACCGACACGGAAACTGCCAGGGTCGGGCACAGGCCCAGTGCCAGCACGAAGGTCGGGTTCTCTTTTATGATGCCTTTCAGGAATTCCCGGATCATGTAGCTGCCTCCTGCCTACCCGAGCCGTAGATGCGGTTGCGGGTAAACCGGTCGATAATAGGCGTGGCGCCGTTCATCATGAGGATCGCGTACGAAACACCTTCGGGATACCCTCCCCAGAGCCGGATGATCGCCGTCAGCAAGCCGCAACCGGCGCCGAAGATGATCTGGCCTTTATACGTCAGCGGCGAAGTCACGTAATCCGTGGCCATAAAGAACGCTCCCAGGATGAGCCCGCCGGATAAGACGTGAAAAAGCCAATCGCCGGTGAACAGGCCGCCGGGGCCGAAGACGTAGACGCATGCGGCGGCAGTCATAATGTAGGTTGCCGGGATATGCCAAGAGATATATTTTTTATAGAAAAGGAATGCCGCTCCCATAAGCAGTGCCAAAATGCATACTTCTCCGATACAGCCTCCCCGCTTACCCAGGAACAGGTCCAGATACGAAAGCGTACCGGCCCACTTGCCTTCCTTTAACAGCATCAGGGGCGTTGCGGAAGTGACTGCGTCAAGGTCCAGGGGCTTGGCAAAGGTGGTCATGTAGCGCGGCCAGGAGGCCATGAGAAACACCCGGCCGACCAGCGCCGGGTTAAAGATATTCTGCCCCAGTCCTCCGAAGACCTGTTTGCCAATGGCAATGGCAAAGAATGATCCGACGATCGGCAGCCAGAAAGGAACGTTGGGAGGCAGGTTGTATGCCAGCAGCAGCCCGGTCAGAAAAGCGCTTCCGTCAAGGATGGTCACCTTGCGCCGGCTGACCAGCTGGATGAGCGCTTCCGTAGCTAGGGCAGTAATGATCCCTAAAAGCACAACCCACAGGGCACTGCGGCCGAAGATAACCATGCCGGCAACGCCCGCGGGGATGAGGCTGACCACTACCGTCCACATGATCAGGCTTACGGACTCGTCTTTGTGTATATGGGGAGAAACCGAAACAGTAAGTTTATTTGGCATCGTTAAGCAGACCTCGCACTTCCTCTGCCCTGCGCTGCACCGCATTAATGACCGCCCGGGAAGATATGGTCGCCCCGGTGATCGCCTGCACCTGGCCGAGCTGGCCCACGTTCCTGTTGGCAAACAGCGCGGCAAATTCCGGCTCGGCAACCCTGCTGCCCAGGCCGGGAGTCTCGTTGTGGCTGACTACCTTGATCGCGGTGATCACCCCGTTTAAGGACATGCCCGCCATGGTCTCTATCTGGCTGGAGTAGCCCTTGCCGGAGGCCTTAAAGGCAACGCCGACAAGCCGGCCTTGTTTGTCGTATCCTTTATAATACAGGAGCTGGTCTGCGGAGTTGACCGCCTCAAAACGCAGCGCACCGGGCAAAACTTCCCTGAGGCTGTCTTCTTCCTCTGCCCGGGCCTGGGCAACGATCTTCTCTTTGGTGAGCGCGTTGACTGCCGCAAGCAGGCCGCTGGCTACCACGCAAATAACCATAAGTATGAAACCGTACCGCGCCATCTGTCTCATTTCGAAAGCTCCAGTTTTGCCCGTTTAATGGACTGCACCATCCTCCGGTTCGCCGGGCAGACATAATTGCAGCTGCCGCACTCGATGCAATCCAACGCCCCGTACGTCTTTGCTTCCGGCCAAAGCGTTTTTTCCGAAGCCAGGTTGATCAGGCAGGGCATCAGGCCCGCCGGGCAATTCCTGACGCAGGCGCCGCAGCGGATACAAACCTGTTCGTCGTTCATCCGGGCCTCTGCTTCGGTAAACAGAATGATCCCGTTAGTAGATTTGATCACGGGTACCGTGTCGGTAAACTGAGCGATACCCATCATCGGGCCGCCGACGATGATCTTGGCCGGCTCCTCTTTCGGCGGGCCGCAATGATCGATCAGCTCCTTTATCGGCGTGCCGATGCGCACCAGGAGATTGCGCGGAGAAGACAGGCTGCTTCCGGCCACCGTCACCACGCGTTCATAGAGAGGCTTATCCAGGTACACCGCCTCATATACCGCCAACAGCGTCGCTACATTATGCACCACCACTCCCACATCGAAGGGAAGCTTTCCCCGGGGGACCTCTTTCTTCAGGACGGTCCTGATAAGCTGCTTCTCCCCTCCCTGGGGATACTGCGATCTTAATACCCGGATGTTAAAATGCGCCGCCTTGCGCGAGAACGCCTCGATGGCCTGGGGCTTGTTGTCTTCGATGGCAACATAGACGTGCCTGGCCCCCAGGCAGCGCGCCACCACCTCGATGCCGGAAATAATCTGCTCCGTCCTTTCGACCATCAAACGCGAGTCCCCGGTCAGGAACGGTTCGCATTCGGCTCCGTTGACGATCAGGGTATCTACCGGTTTAGGAGGGGCCAGTTTTACGTGCGTGGGGAAACTGGCTCCGCCCATCCCCACGACCCCAGCCTCAAGGACGATCTTTTGTATCTGAGAGGCGGAAAGCCCGGCAATTTCTCCGGCAGAACGGCTGCGGCTGGGGGCTGTTTTATCCAAGCCGTCGTCTTCAATGACAATAGCCTTTGCCTTTCCCAGGACCGGATGAGGCCAATCCTGGATAGCGCTTACCTTGCCGGATATGGAAGCATGCACCGGCGCCCACACATGCGCCTGAATGCCGGCTATCCGCTGGCCCGCCAGCACGGCGTCCCCGGGTTTTACTTCCGGGACACAGACTTTACCCAGGTGCTGGGCCAGAGGGATATACACCTTAGCAGGCGGCTTGAGCTTCTCGATCGGCTTATCCGCCGTATACTCCTTATGTTCTTCTAGTCTAACCATGGAATTTTGCGGTAACAGATAATATGAGCCAGGCCCAGGATACTGACGAAGACCCCTACGATGCTCAAGATCAAGACGTGTGAGAAGCGTTCTGCCAGGATGCTGCTTAAGAGCATAAAGACCAGGAAACCCAGGTGCATAACGATCTCAAGGGAACTGAAGATTTTACCGCGCATCTGATCATCGCTTGCGTTGTGCACGATCGTGTTGGAGGCGATCATGATGGGCGCGACTGAAACCCCCAGCCCAAGCGCAAGCGCCGCAGCCACCCAAAAATGCGGATACAGATACACGATTCTTGCAAAAACCAGAAGCATTATACCACTGAATACCAGGGATGCAAAGATGATCTTGTAATGCGACAGGCGTTGGCCGAAGCGGCCGTAACTCAAAGAGCCGAAAAACAGGCCAAACCCCAGGAACATCACCAAAAGCCCCAAATCCTTGGTTGCCGAATGCAGGGTTTTCTGCACAAATGCGATGGTCACCGCGTAGGAAGCCCCTAACGCCGACCACAGCACGAAGATAAGCACGGCAGTGAAGCGGATATCTTTCTTGCGGATAAAATACCACACCCCTTCCTTGATATCCTGATAGACGGATTTCCTGATGACCTCGACTATCTGGTGGCCCACCTCAACCAGCCTTGCAGACCCTGTGGGGTCTGCAGACCCCGCAAAGGCTTTGGGTTTTTTGGCGATAAGGAAGATGCACGTGCCGGAGACAAGAAAACTTAAGGAGTCCAGATAGAAACCGATCTTGGCGCCCAACCACTGCACAAGCATGCCGCTGGCGCCGAACCCCAGGATGGCGGCGATCATGCCGGTGGTATTGACCAGCGAGTTGGCCATAAGCAGGTCTTTGCCTTGCACAAGGTCAGGGATGATCGAAAGTTTCGCCGGCACAAAAAAACGTCCGATGCAGAACACGACAAAGATGATCAGGTATATGGGGGCCAGGCTTTTGCTGTAAAAAAGGAACAGCGGGATCGCCAGGACCAAGACCGCCCGTAGGAAATCGCATATCGACATGGTCAGGCGCCTGTCCCACCGGTCTACGTACGCTCCGGCGATAGGGCCGATGAGGAAAACGGGGATAATGGTAAAGGAAAGCAGCTTTGCTATTTCGATGGTTGAGCCGGGAGAGCGGGAATAGACAAAGGCGATCAGGGCCATTTGGTCAAGCCGGTCGCCCAGCTGAGAGATGATCTGCCCTATCCATAAAAAAAAGAAGTTCCGATTCCTCAAAACTTCCCGAAATTTGGCCATGCCTGATTAAGATAAAAAGCTGGCGAGAGGATTTGAACCTCCGACCCGCGCTTTACGAAAGCGCCGCTCTACCAACTGAGCTACGCCAGCAAATTTAGTCACATTATACCAGTTTTTTTATTCGCGTCAACCAGGGAAAATGCCAAAAAAACGATTGACAAGCCCCTAAAAAATGATATACTCGGGATAGTTATCGTAATGCTATGGGAGCAAAGACTTTGGAAAGTAGTAAAACCGTAAAGCAGAGTTAGTGAAAACAGGCTTTACGGTTTTTTTTATCAAGAAAGGAGCGGATAGCAACAGATGGCAAAAGGCAAAGTGAAGTGGTTCAGCAATCAAAAGGGCTACGGGTTCATCACTCGTGAAGATGGCAAAGACGTCTTTGTCCATTATAGCGCGATCAAGGGGGACGGCTACAAGTCCCTTAACGAGGGTGAAGAGGTAAATTTTGAGATCACCCAAGGCCCCAAAGGCGAACAAGCGACTGACGTTACGAAAGCCAATCCCGGTCCCTAAGCAGAACCAGACAAAAAAAATAACCCCGCACCGAGAAATCAGTGCGGGGTTTTTGTTTTTAAGAACCGCCACGCATAGAAGATAACCTCAACGTAACTCCATCCAACCTTGTGGATAGAGAATTTCGACTTGCCCATATGGGAACTGCGCTCAGCCCAGGAGACAGGCACTTCTTCGATGCGGTAGCCGGCAAGTATAGGCAATATCCCCGTCTCTGCGTTCATGGAAAAATCATCGCTCCTCCAAGGCATATCCCGGAAAATAGACGCTTTATAAAGCTTAAAGTTATTCGTAAGGTCGTTCTGCCTGATATGGAAAAGCGTTTTTACGAGAAAATGGAACGAGCGGTTCATCAACCTTTTCATGAAAGGGTAGGCGATCAATCTGCTCCCTTTTATAAAGCGCGAGCCGATAACGCCGTCATAGCCCCCCTCTTCTATTTTTTGTATCAACGACCGCACTTCGGAAATGGACTCAGTGAAATCGCTATCCATGCTCAAGACATACTGCGCCTTTGGGTCGATGTTATTAAAGCCCGTCTTCAAGGCGCGCCCCACCCCGGGGGGAGGGGCCCTTTTGACCAATTTCAACTTGCGCTCCCGCTTCATCAGCGATTCGGCGATCTGGGCCGTGCTATCGGTCGAACAGTCATCGACCACGACGACCTCCAGGATCTGGCGCTCATACTGCCGCAATAACCCTTCGATCATCCTGCCGATATTCTGCTCTTCGTTGTGGGCGATCAAGATAACGGAAAGGTTTTTCTCCATGGCGCTCTAATGAACGGCTACGGACGGCGCCGGCGCCCCCGGGCGGCCGGGCGCTTGCCGGATAGAAACAACGATCATCCCCAGCCATAAGGCAAAAGTGGCCCAGAAAAGAAAAGAGTAATAACTCAACAGGCGGATACTGATCAAGGAGGTTACGCAAAACAGGATCAGGGTTAAGGCAAGCAAGGCCTTTTTCTGTTTCCCGGGGACCCTGCCATAGCTGATATAATTAAATACCGCAAAATACAGTACGAAGCTATATGACCAGGTATAAAAGATGCAATATTGAGGCAGCAGTAATGCGAGAGTCAGAAAGATCGCGTACTCCAGGCCTCTGGCAATGCCCCGCGAGGACTTCCAGGCCGCCAGCAAAGATGCCGCAACGATCAACGACGAGAATACCCGGATGATAAGATGGACTGCCAGGGGAGAAATAAAATACATAAAGTGCCCTGTCCTGCCGGAAACGCACAGCCTGCCGATAGCGCTCGGCAATGCCTGACTGCTTACCCGTAAGTCGATATAGCTGGCGTAGGAGGAAGTAAGAAAAAACGGCTTAAGGCTATGCGTAAACCATTCTTGCAACAGGAAG
>DATJPV010000008.1:0-3324 GCA_035506195.1 Patescibacteria group bacterium | reverse complement strand
TGGTAAAGGAAGCGTAATCACCGTGCGTATCGGAAAAATCGACTTTGTCTGCGGTGTACAGCCCGAACTTGGGATTATAGAGGCACTCCTGCATATATTTCTTAAAGGTAAGCCACAGCCTGATCGCCTTTTCCTGGGCCGGGATGGGCTTACGGATCAACGACAATATTTCAGAAGAAGGCCTCAGGAGGCCGTCTTCATTACGACATCCTTCCAGCATCCCTGCGAAAGCAAGCAGCGCTGTGGCCAGGAACGTGCGGCGTGATTGCCCGGGCCCATATTCTGTCATCGGCGAACTGGAGCGATACAGGTTATCCATAAAATGGCGGCTATCCTGCATTGCCTCTGCGGTATCCATCCGCTTGGCAAGGCAGGCGATGAGAAGCATATAGAAAATGTGCAGCTGTGTGTCCTGGGGTAACGAGAAAAAGTACGGATGAAGGAAGATGGTTTGGGAGCCGATATCGCAGGCAGCGACTTTGCTGCCGAGAAAGAACTGATCAAAACTGATGAGCAGCCTCCATTCCCTGGGAGCGGTCAACGAATAATGCCCCAGGGTTTCAAACATCCGTTTTATTGTTTCATAATGGCTACTGTCGGAAAAATATAACCGTTCGTAATAGAAATCGAGGCCGTATGCCGTAAGCCCGGTAATAACCTGATCATCATAGGCTTCTTCCGCGGCTGCCTGCGCGTACACAGGGACATCTATATCATACGTCACTAGGCTAAGCGGCGAGCTGGTGGAAATCTGAACCCTGTTCCTTCCGTAATCTTTTGCCGTATACAGCGCCTTATCGATGCGCCTGTAGAACGCATCGATGCTTTCCCCCGGTTTTCGCTGTGCCACTCCTAGACTGATCGTGATGCCACGATCTAAGACAACATCTGCGCATATGCCCTGCCTATCGGGCACCTGCAAGGTGAGCCGGCCCGTGCTGGAGTCGACCGATGCCTCCACTGCTTTGCGGATACGTTCAGCAACCACTTGCGCCCCCTGTAAATCGGTATTCGGCAACACGATCACAAACTCTTCCCCTCCGAAGCGCGCCGCAATTTCAGCGATTTCTTGAGGCTTGATGATCGCGCGGTCTGTCTGACGCCTGACCTTACTGGCAATATACTTAAGCACGAGGTCTCCCGCAAAATGACCGAATCGGTCATTTACGTCCTTGAATTTATCTGCATCGACCAGGATAACAGACACGGGAATGCCTTCCTTATCGGCAAGCTCCCACAGATACGCCATGAACTCTTTGTAATAGGCGCGGTTATACAGACCGGTCAGCTCATCCGTGTAGGCCTTATGCGTCAGCTCTTCATTTTCCCGCGCAAGACCATCGAGCCTGTCTTCCAATTCCCGTATTTTCTGCTTCAGGCTGGAAGCGGTGTCGGTCTTGCGTCCTTTCTTCTTCGGAGCAACAAAAGCCAAAACCGGTTCGACGATTAAGTGGAGAGCAAAGTCACCGGGCAAACCGAAACGGCGCAGCCTTGCTTCTATGCTCAAGGCATAGGTGCGCTGTAACCGCGGCGGCAAACCGGCCAGAAAATGCTCCGGGGACACATTTCTCTGTGCAAGGGGCGGAATGAGTTCATAGCGTTTTCTATTGTGTGTGCCAAGCCATTCCAGCAAATAATCAAGCGCTACTCCTGTGCCCATTGTTAACGCAAAGACGGTTACATACCAGTGAGCAGCAGACAAAAATCCGACAAGGAACCACGTTGTCCCGGCCAGGATGGTCCAGGCGATTGATTTCGGCCGCAGGGCGGTATTCTTTTCAAGCGGTGAACTGGACGACCTTGCGGTATGACTGCCGATTGCCCTGGCCAGCATACGCGGAGAAATCCGGCGAATACGATAGGTATAATCCGGGAATGGCGAACCATCTTGCCGGGGGTTGCGGATCAACAGGTCTGCGCGATCACCCAATTCATGGGTCAACCCCAGGTGTAAACTCTCTGCCATTGGCAAAACCTCTTGATCTTTCACGAACCGTAATGCCTGTTGTTTGGCAAATGCCAACACGAAAAGCTGCAAGAGGGTCCCGATACCTTTATGTCGATAGGCAACGCCTACCCAATGCGCAACCGGCTCAATCCGCTCACCCGTCACCGGATCATCGGTACCGTGCAACTGGTCAAGATGAATAATGCCATCCTGGCCATCCACCTCCATCACGATCCGGCCAATGACCTGGTTGGTATTTGCATCTTCAGCTTCAAACTGCACAACCGAACCGTATTCCATCATTTCCTCCTCTGTCCGGATCGTTACCGATAACCCACCGGTCAATACGAGCTGTACAGAGTGCTCGCGGTGAAAAGTTTCTAAGAGCGCCTGGCCGGCATGTTCGGCTTGCGCCAGAGTGAGCATTTCAAGTTCGGACTCCAGATTAAACGGCTCCCTCTGGGGCTTGACGATAGCAGGTTCTCGAAAGATCTGGGGGGTCGTCAGCATAAGATGCAGGCGCTCTAAGGAGACACTCAAAAACATCTCTTGCGTTAATTGCACGGTTGGTCCGACTACCGCGACGCTGGCTTCGGCTTCGGCGCTCAGCAGCACCAGAGGATTCCCGCCGAATACTTCAGGCTTGGCAACGCCGCTAAAAAGATAGAACTGTGTAGGTCTGGTAAGCTCAAGTCTGGATATTAACGCAGAAAGTTTTTCGTAAATTCCTGCGGCAATCTGCACCGGAACAGCCGAACCGGTGCGCTGCTCCATGCGGCTGCCGGGCGCAACGCGGAAGATAAGCGTATCGGGTCTATCCTTCATTGTCTTAAACAACGCGGCAAGTGCCTGACGGAAATTCAACGGCTCTCTACCGTCGAATTCAAAGGGCCGAAAATCCGTCTCGGTAATGCGGGCTGTGCCGATGATAGTCTCAACTACGGGAGAGCTTGTCACAACGGCTTCCAGCGCGGTCACAACCTGCGCATCATAGAGTATTCCGCTAAGGGCCCGAATAATACCGAGTACTTCTTTTTCTGAGAATTGACCCTTTCCATATTGAGCCTTTGCAAAGCCACGGCTGACGGTATGTGTCGCCGCATCAAAAGTATCGAGAACAGCGAGAACACGCGAACCTAGAGGGATAGCGTCGCCTTTACGGCCTTCGGGGTATCCGGTACCATTGAGCCATTCGTGGTGATACCGCACGATTTCCGCAATGGGGCCAAAGCCCGGGAAAAGCGCCAACATATCCGCCCCCCACACAGGATGAGCCCGGATTATTTTCTTTTCTGACTCTGGCAGGTCTTTAAATGGAATTGTGGCATTTGTAAAGATACTCTGCGTAAAGAATAGTTTGCCAAAATCATGGAAGC
>DATJPV010000007.1:0-15396 GCA_035506195.1 Patescibacteria group bacterium | reverse complement strand
GTGCCGCTGTTGCCTCAGATGAAGATAGCGATGTTATTTACACTGGGCAATCCTTCTTTTAAGATATGCACGCGCATCCTCTTTATGGCCATATCGTGTCTTGCGATACTCTGGGTATACATCTGCGTATGGCGCTGGAGGCGCAGTTGGCAGGAGGCGCTGGTAGCCGCTAGTCTGATGGCGTTTAGCTGGGAGGTTTCCTACCATAGCCGGTTTATCGCTTCGGATGCCTTGTTGATGCAGTTCGGCGCATTGATGCTTGCCTGTTTAGGCAATGCGGCGCACAGGCGCTGGCTGTATGCCGCGGCAGCGAGCGCCGGGTTTGCCTGCGGTACAAAATACCAGGGTGCATTGCTGCTTCTGCCGGTAGTGTGCGCTGCCTATGACGGCTCCCGCAAAGTATCCGCCCGGAACCCGGATGCGCTTCTGTGTCTGCGGCTGTTGTCCGTTTTTATGCTCGCCTATTTCATAACGACTCCCGGCACCTTCCTAAAACCCATGCTCTTTTTATCGGATTGCAAAACCCAGCTGACCATTTATGCCCATGCACACGGAGGCTATACAGTTAAGTCAATAGGGGAGCACCTGCTGTTGATGTGCGGTTATTTTTGCTTTGCCGTGTTTTCGAAATACCCGGCGGTTTCTTCCGTTTTTTTCCTTATGGCCTTAGCCGGCGCGGCAGTAATGATCCGGCAGGAGAAGGGCAAGGCGCTGATCTTTCTGTCTTTCCCCGTTGTCTATATCGCGTTCATGAGCTCGATGAAAATAATGCAGGTGCGCAACCTCCTGATCCTGATTCCCTTTTTGGCTATTTTTGCGGCACGGGGGTTTGGTTTTTTGCTGTCGAAGCTGCAGACACCGGTATCCAGGCGTATTGTTGCCGCGGTAACGGCTGCGCTGTTGGCCGTCAATGCCTGCTGGATACTGGGAGCGGCTTTTTCCGTCAGGAACAGGAACAAAACCAATTACGTGGCCCGGCTGGCTCATTACCTGGATAGCCATCGCAGCAGCCGGTTCCTTGTCTCGGGAGTAATAGCGCAGGCTCTTTCCGTATATGACGGCAACAGGCGCAGCAATGTCAGCCAGGATGCGCTTCCCGCAGCGCATCTGGCGGTGTTCTACGCTTCCGAGGTCTCATCCTGGGAGCGCTGGACCGCCAACAGATTCAACTATACCAGGGGCTGGTTCGGCCCCTACGAGGTTAATTTCAATTATTATCCCAGCTGGGCAGGGGATGACCGTATTGTGGTGATGCCTGTGCGTTCGGCATTGGCATTGGGAGTTTTTGACGCACTTAGCCAAAGGAGGTAAACACATGCGCCAAGATTCGTATGGGAAGCTTTGTTATGCATTAGGCCTCATTACGGCAGCGCTCTTGTATCTGGTATTTTCGCTGAGCATAAAACGCCCCGGGCCGCCGCCGTCCGTACACTCGGCCGCCAGATCCGCGCCTGCGCCCAACACAAAAGCAATGATATACCTGCCGGCAGATATCTTGGCTGAATTGATCCGGCTAAGGGGCTCGATAGACAATGCGGGAAATCCTACGGAAGCGGAACCCCATGATACCATCATGACGGAGCCGGCTGCGGTGTTAGGGTGGGTGTTGCGCCCCTCTGTCAGGATCAACGGCTATATGTTGCGGTCGCAGACAAGCCTGAACTTCTGGACGCCGGTCCTTTATCTGAATGCCGTATCGCAGCTTTCGGATAAGCTTACGCGGTATCTTCAGGAGCAGGCCCGCCTGAAATTCTCCATGTCCACGGACGAAAATGGCTTCAGAAAGACGCTCCCCCTGGTTGAGGCCCAAAAGAAGATCCTCATCGTCGGAGATAGCGTTGCCTTCGGGCTCGGCGTCAATGATGAGGATACCGTTGCCAGCCGCCTCCAGCGCCTGGTCGGCAACAGCTACCGGATTGTCAATGCGGCGGTAGGAGGCTATGACGGCGCCCAGGCTGGGAAGATGGCGCAGAAACTAAGCGCGGCAGACGATTTTTCCTGCCTCATCTACGTCGCGTATCAAAATGATTTTGAGCCGGCAGGAGGCGTTACCGGCGTCCTTGGGCGCATCGCCGCTGTTTCCGAGAGGTTCAAGAAAAACGTGATCGTGTGTTTTCAGTCCTCTTTGATGCATTGTGAGCCGGATATGTTCCTGGATTTTGTGGCCAGGAACAAGGTGAACCATTTACAGCAGGAAGTCAGGACGATGTCGGGCTCGCTTGGTTTTTCCTATTGCGATTGGACAGACATTACCGATGCGTTTCAGGCCGGCCAAAAATCCCTCTTTGTCAGATTCTCTTTGTATAATGACCATTGCCATTTATCCCCGCAGGGCAATGAGCTGCTTGCGCAGGCATTATTTAAACGTCTCCAGGAACTCAAACTCCTCTAGCAAAAAACCCAGACCGTTTCTGGTTTTTTTCAAAAACCAGAAACGGTCTGGGTTTTATTAATTATTGGTGCGGAAGGAGGGAGTTGAACCCTCATGTCTTGCGACACTGGCTTCTGAGACCAGCGCGTCTGCCAATTCCGCCACCTCCGCATACATAAGGTAGAACAAGTATAGCGTAGCCTTATTTTTCTGTCAACCCTTTTTGGTTGCCGGGGGAGCGTTTTACTGTTATAATAATAAACTATGTTTTTCCAATCATTTCAGATAACCGGGGCGGCAGTCTTGCAGAGCCTGCTTTTGGCGGCCGTAGGCTATTATTTGGTCAAAAAAGAGGTCCTGGGCAGCGCATGCCTGGCTACCTTAAGCCGCCTGGTGATTGAAGTTACGCTTCCCTTGCTGATCTTTGCGCAGCTCATCAATGATTTCAGCTTTACGCTCTATCCTACCTGGTGGATTTTTCCTCTGATGAGCATCGCGATAACCTTTGCCGGCCTCCTGGCAGGCCTGGTATTCGGCGGTTTCATCACCGGCCAGCAGAAGAAACTGCAGTTCTTATCCCTGGTCTCTTTTCAGAATTCGGGATACCTGCCGCTTGCGCTTATCGCAGCGCTGCTACCCAAAGACCAGACGGCCCCGATGTTCATTTACATATTCCTGTTCCTTTTAGGCTTCAATCTGGTGATGTTTTCGGCCGGCGTGTATATGCTGACCTTTGCCAGGGACAGGCGCTTTGAGCTGTCCAGCCTTTTTAATCCTCCGGTCCTGGCGACCCTGTTGAGCCTGGCGCTGGTATTCTTCGGGCTGCAGCGGTTCATCCCGGAATTCGTCTTAAAGCCCTTGCGCATGACCGGCGATTGCACCCTGCCCCTGGCGATGTTTGTCGTCGGAGGCAGCCTTGCCCAGATCAGACTGGAGCACGTCGACCTTAAGGCGATGCTGCTTTTGGTTGCCGGCAAACTGGTGCTGCTGCCGCTGGCAGGCCTTTGGTTTTTAAAACTGGTGCCGCTGCCGGAGTTGATCGGCCTTTTGATCGTGATGCAGCTGGCCGTGCCGTCGGCTACGACCCTGTCCGTCATCACTACGCACTACAAGAAAGAGGACCTTTTGGTCAGCCAGGGAATTTTCTGGACGCACATCGCCAGCATCGTCACCATCCCGATATTTTTGAGTTTATATTTTACCTTTGTCGTGCTAAAATGAGTAAAACGGTTGCCACCAATCGAAAAGCGTACCGCGATTTCTTCGTGATCGAAAGCATCGAATGCGGTATAGAGCTCAAGGGTAGCGAAGTTAAATCCATAAGGGACAAGAAGATAAATCTCGAAGACAGCTTCGCCCGCATCGCCAATAACGAGATCATCCTCTACAGCGCGCACATCAGCCCTTATGCCCAGGCAAGCTATATGAATGTCGATCCGGTGCGGCCGCGCAAGCTGCTGCTGCATCGGGGCCAGATAGACAAGCTTACGGTTGCGCTGACCCAGCGCGGCCTGACCATGGTGCCGCTGAAGGCATATTTCAACGACCGCGGCATCGTCAAGATCGAGCTTGCCCTGTGCAAAGGTAAAAAACTCTACGACCGCCGCGAAGACATGAAGCGCAAAGAGGCAGACCGTATGGTCAAGCGGGTTCTAAAACAGAAGCGTTAATTTTACGGGAGGCAAGGATGCCCAAAAAGAATACGTCCGATAAATTCAAAACGTTTCTTAAATTCCACTGGCTCAAGATCCTTCTTACCGTCGTGACCGTGGTCATCAGCGTCATCATCATCATTTTTATGTACCTGGGCCTGCAGGAATGGGGCGCGGTCGACGCGATCACCAAACAGCATACCCTTGCGCAATTCCCGGTCCAGTTCATCATCGCGGTGGTTTCCGGGTTCGTGTTCGTGCTGATGCTCAACTTTATGCGCAGCGACGGCACGGGAAGGCAATTCATCGAGCCGATGGCCCCGCCGGTAAAGGGCGAGGAGATCGGGGTACACTGGTCTGACGTGGTCGGTATGGCGGAAGCCAAAAAAGAAGCCATGGAGGTCGTCCGGCTCATCCGGGAACGGGCAGACCTGGAGAAAAGCGGCGATTCCATCCTTAAGGGGGTGCTGATGTTCGGCCCTCCGGGGACCGGCAAGACCTACCTGGTAAAAGCCATCGCGACCGAATCGGGTCTGCCTTTCGTATCCGTCGCCGGTTCGGAATTCGTCAAGATCTTCGTCGGGGCAGGGGCAAGCCGGGTGCGTAAGCTCTTCCGCCAGGCAAGGGAGCTGGCTGCTGCCGAGGGCGGCTGCGTCATTTTCATCGACGAGATCGACGCGGTCGGTTCCAAGCGCGCCGAAGATATGGGCCTCGGCGGGCAGAGCGAATACAATCAAACCCTCAACCAGCTCTTGGTGGAGCTCGACGGCTTGAAAGGCAAGAGCGAGAATATCGTGGTCTTCGGCGCTACCAACATGGCGGAACGGTTCCTGGACCCCGCGCTGATGCGGCCCGGCAGGTTCGACCGCAAGATCGTGGTCGCCGCGCCCGACATGGAAGACAGGAAGGACTTATTCGAATATTATCTTTCCAAATTCCGCTACGACAAGGCCTCCGTGGATACGGAAAAACTGGCCCGGACAAGCGTAGGTTCCTCTCCCGCAGAGATCGCCAACATGGTACGCGAAGCCCAGGTCATTACCGCGCGCAACAAAAAATCCGTGATCGGCATGCAGGAGATGGGAGAAGCCCGGGAACGCGTCTCTTTGGGCATAAAGCGAAAATTCAAGATCTCCGATGAGGAAAAAAGGCGCCTGGCGTTTTATGAGGCAGGCCATATCCTGGTAACGTATCTGCTGGTGCCGACAAAAGACGTCTTCAAGGCGACGATCATCCCCCGCGGTAAAGATATCGTCTCTACCCTCTGGACCGAGAAAGAAGATGTGTTAAGCCGCGATAAAAACCTGATCCTCGCCGAGATACGCCTCTCCCTGGCGGGCTACGCGTGCGAAAAGATCAAATGCGGGGTTACCTCCGACCTGGTAGAGAACGACTTCCGCAAGGGGACGGAGCTTGCGCATCATATGGTCTGGCGCTGGGGCATGGGCAAATCCGGCCACGTGGGTTGTTTTGACGGCCAGGGGATGGTCACGCACCTGATCGCCGAGTCGCTGGACAGGGACGTCGACGATATCGTGACCTCCTGCTTGGAAGAGATCAATAATCTCCTTCGGGAGAACTGGGATATCGTCGAGGTGATCGCCGACGAGCTGACGGCCAAAGAAGAGCTTGATTATGATCAGATCGAGGCGATCTTCAAGGAATTCGGGAAAGAGCGGCCGGCAAAAGAGGCGGTCGCGATCCAGGAGAGGAAGATCATCAAGACCGGCGTCACCTGGAACGATGTTATCGGCATGGAAGACCCGAAGCAGGAGGCGCGCGACCTGGTCGACCTTATCAGAGACAGGTCCCGGCTCCAGAAAGTCGGCGGCAGGATCATCAAGGGCCTGCTTATGTTCGGGCCTCCGGGCTGCGGGAAAACGTATTTGGCCAGCGCCATGGCTACGGAATTCGGCCTGCCCTTTCTGTATAAGTCCGGCTCGGAATTCATCGAGATGTACGTCGGGGTCGGGGCAATGCGTATCCGCAGGATGTTCATCGAAGCCCGCGAGCTTGCCAGGATACACGGCGGCTGCATCATCTTTCTCGACGAGATCGACGCGGTCGGGGGGAGGCGTTCCCAGGAAAGAAGCGGCGGCCAGTCGGAACACAATCAGACCCTCAACCAGCTATTGGTGGAGATGGACGGCCTGAAGGAAAAATACAACGATTACAACATCGTGGTTATCGGCGCCACCAACATGCCGGAGAATTATTTTGATGCCGCACTGCTGCGCCCGGGGCGTTTTGACCGCAAGATCCGTATTTACGCGCCTAACGAAGCAGAGCGCAAGAAGTTGTTTGAGTACTATCTGTCCAAGGTGCAATACGATAAAGCCTCGGTGAACTTAGACAAGATGGCGCGCATCACCGCTTATTTTTCTGCCGCCGATGTTGCCAACCTCATCCATGAAGCGGCGATCCTGTGCGTAAGGAACAAGAAAGAAACCGTCACCATCGCGGAATTAAGCGAAGCGATGGAACGCGTAAGGCTGGGCCTGCGCCGGCGCATCAATGTGCCCGCCCAGGAAAAAGAAGCGACGGCCTATCATGAAGCGGGGCATGCGATCATCACCTATCTGTGCGAGCCGAAAAAGGATACTTTTAAAGTAAGCATCATTCCGCGCGAACGCACCCTGGGGGTCAGCTGGTCGGGCTATATCGAAAGCGAAGATCTGACCAAAAAAGAGGCGCTCGCCGATATCAAGTGCAGGCTGGGAGGTTATGTCGCCGAAAAGATCAAATACGGGGATACCTCTGCGGGGGTATCCGACGATTTTAAAAATATCTTGCGCATGGCATACAGCATGGTCTATAGGTGGGGCATGGGAGACAGCGGTTTCCTGGGGAATTTCGACGCCCTGTACCGGCGGGACGAATCGGATGAGCCGGTGATCTCCGAAGGCTTAAAGGCAAAGTTGGATGCGGACGTGCAAAAGATACTCTCGGATTGCCTGCGCGAGACCGAAGCGATTCTGACCCGCGAACGGGCATTGATGGATAAATTTGCCATGGATCTGGTTGCCAAGGAAGAGCTCAATTATGACGAGATGGAAGAGATCTTTAAATCTTTCGGCAAGGTCAGGCCGACGACGTATTAGTTTTCTGTGCCTGGCAGGCGCGGCGCTGCTTTTGGCCGGCGGCTGCGGTTTCCGCCAGCCTTTGAGCCGCCGGGAAATGCTAAGCCTCTTGCCGCAGCTGTGCGAACACCGCTACCAGGCGCAGGTGCGCTGCAAGGAAGTCGGCGACACACTCTGGATATATCTTGCCTATACGCCCGGCCGTCAAGGCTCTGCGAACGTCCGGGAGAAGGCCAGCGAATTATACATCGATTACGCGGTCGCCTCTTTCAACCCGTACCGGACGGAAGACCCCGCGGAGCTCAGGTTCCTGGCGCAAAAAGTCCTTAAGTCGGCCCGGGAGTTATTGCTGCGGCTCGATAAGCCGTACAAGTTCTTTATCCTGGCGCTTACCGACATCCAGAACAAGAACGTCTCCGTCGGATACGACCAGTTGTACATCGCTTATGCCGAGGATGCCCGGCGTCACGGCGTCGCCAAGGATTTTTCCGGAGAGGCGTACAGCCGCCTGGTCTGGGCCCAGGAAAAGATCGACGCCCCGGAAGACCCTCTGGGCAACAAGGTCTTGAAGTCCTATCAGGACAAAGACGGAGAGCACCTGCATTACCGCGACATGACCACCAGAGAGTTTGTCCAGAAACAGATCGAATGGCGTATTTACAAACGCTTCACCATCGAGTATAATACAGTGCCCTTCGACCTGCAGCCGCAGGAAAAAAGGGCGGAGATACTCAATATCGCCCAGGCGGTGCTGAAGGCGTATAACTTTAAAGACTTTGAGACGTTCAGTTTAGGGGACGGCTCTTTCCTGACCGGCGCAGGGATCTATGTGACCATAAGCCGCAAGGAATTGGAAGAGCGCAGCTTGCCCGGGATAACCCGCAAGCCGGCGTTCTAAAAACGTTCTTTGACTCTTTGGGGGTGAAAGGGCTCGACTTAGGTCTTTTCGATAAGGAGAGCATGTAGAGGTTGCGAGGAGGCCTCTTAAAACACCTTGCACAAAATAAACGCAAACGAGCGTTTAATCGAAACCGCTAACGCGATTGTTGCTCCCATCATGGAAGCGAAATCCAGAACATCAGAGAGCTTGCTTTCTGGTGCTGCTGACACTTCCTACATGGGGTTAGCAGTTGCGCCGGTGGTTTCACCAGTTCTCGCTCACTAAAGCGAGACCTCTTAGCTGCCCTGCCTGGAGGTAGTTAAGAGCCGGTTACAGGCTAGTCTCGGCAGCGTGCCTTTGGTTGCCGGGATGAAATTCAAAAAAGGACCGCCTCTGCTAATCCTGTCTGCCGGAGTAGCAGGGGTCAAATTAAATAACAGACTAAACATGTAGCGCTTCTTGTTGGTAAACCTAGGGACGCCGGTTCAATTCCGGCCACCTCCACCAATTTTTACGAAGAGAAAAACGTAACCATACTTTGAAAATCAGAAAACTATTCATATTCTTATACGGCACAGCGCTGATGATCTTTTTCTTCAGCGGCTGCGCCACCACTCCGGTAAGGAGCAGTCTGCCTGCCTATAGTCTCAACGGCACGACCTATCTGCCCTTGAGCATCCTTTGTACGCAGAAAGGCTTTAGCTGGGATTACGATACCTTTACCCGGACGGCAACCCTGACCCGGGGCGCGCATAAGATCAGCCTCAAGCCGGGCGATGCGTTCGTGCTGGTCGACGGACAGCTGCAGCAACTGAGCCATCCCGTGGACCTGTATCAAGGCGCGATCGTCGTGCCGTACAAGTTTTCGGAGCAGGTCCTTGATCCCTTTGCCCGGGAGGCTTTCGCGCCTACGCATGCGCCCTTAGCGTTGTACGGGATAAAAAAGATCGTGGTTGACGCCGGCCACGGCGGCAACGATCCCGGCGCGATCGGCCATTCCGGCCTGCGCGAAAAGGACATTAACCTGGATATCGCCAAGCGCCTGGCCAAGCTCCTGAAGGACGAAGGCTTCGAAGTGGTCCTGACGCGTTCCGGCGACCGGTTCATCGAGTTGAGCCAGCGCGTGGAGATCGCCAACGACTCCAAGGCCGACCTTTTCGTAAGCGTGCACACCAACGCCAGCCGCGTCAGGAGCCTCAAGGGTTTCGAGATATACTACGTTTCTCCTTACACCAGCGACACCAAACGCGCCGCCTCCGCCGCCAAGGACGGCCTGCTTAAATTCGGCCCCGCTTGTTTTGCCGACTCCTCTGCGGACGTCAAGGCAGTGCTCTGGGACATGATCTATACCAGCAGCCGCGCCGAATCTATCGAGCTTGCCCGCGCCATCTCCCGCGCCGTAGACAGCGAGATGGACGTTAAAGTGCTGGGCGTTAAGTCCGCCAATTTCTTTGTGCTCAAGGGCGCCCGGATGCCGGCGGTGCTGGCGGAGATCGGCTTCATTACCAATCACAATGAAGAACAGCTTTTGAAGAACGGCTATTACCGCCAGCAGATCGCCGATGCGATCTACCGCGGCATCACAGGTTACGCCAGGGATTATACAATCGTCGTGAAAGCACAAAACAATATGAAGGCGGAGACGAATCAATGAGAAAGGCTATAGGGGTTTTTGATTCCGGCGTCGGAGGTCTGACCGTGGTCCGGGAGATCATCAGGCAGCTTCCTTACGAGGATATTATCTATTTCGGCGATACCGCGCGCGTGCCGTACGGCATCAAGTCGCAGGAAACGGTCATCCGTTTTTCTATCGAGAATATCCTGTTCCTGCTGAAGCAGGATGTCAAGCTTATCTGCGTGGCCTGCAATACGGTTTCCAGTTTCGCGCTGCCGGTCATCAAAAACCATTTCAAGGTCCCTATCGTCGGGGTGCTTAGCCCCGGGGTACGCGAGGCAGTATACGCCACCCAGAACAAGCGCGTCGGCATCATCGGTACCCGCGGCACCGTAAAGAGCCGCGCCTACGAGAAAGAGATCAAGCAGCTTGACGGCGAGGTCCAGGTGACGGCAGTGGCCTGTCCGCTCTTTGTGCCCTTTGCCGAAGAGGGGTGGCTGGGCGGCAAGGTGGTGCAGGAGGTAGCGCAGACATACCTGAAGCCCCTGAAAAAAGCGGGGGTCGATACGGTTATCTTAGGATGCACCCATTATCCGCTCTTAAAGCCGGTCATCCGGCAGGCGATGGGCGCGCAGGTGGCGTTGATCGATTCCGCCAAACAGGTGGCTATGGAAGTCAAGAATATCC
The DNA here is from genome assembly GCA_035506195.1 of Patescibacteria group bacterium. Lineage (GTDB taxonomy): Bacteria > Omnitrophota > Gorgyraeia > Gygaellales > Profunditerraquicolaceae > DATJPV01. The sequence goes on along the minus strand of DATJPV010000007.1, from coordinate 5,111 downwards.
TGGCTGCCGACGGGCTTCTTAACCCCCGCGAGCGCGGCCGGCATAAATTTTACGTCAGCGATAACCCCGAGTGGTTCAGTGGCCTGGCCAAGCGCTTCCTGGGCCAGGGCATCAAAGACGTCAGCAAGGTGGATGTGAATGTATAGGGTAAAAGTAGAAGGGTATTTCAGCTCCGCGCACAATCTGCGCGCGTATAAGGGAAAATGCGAGACGCTGCACGGACATAACTGGAAGGTCGAAGTCACGGTGGCCGGAAAAGCGCTCGATAAGACCGGGATGGTCATGGACTTTACCGTATTGAAAGCGCACCTTGCCAAGGTTACCGAAGATCTCGACCACCGGTATCTTAATAGTATCGCCTACTTCAAAAAAGCAAACCCTACGTCCGAGTATATCGCACGGTATATCTACGGGCGCCTGAAACCCCGCATCCGGGGGATCGAGTCGGTGACGGTCTGGGAATCGCAGAATTCTTCAGCCACGTATCAGCGGGTATGAAAAAGGCAGTCGTTCTTTTGTCAGGTGGGATTGATTCGGCGACCACTCTTTTCTCCGCCCGGGCAAAAGGATACCGGTGTCTCTGCCTGATCTTCGATTACGGCCAGCGCCACCGCAAAGAGCTTGCCTGCGCCAGGAGGATCGCCCGTGACGCCGGCGCAGAGTACCGCATAGTGAAAATACGCCTGAGTTGGCAGGGATCGGCGCTGTTGGATAAAAAAATAAAGATCCCGGCGGGTACGCCGCTTGATACGCAAAAAATCCCGGCAACCTATGTGCCCGGCCGCAACACGATATTCTTGAGTTTTGCCTCCTCCTGCGCCGAGGCAATTGGCGCCGAGGCGGTTTTCATCGGCGCAAACGCAGTGGACTTCTCCGGTTATCCGGACTGCCGGCCGCAGTATTACCGCGTCTTTAACCGCCTGATCCGGCAAGGCACCAAAGCAGGCGTGCAAGGCCGGCCCCTGCGTATAGAGACGCCGCTGCTGCATAAAACCAAAGGCCAGATCGTCAAGCTGGCGCAGCAGCTGGGAGTGCCGCTTGCCTATACCTGGTCATGTTACCGCGGGGCAAAAGCTCCGTGTGGGACCTGCGACAGCTGCCGTTTCCGGGCAAAAGGATTCAAAGAGGCCGGTATAACCGATCCACTCTTAAAAAAGCCATGAAGGGAAAAATTTCCGAGATTTTCGACAGCATCCAGGGCGAAGGCCTCTACTTCGGGGAGAAGCAGTTCTTCCTGCGCCTTTTCGGCTGTAATTTGAACTGCCGGTATTGCGATACCCGGTTACACCGCTTTGCGGAGTATGAATCGCAGGAGGTCGCGGATAAATTCGCCTCGGGCGCCGGGACGTATCACTCCGTCGCTTTTACCGGCGGCGAGCCGTTGCTGCAAAAAGATTTTTTGAAAGAGCTCCTGCAGTTTGCCCGCCAGGCAGGCCTGAGGACCTACCTTGAGACTAACGGCACCCTTCCTGCGGCACTGGAAGAGGTGATCGAGCTGGTGGATATCGTGGCCATGGATTTGAAGCTTCCCAGCTCAACGAGCCTTGAGCCGTTCTGGCAGGAGCACCGCGCGTTCTTGAAGATCGCCAGCCGCAAGGAGGTCTTTCTGAAGGTCGTTGTCTGCTCGACTACGACGCAAGCGGACCTGGCCGAAGCGATACACCTGATAAAAGAGATCGATCCTTCCGCGATCCTGGTGCTGCAGCCAAACAGCTACGAAGATTCCGATTCGCTCGGCGCAAAGCTGGACAGTTTCAAGGAAACTTGCGACCGGCAGGATGTCATTTGCTGCGTCATACCGCAGATACACAAAATACTGGGGGTTAAATAACATGGAACACCGATCCGGTTACGAAGGTTTGCAGAAAAACATCCGGCAGCTTAAGACCCCGCCTATCGAGGTTTGGGAAAATCAGTATCCGGATAAAGAATACAGCGTCATGCTGGAGGTGCCGGAATTCACCTGCATCTGCCCGAAGACCGGCCTGCCGGATTTTGCGACCATCGAGATCGAATATGCGCCGGCAAAATACTGCCTGGAGCTTAAGTCGTTCAAGATGTACACCATCTTTTACCGGAATGTCGGCATCTTCCATGAACACCTTATCAACAAGATGCTGGATGACCTGGTAAAGGCCTGCAAGCCCCGCCGCATGAAGATCACCGGCGTCTTTAATCCGCGCGGAGGCATTACCACCACCGTTTCAAGGGAGTATGCGCTATGAGGGTAATCGCTTCCTCTGCCATCAGGGATACGGTTGCGGTCTTATGCATCCAAGCCAATCTTTTTTTGCGCAAAGACGTCCTGGGCGCCTTGAAGTCCGCCGCGAAAAAAGAGACCGACGGCTGCGCCCGCCAGTTACTCCGGGCGATCATCGACAACGCTGCAGCCGCCCGTAAAGAAAAGCTGGCTATCTGCCAGGACACGGGCCTGCCGTGCATATTCCTGCAGATCGGTCAGGATGTGCACGTCGTCGGAGACCTGCACGCGGCGATCAATCAGGGGGTCAAGATCGGCTATCGTCAGGGGTCCTTGCGCAATTCGATAGTTGCCGATCCCCTCGGCCGGGGAAAACCCTCGTATACGCCTGCGGTGATACACACCGAGATAGTCACAGGCAAGCAGGTCCGCATCACCGTTTTGCCGAAAGGTTTCGGATGCGAGAATAAGTCGGCGCTGGAGATGTTTAAACCTACGGCCCCGCTTTCTCAGATCAAAGAGTTCGTCCTCGATACGGTCAAGGCCGCAGGCCCGGATGCCTGCCCGCCGTACGTGGTGGGCGTGGGCATCGGCGGAAGCGCCGAGTACGCAAGCCTGCTGGCAAAAAAGGCGCTGCTGAAGCCCCTGGGAGGGCCGAAGCAAAAATTGGAACAAGAGCTGCTTAAGGCGATCAATAAGCTGGGCATCGGCCCGATGGGCCTGGGCGGTAAGACCACTGCCCTGGGAGTAAGCGTCCGGACGCATCCGACGCACATCGCGGGCCTGCCGGTGGCGGTCAACATCAGTTGTCATGCCCTCAGGAGCACCACAAAAACAATATGAGCGCACAACACATAACGTTACCTTTTACCGGCCGGGATCTTGCGGGCCTGCGTGCTGGCCAGAGGCTCTACGTAAGCGGCACCCTGTACACCGCCCGTGACCAGGCGCACAAAAGATTAGCCGAAGCGCTCAAGCTCGGCAAGCGCCCGCCCTTTGACCTTAAGACCGCAGTCATCTATTATTGCGGCCCGACCAAGACTCCTAAGGGTAAGCGGATCGGTTCCTGCGGCCCGACGACCAGCTGCCGGATGGATGCATTTACTCCGGCGCTGCTTGATGCGGGACTGAAGGCCATGATCGGCAAGGGTAATCGTTCGGAAAACGTCCTGGCCCGGATGAAGAAACGTAAGGCAGTCTATTTTTTGACCTATGCCGGCTGCGGAGCCCTTTTGGCAAAACAGGTGGTTGCGCTAAAGGCGGTCGCCTATAAGGACCTGGGGCCGGAGGCAGTGTACCGGTTAACCGTGAAAGATTTCCCGCTTATCGTCGGAGTGGATACGAAAGGAAGGAACGTGTATGGCAAGGATTGATAGTCGCTCTGCGGATAAACTGCGTAAGGTACTTATTACGCGCAATTACAATAAATATGCGGAAGGCTCCTGTTTGATAGAGCTGGGTAATACCAGGGTTATCTGCACTGCCTCCGTAGAAGAATCTGTGCCGCCCTTTTTAAAAGGCACGGGGACCGGCTGGGTTACTGCCGAATACGGGATGCTGCCGCGCTCCTGCGCTCAGCGCATCCCGCGCAACAAGGATTCCGGCCGCACCTACGAGATCCAGCGCCTGGTGGGCAGGTCCCTGCGCACGGTCACCAAAATGGAGGCAATGGGTGAGCGTACCGTCTGGGTCGATTGCGACGTGATCCAGGCTGACGGAGGCACGCGCACCGCTTCGATCACCGGGAGCTTCATTGCCTTGGCCGATGCCCTGACGAAGATCAAGAAAACCGGGGTCATCACTACCGTGCCCTTAAAAGATTTTGTCGCCGCCACCAGCGTCGGGATCCTGGGCGGAGAGCTGCTTCTGGACCTGTGCTATGAGGAAGACGCCAAGGCCGAGGTGGATATGAATGTGGTCATGACCGGCAAGGGCGAGTTTATCGAAATACAGGGCACCGCCGAACGCAAGCCTTTTGCGAAAGCACAGATGGACGCGATGCTGGAGCTGGCCGGCCAGGGGATCCGCGGGCTCATTGACATCCAGAAGAGCTTTCTTAAGGATGCCTTCTAAATGGAATTGCTTGTGGCGACTAAGAACAGGCAGAAACTCCAAGAGATACGCCAGATCTGGAAGGGGTTAAAGATCCGGCTGTTCTGCCTTGAAGATTATGCGTGCGCTCCGCGCATCATCGAGAACGGCAAGACCTTCCGGGAGAATGCCATAAAGAAGGCGGTCAAGATCGCCCGTTTCACCGGAAAGCTTACCCTGGGTGAGGATTCCGGCTTGTGCGTGGATGCCCTGGGCGGAAGGCCGGGCATCTATTCTTCCCGGTTCTGTGGCAAAGATAAGAGCGACCTTAAGAACAACCTGAAACTCCTGAAGCTGCTGGCAGGCCTGCCCTTGAAGAAACGCAAGGCCCATTACGTCTGCGCCGTGGCCTTGGCGGATAAAGACGGGCTGGTGGGCGTGGCGGAGGGCCGCTGCTCGGGGGTTATCGGTTTTGACATGAGGGGGCAGGCGGGGTTCGGGTATGACCCGCTGTTCGTATCCCCTGCATATAAAAAGACATTTGCGCAGCTCGGAGAGCGCATTAAGCATAGAATAAGCCATCGTCGCCGCGCGCTGGAGAAGGCAAAAAAGATCCTCCAGAAATATATTGAAGAACAAAGGACGAGCGGCTATAATTAAAAAGTTATAGCGGTATAAGGCGGATTTTTCCGGGGCGTGGCTCAGTTTGGCTAGAGCGCTTGGTTTGGGACCAAGAGGTCGACAGTTCAAGTCTGTCCGCCCCGATAGATTTGCCTCTATAACTAATTACCAAATCATCCCGGTGAGCGTGCAGAAATTTTCAAGAAAATTTCTGCACAGCGTGCGAGCCGGGATAGATGCACCTGAAATGTCCCTGTAG
>DATJPV010000006.1:0-33606 GCA_035506195.1 Patescibacteria group bacterium | reverse complement strand
GCGGACCAGATTCAGGAGCACCCAGCGGTACTTGGGCATTTGGAGCTTGTAGAACTCGGTCACCTGCTCAATGTTAGCGTTACCTTTATAGCGCAGCATCGCCATGCGCAGGCCGGCGCTTTCAAAGGCATAGGAGTCGTCTGCCAGCAGATGGAATCCTTGCGGAACCGGCACATCCATGAAGCGGATCACCGCGCTGGGCTGAAGTGCGGCAGTTGGTACGGGAGCGTTCGAGAATGTGGTGCAGCCGGATAAAAGGCACAGCGCGAAAATCAGCGTTGCAATCGTTATGCGTTTCATCTGTCCTCCTGATTTGACAGAAGCGTTCTCACTAGGGTGGCGGTGGCGCGATAAATTTGATTGACCTGGGACCGAGTCAGGCCGGCTTTGGTTGCGACCTTCAAAACTTGGGCCGGGCTAAGAATATTTTGCGGCTCATGGCTGTCCGAATTGATGATGAGCCTTGCACCGAACTTGCGCGCCTGCCTGATGACATGCGCATCGCTTGCGCAGTGCCCCTTGCGGCAGGTCACCTCCAAAAATATCCCGCGCTGTGCGGCAAGCTTCGCATCCGCATCGCTGATGCGGCCGGGGTGCGCAAGGATATCGATGTCCGCCAGGAGCGCGGCGCGGTTAGTACCTTGCATGACCGGCTCAGCCGTGGTCTCGCCATGCGCAACGATTATTTTAATACCCTGTCGGCGCGCGTAACGCGCCAGCGGCTTAAACTGTTCCAGCGGCAGATGCGTCAGCTCAATGCCCGGCAAAACTTTGATCTTGGAACTTTTCGGCCAGTGGCGGCAGAATTCCATGATCGCGGCAACATTGGTTTTAATATTGCTGTAATCGGAATGATCCGTGATCGCGATAGCCTTGTAGCCGGCCGCCTGATAGCGCACCGCGACTTCCGAAGGGACTAACACGCCGTCACTTAATAATGAATGTGTGTGCAGATCGTACATACGTCACTTTCATAAAAACCCAGAAACGGTCTGGGTTTTTTTGCAGATGGTGCCCCTGGCAGGAATCGAACCTGCCGCACGCAGTTTAGGAAACTGCTGCTCTATCCTTATGAGCTACAGGGGCAAAATCAATATTTTATTAAGGTATGGACCGGATACCCCTTAAGCTGCTCGCGGCCCTTCAGCCCGGTCAACTCGATCATAAACAGGATGCCGGCAACTTTGGCTCCAAGCTTGCCGACCAGCTCGGTTACGGCCTTGGCGGTGCCGCCGGTTGCCAGGAGGTCATCTACGATCAGCACGCGGTCGTCCGCACCCAGGGCGTCCTGATGTATCTGGAGCGCGTCCACCCCGTATTCCAGGGCGTATTCCGCAGAATAGGTCTTCCAGGGGAGCTTGCCTTTTTTGCGCACCGGGACAAACCCCGCGCCCAGTTTATGCGCAAGCGCGCCGCCAAAAATGAACCCGCGCGACTCCACCGCCACGACCGCATCTATCTTTTTAGCCTTGAACTTGGCGACCATCTCATCGATCACCTGCTTAAAAGCCTTCTTGTCCATAAGCAAGGTCGTGATGTCGCGGAAAAGTATGCCGGTCCGGGGAAAATCAGGGATGCTGCGAATATAGTCTTCCAGCTTCAGCTTTTTGGCCATACGTTGCTCCTTGGTCTATTTTTCCTGATCCTCAACGAATTTGCGCAGTTTGCGCAGCGCCTCCTCTTCGATCTGGCGCACGCGCTCGCGCGACACATGCAGCTTGTCGGCAACTTCCGCCAAAGTCTGCGGCTTGCCGTCTGCCAGGCCGAAGCGCAAGTCCAACACTTCCTTTTCGCGCGGCGACATCATGTCCAGCAAATTGCTGACGCGCTCTTTGTCCATGAAGCGCTTGATGTCGGTGTCGGGCGCATTGCTGCTTTGGCTCTCGACCAGGTCAATAACCTGGCTCTCCCCTTCTTCGCCCACCGGCGCCTCAAGGGACGAGGTGGTCGCGGAAAGCCAAAAATTGATCTGGTCGACCTTCTCCCGGGAAAGCCGAAGATGCTTGGCGATCTCTTCGTCGCTGGGAATGGCCTTGAGCTTCTGGGCCAGCTGTTCCTTCTTCTTTTTCCATTTGGTGACCAGCTCGTTCATGTAGACCGGCACGCGGATCATCTTACCCTGCTCGATGATCGAGCGTGTAATCCCCTGCTTGATCCACCAGGCAGCGTAGGTCGAAAAGCGGTAGCCTTTTTTGGGGTTGAATTTATCCACGGCCTTCATCAGGCCAAGGTTGCCCTCTTCGATCAGGTCCATGAACGGGATGCCCAGGTACATGTATTTCTTGGCGATGCTGATGACCAGACGCAGGTTGGCGCGGATCATCGCCTTGCGGGCCATTTCATCGCCTTTTCGAATACGCGTACTCAGTTCGATCTCTTCCACCGCTTTAAGCAGCGGTATGGTGCGGACTTCTTTCAGGTATGTTTTTAACGCTTCCATTATTTTTTCGCCTTTGGTTTGTCGCGTAGCACAGCCTGGGCCGCGGCAAGTTTGGCAATAGGAACCCTAAACGGCGAGCAGCTCACATAATCCATGCCCGCGCGGTGGCAGAATTCCACCGACCGCGGCTCGCCTCCGTGTTCGCCGCAGATGCCGACTTCCAGTTTCTTGTTGGTTTTGCGCCCGCGCTCGATGCCGATTTGTATGAGCTCGCCGACACCGGTCTGGTCGATACTTTGGAACGGGTCTTCCGGCAGGATGCCTTTTTTCAGGTAATCCGGCAGGAAGCCGCCGATATCATCGCGCGAAAAGCCGAAACTCATCTGTGTCAGGTCGTTGGTCCCGTAGGAGAAGAACGACGCCACTGCCGCCAGCTTGTCGGCGACGAGTGCGGCGCGCGGGATCTCGATCATCGTGCCGAACAGATGTTTGATGCTCTTAAGGCCGTATTTGGCCAGAACCTCGGCATACACCCTCTTGGCCAGGACCAGCTGATCCTGGAGTTCTTTCACATCACAGACCACCGGAATCATGATCTCCGGGTACGGCTTTTTGCCTTCCATGAGCAATTCCGCCGCAGACTCGAATACCGCGCGGATCTGCATGGCGCTGACCTCGGGATATGTTACTCCCAGGCGCACCCCGCGGTGACCCATCATCGGGTTTGATTCATGGAGGTTCTCAGCGCGCTTGTTAAGCTCTTCCAAGGAAATATTCAGGTCTTTGGAAAGCTGGCCAAGCTTGGCCGGGTCGCGCGGCACGAATTCATGCAGCGGCGGGTCAAGCAGACGCACGACCACGGGAAATCCGTCCATGGCCTCAAGCGTGCCCTTAATATCCTTTTTCACGTAGGGGAACAGCTCCTCCAACGCATGCTGGCGCTCCTGGAGGGTCTTGGAAACGATCATCTTGCGCAGGATGAACAACGGCTCGTCAGAACCCTTGCCGTAGAACATGTGCTCCGTGCGGAATAACCCGATGCCCTCGGCGCCGAATTGGCGGGCCTTCTTGGCATCATCCGGGGTATCGGCGTTGGTGCGCACTCCTAAACGTTTGATCGAATTGCAGACTTTCAGGAATTCGCTTAAGAGCTTGTTTTCCTGCGAGGCATCCATCATCGGCAGCGGGCCTTCGTAGACATTGCCCTTGGTGCCGTTTAAGGTGATCCAGCTACCCTCTTTCATGGTCTTGCCGCCGATAGTCAACGTGCGGTTGACGTAGTCGATGTGCACGTCAGCGCATCCGACGATGCAGCACTTGCCCCAGCCGCGGGCGACCAGCGCCGCATGCGAAGTCATGCCGCCGCGAGCAGTCAGGATCGCCTGGGCCGCGCGCATGCCCTCAACATCTTCGGGGTTGGTTTCTTCGCGCACCAGGATAACTTTCTTGCCCTGCTTGAACCACTCCACCGCGTCGTGCGCGGTAAAGACGATCTGTCCGGCCGCGCCACCGGGGCCTGCAGGCAGGCCTTTAGCCAATGCCTTCTGGGTCAGCTCGACTTTCGGGTCGATAACCGGATGCAGCAACTCATCCAGCTGGGCGGGTGAAACGCGCATTACCGCCTCTTCCTTCTTGATGAGCCGTTCTTTGAGCATATCCATGGCCATACGCACTGCGGCAGGGCCGTTGCGTTTTCCCACGCGGCACTGCAGCATAAACAAGCGGCCTTTTTCGATGGTGAACTCGATGTCCTGCATATCGCGATAGTGTTTCTCCAGGCGGTTGCGGTAGCCGATGAGCTCTTTGTATAGCACAGGCATCCCCATCTCAAGAGTCAACAGGTCTTTGTTCTGTTCCGACTTGGAGTACTCGTTGACGGGGGCTGGGGTGCGGATACCGGCGACGACGTCTTCGCCCTGAGCGTTGATGAGATATTCGCCATAGAATTCATTCTCACCATTTCCAGGGTTACGGCTGAAAGCAACGCCCGTGGCTGAATCGTTGCCCATGTTGCCGAAGACCATGGTTTGCACGTTGACGGCTGTGCCCCATTCGTCCGGGATTCCCTCGATACGACGGTAGCTGATGGCGCGTTTTCCGTTCCATGATGCAAAGACCGCGCCGATACCGCCCCAGAGTTGTTCTTTCGGTTCATCGGGAAATTCTTTTTTCAAGACTTCCTTGATTTTCGCTTTGAACAGCGTACAGAGCTTTTTTAAGTCATCGACGGTCAGGTCGGTGTCGCTCTTGTAGCCTTTTTCCTGTTTCATCTGGTGCATGATGCGCTCCAGCTGCTTGCGGATGCCTTCTTCGTCCTTCGGCTCGATGCCGGCGGCTTTCTCCATAACCACGTCGGAATACATCATGATCAGGCGCCGATAGGCGTCATAGACAAAGCGGGCGTTGCCGCCTGACTGCTTGATCAGGCCGGGGATGGTCTTTTCCGTGGTGCCGACGTTTAAAACCGTCTCCATCATCCCGGGCATGGACTTGCGCGCGCCGGAACGTACCGATACTAACAAGGGGTTGTCCGCATCGCCGAACTTGCGGCCCATGAGCTTTTCGATCTTCTTCATGGCCAGCTCAGCCTGTTCCTTGAGCCCTTGAGGATAAGAACGCTTGTGCTGATAGTAATAGGTACAGACTTCGGTGGTAATGGTGTAGCCGGGAGGCACGGGGAGCTTGAGTTCTTTATGCCCGGCCATTTCCGCCAGGTTTGCCCCTTTGCCGCCTAAAAGGTTCTTCATGCTTTCATTACCGTCGGCGTGCCCGCCACCGAAGGAATACACATATTTCTTTGCCATTGCTTTTGTAACCCTTCCTTTCTTGTTATGCGCGCTAAAAAACCCAGAAACGGTCTGGGTTTTTGGGGCGCTCTAGAGTTTGGAGAAAAAAAAGTCTTTAAGCGTACCGGCGTTCACGCGTACCTGCTGCATGGTGTCGCGGTCGCGCACGGTCACCTGCCCGTCTTCCAGCGATTGCACATCTACGGTCACGCAATACAGCGTGCCCACCTCATCCTGCCGGCGGTACAGCTTGCCGATCGCCCCGGTATCGTCATACACCGCGGCCCAATTCTTTTTCAAATCCTTGGCGATGCGCCTGGCCATCTCCACGATCTCCGGCCGGTTGCGCAGAAGCGGCAGCACCGCCACTTTGTTCGGCGCCAGGTCCTTATGGAGCTTCAGCACCACGCGCTTGTCGTCTTTGACCTGCTCTTCGTTATACGCATCCGTCAGGAAGGCGACCACGCTGCGGTCCACCCCGCCGGAGGGCTCGATGATATACGGATAAAAACGCTCTTTGGCCGCATCGTCAAAATAGCGCAGGTCCTTGCCGCTTACCTGGCTATGCTGTTTCAAATCATAATCCGTGCGATTGGCAATGCCCTCAAGCTCCGACCAGCCGAAAGGAAACTCATACTCCAGGTCCGTGCAGGCCTTGGCATAGTGCGCCAGCTCCTCCTGGCCGTGCACGCGCTTGCGCAACTTATCTTTGTTCATCCCTAAATGGAGGTACCAATTATACCGGTAGTCGATCCACTCCTGAAGCTTCGCATCCGCGTCATCCGGCCGCACAAAATATTCGATCTCCATCTGCTCGAATTCGCGGGTACGGAAGGTGAAGTTGCCGGGAGTAATTTCATTACGGAAGGATTTGCCGATCTGGGCCAGGCCGAAAGGAAGCTTCGGGTGCCGGCTGTCCAGCACGTTCAGGAAATTGACGAACATCCCCTGCGCGGTTTCCGGCCGCAGGTACGTCAAGCCGCTGATATCCTCTACCGGGCCGAGGTAGGTTTTTAGCATCAGATTGAACGGCCGGGCTTCGGTAAACTCGCCCTGGCATTCGGGGCACGTGGGGCCGACGTGGTCGGCGCGGAAACGCTTACGGCACTTCTTACAGTCAACCAAAAGGTCGGTAAAGCTTTTGATGTGGCCCGATGCCTCCCAGACCTTCGGGTGCATCAGTATCGCGGCGTCCATCCCATAGATGTCGTCGCGCTCCTGCACCACCGAGCGCCACCAGGCGCGCTTGAGGTTGTTCTTAAGCTCGACGCCGTAGGGGCCGTAGTCCCAGGTATTAGCCAGGCCGCCGTATATCTCGGATGACTGGAAGATAAATCCGCGGCGCTTGCATAATGAAACTATTTTTTCCATGCGATATGAAGTAGCGTGTTAGCGAGAGCTGGTCCGTTTGAATTCGTTGGAGAAGGCTTCTGCGGTTTCGCCGTCAATAACGCCGTTCTCAAAATAGCGCCAGATCGAGTCGTGCATCGGCTGCATAGACATGTTGCGCCCGGTCTGGATGATCGTGGGTATGTGGATGAGTTCGTCACTACGCAGAATACGCTTGACAGCGTCGTTAGCGATCATAATCTCCGTGGCCAATACCCGATGCTGTTTATCTTTGCAGGGGATTAATATCTGACAGATCATGCCGCGAAAACAGTTTGCCAATTGGAACAGGATTTGCCGGCGGTTCTCCACCGGGAACATCGTCGCCAGGCGGTCTATTGCCTGGACGGTATTCGGTGCGTGGAAGGAAGCGATCACCAGGTACCCTGCCTCTGCCGCGACGATGGCGGTGCGCACGGTCTCGGTATCTTCAAGCTCTCCTACCACAATGACGTTGGGGTCCTGGCGCAGGGTGCTGCGTAAGGCAGCGGAAAAAGAATTGGTGTCCGCGCCGACCTCGCGCTGCTTGATGATGCAGTTCTTGTTAGTATAGACGTACTCGATCGGCCGCTCCAGGGTAATGATGACGCCCTGGCGCTCCTGGTTTATCTGCTCGACCATTGCCGCGATGGTCGTCGTCTTGCCCGAGCCGGTCGGCCCTGTGATAAGCACCAGGCCGTCCTTGAACCTGCCTAAGCTCTTGGCGACCTCCGGGATCTTGAGCTCTTCGAAAGAGGCGATCTTGGTGTTGATGATACGCATCGTCGCCTCCAGGAACCCTCTCTGGCGGTGCACGTTGATCCTGAAGCGGTTATACTGGTCATACTGGATGGCAAAATCGAGCTCCTTCTCCTGCTCGAATTTGCGCACCTGGTCCCTGCTCATGATGCTATAGAGCAGCCGCGGGATGTCGTCCGAGGAAAGCTTGGCCATGGGCAGGGTCTCGATCTCGCCGTACAAGCGCAAGACCGGAGGATGCTCCGCCAAAAGGTGCAGGTCGGAAGCGCCCTTTTCAATGGCGACCGCCAGGAGCCGGTTGATATCCAGATGCTCAATGAGGTTTTTGGCGATCTCATCGCGGTCATCGGCAGACAGTTCCAGAAAAGTAGCGCCGATGCCGTAGCGCTCCGGCAGCTGGCCGACCTCGATGCGGGTGACTTTTACCTTGGCATGGACCATCCTGCCCTGGTTCGGCAATTGAAAGCTGATATTGATCTCGGTATTGAGGGCTAATACCTCGTCGATCTCAAAATAGATGCCGGTTGAGCTGATGTCGCGCGATAAGACGTTTTTCCGGCTTAGCGTCTTATCCTTGGGGTCGATTATTTCGCAGATGACCGGGATCTGGGCGAACACCCGGGACTGCTTGCGGCGTTCGGCTAAGTGATACCCTGACAATCCTACCTCCTTGGCGCCAGGCGCATAACTGATAACACTAAACTTCTATTTTCGACTAAAACCCCTGCTTTGTCAAGGGAAAAAAGGGCGTAACCAGCCTCTAAACAGATTATACAGAAACCACAGGAGCCCTGCCGTAGATACAAGCATCAGGGCCAGGGAAAGCCCTCCGTAGAGCGAGTAGAGGTTCAGCTTGAGCTTGCGCAGGTGCTCAAAGCCTACTTTGCCCAGGTTGACGGTCCGGGTCAGGTCCGAAAGTATCCAGTACCCGTCGGTCGGGAACAGCGGGTTAAGCACGGAGCTGATCCGGGTGTACTGAGTAAGCAGGAACGGGGTGACGAAATACTCCATCCGCGGAATATTCACGACCAGGGTGATGGCGATGGTATTGACGATCAGGTCCGCGAATACCCCGGCGCTGTTGATCAGCAGGCGCATGTTCCGGGGCAGACGCCATGCCTGCTGGGTGTCCACGTATACGGCGGGAAAAATAAAGACGAAGGTAAAGCCAATCTTGGGCTTGATGGACATGTACTTGCGGCCCCAAAAATAATGGCCCAGCTCATGGAAAATGATGACCGCCACTGCCGCAGCCGCCACATACAACCCCTCCTGCCACCTGTCAACCAGGTAGGTGTGGGCATAGCGCTTGAAGTATTCGACCTGAATGATCGCCAGGATCCCGAATAATAGCGCATACCCTCGCAGAGAAATGTCCTGCGCAGCCTTCTCAAAGACGATCTGGGAGGCGGCGGGAGCGACAACGGCCTTTTCCTTGTTGAATTTAGCGATCATCTGAGAAAGTTCCTGGGCTTCGAAATTGTATTTGCCGCAGACGTTCTCCAGGGGCTCGCCGTCCTGCAGGTCCATGACCACGCGGAAGGTCAGCTGGTCTATCCGAAAGAGGTTATTGCTCGGCGGCAGCACCCAGACCGTGCCGTCATCCAGGAAACCGTAGCGAAAACGAAACCTATAGGTGGGCGATTGTTTCATGCTTGCTGCATCAAAAATTGGGCGAATGCCTCATCGATGGCTACGCCTGTTGCCTGTTGGAACCCGATGAACATCGGGGAAGGATTGCATTCGATAAGGACGTAATTGCCGCCCGGGGTCAGCTTCAGGTCAATGCCGGTGAACTTCATCCCGCATGCCTTCATCGCGCGGATGCACATCTGGTTGATCTCCTCGGGAAGCTGCACCCTTTCCACCCCCTGCTCGTGTTCGCGGTAATCAACCTCCTGGGTGTGGATAATGCCGCTGGCAACCACTGCCTCGCCGATGACATACACCCGGATATTATGGCCGGGGATATACTGTTGGAATAATACCGGGGCGTTGCGCAGCAGCTCAATTTTGTCTTGCGTCCAGTCCGCGGGGGTAAGTTTCTTGCATTCGGCGCCGCCGGCAACCGGCTTGTAGACCAGCTCTCCGATCTGCTGCTGAAAAATTTTGAGCTCTTCAGGGTCATTGGTCACCAGCGTTGGCGGGACCGGGATCGCATGCTTGCGCAGCAGAGCCAGCTGAAAAGGCTTCAGGTAGTGCAGGTCAAAGGATTCTACGGGATTGATTACGTTTTTGCCACCCAGCGCAGCGGTGCGCAGCCACGAGGTCAAAAACGACTGGCGTTCCCTCTCGCCCATGTATTGCGCATACCAGCCGTCGAGGTCCAGCTGCTTGGCCTTGCGCAGCTCTTCCAGGTCGTACGGCGGGTGGCTGTAGAAAACGGTGCGCACGTAGAAGGTCCGGGCGTCTTCGAGAAGCTCCCGCTGGTACTTAAAGGCATCGTTAACCAGGGAGGCAGTGACTTGCTGCGGGAAATTGAGGGTATCGACGAGAATCACCTCGACGTTATGCGCCTCCAATACCTGTTTCATATGCATGGTGTGCGCCTCGTCCTGGCCGCCGACGATCGCGATGCGCGTTGCGGTTTTGCGCTTGATTGCCTGCGCATCTTCGCTGCCGTAGGCATCCATCACCGGTTTCATATTGTCCCAATAGAGGCATTTCTTCATAGTGCCGGAGGCATCCCGGTAATGCAGCGGCCCGCCCCGGCAGTAGTGCCATTGGTCACAGTCCTTGCACTTTCCGATCTTAAGCCACTCTCTGGCCCGGAAGGGCTTGAACTCGTTATTCCATATATCCAGGAGGCGCTGTGTGAGGGCATCCCCCTGCACAGTCAGCTCGCGGGTGATGTGCGGGCAGGCGGCTATTTTGCCGTCATAAAGGATGGTCGCTACATTCAGGCCGGTGTTGCAAAAGAAAATGCTTGTTTCCGGCTTGGTGAAACATTCATACGCCAGGCCGCACCAGCCGTCTTCGGAAAGTTCTACCTCCATGGGGAACTTCCCTCTTTTGTATTCCTGCCGCTTCTGGCCGACGAGCATCAGCAGGTCATGCAAATGTTCCGGGGAAAGCCGAAAGACATCCTCGCCAAGAGTGGCGACGCGGCCGATTTCCATGACCGGAGACACCCGGGCATACTTGATGCCGATATCAGCCAGGAGGTTTAAGAGCGCGGGGATCTCCTGCCGGTTATGGTTGTTGACCACGCTAAAGGTGGTCACATAGCGCTCCGGATATTTAGAGGTTATGTATTTGAGGACTTTGATGATGTCGTCAAAGGCGTCGATCCCGCGGGTTTTGCGGTAGCCTTCTTTGAGGCCGTCGACACCGACGGTAGGGCTGGTCATGCCTACAGCAAACAGCCGGTCAAGCAGGGTAAGGTCCTTGGAGTAATTCAGGCCGTTGGAATCCACGCTGACATGCCGGAAGGAAAGACCGACCAGGAACTTGACCATTTCGACCAGGTCCTTGCGCAGGGTCGCCTCACCCCCGGTGATCGCGACGTGGATATCGGAGGGCTTGAAATCGGTGGCAATATCGGAGAATATCTTCTGCGCCTGTTCGGTGGTGAGTTCTTTTTGCGGGTCCCAGTCGCCTCGCGGGATACAGCAGTGCTTACAGCCGTAATTACAGTTGCGGGTGGCTTCCCAGATGAGGGTGCGCAATTGCGGGTGGGTAAGGGCGTAATCTATATGTGCGGCGTGTTCCGTTAATTTTTTTTGTTCGTCCATGTGCGGTGTGTGTAAGTGTGCCCTATTATAACATACGGACTACACAACCGCAACAGGTTATAAAAAGATGGGCCCTGCAAGTGGAACGCAGGGCCCGGGATGTTTGTCAGTTGTTTTTAGATCCTGTCTTTGGGGGAACTACCCTCCTCTCCTAGGGCTTGTGTCGTAGCGATCAGCGGTAGTGGCTTGCCGACAATCGGCATGGGCTTGCCGATGATTGGTGTTGGTTTGGGTAAACCTCCTTCTTCGCCTACAGCTAACGTTGTCGCGATCAATGGTATTGGCTTGCCGATCAAAGGTATCGGCTTGCCAACGACTGGCAATGGTTTACCAATGACTGGCCGCGGTGCAAGGATCGGTATGGGTTTGCCGATGAGGGGCATTGGTTTGCCGACAACCGGCATGGGCTTTCCTATGACTGGCCGCGGTGCAAGGATCGGTATAGGTTTGCCGATGAGGGGCATTGGCTTGCCGACAACCGGCATGGGCTTTCCGATTACTGGTTGAGGTGCGAGGATCGGTATGGGCTTGCCGATGAGCGGCATTGGCTTGCCGACAACCGGCATGGGCTTTCCGACTACTGGTTGAGGCGCAAGGATCGGTATAGGTTTAGCAACCAGCGGCATTGGCTTGCTAACGATCGGCTGGGGCTTGCCAACGACTGGTTGAGGTGCGAGTATGGGTATGGGTTTGCTGACGATCGGCTGCGGTTTGCCCACAACTGGTTGAGGCGCTAGTATCGGTATGGGCTTGCCGACGACCGGCTGCGGTTTGCTAATAATCGGTTCGGGCTTGCCAACGACTGGTTGAGGCGCAAGTATGGGTATGGGCTTGCTTACGACCGGCTGCGGTTTCGGCGATCTCGGTTGCCTTACTTCGTCCGTAGCCTCGGTGGTATCGGCAGCCTGCTCAGAGGGCTTCCTAAACTCTTCGGCGTTCCCCATTCCGGGGATGTCTTCCTTCGACCTCGTTCCTACGAACAGAGGCGAGGTGCTCTTTCTGCGTTCCAGGTCCTCGATAAAAAGCTTTTTGCTTTTCTTACCCATGTTTTACCTCCTTAGACAAGGGTCAAATGTAAACAAAAAAGCCGGGCTGCCTTAATTTGTTTCGGCAACCCGGCTATCGATGTAGAAAAAAGAGGGTAAACCTCGACCCAAATCGATCCGTGGCTTTCCGCCCCCGCCTTTCGACGGGTTTGGCGTTATCGACTAAGTTTAGGTGTAAAGTTTTTAAAAGTTTTTATAAAAAGAGCAAAAAAAATTAATTCGCAGGGTAAGTATAACACATGGTGGATTGTTTTGCAAACTTACGAGCAAACTTTTGTCTCTACTAACGGCTTTTCGGCTGTTTCTAGGTGCTCTTGGCTTCCTTGGCCTTGATGAAAGGGGTCAGGATGTCTATCGGGATGGGGAACAGCGTCGTCGAATTGTTCTCGACGGCGACCTCCCTTAACGTCTGCAAATAACGCAGCTGCAGCGCCGCGGGGTTCCGGCTCAGGATCTCGGCTGCCTGGGCAAGCTTCTCGGCTGCCTGATACTCGCCTTCGGCGTCAATGACCTTCGCGCGCCGCTCCCTCTCGGTTTCGGCCTGTTTGGCCATCGCGCGTTTCATGGTCTCGGGAAGCGTTATCTCTTTGATCTCGACGATGGGGACTTTGACGCCCCAGGGCTCGGTCTGCTTGTCAATGAGGGTTTGCAGATGGAGATTTATTTTTTCCCGCTGGGAGAGCAGCTCGTCAAGCTCGACTGCGCCCAGGACGCTACGCAGGGAAGTTTGGGCGATGAGGAATGTGGATTGGTAATAATTGGCCATTTCCACCAGCGCCTTAGCCGGCTCGAACACCTTAAAGTATACGACGGCATCGACGGTGACCGGCACGTTGTCGCGGGTCATGATCTCCTGTTTTGCCACATCGATGGAGACAAGCCGCAGCTCCATCTTCACCATCATCTGGATAAAGGGAATGACGAAAACCATGCCCGGGCCTTTGGTCTTGGTCAGGCGGCCGAGGGTAAAGACCACCCCGCGCTCATATTCTTTTAATATCCGGATGCTGGAAGACAGAAAAATGACGACGAGCAGCAACGGCAGCAATATGGCGATGTTAAGAAGTTGTATGAACATGCCCCCTCCCTTTTTTATCGATGGTGGTTAGGAAAGCTTCTTAAGTTCCTCTTCCTTTATGCTGAAAGTATGCTCCGGGGCCGGAAAGGTGCCGGCAATGACTTCGTTTTTATATGCTTCGACCGCCTTGAAGATCTGCGGAGAAAGGTTGACGTATTGTTTAACGAACTTCGGCTTGAAGCGCTCGAAGAGCCCCAGGAGGTCGTGGATGACCAGCACCTGGCCGTCGCACAGCCTGCCGGCGCCGATGCCGATGGTCGGGATCCGCAACTTTTCGGTGATCATGCCGGCGAGCTTCTCCGGCACGCATTCAAGCACGAGCGCAAAGCAGCCGGCTTTTTCTAAGGCCTGCGCCTGTTCGATGAGGCGGCGGCCGGCTTCGGCATCCTTGCCCTGCACTTTGAACCCGCCGATCTTATCCGCGGTCTGCGGGGTCAGGCCGATGTGGCCCATAACCGGGATGCCGGCTTTGACGATCTTCTCGGTCACTTCTATGCATTTATCGAACCATTCCAGCTTGACTGCTCCGCAATGCGCTTCGTCAATAAAGCGCCGGGCGTTTTTGACGCACTCTTCGGGATTGATCTGATATGATTCATACGGCATGTCGCCGACTACCAGCGCCTGCTTGGCAGCGCGGGTGACGGCCTTGGCATGGTGCAGCATCTCAGCCATGCCCACCTGCGTGGTTGACTCAAGGCCCAGCACGACATTGGCCAGCGAATCTCCCACCAGGATCATATCGATGCCTGCCTTATCTACCAGGGCGGCGGTAGGGAAATCATACGCGGTCAGCATCGTGCTCTTACGCTTGCCTTTTAGCGCAACAATATCTTTCGGGCTCATCATCATCCTCCAAAGGGAACGCTTCCCCCTACCAGAACGCTTCTATGGGGGAGAAGCGTTCTCCCCCAGATAGCGGGCGATGGCAAGGGCAGCTTTTTTGCCTGCGCCCATGGCGCGGATAACCGTGTCTGCGCCGGTAATAATATCGCCGCCGGCAAAAACCCCGGCCAGCGACGTCATGAAATTCTTATCCACCGCGACCGTGCCGTCGTCGTTAACCTTCAGGCCGCTAGTCACCTTCCCCAACAGCGGGTTGGGATTCTGGCCGATCGCCACAATCAGCGTATCGATGACAATGGTAAAATTCGAATCTTTCAGCGGAACCGGCCGCCTCCTGCCGGATGCATCAGGCGCGCCAAGTTCCATTTTAATACATTCCAGCCCCTTTACCAGGCCTTTTTCATCCCCCAGCACTTTTATCGGCTGGGTCAGCACCTGGAACGCGATCCCTTCATCCTGGGCATTGGCGACCTCTTCGACGCGCGCCGGCATCTCTTTTTCCGTGCGCCGGTAGACCAACGTTACTTCGCTGCCCAGGCGCTTGGCGACCCTGGCGCAATCCATAGCCACATTCCCGCCGCCGACGACCGCGACCTTCTTGCCGAGGGCAATAGGCGTGGCGTATTTCGGAAAGGCATATGCCTTCATGAGATTGACCCGGGTCAGGAATTCGTTCGCCGAATAGACGCCTCCGAGGTTTTCTCCCGGGATCCCCAGGAACTGCGGCAGCCCGGCGCCCAGACCCAAGAACACCGCCTTGAAACCCTGCTTGAATAAATCCTCTATCGTATAGGTCCTGCCGATCAAAACGTCGGTCTTGATCTCCACGCCCAGGCTTTTGATGTAATCGATTTCGCTTTCGACGATCTTTTTCGGAAGCCGGAATTCGGGGATACCGTAGACCAGCACGCCGCCGGCAGCATGCAGCGATTCAAAAAGGCTCACCGCAAAGCCCATCTTGGCCAAGTCAGCCGCGCAGGTCAGGCCTGCTGGCCCTGAGCCAACCACCGCCACACAGAAGCGTTCTGGTGGGGGGAACGCTTCTGGTGGACAGAAGCGTTCTGGGGAGTCGGAGGCGTAGCGCTCCAGGGCGCCGATATTAATGGGGATCTTTTTCTTGTTCAGCACGCAGGCAAGCTCGCACTGGTCTTCCTGCGGACAGACGCGGCCGCAGACCGCCGGCAGGTTATTTTTTTCTTTGATCTTTGCCAGGGCCTCTTTGCGCTTGCCCACTTTTATCAATTTAATAAATGCCGGGATGTCTATCTCAACGGGGCAGCCCTTGACGCAAGGCGCATCCTTGCACTGCAGGCAACGGCTGGCCTCCTGCTCGGCCTGCTCTTTCGAGAAGCCCAGGGCAACCTCGAAAAAATTTTTGATCCGTTCCTTAGAGTCTTGTTGGGGGACTTTCACGCGCATGTCTAATTAAAGATCTTTTTGAAGTGCGACACTATCGGAGACAGTATCAGCATCGCGGTGAGGGCAATCAGGATGACGGTAGTCGACCATCCTACCGCGTTTTGGAATTTGTTGTTTATCCAGTCTCCCATTATCTTTTTGTTGTTGACCATGGTGATCATCGAAATGAGCACCACCGGCAGGAGTATGGCGTTTATGACCTGCGACCAGATGGTGATGGTGATCAGCGGGGCGTTGGGTATCAGGATGATGATGACCGCGAGCGCGATAATGAACGTGAACAACACGTAAAACTGCGGGGCCTCATTGAGTTTTTTGTTGATCCCTGCCTCGTAGCCGAACGCTTCGCAGACATAGAATGCCGTCGCCAGGGGCAGGATGGTAGCGGAAAACACCGACGCCACAAAGAGCCCGAAGGCAAACAGCTGCGAGGCGAACACCCCGGCAAAAGGCTTCAGGGAGACCGCGGCGTCCTTGGCCTCGTTGATGACGATGCCGTTACGGTGCAGGGTGGCAGCGCAGGCAACGATGATGAAGAAAGCGACCAAGACCGTCGCGATACAGCCGATGATCACGTCCCATAAGGCGAATTTATAATCTTCCTTTTTGATCCTCTTTTCGATGACCGCCGACTGCATATAGAATTGCATCCAGGGCGCGATGGTCGTACCGACGATACCCAGCACCATGCTCAGGTAATTTTCTCCGAACCCCATGGTCGGCCGGATGAAGGCGTCCGTCACCTTGGCCCAGTTCGGCTTGGCAAAAAGCGCCGAGACTATGTAGGACAGGAGGCAGACGCTGAATAACAGGAATATCCTCTCTGCTACTTTATAATTCCCTTTGACCACCAGAATCCACACCGCAAGCGCCGCCAGCGGCACCGATACATATTTACTCACCCCAAAGATCGCCATGCTTCCGGCGACCCCGGCGAATTCCGTAGCGGTATTGCCGATGTCCGCGGCGACCAGGCCTAAAAATATGAAAAAGGTAACCTTGACGCCGAAGTTTTCCCGGATCAGGTCTGCCAGGCCCTTGCCGGTGACGATCCCCATGCGGGCGTTCATCTCCTGCACGACCGCCAGGATAATGAAAGACGGCAGCAGCGTCCAGAGGAGCTGGTACCCGTAGAGGGCGCCGGCCACGGAATAGGTCGTAATACCGCCGGCATCGTTATCGACGCTTCCGGTAACGATCCCCGGCCCCAGGATGCTTAAGAAGATTATGAAATTGCGCAATGAAGGGTTTTCTTTAAGGCGCTGTATGATGTTCATGGGTTATCCTGCTTCCTCGGTTTTTGTTTTTATCTGCGGGAAGACCGCCTCAAAGGCGTCCTTCATGGTGATGATCCCCTGAAGTTTGTTCTGCTTATCTACGACCGGCACGACCCCGAAGCCGTATTTATAGAATACCTCGGCCACGTCCCGGATCTTGCTGTGAACCCTGACCTTGGCGACTCGCTTGCGCATAAATTCAAAGATCGGCTTTTCCGCGGGCGCAGTCAGCAGCTGGTGCAGCGTCACCACGCCGACGAGTAAGTCATTGTCATCAAGGACGTAGATATAGTAAACGGATTCGGTTTTGTGCGTTTCGGTTTTGATCTTATCCAGGACGGCTCCGGCGGTTGCGCCGTATTTGGTAGCGGTGTATTGCGTGTTCATGATACTTCCTGCGATATCGTCGGCATGGCCCAGCAAGCTTGATATCAGCGTCACTTTTTCCTGCGGCAGCCGGGCCAAAAGGGAAGTTCTTTTTTTCTTGGGTAATTCCGAAAGCAGGTCGACGAGCTCATCCATGGCCATTTCATTAAGGATGGTCACCAGCTGTTTCTGGTCTAATGATTCGGCGATCTGTATGCGGATCTTCAGCGGCAGTACCTGGAAGGTGCCGGCAGCCGTGGCGGTATCCAGGGATTTGATGATGGTGATACGCTCGTCGCTTCCCAGGTCAGCCAACACATCCGCCAGTTCCGCCGGATGCAGTTCCGCCAGTTTCGAATGCGGCACTTTCAGGGCGAGGGCTTCCGTGCCGATGGCAGGGGTTACCGGCTGGACGAATTTCCAGGAGATGAGCCGCTCCTCCAATTCGCAGGAAGTGACCAGCTTGACGAAATATTGGACGAAGCGGATCCAGCCCAGGCGCCGGATGATGCCGGTCAGGCCGATATCCATGTGCACGACCCAGAGGTTCAATCCTTCCTTCAGAATATGCAGGTCGTTGACGCGCACGACTTTTGAGCCGGCGATATCCACGATCTGCTTATCCCAGAAAACATCTTTCAGCAGGATCTCTGCTTCGGAGAGCTTGACCTCCTGCTGCTGGATGTCCGGGGTGACTTCGATAGAGATCGCCCTCTCCGGGATGACCTGGCGTATGTTTTTCCAGGGGATATAGACGTTTTTGCCGGATTTGCGGTCGCGCATGAGCAGGGCGCTGAAGCGCGGGTACATTTCTCTTAAGGCCGCGACGAAATCAACCGCGTAGCCGATCTTTTTGTTGGTATTGAAATCCAGGACCGGGATATGGATAAGCTGCGAAAGATAGATGAATTTCTGCTGAAAGCTATTCATTGAGCCTGCGTTCCTGCGCCTGGAAAAATGCGAGGCGCTTTTGCAATTCGTCGAAATCTATCGCGTGGCCGTCGAAATCAGGGCCGTCCACGCAGCCGAATACGGTCTTGCCTCCTACGTTGCAGCGGCAGGCGCCGCACATGCCGGTGGCGTCGACCATGATCGGATTGATGCTGACGACGGTCTTGATGCCGCGCTCGCGCGTGCATACGGCGACCGCCCGCATCATCGGCACCGGGCCGATGGCATAGACCAGATCAGGGTTAGTATGCGCTGGTTTGGCAGAGGTGTCAAATAATTCTTTCAGGGCGTCGGTGACCAGGCCGCGTTTTGCGTAAGAGCCGTCATCGGTAAGCACGTGCAGCTGGTCGCAGGTTGCGCGCATCCGCTCTTCCAGGATAAGCAGGTTTTTTGTGCGGGCTCCGATGATGCCGATGACGCGGTTGCCGGCGAGCTTGAAGGCGCGGGATACCGGATACACCTCAGCGACCCCCACCCCGCCGCCGATGCATACGACGGTGCCGAATTTTTTTACTTCGGTAGGATGCCCTAGCGGCCCGAGGATGTGCGCGATGCAGCCTCCTACAGGGAGGCTGCTAAGCTTGCGGGTGGTATAGCCGACCTGCTGAAAGATAAGCGTGATGGTGCCGGCCGGGGCATCCCAGTCAGCCAGGGTCAAGGGGATGCGCTCCCCGGCTTCGTCAACGATAACCACGACGAACTGGCCGGCCTGGGCCTTTGCGGCAACTGCCTGCGCCTCGATGGTCAGCGCGGTCGTCTCAGCCGTCAACTCTTCTTTTTTGATTATTCTAAACATTTTATGATCTTGGCGCCGGCAATTTTTTTCACGAGTGCCTCGCCTTGTGCCCTTCCTAACACAAATACCGCGGTAGAAAGCGCATCCGCAGTCAAACCGTCAGGAGCAACCACCGTTACCGCGATCACCCCTGAGGCAACCGGAGATCCGGTTTTCGGGTCGATGATGTGGCTGTAGCGCTTCCGGCCTTGGACAAAATACTGCTCATAGTCGCCGGAGGTAGCGGCTGACTGGTCGGCCAGCTCCCAGTATTCGGGGCTATCCGCCAGGCTGCCGGGCCGGGGATTGCGCGTGCCGATGCGCCAGGGCTTGCCGTATTTGGTGCCCAACGCGTAGATCTGGCCTCCCGCGTTGATCAGGCAACTGGTAATGCCCGCCTCTTTTAATTTTTTCACCGCGCAATCAAGCCCGTAACCTTTGGCGATACCGCCTAAGTCAATGCGCATTTGAGGCGCAGAAAATTCTACCACATTACCGTTATTTTTCAAAATAATTTTATCGGAACCTACGCGCTGCAAGGCATCGCGGATTTCGGCGTCGGTGGGCTCGCGGTATTTTTTGTCGGTAAACCCCCACACATCCATGAGCGGGCCGACGGTTATATCAAAGGCGCCGTTGCTTAAGCTCCAGAATTCCTTGGACTTGGAAATAATATAAAATGTTTCGGGGCTGGCGCGCAGTTTTCCCAGGCGGTTAAGCTGCGAGACTTCGCTGGCCGGGTCGTATTTGCTCAGGAGTCGCTCGATGCGTTTCATCTCGGCAAAGACAATGCCGGCGGCCTCCTTGCGGGGAGAGCTGACCTGCACGAAAGTCCCCATCATCACCTGCGTCTGGCGGTACAACGGTTTGGCCTGACATCCGCACAGCAGCGCCAGTAAAAAAACCCCAGCCGAAAAAACCCAGAAACGGTCTGGGTTTTTATTTTTTGATTGCTTGCAAGAGTTCCTTAAGGGAAAGCGCATTTAAGACATCCTTTTTTTGGAGCCAGCCGCGGCGGGCAACGGCCAGGCCCAAAGGCATTGCATCCAGGTGTTCGACGGCGTGCGAATCCGTGTTGATCGCTATCTTTACCCCCAGCTCTTTTGCCCGGCGGCTAGAGACGTCGTTAAGGTCGAGCCGGTTCGGGAAGGCGTTTATTTCAAGGGCGGTGTTGGTATCGCGGCAGGCTTTCAGAATTTCTTCCAGGTCGATATCATAGGCGTCGCGGCTGCCCAGGAGCCTGCCGGTCGGGTGCGCGATGATATGGACGCGGCTGCTCTTGCAGGCAGCGATGATCCTGCGGGTCAGCTGCTGCCGCGACTGCTTGAAACCGGTATGGATGGCGGCGATGACGATATCGAATTCTTTCAAGGTAGCATCCGGATAGTCAAGCTTGCCGTCGGAATCGATATCCACTTCGGCCCCGAAGAGGATGCGGAAATTTTTAAAGGTTTTATTGAGCCGGCCGATCTCGCGCTTTTTCTGCTTCACGTCCGCCATAGTCAAGCCGTTGGCGATCTTCAAACCCTGTGAGTGGTCGGTGATGGCAACGTAGGCATAACCGCGGCTGCGGCAGGCCGTCGCCATTTCGGCGATAGAATTGCCGCCGTCGGACCAGCTGGAATGCACGTGCAAGTCGCCCCGGATATCCTTGAGAGTGATCAATGTAGGCAGCCCTGCGCTAAGCGCCAGCTCCACTTCGCCGTTGTCTTCGCGCAGTTCCGGCTCGACGTAGGCCATCCCCAAGGCCTTGAAAACTTCATCCTCGGTTTTTCCGCAGACATATTTTTCATTTTTGAAAACGCCGTACTCGTTGACCTTCAGCCCCTTCCTGATGGCGAGCTGGCGCAGCTTGATGTTGAAATTTTTCGAGCCGGTAAAATACACCAGGGCCGCGCCGAAAGATTTTTCCTCAACCACCCGGCAGTCAAGCTGGACGTCGTCTTTGGTGCGCACCGAAGCCTTGGTCTGGCCCTGGGCGGTAACCTCTTTGACTTGCGGATGCGACACGAATGCCTGCATTATTTTTTGGGGGTTTTTGGAGACGGCCAGGATGTCGATGTCGCGCACGGTTTCTTTTTGGCGGCGCAGGCTGCCGGCAGGGGTGATTTTTTTGACTTCGGGGAGCTTTTCCAGGCGGCGGATAAAATCATCGGCGAGCTGGATCGCCTGGGCCAGGCTCATGCGCTCCTTGCCGCGCTTAATCAGGGCGATGCCCTTACGCATGTTCTCGATGGTCTTTTCTTTGATCCCGAAAATGCCGGCCAGTTTATTTTCGGCGATGGCGTTTTCCAGTTCTGATATATTGGTAATGTTGAGCTGGTCGTAGAGCAGTTTTGCGGTTTTCGGGCCGACGGATGGGATCTTCAGAAGTTCGAGCAGCCCCTCGGGAATGGATTTTTTGAGGTCTTCGAAAAATTGAATTTTGCCGCTTGCGACATATTCGGTGATGCGGTCGCTTAAATCTTTGCCGATGCCGGGGATCTCGGTAAGGCGGCCTTCGGCGGCGAAGGTCTCGATGTCTTCGGTAAGGCCTTCGATGTTCTGCGCGGCGCGTTCGTAAGCGCGGATGCGAAAGACATTTGCGCCTTTTATCTGCAGGATGGTGGCAATGTCGCGAAAAACTTGCGCAATCTCATTATTCTTCACACCAGAAGCGTTCCCTATGAGTAGCTGGATTCGATGACTTTGATCAGGTCGACAAGAATGGAATTGACCGGTGCAGGAATATCGAGCTCTCTTGCCTGACGGACGATCACCCCGTTGATATAATCGATCTCCGTATGCCGTCTCTTCTGGATATCCTGGAGCATCGATGAGACATTGGTCGAGGTCGCTTCGCAGACCGCCTCCACCTTGGCCAGCGGGTCATCATAGATAAGCTTGATCCGTTTGCGCTTGGCCACGCGGATGGCCTCGGTGACGGCGTCGCGCAGGATGCGCCGCGTCCCTTCAAATTCGAGGAGCCGGCCGTTCGTCAGCCGCGTAATGCCGGTAAGAGCATTGATGCCGACATTAATGATCAGCTTCGACCACAACAGCCCTTTTATATCTTTCGAGATCCTGGTTTCCAGGCCCGACCGGTTAAATATCTCGCGGATCGAACGCATCTGGACATTGATCCTGCCGTCAATGCGGCCGAGCACGGTCTCGCCTTTGCCGGCGTGGCGGACATGGCCGGTATCGATAAGGGTCGCCCCCAGATTGGTGACTCCGCCGATGACCTTGTCTGCGCCCACGACTTCGCTGATAACCTCGATATTGCCGATACCATTCTGCAGAGTGATAACCTGAGTATCTTCGCCCACCAATGGCTTTGCCAGAAGTATCGCCTCCTTGGTATCGTAAGATTTAACGCTGATGATGACCAGGTCTGCAGCCGGGATCTGGCCGGGATCAGCCGTAGCGTTCAGGCGGGCTTGCCAATCGCCGGAAAGCCCTTCGATATGGATGCCTTTCTGATTGATCTGCCCTGCGCGGTCCTTATCTTTATCAAGAAGCCAAATGGTTTCCTTGGATTTAGCCAAAAACGCCGCCAACAGGCAACCCATGGCCCCCGGCCCAACGATCACAATGTTCATATGCCCTCCTCTGCGCGCTCCCGATTCTAGATAGAAGCGTTCCCCCCTACAGAAGCGTTCTCCCCTATAGAAGCGTTCTCGAGTTTGTGGATGACGCGCTGCGATTTCAGCTCGCGCTCCAGATGGAAATTAAGGAACGAATTCAGCACCACATCCAGCTCCTTCTTGATCTGCGGGTTCATCCCCAGGTTCATATTGACGCGCAGCTCGTTCTTTTGGATGTGCTGGATCGAGGCGATGGTCCCCCGGAAGATCGTGCGCGACTGCAGGTCCTTGCGGATGCACCCCATGCACAACAGCCCTCCCAAGGCGAGACTGAATTTCGAATCCCCGATTATCCGGCAGCCGCAACTGACACACGTCTGAAAATTCGGCTTGAAACCCGACAGCGCCAGCAGCTTAAGCTTGTAGATCATAGCTATCTTGTCGGCGTTGGGATTTGCCTCCAACTCCCTCAGACAGGCCATCGCCAGGTCAAAAACCTCCTCGTTCTTATCTTCCGGCGGCATGACCGCATGCAAAAGCTCGATCATGACCGAGGCGGCGCAGACCTTTTCGATGCTGGCGCGGATGGCGTTAAAATTGCATTTTAACTCGCACTGGCTGACCAGATGCAGGGAACTTGTGCGCTTGGGATAAAAAATAATGTCATTATGCGAAAACGGCTCCAGGGTGCTGGCGAATTTTCCGGGCTCCTGCCGGATGCCTTTAAGGATGCCGCTTATCTTGCCGTAATCGCGGGTATACAGGACGACGATCAGGGAGGTCTCGCGGAAATCGCGCTTGCTTAAAACTATCGCTTCGGTTTTTTGGCTGGGCATATTTTTTCCAGTATAGTGTCGGCTTGTTTTTGCATACGCGCCCGTGCGCGCAAGGTGTTATCCTGCCATCCGAGCAGGTGGAGCACGCCGTGGATGACGTACAGATACATTTCCCTCAAGGGGTCGGTCTTAAATACCCGGGCATTGGCGCAGGCGGTATCCGTGGAAACGGCGATATCCCCGGCCAGCGGCCCCTTCGGCTGCGGCCTTAAGTCAAAGGCGATCACGTCGGTAGGCATATCCAGGCCTAAGAATTTCCGGTTGAGCATACGGATGCGCGAGTCATCGATGAGACAAAGAGTTATTTCTCCGGAGCGTGCGGGGCTGTGCGCGGACAGGGCCTTACGAATCGCGCTTTTTATCCGGCGCGTTATCTGTGCGCTGATGGGTATCCTGTTTTGAAGGTTTTGTATGGTTATTTTCACTGCTTTCTGCATGAGGATAGACCACGCGGCTGTGATAGATCCCGCCCAAAATGCGGATAAAGACTGCCGCGATCTTTTCCAGGTCCTTCAGGGTCAAATCGCATTCATCCAGCTGGCCGTCGATAAATTTATTGTTGATGATCTTACGCACCATCTCTTCGATATCCGCCGGCGCAGGCTCCTTGAGGGTGCGCGTCGCCGCCTCGACCGAATCCGCCAGCAACACGATCGCGGTCTCCTTGCGGTCCGGCTTCGGCCCGGGGTAGCGGAATCCTTCCTGCGGGACATCCTGGGCCCCCTCGAGGTTCTCCAAAGCGCGGCGGTAGAAATAATATACGAGGCTGGTGCCGTGGTGCTGGAGGATAAATTCGTAGAGGCTGGCGTTAAGTTTGTATTTCTTTGCCAGCTCCAGGCCGTCGCGCACGTGGTTCATGATCACCATCTTGCTCATGGATGGGCTTAAGTCATCGTGTTTGTTGGCGATCATGTACTGGTTCTCGCTGAAGTATTCGGGCTTGGAAAGCTTGCCGATATCGTGGTAATACGCGCCGATCCTGGCCAGGAGCGCGTTTGCGCCCACCGCGTCGCAGGCCGCCTCGGAAAGGTTGCCCACCACCAGGCTGTGGTGGTAGGTGCCGGGCGCCTCCATGATCATGCGCTGCAACAGAGGATGATGAAAATCCGCCAGTTCCAGGAGGCTGACGTTGGTAACGGTGCCGAAGAGGTATTCGAATACCGGCAGTATCCCGACGACGATGATACTGGAATACATGCCGTTAACGATCAGGATCGCGTAGTTGTTGATGTCGGTGATGCGGAAATATTCGATGAAGACCAGCACTACTGCCTGGACCATGCCGATGATGAACCCCGCGCGGATGATCGAAGCGCGCCGGCGCGCGGATTGCACCAGCATGCTTGACAGCAGGCCGCTGATCAGAAACAGCGCGGCCAGATAGAAATTCCCGCCGGAGACCGCAGCGGCGCACACCCCGGAAGCCAGCGTCGCCAGAAGCGACAAGGACAGGTCGTTGAAAAGCGCCATGCACAGCATGGGTATGGCCGAAAACGGGATCCAGTATGCGGATACCCGGTGCTGGATAATGTAATAACTGGCCGTAAAGATGATGACGAACAAAAAGGTCATCTGCAGTATCGTGCCATGCCGTCCGGAGTCGTTCCTTCCGGTGGCCTTATAGTAGGCGTAGAGTACCAGCAGAAAAGCCGGGATAATGAGGTTTAAGTGCAGGATGTAGCCGATGGGGAATACCAACAGCGCGGCAACGACCATCTTGGCTTTATCTAACAGCGGGTTAGGCTTCATGTTTGTTTTTTTTCGTAGGCTTCGATGATACGTTGGACCAGGGCGTGGCGCACCACGTCAAAACCGCTGAACTGGATGAACTTGATCCCTTCGATACTGCCGAGGATCTCCTGCGCCTCCAGCAGGCCCATGGGTTTTCCGTCCGGCAGGTCGCTCTGGGTCAGGTCGCCGGTGATTACTGCTTTGGAATCGAAACCCAGCCGGGTCAAGAACATCTTCATCTGTTCGACGGTGCAGTTTTGGGCCTCATCAAGGATAATGAAGGCGTCATTCAATGTCCTGCCGCGCATGTAGGCAAGGGGTGCCACTTCGATGATCCCGGTCTCCAAATATTTCTCGATGCGCTCCGCCTCCATCATATCGTATAACGCGTCATACAGGGGCCGCAGATAGGGCGAGATCTTTTCATACATGTCTCCCGGCAGGAATCCCAAAGACTCCCCTGCTTCGATCGCCGGCCGCGTCAGGATGAGGCGGCGCACTTCATGCTTGTTCAGCGCCTCTACCGCGCAGGCCATAGCCAGATACGTCTTTCCCGTTCCGGCCGGCCCGATGCCAAAGACGATGTCGTTTTTTTTGATCGCCTCGACATACTCGATCTGGCCTTTGGTCTTGGGCCCGATGTGCCGGGTCTTGGAGACGTGCTGCACCACCGCCAGGTCTGCGGTCTCAAGCATGGGAAGGGGTTTTTTATTATTGAAATTATTGATCTGGCTGCAGACATACATCCGGCCCACATCGCTTTCGCCGGAGCGGATGGCCTCAAGGAGCCGCTCAACCAGGGTAGCGGCTTTTTTGGCGTTCGGGGCAGCGCCGCTTATTTTGAGGTCGTCTCCCCGCAGGGTCACTTTGACCTTGAATTCTTTCTCGATCGCCTTGATATTTTCGTCCCGGTTACCGAAGAGCTTTTGCAGCTCATCCTGGGACTCGATGCGGATGATCCGGGGCATTACTTTAAATTCTCCTTGGTTTCCTGCAAGGGCTCTACCTGCATCGGCACGCGGATGGTCTGGCCGGGATAGATTTTGTCCGGGCCCTTTAGGGTATCCTTGTTGGAGTTATAAATACGGTACCACTTTTTTGAGCTGCCGTAAAATTTCTGGGAGATCTTCTGAAGGGTATCCCCGCTTTGGACTTTATATTCCTGGAGCTTTATCGCCGGCTGCGGGGATGTCTGTGTTGCCGCAGGCATGACCGGCTCAGGGCTGTAACTCTCTTCAAGATACCCGCGGTTGCCCGTCGCAGCAGGGACAGCAGGACAAGGAGCAGGGACTTCTTTTTTGACGGTCCTGACCAACGGCTGCATCTCTATTTCTACCACCTGAGTGGTACGGGTGGTCTTTCTGTCTTGAACGGATTCACCCGTCTTGACTTTGCCCGCCAGGTAACCCTGGTTTCCTGCGGTCAGGTCCTGATCGACCCGGTCATGGGTAAGCTTGTACGTGCGCACGGTGCAGCCGGACAAAAGAAACGCCGCGACAAATAACCACACAAACCTTTTCATCCCTTCTTCTCCTTTTTCTTGACGCTGATCCCTAATTCTTTTAATTGTTTTTCGTCTACTTCGGAGGGAGCGCTGGTCAACGGGCAGAACGCCGCGCTGGTCTTGGGGAACGCGATGACTTCGCGGATACTGGATTCTCCGGCGATGATCGCCAGGAGCCGGTCCATGCCGAACGCAACCCCGCCGTGCGGCGGAGCGCCGAACTGGAATGCCTCCAGCAGGAAACCGAAACGTTTCTGCGCCTGCTCGCTGTTGATGCCGATAATGTCGAAAATCCTTTGCTGCAGCTGCGGGTTATGGATCCTGATGGAGCCGGAGCCCATTTCCATGCCGTTTAAGACCAGGTCGTACGAACGCGATCTGACCTTGTCCGGGCTTTTTTCCAGTATCTCCAAGTGTTCGGCAGCCGGAGCGGTAAACGGGTGATGCTCGCTCTCCCAGCGTTTTTCCTCGTCGTTGTACTTGAACAACGGAAAATCTTTTACCCAGACAAAGGCGAATTCGCAATTAAGGTCCTTGCGCATATCGGGCTTGTCGCTGCCGTATTTTGCCTGGGCGTCGGCATAGGTGATGCGCGGAAAGGGTATGGCAAGATCCGCCCCTTTAAGGCCCTTAAAGATCAACTGCATCAGCCGCTCGGTCAAAGAGAAAATATCTTCTTCTTCGACAAAAGACATCTCGATATCCAGCTGGGTGAATTCCGGCTGGCGGTCGGCGCGCAGGTCTTCGTCGCGGAAACACTTGGCGATCTGATAGTAGCGCTCGATGCCGGAAACCATAAATATCTGTTTGAACAGCTGCGGCGACTGCGGAAGCGCGAAAAATTCACCCGGGGTCACACGGGAAGGCACAAGATAATCCCGGGCGCCTTCGGGAGTGGATTTGGTCAAGATGGGGGTCTCGCATTCTATAAAGCCTTCGGCGTTCATGAAGGTACGGACGATCTGGTAAAGCTTGTGGCGCAGGATAAAATTATTGAATATTTTGCGGCGGCGCAGGTCCAGGTAACGGTATTTCAGCCGCATCTCTTCGGTGATCTCCAGGTCCTCCTGGATCTCGAACGGCGGAGTCAGGCTCGGGTTCAATACCTCCAGCTCCTTCGCCAAAACCTCGATTTCTCCGGTCGGTATTTTCGGATTGACCGTGCCGGCGGGCCGCTTGTTGACCAGGCCGGTGATCCTGACCACGAATTCGCTGCGCAGGTCCTGGGCCTTGAGGTGTGCGGGGCCGGATTCCTTGGGGATGAAAACGACTTGCGTAAGTCCGTCACGGTCGCGCAGGTCGATGAAAATGAGCTTTCCGTGGTCGCGCCGGTTTGCCACCCAGCCGCAGAGGGTTACTTCTTTTCCGCTCGCAGAGGCATTCAATTCACCGCAGGTATGAGTGCGTAGCATGTTATTTCTTAAGCTCCTTTATGAGGTCTTCGGATTTTATTACTTTTTGCTGGCTGTCGCGCATGTCTTTAAGGGTCACGGTATTATTTTTTAATTCGTCATCGCCGATAATGACGGCGTAACGAGCCGCCAGGTCATTGGCAGCGCGCATAGCGCCTTTTAAAGACTTGTTCTCGTAGTCGGTATCGCTGGGGATGCCTGCCGTGCGCAATTGCGCAAGCAGTTTGATGCCGTATTCTTTGGCCTGCGGCCCGAGGGCGATCACATACACGAGGCCCAAAGAGCCGGCTGCGGCAACTTCTCCCCTGGCCAACAGCAGCCGCTCCACGCCAAAGGCAAAACCGATGGCGCCTGCCGGAGAGCCGCCTAATTCTTCTACCAGGTTGTCATACCTGCCGCCGGCGCCCAGGGCGTCTTGCGAGCCCAGGCCGGGGTGCGAAATTTCAAACACCGTGCGCGTATAATAATCCAGGCCGCGCACAAGGTGAGGGTTGAGTTCGTAGGGAACCTTGAGGTTATCCAGCCCCTGCCTTACCTTGGCAAAATGCGCCTGGCAATCCGCGCAAAGGTGCTGATGGCCGAAGTCCAGCGCGTTGACAATTTTACGGCAGGACTCATTTTTGCAATCAAGCACGCGCAGGATGTTTTTGTCGAAGCGGGCCTTGCACTCGTCGCACAATTCCGCTAATTTCGGCTGTAAGGCCTTGCGCAAAACCGAGGTTAATTCTTTTTTATCGTGGCTGCAGCCGAGGCTGTTAAGCTTGATGCTGTAACCGCTGATACCGTAGCAAGTAAGAAGGGTATGCGCCAAAGAAATGACCTCGACGTCAATGTCGGGGTCAACGGAGCCGATCACTTCGCAGCCGATATGATGGAACTGGCGCAGCCTTCCCTTCTGCGGCCGTTCGGCGCGGAACATCGGCCCGATATAATACAATTTTATAAAGCCGGCTGTTTTGTCGAGGTTGTTTTCGATATAGGCGCGCACGATCGGCGCGGTGCCTTCGGGCCTTAAGGCGTAGGTTTCATCCTCCCGCTTGATCAGGAACATCTGCTTCTGCACCACTTCCGTGAATTCGCCAAGCGAGCGGCTGAATAGGCCGGCGTCCTCGATTACCGGCGGACGGATCTGGCGGTAATTGTATAATGAAAAGACGTTGCGGCTTGTGTGTTCGATCTCCTGCCATGCAGATACCTCTTCTGGCAGGATATCTTTTGTCCCGGGGACTCTTTTAAACATAAGTCTCTAAAAAGGCGAGGCTTTCTTTTACTTTACCTGCTGTTTCATCTCCAAACCAGGCTTAAAGACGACTACCTTTCTGGGTGGGACAGGGACGGCTTCTCCGGTGCGGGGATTTCTTCCGGTTCTGCTCTTTCTCTGTTTGAGCTTGAAGACTCCGAAATTACGCAGCTCTATTTTTTCTCCTCTGACCAAGGCCTCGACGATACAATCGAAGGTCTTTTGTACGACTAACTTAACATCGATCTGTTTAAGTTTGGTTTCGTCGGCGACTTTCAGGATAATATCCTTTTTTGTCATTTTTTTTCACCCCCTTCTGGCCACAAGCTGAGAAAAAATAAGATTTCTGTGGTTGCAACTATAATACCAACAAAAACTTACGATGTCAAGGGAAAATTTCCCTTTTCAGGGCTAATCCGAGGAAAGAAAGGAAATAGACCAGAATTATCAAAACGTATAATACCCGGAACCCTGCCAGCATCGAAAAATACTCCAAACACCCCCCTGCGATCGCGCCTAACAGATTGTAGGCGAAGACCATCGGGATATTTTTCGCCTTTTTAAAAGAACTGGCAAAGATAATACTGGCAAAAAGGACAGGCAGGGCAAACGCATAAGAACCCGGGCCGATCAGCCAATTCCAGAAAAGGGACAGCCCCAACAGCAGGTACACAGGGATAACCGGTATGCGCCTGGCCCTTTCCACGTAAAGGCACGACAGCAATATCATGCACAGGATCGCGACGATCACAACGGAATTGACGATCCAGGTAGAGCCGAACAGAAGCGCGCAGCGGGTGATACTGACGGTCTCCAGCAGCATAAACCCGGCGCCCAGGAAGAAAAAGTGCATGTCAAATTTCGGCAAGGAAGCGCCGTGCGCCAGCATCACTGCGATCAAAGAGATCCCTGCCATCATCAAGATAACGGCCAGGTAATGGAAAGGAATGCTTTTTTTCGTCAAATACAAATACGGCCAGTCGTCGGTTATGCGCTCCTCGCTGGTTTTGGCGTAGCCGTCGAAAGGCTTTATGTGCGGGTCGGCGAACGAGACGGGTTTCCTTGCGCCCGGGCCGGCCAGGAATATGACCGTATCGTCGTAAGCGCCGTAGGTGGAGGTGCGAAAGACACGCAGGTCATCGCCAAAGACTTCTTTGAGCGTCGCATACAGCTTTGCGCCCAGCCAATCCTTAAAGAGCAGGTAGGTTAAACACAGCGTGCCGCCGTCGCTTAAGTGCTTTTTTATCTCAGCGAAGCTCTCCCGGGTATAAATGAAATTATCCAGGCGAACGCTGGAAAATTGCGAAAAGACCTTATGCGCGTCCAGGTACCCGAAGGTAACCAGGTCGAATTTTTTGTCCGTCTTTTTTATGAATGAGCGGGCATCATCGACACACAGGCGCACAGTCGGCTCGGCGTATGGCTTCTCGGGATGCAGGGACTCACCGAGGCTGGCGATGAAAGGGTCGATCTCTACTGCGGTGATATCCCCCACTCCCATGCGCAATGCCGCTGCCGCGTCATTCCCGGAGCCGGCCCCCAGGATCAGGGTATTTTTTACCGGCGCCAGGCGGTAGGGGAATTCGTAAATGCGCTTGTAGTTCTGCAGGTCGGGGAACTGGCGGACGGATTGTTCCCGCAGGTCCAGGGCATTCTGGTGGAACAGGTCGTTCACCGATATTTTAAAGCCGACCACCTGGCTGCTTAATTCCGTAGGAGTAATAGGAAGTATATCTACGCGGTAATAAGGCGACCAGCGGGAATACGGGTGCGTCTGCGCCACCATAAAAAGGGCCAGCGTAAAAATAACTATTTGCAGCAAGAGCTGCCTGGCGGCATTGCGGTAAAACCACGCCAATACGCCGAAACCCAGCAAAAACCAGTATACCGGTTTTATCCACAGGTAGGCCATGCAGGAAAAAACCGCTACTCCCAGGATACTGCCGGCGATGTTTATCGCATAGGCGGTAAGCGGCTTAAAACGTTTCAGGCAGCGGCCCAGTTTCTGGCCAAGCGGGATGAAGACGAGCGCATTGACGCTAAATACCAGGGCAAGGGCAACCAGAAAATGCGCACCCTTGGCAGAGAAGCCGACCAGGCTGATGGTGGTATCGGTATAGGATGTTAAGAGGATTATGTAGCCTAACGTCAGGAGGGGAAATAACTCCAGGAACTGGCGCTTGCGCTCGGCCAGAAAACAGCCGATCCCCAAACCCAGGAATGCGGAGATCAAAATGACATTCGGGAAAAAGGCGATGGCCTGGACGCTCGAAGGCACCCAGCGGATAAAAAGCACCTCGAAGTAAAGCGCTAAAAAACTGATCAGGAAAAGTTCGGTCATCTAAAGGACTACCGTGAGGCGGTCTTCGCCGAGAAGCGCTTCGATATCCTGGATCAGTTTCTCGTTCGGCTCGACGTAAAGCCCGTCTCCGACTACGACCTGGACCCGCGAACGGCTGGGCGTATCCAGGTGTAAATATATGGGGATGCGGCCGTGAGAAGTAGCGAGGAGTTCTTTGAGGCTTTCAAACAAGTTTTCGCGCAGGCCGGAAAGGTTGATATTCAGGCCGGTGATTAATTTATATACCTGCTCTATGGGGAACAGGTCGTTTACCACGATCTTGGGGGTTTCCTCGCGCAGGTTCAGCCTGCCTTTAAGCAGTACCACGGTGCCTGCCTGAAGGTAGCGCGAGACCTTCTGATACGTGGCCGGAAAGACCAGGCCCTCTACCGCCCCTTCCAGGTCCTCTAATTTCAAGATCGCCATTTTTTCCTGCTTGGCGCGGGTAGTGGTTTGTTTGATCTTTTCGATGAGCCCGACGATCTTTACCTCTTCTCCGTCGGGTTGGCGGTTGAGCGTAGCGATGGTCGTGGAGGCAAAGCGCTTCAGGGTGCCGGCATAGCGGGCCAGAGGATGGCCGCTCACGTAGAAGCCGAGCATCTCTTTTTCAAACGCCAGCACCTGCGGCTCGGGCCACTCATGCACCGTCGGCAGGTTGGTCAGCGCAGATTTAAACCCGTTCTGCTCCGAGCCCTGGTCGAAAAACGACAGCTGGCCCTTGGCGCGCTCGCGCTGGCTGCGGCTGGCTGTTTCCATGATGTGCTCAAGATGGGCGAACATCTGCGCCCGCGGCTGTTTGAAGCTGTCAAGCGCCCCGCATTTGATCAGGCTTTCCAGAACCTTACGGTTGGTCAGGCGGGTATCGACGCGCTGGCAGAGGTCCTGCAGGGAAACAAACGCGCCCTTGTTTTGCCGGGCCTGGATCACGGATTCGATGGCGCCGGTGCCGACGTTCTTGACCGCAAGCAGCCCGTAGCGGATGGTCTTGGGGTCGACGACCTTAAAGAGCGCGTCGCTTTCGTTTATGTCCGGCGGCAGCACCTCCAGGCCCATGTGGTTTGCCTCGGTGACGTATTCGACGATCTTATCGGTGTTATCGCGTTCCGAGGTCAGAAGCGCGGTCATGAATTCTACGGGGTAGTTTGCCTTCAGGTAGGCGGTGCGGTAGGAGATGACCGCGTAGGCGGCGCTGTGCGATTTATTGAAGCCGTAACCGGAAAAGTATTCGATCAGGTCGAAGATCTTGGTGGCGGTATTTTCGTTGATGCCGTTCTTGACGCAGCCGGTGACAAAGTTCAGGCGCTGGCGCTCCATGACCTCGGGGATCTTCTTGCTCATCGCCCGGCGCAGGATATCGGCCTGGGTGAGGCTGAAGCCCGCCAGGGATGAAGCGATCTGCATGATCTGCTCCTGATAGACGATGATGCCGTAGGTTTCCTTGAGGACCGCCTCCAATTTTTTGTGGTCGTAGCGGATGGGCACGCGGTTGTGCCTGCGGGCGATAAAATCGTCGAGCATGCGCGAGCCGATGGGGCCCGGGCGGTACAGCGCCAGGAGCGCGATAATGTCTTCGAAGCGCTCCGGCTCGAGTTTCTTGAGCAGGTCGCGCATCCCCGAACTTTCCAACTGAAACACGCCCATGGTTTTGGCATCGACCAAAAGCTTGTAGGTCGGCGCATCGTCCAGACAGATGCTCTTCCAGTCGATATCGACGCCGTGGATCTCTTTGATCAGTTTGATGGTTTTATCCACGACGGTCAGGGTCCGCAAGCCCAGAAAATCTACTTTCAGCAGGCCGATCTTTTCCAGAAGCGACATGCTGTAGCCGGTGGTGACCTGGTCGTCCTGGGTCTTGAACAGGGGCATGTAGTTATCCAGGGGCTTATCCGCAATGACTACGCCGGCGGCGTGGATCGAGGCATGGCGGTTCAGGCCTTCCAGGACCAGGGCGGTGGTGATGAGCTGGCGGATCTGCTGGTCGTTCTGGTACAGGTTCTTTAATTCCGTTTCGCTCTCCAGGGCATCCTTCAGGGTGACGTTCAATTCGGGCGGGATCATCTTGGCGATGCGGTCAACGTCCGCGTAGCTTAAGCCCATGACGCGGCCGACGTCACGCACGACCGCGCGCGCCTGCATAGTCCCGAAGGTGATGATCTGGGCGACGTTTTCCTGGCCGTATTTTTTGGTAACG
>DATJPV010000005.1:0-55928 GCA_035506195.1 Patescibacteria group bacterium | reverse complement strand
ACGCGCGCATTAGTCGTAAGGGGGTAACTATGACTGCCAAAGAGGTCTTACACGGCACAGAAGAAAAAATGAAGAAGACGGTTGAGGCTGTCAACCGCGAGTTCTCCGAAGTCAGGACAGGCAGGGCGCATCCCGGTTTGGTAGAAGGGATGCATATAGATTATTATGGCACGCCGACCCTGGTGAAACAGCTGGCGGCGATATCCGTTCCCGATGCGCATTTGATCGTGATACAGCCTTGGGACCCTACGGTTATCGTTGAGATCGAGAAAGCCATCCAGAAGTCTAACCTGGGGATTAATCCTTCTAACGACGGCAAGGTCATCAGGCTGTCTGTCCCGCAGTTGTCCAAAGAAAGGCGCCAGGAGCTGGCTAAGATGGTGCACAAGATGACCGAAGACGGCCGAGTTTCCCTGCGGACTATCCGCAGAGACGCAAAAGAGGCCCTGGAGAAGCTGGAGAAGGATAAGGTCATAACCGAGGACGACAAGTTCCGCGGGATAGATGAGCTGCAGAAATTGGTCGATAAGTACATCGTCAAGGTCGACGAGCTGCTCAAGAGCAAAGAAAAAGAGATTTTGGAATTTTAAATTAGATTGGGCCTGTAAAGCGGCTGGTAGTTGCAGGCAATCCTTTGATAGTGTGCGTCACGTAGATTTGTAAGCGATACTGTAGCCTAGGGCCTCTAGCTCATCTGGATGCAGCAGCGACACTTTGAGGGGGCCAGTAAACGTTAGATCAGGTAACAAAGTATAGATTGGGCCTCTAGCTCATCTGGTAGAGCACCACCCTTTTAAGGTGGCTGTGCCGCGTTCGAGTCGCGGGAGGCTCACTGAATTTTGCGCAGCAAAATTCGTCCCGAAGCCTTGGTTGAAATTCTCTACGAGAATCTCAACCAGATTAGGCGAGGGGCAGATAACAGATTTACGCGGTAGAGGAAGCTCGCCGGGCGGATGGCGGAATTGGCATACGCGATAGCCTTAGGAGCTATTGGGGTAACCCTTGGAGGTTCAAATCCTCTTCCGCCCACCAAGTCTGCGGTAAAGTAAGTTTTGTGCAGTGTGACAATATGCGGGAGTGGCTCAGTTGGTAGAGCGCAACCTTGCCAAGGTTGATGTCGCGGGTTCGAATCCCGTCTCCCGCTTACTATTTGCAACACCAGACCATTCGCCCAAAGGCCGGCCTCAAGCGAAATCCGAAGGAGAATCTCTATGAAGATTATGGAATTTCTTTCCACGCAGGCGATCAACACGGATATCAAAGCGACCAAAAAACAGGCGGTGCTGGAAGAGATGGTCGATATGCTTATTGCCGCCGGAGAGGTTGATCAGCGTTGCCGGGCGAAGATCATGGATTCGCTGGCGGCCAGAGAGTCTCTCGGCTCCACGGCCATCGGACAGGGGATCGCCATACCTCATGCCAAAACCGACTGCATCAGCCGCCTGGTAGCGGCGTTCGGTATCTCCAGAAAAGGGGTTGAGTTCGATTCTTTAGACGGTGAACCCGCGTACATATTTTTCTTGCTGGCAGCGCCCCAGGATTCTGCCGGCCCCCACCTTAAGGCACTTGCAAGGATTTCGCGCCTGCTCAAAGACAGGTACTTTCGGGAAGCGCTGCGTAACGCCAGTAGCCCCGAAGCGGTCTTGAAAATCATAGAAGAAGAAGATGACAAAAAGGTTTAAAGATGCGCTCCTGCCGAGGATGACCGCGGTATTTAAGTGGCTGCATCCGGGCATGGGCATAAAGCGTTGGATCGTTCTGTCTAGTTTTGGCGTCATACTGATCGTTATCGGTTCCAACCGCCTGCGCACGGAAGAGTATTGGGTCGTCCAGATCCTGAACCTGATCGTTCTCATTTCCGGTATCATTATCTTGATCCTGGGGATCCGGTACATGATGCGCTCGCTTATCGCGGCATTCATCCCTTCGGCCAAGGCGGGCGACTTGATCGATATCCTGTATCAGAGAAGGCAGCTGGGCAGGGGGCCCAAGATTGTAGCGGTGGGGGGAGGTACGGGCCTGTCGGTTCTCCTGACAGGTTTGAAAGAATACACCTCCAATATTACCGCGATCGTGACGGTTGCCGATAGCGGCGGTTCCTCAGGCAGGATCCGGGAACAGTTCGATATCTTGCCTCCCGGGGACATACGCAACTGCCTGGTTGCCCTGGCGGATGCCTCTACGCTCATGCGCGACCTCTTCCAGTTCCGTTTCGAAGGCGGCTCTGAGTTTTCCGGGCACAGCTTCGGCAATCTTTTTATTACGGTCATGACCCGGCTGACCGGCGATTTTGAGAAGGCGGTAAAAGAGACCAGCAAGGTCCTTGCGTTAAGAGGCCAGGTTATCCCTTCGACGTTGAATAAGGTCTGCCTGGTAGCTGAACATAAAGACGGCTCGATAACCGAAGGCGAAGACAAGATCCCCAAGGCCAACAAGCCCATTAAGC
The DNA here is from genome assembly GCA_035506195.1 of Patescibacteria group bacterium. GTDB lineage: Bacteria > Omnitrophota > Gorgyraeia > Gygaellales > Profunditerraquicolaceae > DATJPV01. The sequence continues at coordinate 53,482 of DATJPV010000005.1, read as the reverse complement.
GGGTCTTTCTGAAGCCCGGCGACTCCCTGCCCACTCCCGAGGCCATCAAGGCGATCCAGGAGGCAGAGATTATCGTACTGGGGCCGGGTTCGCTCTATACCAGTATCGTGCCGAACCTTTTGATCGAGGGGATTACCGATGCCATCGTTGCTTCGGATGCCATCAAGGTTTATGTCTGTAACGTTATGACCCAGCCGGGAGAGACCGACGGGTACCGGGCCTCGGACCACATCAGGGCGCTGGTCCAGCATAGCCATCCGCACATCCTTGATTATTGCGTGCTCAACTCGGGCCAGGCCCCGGAAGAATTGCGCCAGCGTTACGCCAAGGAACGGGCATACCCGGTGGTCAATGACAGCCGGGCCATCGAAGGGATGGGATACCGCGTTATCGAAAACGTAGTGATGGGGATGGAAAACCTGGCAAGGCACGACGCCTCGAAGCTGGCCAGTATGATCGTAGGCTTCATAGAAGAAATTTAACTATTTTTTAAGACATGGCACTCGTCACAAAAAATCTGATCGTCAACAACAAACAAGGCCTGCATGCCCGCCCGGCTGCTTTGTTCGTGCAGGTGGCCAATAAATTCGATTCGCGCATTACCGTGCGGCGCGAGGAGGAAGAGGTCAACGGCAAGTCTATCATGGGCATCCTTATGCTCGGGGCGGAAAAGGGCAGCGAGATCATCGTCGAAATAGAAGGCGACGACGCCGAGGCCGCCATGCAGGAATTAGAGAAAATCATTCTGAATGAGGAATATTGATGCTAAAGCTTAAAGGCATAGCCGCGGCTTCCGGGATTATTATCGCCCCGGCCTATAAACTAGGCAAGGAGGAGCTGGTCGTCCCGAAGCAGTCCATCAGAGACGACGAAATACCCCTGCAGATCCAGGTCTTTGAGGAAGCCCTGATCAAGACCCGCCGCGAAATAATCGAGCTGCAGAAAAAGATCGCCAGCGGCATGGCCCAGGAAGAAGCGGAGATCTTCGATGCGCACCTCTTGGTACTGGAAGACCGGATGCTTATTGAGGAGGTCATCTCCCGCCTTAAGAAGGACCACCTCAATGTGGCCTACATATTTTCCGAAGTCCTGAAGAAATACGTCGAAGTGTTTTCCCGTATTGAAGACGAATACCTGAAAGAGCGCATATCCGATATCAACGACGTCGGCCGCAGGGTCCTGCGCAACCTTCTCGGTAAAGAACGCAAGGGGCTGGAGGAACTGAAGGAAAAGGTCATTGTCGTTGCGCATGACCTGTCCCCTTCGGATACCGCGGCGATGTACAAACAGAACGTCTGCGGTTTTGTGACGGATATCGGAGGCAAGACCTCGCATACGGCGATCATGGCCAAGTCTTTGGAGATCCCCGCGGTAGTCGGGGTGCAGGAGGCGACCACCAAGATTGTCCCGGGCGACCTGCTTATCGTTGACGGCAGCATGGGCGCGGTGATCGTCGATCCCGACGAGGACACCCTGCGCCTGTATCAGGAAGAAGAGACCAAGCTTAAAGGCATCGCCGAAAAATTCCTGGCGGTAAAAGATGCGCCCGCGGTCACCGCCGACGGCAAGGTGGTGCGCATCAGTGCCAACATCGAACTTCCCGACGAGGTAACCGCGGTGAAGCTTCACGGCGGCCAGGGCATCGGTTTGTACCGCACCGAATTCTTTTATATGAACAGGAAGGACTTCCCGACCGAAGAAGAGCACTACCAGGCGTATAAATTCGTCGCGGAAGAGATGGGGGGCTCTCCGGTCATTATCCGGACCATAGACTTAGGCGGCGACAAGTTCCTTTCGCAGTTCGAGATGCCCAAAGAGATGCAGCCGTTCTTGGGATGGCGGGCAATACGTTTTTGTCTGGCCCGGCCGGATATATTCAAGGTACAGCTGCGGGCCATCCTGCGCGCGGCCGTGCACGGGGACCTGAAGCTTATGTACCCGATGATCTCGGGCGTCGAAGAGCTGCAGCAGGCAAACAAGATATTGGAAGAGGCCAGGCAAGAGCTTTCCCGGGAGGGCGTCAACTTCCGCAAGGATATCGAAGTCGGGGCCATGATCGAGGTCCCCTCGGCAGCCATGACCGCGGATATCCTGGCTACGGAGGCGGGGTTCTTCAGTATCGGCACCAATGACCTTATCCAGTATTCGCTGGCCGTCGACCGTACCAATGAAAAAGTGGCCTATCTGTACGAACCGACTCACCCTGCGGTCTTGAGGATGATCCGTAATATTATTGACTCGGCACACGCTGCCGGTATCTGGGTAGGGATGTGCGGCGAAATGGCGGGTGAGCCTTCTTTTGTCCCGATACTCCTGGGATTGGGCCTGGACGAATTCAGCATGTCGCCGCAGGTCATCCCGGAAGTCAAATATATCATTCGTTCCATTACCTTCGCTCAGGCGCAGGATATCGCCAAGCAGGTCTTAAAGCTGTCAACGGGAAGAGAAGTCGAAGAATTCAGCCAGAAAAAACTCAGGGAAATCGTAGGTTGACGCATGCCCAAGGCTGCGATAACGCTTGAGAATATCAAGAAGCTTGATACGTCAGGGATGCTGGGCCTTCTTGAGGACCTGCCTTCTCATTGCCGGGCAAGCCTGGATATCGTCGCGCATACGCCGCTGGCCTGCGACAAGAGGGAATTCAAGAATATTGTCTTTGCGGGCCTGGGGGGTTCGGCCATAGGCGCAGACCTGGTGCGCACATTTCTTTATGAGAAATGCAGGATCCCCATCGCCGTTGTCAGGGAATACGGTCTTCCGGCGTACGTGGATAGCGCAAGCCTTGTATTTATCGCCAGCTATTCCGGTAATACCGAAGAAACGTTAAGTGCGTATGCGGCTGCTCAAGAACGGGGGGCGACGGTCATCGCCGTTACCTCGGGCGGCGCGCTCAAGGAGCAGGCAGGCAGGGATAAGGTTACCTGCGTGCAGGTTCCCGGCGGCCTGCCCCCGCGGTGTTCCCTGGGGTATCAGAGCATTATCCCTCTGTGCATGCTGTCGAAGATGGGGCTCATTGAAAATATGGAGGCTTACGTCGGCCAGACGGCCGGCCTGCTTGAAGACATGCAGCGCCAGTGCCTTTCTCCGCGTATCGGGCAAAAGGATAACATTGCCAAATATACCGCCGCAAAGCTGTACAATAAATTTGCCTTCATTTATTCGGCCTCCGTGCATTTTGATGCCGTGGTCACGCGCTGGAGAGGCCAGCTTGCGGAAAATGCCAAGACCCTGGCTTCCAGCCACCTCTTCCCCGAGATGAACCATAACGAGATCATGGGCTGGCAGCATCCGGGCAGATTGCTCAAAGATTTTACCGTGGTCATGCTCCGCGATAAGGGCATGCATCCGCGGGTAGCGGCGCGCATGGATATTACCGGCAAGATCATCGCCAAAGACGGGACCGAAGTGCTGGAGGTATGGTCTCGCGGAGACAGCCTCTTGAGCAGGATTTTTTCTCTGATCTATATCGGGGATTTTGTTTCTTTCTATCTGGCGATACTCTACGGGACGGATCCGACGCCCGTTGAGCGAATTACGGACCTGAAAAACCGCCTGGCAAAAATATGAAAGCATTGATCCTAGCAGCGGGCTATGCCACACGGTTGTATCCGTTGACCAAGGATTATCCTAAGCCCCTGCTGCGGGTAGGCAAGCATCCCTTGATCGAGCATATCATCGCCCAGGTCGATGCGGTCAAGGAGATCGAAGAGATCGTGGTGGTAACCAACCACAAGTTCATTTCCATCTTCCGGGATTGGGCGGCCGGAGTGCGCAGCCGCGCGAAATTGACCGTGCTTGACGACTTGACCCAGAGCGAAGGGGACCGCTTAGGCGCTGTCGGCGATATCGCTTTTGCCATCGATAATGAAGGGATCCGCGACGACCTGCTGGTCGTCGGCGGCGACAACCTTTTCGACGCAAGCCTTAAAGACTTCATTGATTTTTCCAAACGGGCGCACCCCAGCCCTGTCATTGGCGTCTATGATTTCAAAGATATATCGCGAGCCAGCACATACGGGGTCGTAGAGATCGACTCGAAGCAGAAGGTCACCCATTTTCAGGAAAAACCCCAGGCTCCGAGGTCGTCCCTGGTGGCGATGTGCCTGTACTATTTCCCCCGGGAAAAATTGCCCCTGGTGCAGGAATATTTGCGCGGCCGGACGGAAAAACACGATGCAACCGGCTTCTATATAGATTGGTTAAGCAAAAAAGAAGACGTCTACGCCTGGAAATTCGAAGGCCGCTGGTACGATATCGGCGATCTCGATTTTTATAATAAGGCAAAAGAGCAATTCAGTTAACTAGGGAGGAACTATGGCAGTGCGTAAGCATTTTTTCACTTCGGAGTCGGTGGGGGAGGGTCATCCGGACAAGGTGTGCGATCAGATATCTGATGCGATCCTGGATGAGGTATTGCGGCAAGACCCGTACGGCCGCGTGGCCTGCGAGACATACGTGACCATGGGCCTTTTGATCGTCGGCGGCGAGATCACTACTACCGCCTACGTCGATGTGCATAACGTCACCCGCGACCTGCTCAAGAACATCGGCTATACCCATCAAAAGTACGGGTTCGATTACCACACCTGTGCGGTGATCAATACCATCCACAGCCAATCTCCGGATATCGCCCAGGGCGTCAACACCGGCGGCGCCGGAGACCAGGGGTTCATGGTGGGGTTTGCCTGCAGGGAGACCCCGGAGCTGATGCCTCTGCCGATCATGCTGGCGCATAAATTGGTCAAGCGCACTGCCGATGTCAGAAGGCAGGGGATCCTGAAGTATCTCGGCCCGGATTGCAAATCTCAGGTGACCGTTGAGTATCATGACGGCCATGCCAAGAGAGTAGACTCGGTGGTGCTTGCCTGCCAGCATACCGAGGATATCCTGGATGCGACAAAGGAAAGAATCACCAAGAAGGCACGGCAAGAGATCATTGACGCCATCGCCAAGCCTATCCTGAAAGAATATCTCGACAAGGATACCAACTATTACATCAACGAGACCGGCAAATTCGTTATCGGCGGGCCGCAGTCGGACACGGGCATGACCGGTAGGAAGATCGTCGTCGATACCTACGGCGGCGTCGCCGCGCCCGGGGGAGGGGCCTTTTCCGGAAAAGACCCGACCAAGGTTGACCGCTCTGCCGCCTATATGGGCAGATACGTCGCCAAGAATATCGTGGCGGCAGGCCTTGCGGACAAATGCCTCATTCATATCGCCTACGTTATCGGGCGAGCCGAGCCTCTGGCGATCATGGTGGACACCTTCGGGACCGGAAAACTTTCCGAAGCCGGGTTCATCAAACTGATCCAGGGGAATTTTGATCTTACGCCGCAGGGCATGATCAAGACGCTGGATCTGTTGCGGCCGTTCTATACCAAGACCGCCTGTTACGGGCACTTCGGAAGGACCGAACCGGAGTTCAGCTGGGAAAGCACCGACAAGGCGGCGGTATTGAAAAAGCAGGCTGCGCGTTTATCATAATAGGAGGAGTGCGTTTACATGAATTATCACGTTAAAGATATAACCTTAGCCGGCCGCGGCGCATTGCGCATCGAATGGGCCCGTAACAATATGCCGGTTCTCGGATTGGTGGCGAAGCGTTTCAAAAAAGAGGCCCCCCTTAAGGGGCATACCATTGCCTGCTGCCTGCACGTGACCACCGAAACGGCGGTACTCATGGAGGTATTGAAAGCCGGCGGTGCCGAGCTCGCCTTGTGCGCCTCTAACCCGCTTTCAACCCAGGATGATGTGGCCGCCTCCCTGGCCAAGCATTTGAAGATCAAGGTATTTTCCATTAAAGGCGAAGACACCAAGACCTACTATGCGCATATAAGGGCGGCGCTTGCGGCCAAGCCGGATATTACCATGGATGACGGCGCAGACCTGGTGAGCCTCATCCACCAAAACGCGCCCGGGGCTTTCGGCGATATTATCGGCGGGACGGAAGAGACGACCACCGGCGTGATCCGTTTGCGCGCTCTGGCCAGTGAAGGCAAACTGCGCTATCCGATCATTGCGGTCAACGACGCCCTGACCAAGCATCTGTTTGATAACCGTTACGGCACCGGGCAGTCCACGATAGACGGCATGGTACGCGCGACCAACAAGTTGCTGGCCGGTTCAGTCCTGGTCGTCTGTGGTTACGGCTGGTGCGGCAGGGGCGTAGCCATGCGCGCCAAAGGCATGGCTGCCAAGGTGGTGGTCGTAGAGGTCGATCCCCTGCGGGCGCTTGAGGCAGTGATGGACGGCTATGAAGTGATGCCGATACGCCAGGCCGCTAAGATCGGCGACATGTTCGTCACCGTGACCGGAGATATCAATGTCATCCGCAAAGAGCATTTTAAGGCGATGAAAGACGGGGCGATCGTATCTAATTCCGGGCATTTCAACGTCGAAATCGACATCCCGGGATTGGAAAGCCTCAAGAAGGCCAAGAGACGCATCCGCGATTTTGTAGACGAGTATACCCTTAAGGACGGCAGGAAGATCTATCTGCTGGGCGAAGGGCGCCTGATAAACCTGGCTGCTGCCGAAGGGCATCCGGCTCAGGTCATGGATATGTCATTCGCCAATCAGGCCTTAGGGGCCGAATATATTGTCCGGAATCACCGGGCACTGAAGAATCAGGTATACAAAGTCCCCGATCCCATTGACCGCAATATCGCAGCCCTGAAGTTACGATCGATGGGGATGAAGATCGACGTCTTGACCAGCGAGCAGAAGAAATACCTGGCAAGCTGGGAAATGGGGACCTAGGATTGGAGGGGGCCATGGCGACTATACGAAAGATCGGCGTTTTGACCAGCGATGCCGATGCTCCGGGAATGAATGCGGCTATCCGCAGCGTCGTCAGGTACGCGCTTTACAATAAACTGGAGATCATCGGCATTTGCCGCGGTTACAGCGGCTTGCTGAACGAAGATTTTATTCCTCTTTCGCACCGGTCGGTTTCCAATATCGTCAACCGCGGCGGCACGATCTTGAAGACCGCGCGCTGTCCCGAGTTTGCGACCGAAGATGCCCAGAAACGGGCGGTTGAGATCGTCAGGAAGAACGGCATCGACGGCCTGGTCATTTTGGGAGGAGAGGGCGCTTATCGCGGCGCCATCGATTTGACGAAAAAATGGGGCCTACCCTGCGTGGGGGTGCCCTGTACGATCGACAATGATCTCAATGGCACGGATTCGACCATCGGCTCGGATACCGCCATCAATACCGCTTTGGATGCGATAGATAAGATCCGTGATACCGCGACCTCCCTTGAACGGATCTTCGTAGTCGAGGTTATGGGCAGGGGGTCGGGTTTCATCGCGCTGCAGGTAGCGGTGGGCAGCGGCGCAGAAGAAGTGCTTCTGCCGGAAAAGTCCTTTGATTTTCACGCTATCTGCCATGAGATCGTCAACGGCAATATCCGCGGCAAGGTCAGCTGGATCATCGTGGTGGCCGAAGGCGCGGGGAAAGCCGATGACATCGCCAAGAAGATTACGGAAATGACTACGCTTGAGACCAGGGTTCTTGTCCTGGGGCACATACAGCGGGGCGGCACTCCTACTGCCAGGGACAGGATCCTGGCCACCCGTTTTGGCGCCGCAGCAGTAGAATCGCTCCTGAAGGGCGACGGCGGCAAGGCAGTGGGGATTATTTCCGACGATATAAAGATAGTCGACCTGGAGTTCGCGGTAACCAAGAAGGCATTGCAGGCCGATGCGATATATAGCCTGACCAAAATTCTAACGTAGGAAAGAGAGGAGTACTGTTATGGGAAGAAGACCGCAGGATATCGAAAAAATAGCGCTGGAATTGATCAACAGCGATGACGCCGCAACTAAAAAGACCATCGCTAAAAAGATACTGGATATTGCGTATAAAAGGGGCGTATATCCGTCCAGCATCCATCAATTATATATGGCCCGCGGCAAAGGGGCCTTTGCCGGTTTTACCGTGCCGGCGATCAACCTGCGCAGTATGACCTATGACCTGGCCAGGGCGATCTTCAGGGTGGCCAAGAGGAATAACTCCGGCGCTTTTATTTTTGAGATCGCCAAATCCGAAATGGGCTATACCAGCCAGATACCTGCGGAGTACACAAGCGTGATCCTGGCCGCCGCTATCAAAGAGGGGTATACCGGGCCGGTGTTCATCCAGGGCGACCATTTTCAAGCCAACGCCAAAAAATTCAAGGAGGACCCCGAGAAAGAGCTCCAGGGCCTTAAGGCGCTCATCGCCGATGCCGTTGAGGCAGGGTTCTATAACATCGATATCGATTCTTCCACCCTGGTCGACCTGTCCAAGGCGGATGTGAAAAAACAGCAGTATTTGAATTACGAGGTCTGCGCAAAGCTTACGCAATTCATCCGCCAGATCCAGCCGCGCGGGGTCGAAGTTTCCGTCGGCGGAGAGATCGGCGAGGTAGGGACCAAGAACTCCACCCCCGAAGAACTGCGCGCGTTCATGGCAGGATACAGGGAGCGGCTGCGTAAAGGCCGCGCCGGCATCAGCAAGATCAGCATCCAGACCGGCACTTCCCATGGCGGCGTGGTCCTGCCTGACGGCACCGTCGCTCAGGTAAAGCTTGACTTCGAGACCCTGCGTATGCTCTCCAAGATCGCCCGCGATGAATTCGGCTTAAGCGGCGCGGTCCAGCACGGCGCTTCTACCCTGCCGGCGGAAGCGTTCCATAATTTCCCGGAGACCGAGACTGCCGAGGTGCACCTGGCCACGGAGTTCCAGAACATGATCTATGAGTCAAAACATTTCCCGACCGAATTGAGGGTCAGGATGTATGACTGGGTCAAGGCCAACTGTAAGGACGAGATGAAACAGGGCGAGACCGAAGAGCAGTTTATTTACAAGGCCCGCAAGAAAGCCCTCGGCCCGTTCAAGAAAGAGATCATGGGCCTTGCTTCCAGCATCCGCGATGCGATCGCCGCGGAGATCGAAACCAAATTTGAATTTCTCTTTAAGCAATTGAATGCCGTCAATAACAAGGAATTAGTGGATACGCACGTTACCCTCAAGCGGGTGATCATGCGCAAGCGAAAAACCGAGAAGAAGCAGGAAGTTGTGCATGACGGAGAAGGCGCAGACTAAAAAGGAGCTTGGCGTATGCGTTCCGATACTATTAAGAAAGGACTTGAGCGCGTCCCGCACAGGGCATTGCTGCATGCGACGGGACTGAGCCGTAAGGACTTAAGCCGGCCCTTTATCGGGGTAGCCACGTCTTTTACGGACCTGATCCCCGGCCATATCGGCATGCGCGACTTGGAGCGCTATATTGAACGGGGCATCTGTTACGGCGGAGGCGTGCCGTTTTTCTTCGGGGTGCCCGGTATATGCGACGGCATCGCCATGGGCCACCTGGGCATGTGCTACCCATTGGCTTTACGGGAGACGGTTGCGGATACGATCGAAACCGTCTGCAACGCACACAGCCTCGACGGTATCGTCTGCCTGACCAATTGCGACAAGATTACTCCCGGCATGGTGATGGGCGTGGCGCGGCTGAATATCCCGGCGATCATCGTTACTGCCGGCCCCATGCTTTCCGGCCGTTTTAAGCAGAAAAAATTAGCTTTTGTGCACGATACCTTTGAAGCCTTGGCCCGGGCAAAGAAAGGCGATATCTCCATGCGCGAGCTTGAATGCCTGGAGATGGAGGCCTGTCCCGGCGCAGGCTCTTGCCAGGGGCTCTATACGGCAAACACCATGGCTTGCCTGCTTGAGGCTATGGGTATGTCCTTGCCGGGCTGCGGCACCGCCTTGGCGATTTCCGCCAAAAAGCGCCGGATCGCCCAGGCAAGCGGCGAGCGTATCGTCGAGCTGGTCAAGGCCGACATCAAGCCTTTGGATATCATCAACCAGAAGTCATTGGAAAATGCGATTACGATCGATATGGCCCTGGGCGGCTCAAGCAATACCGTCCTGCATCTGATGGCGATCGCCCATGAGGCGGGGATAAGCCTTGACCTGAAGGCGTTCGACCGTATCAGCAGGCGCACCCCGCACATCACCAATATCGAGCCCGCAGGCCAGCATTATATGGAAGACCTGGAATTCGCCGGAGGGATCCCCGCGGTCATGAAGCGGCTGAAGGAGAGGTTGTATAATCTGAATACCTTAAGCGGCAAAAAGATTTTCGCCATCGCCGATGAGGCGCAGATCACCGATGACGAAGTGATACGTCCTTTGACAAAGGCCTACCATGCGCAGGGCGGCATCGCCGTGCTTTTCGGCAACCTTGCTCCCCGGGGCGCGGTGGTCAAACAGGCGGCGGTCAGCTCCAGGATGATGAAGTTTACCGGCAAGGCCCGGGTTTTTAACCGCGAAGAAGAAGCGATGCAGGCGATCTTGGACGGCAAGGTCAAGGCAGGCCAGGTCTTGGTTATCCGTTACGAAGGCCCCAGCGGCGGCCCGGGGATGCGGGAGATGCTCGCCCCGACCTCCGCGATCGTAGGCATGGGACTGGCTGATTCCGTTGCGCTCATTACCGACGGCAGGTTCTCCGGCGGCACGAAAGGCCCCTGTATCGGCCATGTATCACCGGAGGCCTCCAGCGCAGGCCCGATCGCCATCGTAAAAGACAACGATAGTATCCACATCGATATACCGAATAGAAAACTGGAAGTTCAACTCAGCGCTGCACAGATACAGCAAAGATTCAAGAACTGGAAGGCGCTGCCGCCTAAGATCAATCGCGGCTATCTTGCGCGTTACTCAAAGATGGTCAGTTCCGCGGACAAGGGAGCCGTCGTAAGCTAAGGAGCCTGGTGAAGAGATGACCGGTGCACAGATATTATTGGAGTGTTTAAAGCGGGAAGGGGTAGAGGTGATGTTCGGCTATCCCGGCGGGCAGGTCTTGCCTATTTTTGATAAGCTTTACGATACGGATATGCGTTTTATCCTGACGCGCCATGAACAGGGCGCCGCGCACGCTGCCGACGGGTATGCCCGGGCAACCGGCAAGCCGGGGGTGTGCCTGGCAACCTCCGGTCCGGGCGCTACCAACCTTACCACCGGTATCGCCAATGCCTATATGGATTCTATCCCGCTCATTGCGCTTACCGGCCAGGTCAAGACGTTCCTCATCGGTAACGATGCCTTCCAGGAGGCGGATGTGACCGGCGTAACCAGGCCGATCACCAAGCACAATTATTTGGTTAAAGACATACATGAACTTGCCCGCGTTGTCCGGGAGGCGTTTCATATCGCCACTACCGGCAGGCCCGGCCCGGTGCTCATTGATATTCCCTCTGACATACAACAGAAGGACGCGGAGTTCCTCTGGCCAAAAGAGATCGACATCCGCGGTTATAAACCGACGTATGCCGGCCATCCCGGCCAGATCAAGAAAGCCGCCAAGCTGATCGCCAAGGCCCGCAAGCCCATTATTTATGCCGGCGGAGGCATTATCACTTCCGGCGCCCACCGGGAACTCAGGGAACTGGCGGAGAAAATCAGCGCCCCGGTCACCTGGACGCTGATGGGCATCGGCGGGTTCCCCGGGACGCACCCGCTTTCCCTGGGGATGCTGGGGATGCACGGTACGGCCTACGCAAACCATGCGATCATGGAGTCCGATTTGATCATTGCGGTGGGCGCCCGTTTCGATGACCGCGTTACCGGCAGGCTCGATGCCTTTGCGCCGTATGCGAAGATAATCCATATCGATATCGACCCTTCGTCGATCAGTAAGAACGTTACAGTCGATATACCTATCGTGGGAGATGCCCGGCATATCCTCGGGCAGCTGCTTCCGGAGATCAAGAAGGCCCCGGATGATGCGGAGTGGCTTAAGACCGTAGAGGCCTGGAAGAAAAAATACCCCTTGGCCTACAAGAGCAAGGAGAAGGTCAGCCCGCAGTATGTCATCGAGCAGATCGATGCGGTGACCAGGGGCGATGCGATTATCACTACCGAGGTCGGCCAGAATCAGATGTGGGCGGCGCAGTGGTATAAGTACGATTACCCGCGCACCTTCATTTCCAGCGGCGGCCTGGGGACCATGGGGTTCGGTTTCCCGGCGGCGATGGGTGCAAAGGTCGGCTGCCCGGATAAAATAGTCTTTGATGTGGCCGGCGACGGCTCGATCCAGATGAACATCCAGGAACTGGCCACCTGCGTGTGCAATAAGATCAACGTAAAGGTGGCGATACTCAATAACGGGTATCTGGGCATGGTGCGGCAGTGGCAGGAGTTGTTCTACAAGCGGCGCTATTCCCAGGTGTGCATGCACAACCCGGATTTTGTCAGGCTTGCGGAGAGCTACGGCGCCGTCGGCATACGCGTCACCAAGGAAGAAGAAGTGCGCCCGGCGCTTGAGAAGGCGATTGCCACGGACAATGTGGTATTCATAGATTTCGTGGTCGAGCCGGAGGAGAACGTCTTTCCGATGGTCCCGGCAGGAGAGGCGATCAACCGTATCATCGGCGGTCTGGCGTAGAGGCCGGCGAGAAGGAGCGGTATGCAGATAAAATCGGTTAGGCAGGAGTCGATCTTACGGCAATTCGGGATCTACTTTATCGTTGCTTCGGTGATACCGTTCTTTACCTTTCTGTATCTGTTAAGCCAGCTTGCCACCGGCGGCAAGGAGGCTATCTCCGGGTTCAACCTGATCCTTTTGGTAGTTATCGCCGGCCTGCTTGCGGTCCTGGGTTTTGTCGGCGCAAGAGGCTTCCTGACCAAGATCACGCTTTTAAGCAGCCGGCTCAAAAAGGAAGACCTGGGCGTTATCGATAAAGCCACCATCCTGGAATTGGCCAGGGGCGAAGGAGAGGTTGCTTTGCTTGCCCGCGTTTTCGGGGACATCACCGGCAAGCTTGAGAACAATGTCCGGCAGCTGGAAGAAACCAAGATGGCCCTCCATCGTGTCCTTTCCAAGATCGGCAAGGCCATCAGTTCAGTCGAGAACTTTGATCTGCTCATCCAGTTCATCCTGGAGACTATCGTCGAGGCAGTCGAAGCCAAACGCGGGGTTATTTTCTCTCTGGATGAGGAGAAGCAAGTGTTGCTGCCCAAGTCGGCGGTAGGCATAGATAAGGGCGCCTTGCCTGCGGAGCTGGCTTTTGGCCAGGAGGCAGCCGGATGGGTGGCGAAAGAACGTAAGCCCTTATTCGTGCCCTCGCTTGAAGAGCAGGAAACGGATTCCTTATTCGCTCCGCCCCTGATCGCTACACCGCTTATCGTGCATGATAAACTTTGGGGCGTTATTACCATCAGCGGCAAAAAAGACAGCGCCGGGTTCTCGGAGGATGAATTGAAGATCCTTTCCAACCTGGGCTTCCAGATAGCGGTCGCATTTGAGAACGCCAAGCTTAACAGCGAGGCAGAAAAGACCTATTTCGAGACGATCTCCGCCTTGGCGCTTGCGGTCGAAGCAAAGGATACCTATTCCAACGGCCATTCGCAGCGCGTTTCCGAATATGCCGGAAAGATCGCAGAACGCCTGCGCCTTTCGCAGGAAGTCTTGAATACGCTGGCGGATGCCGCCCGTCTGCATGATATCGGCAAGATCGGCATCGCCGACGACATCCTGAAGAAACCCGGCAGGCTTACCGACGAAGAGATGTCGATCATGCGCCAGCATCCGGCGATAGGAGAAGGGATCGTTAAGCCCCTGAGGACCTTCCGCCGCATCGTCGGGCCCATACGCCATCACCACGAGCTGCTTGACGGCTCCGGCTATCCGGACGGCCTCAAGGGGGAAGAGATCCCTTTGATCACCCGGATCCTGACCGTCTCCGACATTTTCGATGCGGTTACCAGCAACCGTCCTTACCGTAAATCCCTGACGATGGAGGAGACCAGGCGCGAATTGCAGGTGATGGTCGAGAAAGGCAAGATTGACGCCGGGGTGGTTACGACGCTGTTTGCGCTGGTGGATGAAAGAAAAATAATAACCGCACCATAACAACAGGCGGATTGAAGCCATGAAGCATACGATATCGGTATTGGTAGAAAATAAACCCGGCGTGCTGGCGCGGATCGCAGGGTTATTCAGCGCGCGCGGATATAACATTGCCTCCCTTGCGGTCAGTGAGACTTTGGATCCGACTATTTCATACCTGACCATGGTGGTGCAGGCCGAAGACGAGAAAATCCTGGAACAGATCAAAAAGCAGCTCAACAAGCTTATCGACGTTATCACCATCACCGACTTTACGAAAAAAGAGCACGTTGAGCGGGAGATGGTGTTGGTAAAGGTCGATTATGCCTCCAAGAACAAGGCTAAGCTCGAAAGTTTCCTGAATAAGCATGTCGCCAAGCTTATCCGCCACAAGCCGGATACGGCGGTCGTCGTGGCGGTAGGCGACCAGGAGCAGATCAAGCAGCTTTTAGAGGGGCTGGGGCAATTTGGCATTAAGGAATTAGTAAGAACGGGTAAGGTTGCAATAGGATAAAACCGAAAGGAGCGGAACGGGAAATGGCAAAAATATATTATGATCAGGATGCGGATTTGAATATGTTGAAGGATAAGGCCGTGGCAATCATCGGTTATGGCATACAGGGGCGCGGTCAGGCGTTGTGCCTGCGCGATTCCGGCTGCCGCGTGGTGGTTTCGGAAATGGAAGGCACGCCCAATTACGAACAGGCAAAAAAGGACGGCTTCGTCCCGGTGGCCGCAGCCGAAGCGGCCAGGGCCGGCGATATCATCCAGATCCTCACGCAGGACCATGTGCAGGCCAAGGTATACCGCGACTCCATTAAGCCTCACCTTAAGAAAGGCAAGGCCTTGTGTTTTTCGCACGGTTTTAATATCCGTTTCAAACAGATAAAGCCGCCGAAGAACGTGGATGTATTCATGGTCGCGCCCAAAGGGCCGGGAGCGCTGGTTAGGCGCATGTATGAAGAAGGCAAGGGCGTGCCTTGTCTTCTGGCGGTTTTCCAGGATGCCACCGGTCAAGCCAGGCAGCTCGGCCTGGCATATGCCAAGGCCATCGGCGCCACCCGCGCCGGCGTCATCGAGACGACCTTCTCGGAAGAGACCGAAACCGACTTGTTCGGCGAGCAGGCAGTCTTATGCGGCGGGGTCACCGAGTTGATCAAGGCCGGTTTCGACACGCTCGTCGAAGCAGGGTATCAGCCGGAGATCGCCTATTTCGAAGTTCTGCACGAGTTAAAGCTGATCACCGACTTGATCCAGGAGGTAGGTATCGGCGGAATGCG
Source organism: Patescibacteria group bacterium (assembly GCA_035506195.1). GTDB lineage: Bacteria > Omnitrophota > Gorgyraeia > Gygaellales > Profunditerraquicolaceae > DATJPV01. The sequence continues at coordinate 38,314 of DATJPV010000005.1, read as the reverse complement.
CCGCCGGGTATCCAATACCGCCTGTTACGGCGACCTGACCCGCGGGCCGATGATCATTACGCCCAAGACGCGCGCAGTAATGAAAAAGATCCTCAAGGCGATTACCTCCGGAAAATTCGCCCGTGAATGGATAAAGGAAAATGAAACCGGAAGGCAGAATTTCAACGCATTGCTTAAGGCAGGAGACGAGCACCAGATCGAGCAAGTCGGCCAGAAGCTGCGCGAAATGATGCCTTGGATGAAAAAATAAGGCCAGACTACCATGTCCGAAAAGATTATTATTTTTGATACGACCTTAAGGGACGGAGAGCAGGCTCCGGGAGCCAGCCTCAACCCTTCGGAAAAGATGGAGATCGCCCAGGCGCTTGCGGACCTGGGGGTTGATGTCATCGAGGCGGGGTTTCCGATCTCCTCTCCGGGAGATCTGCAGGCAGTAAGGGCTATTGCCAAGGCCGTCAAGGGGCCGGTCATCTGCGGCTTGGCGCGTGCCGTCGCCAAGGATATCGATGCCGTTGTCCAGGCTCTCAAGCCTGCGGGCCGCAGCACCATCGCGCGCGGCCGTATCCACATATTCCTGGCGACCTCCAAGATCCACATGAAATACAAGTTGAAAAAGGCGGAAGATGAAATCTTGAGGCTGGCAGTCGAGGCGGTAACCTACGGCAAGAAATACTGCCCGGATATAGAGTTTTCTCCGGAGGATGCCTCGCGCAGCGAACGGCAGTTCCTGTTTAAGGTCGTGGAAGCGGTCATCGCCGCAGGAGCCACTACCGTTAATATCCCGGACACGGTCGGCTACGCCGACCCGCAGGAATACGGCAGCCTCATCAACGAAATCCGCAACAACGTGCCGAATATCAACAAGGCGGTGATATCCGTACACTGCCACAACGACCTGGGGTTGGCAGTGGCCAATTCCCTTGAGGCGGTCAAAAACGGCGCCCGGCAGGTGGAGTGCACCGTAAACGGAATCGGCGAACGCGCCGGCAATGCCTCCATGGAAGAGATCGTTATGGCGATCCGTACGCGCAGGGACGTCTTCGCGGGGCTGGAAAGCGGCATCAAGACGCAGTGCATTTATAAGACGTCGCGGCTGGTCAGCAAGCTCACCAGTTTCGTAGTCGCCCCCAACAAGGCGATCGTCGGCGGGAATGCCTTCCGTCACGAATCCGGGATCCATCAGGACGGAGTGCTCAAGGAGCGTTCTACCTACGAGATCATCAGGCCCGAAGACGTGGGTTTCACCGGCACAAACCTTGTGCTTGGCAAGCATTCGGGAAGGCATGCCCTGGCGGAGCGGCTTAAAGAGTTAGGGTTCAATCTGGACGGCCCGCAGATCGATAAAATAGTCGAACGTTTTAAGGTCATTGCCGACAAGAAGAAAAGCATCTTTGACGACGACCTGATTTCCATTGTCGAAGAGGAGGCCAAGACTGTAAAACTGGTCTGGAAGCTCAAGGATTTTGCAGTAACTTCCGGCATGAACGTGACTCCTGCCGCAACCGTCACGCTCTGCCACCGGAATAAGACTTTGTCCGCCAAATCCTCCGGCGACGGCCCCGTCGATGCCTGTTTTAAGGCCATCGATAAGATTACCGGTATTAAAGGCGAGCTGCAGGATTACCGTATCGAAGCGGTCACGAAAGGCAAAGACGCGCTGGGCGAGGTCAGCCTTAAACTCAAGGCCAAGGGGAAAGTAGTCACGGCGCGCGGCTCAAGTACTGATATTATCGAGTCTTCGGTGAGGGCCTACGTTAACGCCCTGAACAAAATAGAGAGCTTCTAAAACCTTCCTCTATGTTGATGGATAGCGTATCTTCCCCGGTAATATATGGGGTTCTGGGTTTTCCGGCAAAGCACAGCCTTTCCCCGCTCATGCACAATCGGGCCTTCTCGGCCCTGGGTATCCCTGCCGAATACCGTATTTTCGAAAAATCCCCCGAGGAGCTGAAATTCTTTCTGACCTCGCTGGCCGAGGAGCACATCCGCGGTTTGAATGTGACCATCCCCTATAAAGAAGCGGTCTTGGAGTACCTGAAGAAGGAATCTCCGGAAGTCCGTTTTACCGGTGCAGCCAATACCCTCATCGTTAAAGATAATGATTATTTGGAAGGCTGGAATACCGACGGTATCGGTTTCCACCGGCACCTGATCACGGATCTGCGGTTTGAGCCGGCCGGCAAGGCCGTTGTCATCCTTGGCGCCGGCGGGGCGGCAAAGGCGGTTACGGACCAGCTGGCAAGGCAAGGCGTAAAAACGATCGCCATTTTCGATGTGGACAAAGAAAAAAGTACCAAGCTTACTGCGAAGCTTGCGCAGGAGTTCCCGGCTGTCCATTGCCGCTGTGCGGATGCGCTTGAAGACATCGACTTACGTGACACCGATATGCTGGTCAATGCCACGCCCGTCGGGATGAAAAAAGATGACCCCTGCCTGATTGCGGCCGATAAACTGCATTCGGGCCTGCTGGTCTATGATCTCATCTATAATCCTGCCGAGACAGAGCTGCTGCGGCGTGCCAGGGCAAAGGGCGCTACGGCCTCTAACGGCCTGGGCATGCTTTTGTATCAGGGCGCGCGCTCCTTTGAATTATGGACCGGCAAGGACGCTCCGGTTGAGCTGATGCGCCAGGCCCTTGAAGAGGGAGTTAAGAAGCTATGATCGAGAGAGTATTCATTTTTGCCTTGGGCGCGGCGATAGGCAGCTTTTTGAACGTCTGTATCCATCGCCTGCCTCTGGGTGAATCCATCGCCTGGCCGGCTTCGCATTGCCCGAAATGCCGAAAACCTCTTTTCTGGTATGACAATATTCCTTTTATCAGCTACCTTGTCTTGAGAGGCAGATGCCGTTTCTGCAAAGAGAAAATATCCTTGCGGTATTTCATCGTGGAACTGCTTACCGCCTGCGCCTTCCTGACGTTTTTCAACCTCTACGGCTTCAGCTACGAGTTTTTCTTTTATCTTGTCTTTGTCTGCGGCCTTTTGGTGGCTACGTTCGTCGACCTTCGGCACCGTATCATCCCCGACGAGATATCCATCGGCGGCATGGTAACCGGCCTTGTTTTGACCGCGTTCCACGGCTTTAGACTCGCCAGGATAGGCGATTCCCTGCTGGGGATAGTTATCGGAGGAGGCATTATTTATCTGGTGGGCTTTTTATTTGATCTGGTGTATTTTAAATTACTCAAGAAGCCTCCGATCCAGGGAGAGACCGAGTCTATGGGGGGCGGGGATGTGAAGCTCCTGGCGATGATCGGCGCATTCCTGGGATGGAAGAGCGCGGTATTGACCTTTTTCCTGGCGCCTTTTTTTGGGATCATTATGGGCGTGATAAATCTGGCGGCAAAGAAGGACCACACGATCCCTTATGGCCCGTTTTTATCTTTGGCCGCGCTGGTGTGTCTGTTCTGGGCGGATAAGATTCTCAGCCTGATCATCGTAACGCCTTAAGGCAATAAAAAAAGGCCGTGTTTAAACGGCCTTCTCCGGGAAGTGGAGCAGATAACGAGTATCGCCCCGCATTCGAACAGAGCATCCTATAACAAATATGACACATGTCTAACCAAAAGTCAAGCCGACAGCTAAAAAAAAGTATAAAAAAATACGCATGCCAGAATCAACCTTAGCCGGGTATCTGCAGGAGAAGTACGCAAAGGAAAAATGGGGCCGGATCGGTTTCCAGAAAAGAGCCGGGGTAGTAGCCCCGCTTTTTTCCCTTTATTCTTCGCGCAGCGTTGGCATCGGAGAATTCGATGACCTCAGGCTCCTGGTAGACTGGTGCGCCAAGACAGGCAACTCGATCATCCAGCTGCTTCCTCTCAACGAATGCGGGCCGACCTTTTGCCCTTATGATTCGGTAAGCTCTTTTGCCTTGGAGCCTTCGTATTTGGCCTTAAGGCTGCTTCCCGCCGCCAAAAGCAAGGAGATCCAGCGCAAGATCGAAGACATGAAACAAAGGTATCCCGGCGGCCGGCCGCAGGTTGATTACGGCATCAAGCAGGCCAAGGTGAATCTTTTGAGGGAGATGTATCTGGAGGAGAATCTTAACGAAGCGCAAGGTTTTGCGGATTTTGTCGAAGAGAATCAGTATTGGTTGGGTGATTTTGGGCTCTACATGGTCTTAAAGTCCCATCATGGATTGCGGCCCTGGCATGAATGGCAGCCCGAATACCGGGATCACGACGATGCGGCCCTGGAGGCTTTTTACAAAGAGCACGAAAGGGAGGTCGTTTTTCATATATGGCTGCAGTGGCAATTATATAAGCAATTGAAGCAGGTTAAGGATTACGCTGCTTCAAAAGGCGTCTTTATCAAGGGGGACCTGCCGATCCTGGTGTCGCGGGATAGTGCCGATGTGTGGGCGCATCCGGAATTCTTTAAACTGGAATTTGCCGCCGGCGCTCCTGCGGACATGTACTGCGCGAAAGGCCAGCGCTGGGGTATGCCGACGTATAACTGGGATTCCATCGCTGCCGACGGGTATTATTACCTCAAGGAGAAGCTCCGTTACGCGCAGAATTTTTACGACCTCTTGCGTATCGACCATGTCGTAGGGTTGTTCCGTATCTGGAGCATCCGTTACAACGACCCGGCAGAGAACCAGGGTCTGTACGGCTTTTTTGATCCCTATGACGAGAACAGGTGGGAGGAGCAAGGCAGGAGGCTGCTTTCGCTTATACTGGACAACACGCGTATGCTTTTGTGCGCCGAAGACTTGGGCACCATCCCCCGGTCGTGCACAAAGACCCTTGAAGAGCTGGGGATCCCGGGCAATGATGTCCAGCGCTGGACAAAGGAGTGGGAAAAACAACACGATTTTCTTAAGCCCGAAGAGTACCGCAGGCTTTCCGTTGCCATGCTTTCTACCCACGATACGACCAACTGGGCTGCGTGGTGGGAAAACGAGGCCGGCACGGTCGACCAGGGGCTCTTTATGCGCTGGTGCGCTCAACGCGGCATAAACTACGATGGCGTCAAGGAAAGGCTCTTTGATTTTTCCCGGTGCCGGCACGGCAGGCTGCGTTGGCTGGAGAGCCTTGCGACACCGGATATGCTGGCGGATATTTTCGGGAAGAGGCAGGAAGAACTCAAAGACTTCATTGGGCTGTATCAGAACAGCTATCATGAGAAAGAGAAGCTTTGGGCATTGCTGAAGCTGCGCGGGGCAATGCGCGAAAAATGCGATGCGGCAATACTCGAAGCGGCCCTGCGTTACACCCTGCAATCTCAAGCGATATTCTGCGTGCAACTGATCACCGACTGGCTGTACTTGGCCGACGCCTTCGAAGGCGACGCCTATCAATACCGGATAAATACCCCCGGCACCACCAGTCTGGCCAATTGGTCGCTGACCATGCCGCTGTCCCTGGAGGAGTTGCTGAAACATAAGATCGTCAGGCACATACGGGACATGGTCGCTCAATCCGGCCGCAACCCAACTCCCTAAAGTCTCAAGTATGAAAGGATACTATGCCGGAGTTATCGGGACCCGAGTTCTACATTTCCAAAAGGATCGGCAGGGCGATCATGGATTACCAGATGCTCGCCGAAGGCGACAAGATCGCCGTTGCCGTCTCCGGCGGCAAGGACAGCCTTACGCTGCTTAAGATCCTGCATGACCGCCAGAAATTCGTGCCGGTAAAATACGAGCTTATCGCCCTCCACGTCGATTCGGGATATCCGAAGTCCTGCGCGGCTAAGTTGGCGAAATACTTTGAGAAATTGGGCGTAAGGTACCATATCGAAAAAGACGATGCCATACGCAACACCAGGAAAAAAGACATTAACTGTTTCTGGTGCTCCTGGAACAGGAGAAGGGCCTTATTCCAGGCGGCGGACAGATTAGGCTGTACCAAGGTCGCCCTGGGGCACCACATGGATGATATCGTCGAGACGGTGCTCATGAATATGTTCTTCCACGGCGAGACCTCCGCGATGGCCCCTCGACAGGAATTGTTCAAGGGGAAGATCATTTTGATCAGGCCGCTGGCGTATGTGGAAGAATACATGATCAAACGGTTTGCGAAAGAGGAAAAACTGCTGCACCAGACCTGCATATGTCCTCATTCGGTCACTTCCAACCGCGCGGTGATGGGCAGGATCATCGCCCAGTTAAAAAGGGTCTGTCCTGATGTCAAAAAGAACATCTTCAGGAGCGTAAAGCGAGTAAAGACAGAATATTTGCTTTGATTCCAAACATATTGGTAGTATAATACATCTGAGAATATTCCTGCCACGGGCTGCTCCTTAAAATATCATAAAAGGCAAGAGCGGGCACCTACTCTGCCTCGTAAGCACTACAAGAATTCTCTTCGAGAATTCTTGTGTACTCGGCAGAGTTTCGCTGGATTCAAAACCAAGGAACTCAAGGTGCTCAAGGAGGGCGTATGGAAGACAATGAGTTCGGCAATGCGATCAACGAGATCGAACAGGATAAGCAAAAGTTGGCGTTTGATATCGAAAAACTGATTGAGACGGCCAAGCAGACCAAGGTAACGATAGCTGAACTCCAGAAGAAGGTCGACGATACGCAGTGGGCCCTGGGCGAGGAGATCGCGCGGCGGGAAGGCCTGGAACGGTTGGTGCAGGAAAAGTGTCTTGATTTGCAGCGCCTGGGCGAGGAATTCCAGAAACTGCAGCAGCACTACGATGAATCCCAGTGGTATCTCGGCGAAGAAAAATCGAAGAGCGGTGAACTTCGCCATGCCCTCCAAGTCGCTCAACAGAGCTGCCAGAGCCTTGAAGCACAGCTTGAAGAATTAAAAGCGCATTATGCTGCGCTTCAGAAAGAACTTGCCGAAGCCAAATGGTATCTCGGCGAAGAGCGGTCCAAGCAGCAAGGCACATAGCCTTCCTTTCCATAAGGCACGATTATGCTTTGGGTCATCGGCTTCTTATTCCTTGCCTTTGCGGTAGTAGTCATCGCGATAGTCTTCAAAATATCCTCCCAGGTTAACGAACGCCTCAACCAGATGCACCAAGCCCTCCAGGAAGCCAACAAGATCATCGGACAGAATCTCGGCAGTACCGCGCACATATTCGGCGGCGTCCAGGAAAAATTAGGGAAACTCGAGGAAGTCAACCGCCAGATCTACGCGGTAGGCAAGGATATCTCCAGCCTCCAGGAGCTGTTGCGCGCCCCCAAGTTCAGAGGCCAGATGGGAGAAACGTTCCTGGAGAATCTCCTGGCCCAGGTCCTGCCCCGGCATCATTATGAAACCCAATACAGGTTCAAGACCGCCGATACGGTGGACGCGATAGTCCGCTTAGGGGAACGTCTGGTGCCGATCGACGCGAAATTCAGCCTCGAGAATTTCCAGAAGATGCAGGAATCCTCCGACGAGGACGCCAAGGCCGCATTCCGGAAAAAATTCATCCAGGACGTCAAGACCCGCATCGACGAGGTCTCTTCGAAATATATCCTCCCCGGAGAGAATACCTATGACTTCGGGCTCATGTATATACCGGCGGAGAACGTATATTATGAGATCACCGTTACCGAAGGGCTTCTTGCCTACGGTATCGCCAAGAAAGTTTTTCCGGTTTCGCCGAACACGTTGTACGTCTATCTTCAGGTGATCTGCCTGGGGCTCAAGGGCCTGCAAGTCGAGGAGAATGCCAAGGTCATTTTGAAGAACTTAAGCATGCTGTCGATCGAGATCGGGAAGTTCCGTGACGACTTCGGCATCTTGGGTAAACATATCACTAACGCCTCGCGCCAATATGACGAAAGCCAGAAAAGGCTGGATCGTTTTTCGGATAGATTGGATAACATCCAGAATACCGACTAAGAACCAGAAGTGATTTTCAGCCATCCCCATGTAGTCTCTGCCTTCAGCCGGCGCCCCCGCAATATGTCTCTGTCGTACGGGGACACCGCAAGTTCTTTGACCAATCGCAGGGATTTTCTGGCCCCGTTAGATATCGATTACCGGGATTTGGTGTGTGCTAGGCAGGTTCACGCGGCTCATGTCGCCTGCGTAACGGAAAGCCACCGCGGGCGGGGCGCGCTGACCTGCGAGGATGCCTTGCCGGACACTGACGCCTTCGTTACCGATACCGCCAATGTTCCCGTGGCGGTCTTTACCGCAGATTGCCTTTCCGTATTCCTATACGCGCCCGCAAAGGGCGTTATCGGCCTGATCCACGCAGGCTGGCGCAGCAGCAAGGAAGAAATCTGTACCAAGGCGGTACAGCTGATGAGCCAGGCTTTCGGAGCGGACCCCGCAGACATACATGCCGTCCTGGGACCTTGTCTGCGGCCGTGTTGTTATGAAGTAGGCGATGAATTCAACAGTTATTTCCCTGCGGATGTAAACGGCAGGCAGGGGAAATATTACCTGGATCTGGCAGGGGTGAATAAAAGACAACTCATAGCCGGCGGCGTCCGGCAGGCGCATATCGTTGATACCGGTATCTGCACGAGCTGCCAGAAAGACGAATTCTTTTCTTTTCGCAGGGAAGGACGCCAGACCGGCAGGATGATGTCGGTGATGATGCTGAGATGATAGACGAAAAAGCGATGCGTTGCCTGCAAGACGGCTTCAAGGACGGCCGGGTAGTGTGCCTGACCGGCTCGGGGATATCCGCGGATAGCGGTATCGCTACATTCCGGGGCAAGGGCGGCTTATGGGAGAAATACGATCCCGATATCTACGCCCATGCCGAAGGCCTGACCGGCCACTTTCGGACGCATCCTGCGCAGATGGCTGATTTCATCGTAGATTTCTATTCGGCGCTGCTTAAGGCCAAACCCAACCCCGCGCATCTTGCCTTGGCGCTTCTGGAAAAGGAGCACATGCTCAAGGGTATCATTACTCAAAATATCGATAATCTCCACCAGGCAGCAGGCAGCCGCAGGGTGGTCGAGTTGCATGGCAATGCCTTCCGTATAAGGTGCGCATCCTGCGCGCGCGCCATAGACCTGGAGCGGGAGCGGGTACAGGAGATGGTTCAGTGCCTGAAGAAGAACCGGGCCCACCGTATGCAACTGCTTAGGATCATTAGCCGCTATTTCCCAAAATGCCCCTGCGGCAGTCGTTACCGTATTGACATTGTTTTATTCGGCGAAGCGCTCCCGGAACCGCAGTTGCGCCAGGCTTCTTTACAATTGGCGGATTGCAGCCTCCTGTTATTGGTAGGCACTTCCCTGGTGGTGTACCCGGCGGCCAGCCTTCCCCGCCTGGCAAAGGAACACGGGGTCGTGCTCGTGGAGATCAACCCCCAAGCCAGTGCGCTTTCCGAAATATGCGATTACAGGATCCGGGCTTCCGCTGCTCAAGTGCTATCCGAGATCGTGGAGAGTCTTTAGACCGTGTTATACGCCCCGACGTATCATTTAGAATTTGTGCTCAATACCACCCATGCCAGCGATAAAAGCCTGCACAGTTCCCTGATCGAATACGGAGAAGGGCTTACGATCGTGCCCGTCCTGCCGGATGACGCCGGCAAGGGAAAACATTTCAAGATCCAGATACGCACGCAGGATCCGACGATTATTTTTGATATCTGTTCGCAGTTCGGCAAGCTCACATTGGTCAAGATACACGAAGAAGGAGGGCCTGATGCCTAAAGCACTGGTGGTTTGCTATTCTCGCAGCGGTAATACCAGAAAGATGGCAGAGATGATTGCCGCAGGGATAAAGAAGGAAGGGCTGGAAGTTACGCTTCAAGACGCCCAGGAAACGCAGGCATCCCAGCTGCGTGAGTATGATGCCATTATCATCGGCACTCCTGTGTATTACGGCACCATGGCGGCGCAGATAAAGAAGCTCTTTGATGATTCGGTTGCATTCCACGGCAAGCTTGACGGCAAGGTAGGCGCGGCATTCTCTTCCAGTGCCAATATCGGCGGCGGCAACGAGACCGCCGTCTTAGACATCTTGAACGCCATGCTTATACATGGTATGATACTGCAAGGCGACTGGCAGGGAGATCATTACGGCCCTGTTTCGATCGGCCTTCCGGATGAGCGCGTCGCCAAAGAATGCGCGCGCTTCGGCTCCAGGATTGCAAAACTTGCCAGAAAGGTGGCCTGACATGTACGTGGTAGTTTTCATCACCGCCTCTTCGGAACAGGAGGCGCAGCGCATCGCCGATGCGCTCATCGCAGCCAGGCTTGTTGCCTGCGTGAATATTATAAAAGAGGTGAAGTCGGTCTTCTGGTGGGAAGGCAAGGTCGATACTGCCGGGGAGGTGTTGTTGATCGCCAAATCAAAGCGCGCAAAGCTTTCCGGACTCATCAAAGCGGCTAAATCAGTACACAGCTACCAGGTTCCGGAGATCATCGCGCTGCCTATCGTCGGCGGAGAAAAGAAATACTTACGGTGGATAGATGAATCAGTTAAGCCTAAGCGGAAGCCCCGCTGATTTTTTCCTGGCATTTCTGGGCGGGGTCTTTTTGAGCGTTACCCCCTGCGTCTACCCCTTGATCCCGGTCAGCGCCGGATATATCGGCGCGCGCTCCGGAGGTTCAAAAGGCAAGGGTTTTTTCTTAAGCCTGTTATACGTCAGCGGCGTGGCGGTTACCTATTCTCTGCTGGGCCTGGTCGCATCCCTGACCGGGCAATTTTTCGGCGCCTTCAGCGCCAATCCCTGGGTCCAGATCGCTTCCGGCGCAATCATCGTGATCTTCGGCTTATCCATGTTCGAGCTCTTTACGATACCGCTTCCCCGGATGATCAAGCTGCCCGCGCACAAAAAACAGGATTATCTATCTACGTTCCTGCTGGGTCTAAGCTCTGGATTAATGGTCAGCCCCTGCGTTACCCCGGTACTGGGTACGATCCTGACGTATCTGGCGACCAAAAAAAACGTTGTATACGGATCGCTGCTTTTATTCAGCTTTGCCTACGGCATGGGGCTGATCCTGATAGCGATCGGGACCTTTAGCGGCCTCCTGACCAGCCTGCCCAAATCCGGCAGGTGGCTGGTGTATATAAAGAAGGCCTGGGCGGTTGTGCTGACCGCTGCCGGTGTGTATTTCATCATTACTGCCATAGGGAGGCTTCGTTCATGAAAAAGATGCGCATGGTGTTGGTGGTACTGGCGGTAGCGTTGCCCTTATCCGTTGCGGCCGCCGTTTTCACAGGGCCGCCTAGTCCGGCGGCGGATTTTACCTTGAAAGATACCGGCAACCAGCAAGTAGCGTTGAGCGAATACCGCGGCAAGAATGCGGTACTCCTGTTTTTCTGGACTACGTGGTGCCCCTATTGCCGCAACGAGCTCAAGGAACTGCAGAAACGCTACCCCGCCCTGGCTGCCGACGGTATCGTGGTGCTGGCCGTCAACACCGGCGAAACGCCGGGCAGAGTGGATAGTTATATCAAAGATAAAAATCTGCCATTTCGCGTCCTTCTGGACAGAGACGGCGACGTCGCCTCTAGCTACAGGGTCCAGGGCGTTCCCACATTCATCCTTTTGAATAAGGAAGGCAGCGTCGTGCTTGATGAGCATTCCTTTCCTTATGAAGGGTATAAGAAGTCGTTTGTAAAATAAAGACCCGATGAACGCTGGCTTGTTGCTTGACCTCTATGAACTGACCATGGCGCAGAGTTACTTTGTCTATAAGGCAAAGACGCGCGCCACCTTCGATCTGTTTGTAAGGGCATTGCCCCGTCAGCGCTCTTATTTGATTGCCTGCGGCCTGGCAGATGTCCTTGATTACATAAGGGATTTGCGCTTCCGGCAGGACGACCTGCGCTACCTCAGAAGCAAAAAACTCTTTTCCGCAGAGTTCTTAAAGTACTTGGAACGCTTTCGTTTCAGAGGGGACATCTGGGCGATGCCCGAAGGGACCGTATTCTTCCCTCCGGAGCCCGTCATCCGCGTGACCGGCTCCATTATCGAGGCCCAGCTTATCGAAAGCTTCCTCCTGAGCACCCTTAACCTGCAAACTATGATCGCCAGTAAAGCCAGCCGGGTAGTGAACGCCTCGGAGGGGCGGGGCGTCTATGATTTTTCCTTGCGCCGGACGCAAGGGACCGAGGCCGCCATCAAGGTAGCCCGTAGTTCCTACATCGCCGGTTTTGCCGGCACCTCGAATGTGCTGGCCTCTAAGCTGTACGGTATCCCTGCGTCAGGGACCATGGCGCATTCCTTTGTCATGTCGTTTAAACAGGAGCTTGCCAGTTTCCTTGCCTACAGCAGTATTTTCCCCGCGCGCACCATACTGCTGGTCGATACCTATGATACCGGCAAGGGGATCGCCAACGCCATTGCCGTCGGCCTGTACCTGAAGGAGCAGGGCCATAAACTTTTAGGCATACGGCTGGATAGCGGAGATATTGCCTATTGGTCAAAGCTGGCCAGAAGGATGCTGGATAAGGCGGGCTTGAAATATGTAAAGATCTTTGCCAGCGGCAACCTTGACGAAGCCGCCATACAAGAGCTCTTGCGCAAAGGCGCGCCGGTCGACAATTTTGGCGTGGGTACTAAAATGGGTGTAAGCGTAGATGCGCCCTTTCTGGACATGATCTACAAGATCTCGGAAGTTACCGACGAGGAAGGGAATTTCTTGCCGACCATGAAATTAAGCGAAGGGAAGATTACCTATCCCGGCAGGAAGCAGGTTTTCAGGGTCCAGGACAAGACAGGCAGATTCGTAAAAGACATCCTGGGGTTGGAGGCAGAAAAGCTTGCCGGTAAGCGGCTTTTGGTTAAGGTGGTAGATAAAGGAACGATCGTTTCTGAGCCGTCATGCCCGCAGGAAATCAGGCGGTCGGTACAGAAGGGCCTCCTGCGGTTTGCTCTGGCCATGCGCCAGCCGCTCTCCGGTTATCGGTATCCGGTAGAGGTCTCCAGGGGCCTGGCGTCCTTGAGGAGCTCTTTGTCCCGCCAATTGGCCAAAAGGCAAAATGGATAAAAAGATCGAGAGGCTTTTTCAGAATTGGCAGAAGCGCAACATCAAGGGCATCTATTGCGCAAGCCGCGCCGCGGCACTGGAAAAAATCCTGGAGCTTGTGCCCAAGAATGCCTCCGTCGGCCTGTCCGGTTCCCAGACGATAGACGCCCTGGGGATAGTTGCAGGCCTGGAAGGCAGCGGCAGGAAGGTCTACAATCAATACCGGCCGGGTATCAGCCGTGGAGAAAGCATGGAATTGCGCAGGCAGGGGGCCACGCAAGCCGATGTCTACCTGACCGGCGTCAACGCGATATCCGAACAGGGGGAGCTGGTTTTCTTCAGCGCCTACGGCAACCGCACCGCGGGCATTTCCTACGCCAAGAGCGTTATCGTCTTGGCCGGCGTCAATAAGCTTGTCCCCGGGCTGCAGGAGGCATTGCAGCGTTCAAGGCAGGTGGCTACGCCCCTGAACTGTAAACGGCTCAACTACGCAACCCCTTGTTTTCAGGACGGGGTCTGCCGGCAGGACGTCTGCCTCTTTCCGGAGTATAAAAGAATGTGCTGCCAGGTGTTGGTTATCGAAGCCGAGGTCGCGCCGGACAGATTAACTGTCGTACTGGTAAACGAAAGCCTGGGGTTTTAAAAAACAGAGGAGCCCTTATGTTTATGCTGTCTAATTTCTTGAGCGCAACGGCAGGCATCCTGGATATCATCCTGACCGTGTTGTATTGGCTTATCATCGTCAGGGCTTTGGTCAGCTGGGTCAACCCCGACCCCTTTAATCCGATCGTCCAGTTCCTGTACAATGCTACCGAGCCGTTGCTTGCCCCTATCCGCAGGGTCCTGCCTTTTACGATGCGAGTGGGCATCGATATATCTCCGCTCATTGCTTTCTTGCTTATTTATTTCTTGAGATCATTCCTGGTTAGCACCCTGGCGGATGTCGCATATAGAATACGATGATAGCCAAAAAGATACGCGCCTTGCTGGAGCATGCGGAATTCATTGATGTAGCTACCGCCGATCTATCTTGCCGTCCTACCGTCGCTCCGAAATTCCTTTTGAAGTTCGATAATGATTTTGTGTACCTGGTAGACTACGTGATGAGCAGGACCTGGGAGAACCTGAAAACCAATCCCCTGGTTTCTTTGGCGGTCATGGACACCGAGACCCTCTGCGGGTATCAACTCAACGGCCTGGCCGAGATCGTTCATCCGGGGGCGCTCTATGACAGGCTGGTAAAAGAGCTGCTGGAAAAAGAAGTTATCCTTTCTACCGAACGCGTGATCAAAGGGGTTTCCCGCGGCAAAACGCACGAAAGTTTCGAAGCCGGCATCCCGGCGCGCTTTGCGCTATTTAAGGTGAAGATCGAAGAAGTCTTGGAGATCGGACCGAGGGGAGAAATCAAGAAAGAGGACGTATGAGCGCATCCGTCAGACAGAGCAATCTTAAGGGTTTGGCAACGGGCATCGGAAGCCTGCCGCATAAAGACGCGGCTGCTGCTTTGGAGGTGGTGTTGCGTAACTGCGCCAGGGCCCCTTTCTGGCCGCAGCTGCCCAAGCGCGACATCAGGGAAGGCATGACCGCGCAGTTTTCCGAACAGCTGCCGTGCCTAAAAGTGACTTCCACGGGGCTTGCGTTTTCCCCCGAACAGAAGGAAAAAGAACTGGAGACATTCTACGAGAAGGTCATCGCCGCAGATACCGATTATTTCAAAATAAGCCGGCACTATGCCCAGGGGCTCTATGCGTTTTACGAGAAGCTCCGGGAAACCGGCACGGCGGATATCGAATTCATCAAATGCCATACCGTCGGCCCCTTTACCATGGCCGGGGCGGTCAATGACGAGAAGGGCGTATCTTTGCTGTACGACCCGGTTTTCTCCCAGGCCATACTCAAAGGATTATCCATGAAGGCCCGCTGGCAGCTTGCATTCTTCAGGAAATTCGGCAAAAAGATGATCATGTTCATAGACGAGCCGTTCCTCGCCTGTTTCGGTTCCGCCTATACTCCGGTTAACCGCGAAGACGTTATCCGCATCTTGCGGGAATTGGCCGCAGACATCAAATCTCCGGATACCCTGATCGGAGTGCATTGCTGCGGAAACACCGACTGGTCCGTATTCACCGATACGGATGATATCGACATCATTAATTTTGACGCTTTTGCGTTCCTGGACCGGCTGATCTTGTATGCGGCCGACCTGAAACGGTTCCTGCGGCGCGGCGGCATCCTTTGCTGGGGGATTGTTCCCACCCAGGAATTTACCGGCAAAGAAGACGCCGCCTTCCTGGTAAAAAGGATAGAGGCGGGGATCGCTGTCTTGGAAAAGAAAGGCCTGGAAAGAGAGCTGCTCCTGGAGAACCTGATCATCAGCCCGAGTTGCGGCGCAGGGAATCTGGATATCGCATCCGCCGCGGGGATATTCCGGCTTCTTTCGATGACCGCCTCGGCGATACGCGCGCTTTGACGTAATTCAACTTTTTCTTGACGGGGCCGACGAGATGTAGTATCTTAAACAAAAGGTTTTTATCTTTCTCGGGCCGGCCCATATGGAAGCAGAGCATGTATTATATCGAAGTATCTGCGTTAGATAATTTTGCTCAAGCGCTTTGCAAAAGCTACGCCGTATTTTCCCCCTTTGCCAAAGACCCCCGCTCTCCCGGGACCGATTACAGTTACGCCAGGCTTTCGGAAAACACGCCTTCCGTTTTTAACCCTTATCGCTGCATCGAACCCCTCAAGGCTTTTTTTACCCATCCCTTGCAAAAAGTCGCCGGTTATTTCGGCAACGATGACCAGGCCGCGCTCTCGGAAAAGACGGTCATTTTCGGCGTCAAGGCCTGCGATATTGCCGGCCACAAGATCCAGGATTTCGTGTTCCTGGAAGGGGTAGATGTCGATGCGGCATACGCGTTCAAGAGGGAACAGACGATCTTGATCGCCGGAGATTGCACCGATTTCAAGGACGTCTGCCATTGCCTTGCCTGGGATATATTGCCCCATCCTCTGGAGGGCTTCGACCTGAGCCTTTCCCCTCTCAACGATGGCTTTCTGGTGGAGGTTGGCTCCAAGAAAGGCCAGGAGCTTATCGAAGCGCATCCTTCGTATTTTACTCCTGCCAAGGAAAGCCAGATCTCCGTGCGCAGGGTCAAGCGCGAAGGTCTGCAGGAACGGCTGAAGCGGCACCTCTTCCCGCAGAACCTGGTCCCCAAGGACAGCGTTCAAGCCTTGATGCGGCAGGGCTATAACGTCGACACCTGGCATCAGTTTATGCTTACCTGCGTCGAGTGCGGCGGTTGCAATTTCATCTGCGATACCTGCCACTGTTTTCTCCTGAACGATAAGCCGCAAGGGCAGGTCAACAGCCGCCTGCGGCTGTGGGATTCCTGTCAGTACGCAAATTACGCCCGGGTAGCCGGCGGGGCCAACCCCTTAAAGACCCGGACCCAACGCCTGCGTTTCCGTTTCACGAAAAAATTCGATTTCTTTGTCGATAATCTAGGTATGCCTGCCTGCTGTGGTTGCGGCAGGTGTATCGAAGTCTGCCCCGGCAAGATCGATATCCGGGAAGTGCTGAAAGATGTGGCAAAAAAGGTCGCAGCTGCCAAGACATGAGCCCTCATAAAAATATCTACAAGCCCATCGAGGCGACGATCGAGAATATCATCGAAGAAACGCCTACCATCAAAACATTCGTCATCAAACCCAGGGAACATTTTGAGTTCCGGACCGGCCAGTTCATCGAACTGACGCTGCCCGGAGCGGGGGAGGCACCGTTTACCCCTTCTTCGGACCCCAACATCAAAGATACCATCGACGTCACCATTATGAACGCAGGCCGGGTCACTTCGATGCTGCATGCCTGCTCCAGCCCTACCACCGTCGGCATCCGCGGCCCTTACGGCAAGGGGTATCCCCTGGATACCTTTGAAGGCAAGGACATCGTGATCGTCGGCGGCGGCGTGGGCCTGGCGCCTTTGCGGTCGCTTTTGTTTGCGCTTTTCTCCCGGATGGACCGGTATAACAAAGTGGTGCTGCGCTACGGCGCCCGCACCTCCAAGGACATGGTCTATAAACACCTGCTGCCGGACTGGGCGAAGAAGGATAAGGTGGATGTGGTAACCACGGTTGACGTCGGAGACCCTTCCTGGAACGGCAACGTAGGCCTGGTGACAACCATCTTGAAGGACATGCCCGTGGACCTGAAGAACGCGGTGGTAATAGTCTGCGGCCCGCCGGTCATGATGAAATTCGTTACCCTTAAACTGCTGGACCTTGGTTTTGCGCCCAAGGACATATATCTTTCCATGGAAAAAAACATGTCGTGCGGCCTGGGCAAGTGCGGGCATTGCCGTATCGGCAGGTTCTATGCCTGTAAAGACGGCCCGGTCTTTACCTACGAAGAATTAAAGGACATCCCGGAGATCTGGGACTAAACATATGCTGCGACTATTCGTTGATCTGGATGTGTGCAATACGTGCCGGCAATGCAGGGTCTGTTGCGGCTATTTTTACCACCCGCAGAATAACGGTATCGCCAACCTTCGGGAGTATGCCACCTTTGCCACCATCTGTCGGCATTGCGAAGACGCGCCCTGCGTAAGCTCCTGTTACCATAACGCCTTGGAGAGGGCCGGCGACGGCCATCTGAAGCGCTACAAAATGCGCTGTACCAGCTGTAAATCGTGTACCGCGGCGTGCCCCTTCGGTATCATTTTCCAGGATTTCATCCCATACCTGGATTCGCAATGCGATTACTGCGTCGGCTCAGGCGCAAAAGCGCCTGCCTGCGTGGACAGCTGCCCGGAACACGCCATCTCAATAAAGGAGATCGAGGAGAACCCCGAGCAGGATATATATTGTATCGGCCAGCACTTGGCAGTACATTCCCGGAAGTGGTCGCGCGAGGTCATACAGACGAAAAAGAAATGAAAGCCATTTTTGGTTATCTCATATTCCCGGGATTCCTGTTCAGCGCCTGCGTAGGGCTGCTTGCCGGCTGGCTGGACAGGAAGGTCACCGCGCGCATCCAGTGGAGGGTGGGGCCGCCCTGGTATCAGAATTTCGTGGATATCGTCAAGCTCCTGGGCAAAGAAACCATCGTCCCCGAAGCCGGCCGCGCCACATTCCTGCTTTCTCCTTACCTGGGCTTACTGAGCCTGGTCCTGGTATCCGCGATCGTAGGCAGGGCGCTGCTTGCGCCCTCGGAAAGCTTTGCCGGCGATATAATCGTAGTGGTGTATCTTTTGGTCATGCCGGCGATTGCGCTTTTGATCGGCGCCTCAAGCTCCCGGAACCCCTTGGCATCGGTGGGGGCTTCCCGGGAGATGAAGCTCTTATTGGGGTATGAACTGCCTTTTATCATAGCGATCCTTACGGTCATCATCAAGGCAGGCGTGACTGTTCATCTGGGGGAAATCGTTGATCATCAGCGCAACTTCGGCTCCCTGATATTTTCCCCTTCCGGCGCGATTGCCTTCGTGGTGGCCTTATTGTGCACGCAGGCAAAGCTCGGACTTGTCCCGTTCGACATGTCCGAGGCGGAGCAGGAGATCATGGCCGGGGTGCTTATCGAATATTCCGGCCTGCCGCTGGCGATCTTCAAGCTTAACAAGGCCGTCCTGCTTTATGTGATGCCCGTGTTCTTGATCTCCTTGTTCCTGGGCAAAGATACCGGCCCGCTTTTCGTCGCCCTGAAATTCGTCGCGATACTGGTTGCAGTCGTATTGATCAGGAATACCAATCCCCGGCTGCGTATCGACCAGGCCTTGCGTTTCTTCTGGGGTCCGGTCACCGTCTTGGCGTTGCTGGGCCTTTTGTTGGCATTGCGAGGGTTTTAGCATGAATTTGAAATTGAAGGCGCTGACCAGATCCATCTGGGTGTTCCACGTGAGCGCGGGTTCCTGCAATAACTGCGACATCGAGATACTGGACCTTTTGACCCCCCGGTTCGACGTGGAAAGATTCGGTATCCAGCTTATCGGCTCGATCCGCCATGCCGACGCGCTCCTGATCACCGGTGCAATGAACAAAAAGTCCGTGCCCAGGATGAAAAAAATCTATGCGCAGGCGCCTAAGCCCTGCGTCGTGGTGGCGGTAGGGCAGTGTGCCCTTTCCCGGCACATGTTCAGGCATAGCTATAACGTTGAGGAGCCGCTGGATAGCATCTTGCCGGTGGATGTCTATATCCCGGGCTGCCCGCCGAAACCGGAGGCGATCATCGACGGCATCGTCAAGCTGGTCGCCAAACTGAGGAAGAACGCCTAATGGACATACGCGAACAGATCAGGGAGCGGCTGGGTCCGCAGATCATCGACTGGAAGGAAAAGTCGAGCCGCAGGATCTATTTTTCCGTCAAGACACAGGATGTCTTCAAGGCGGTCGAATTCCTATTTAAGGAGTTGGGCCTGAGGTTTTCCATTGCTTCAGGCGTAGACACCCCCGAAGGCTTCGAGATCCTTTACCATTTCAGTTGCGATAAGACAGGGGAGATATTTTCCTTAAGGACGCTTATCGCCGACAGGCAGCATCCCCAGATCGACTCGATCGCGCCGCTATTTTCCGGGGCGGAATGGGTCGAGCGGGAGATGTGGGAGATGCTCGGCATCAACTTTAAGGGGCATCCGAATTTAAAAAGACTGCTTTTGGCCGATGATTGGCCGGAAGGCAAATATCCTTTGAGGCAAGACCATGAGCCATAGAGTCGTGGTGCCGATAGGCCCGTACCATCCGCTGCAGGAGGAGCCGGAGTTCTTCCAGCTCTACGTGGAAGGCGAGAAGGTGGTGGATATCGACATCATCATCGGTTATAACCATCGCGGTATCGAAAAACTTGCCGAATCCAAGCATTTCGACCAGATCCCGTACCTGGTCGAGCGCATCTGCGGCATCTGTTCTTCCAGTCATCCCTACGCCTACGTGCTGGCAGTGGAGGACCTTTTGGGCGGCGAGGCCAATATCGTGCCCGAGCGCGCGCTCTATATCCGCACCGTCATCGATGAATTACAGCGTATCCACAGCCATTTACTCTGGCTGGGCCTGGCCGGCCATTTCATCGGCTACAATACCGTATGGATGTGGGCCTGGAAATACCGCGAGCCGGTCCTAGATATGTTTGAGATGATCACCGGCAACCGCAATAATTATGCGATGTTCAAGGTCGGCGGAGTGCGCCGCGATATACAGGACGGCGACGTCCCTTTGTTGCGCAAGGCCCTTGATGAATTAAAGCCCGCCCTGGACATGTTCCGCGGCGCGGTGATGGATGACCCGGTCATTCAGATGCGGCTTAAGAAGGTGGGGGTATTGACCAGGGCGCAGGCCGTTGACTGGTGCGTGGTGGGGCCGACTGCCAGGGCTTCGGGGCTGAATATCGATGTCAGGCGCGATGAGCCCTACGGCGTATTCGACCGCATCGACTGGAACGTGATCGTAGAGAAAGACGGCGACATCTTCGCCAAGACCGTCATCAGGATCCTGGAGATGTACGAATCGATAAACATTATCCGTCAATGCCTGGAAAAGATGCCCAAGGGCCAGATCGACGCCGATGTCAAAGATATCCCGCCGGGAGAAGGCATCGGCAGGGTCGAAGCGCCCCGCGGCGAATGCATCCACTACATTAAAAGCGACGGCACCAACCGGCCGGTCAGGCACAAGATCCGCGCCCCCAGCTTCATGAATGTGGCATCCAACAAGGTTGCCTGCGTGGGCGGGACCATCTCCGATGCCACGATCACCCTGGCGGCGGTTGATCCCTGTTACTGCTGCACGGAAAGGGTGGCAGTGCTCCGCAAGCCCGACAATCAAAAGATACTCAACGGCTGGGACCTCATCAAGCTTTCCCAGGAGAAGACCGAACAGATCAGGAAGGGCATGTACCATGCCGGCACTTAACGACATTATCTCGCAGATCGGCCAGATGTCCCAGTTATGCCTGAAGATGTGGCAGACGACATTCCGGGCCTTCATGGAGCACGATCGAGACCTGGTTTCCGCGGTCCTGGAAGACGAGAAAAGGCTCAACGAGTTTGAAAAAGAATTGACCGCCGCACTGGTAGAGTCCGGAAAGTCATCCGGCGACAAGGCCCAGAAAGCGCAAGCGCTCAAGTATGCCGATGTGGTCGCCGACCTTGAGATAATCGGGGATTATTGCAAGGATATCCTGGAGCGGGTCGAGATAAAGATAGAAGAGAAGCTGATGTTCAGCGATGAGGCGGTAAAGGAATATGAGGGCCTCTACCAGCGCACCGAGGCGGCCTTGCGGGAAGTCTCGGAGGCCCTGGTCAGGGCTCAGCCCTGCTTTGTCCAGATAGTTTTGAAGGACCAGGAGCACATCGATAAGCTGGTGGACGAATATCGCCAGCACCATAATCAGCGGCTTATCGACGGGGTGTGCAGTCCCATCGCCTGTAACATGTTCTTGAATATACTCGATTTTACCGCGGCGGTGTACTATCACGCCAAGAAAATAGCAAGGACTCTTTTGAAGATAAAAAAATGAATCCCGTCTTTATGACCATCCTGGTACCGGTGTTCGGCGCGCTCTTCCTGCCGCTGGTGCCGAGCCGGCAGAAACCCGCATCTTCCGTCGCCCTGCTGGCAGCGACATTTCTGTTGAGCCTGCTGGCCGTCTTTCCGGTGCTCAAAGGCCGGGAGCTTTTTTTCATGCAGTACTTCACCGACTGGTTCAGCCTTTCTTTTGTCGCTGACGGCCTGGCGGTGTTTATGGCGGCGGTGTCTTCTTTTGTGGCGTTTCTTATCTGCGTGTATTCCCTTGATTACATGCAGCATTATGCCGAAAGCGGCGAGTTCTATTTCTGGATGGTCCTTTTTGTGGGTGCGATGATGGGGCTGATATTTTCCGCGAACCTCATACTGCTTTTCTGTTTCTGGGAAGTCACCTCTGTCTGTTCCTGGAAGCTCATCGGGTTCTACCGCAAAGAAAAAGACGCCAAAGCCGCGGACAAGGCGTTCCTGGTCACTTTTTTCGGAGCCTCGCTCATGCTGGCAGGGCTTATCATCGTGTATCTGACGTACGGCACGTTTGAAGTGGGGGCGTTACGGAATATGCCCGTTGTAGACCTGGTGGCTTTCCTTGTGCTGGCAGGGATCCTTTCTAAATCCGCGCAGCTGCCTCTGCAGAGCTGGCTTCCCGACGCAGGAGTGGCACCCACTCCGGTGACCGCGCTGCTGCACGCGGCAGTGCTGGTTAAGATCGGCGTGTATATGTTCGCCAGGTTCTTTTGCCTGACACTGGCTGTCTCGCCGGCCTTCTTGAATTCCTGTATTGCCTTAAGCGTGATCACCATTGTGGTTGCCGCCGCTTCCGCGCTGGTGGAAAACAACATCAAAAGAATCCTGGCGTATTCTACGATCAGCCAGCTGGGGTATATATTGCTTGCCCTTTCCTTGAATACCGGCATATCGTTGAAGGTGGCCCTGGTATATATTTTGGCGCATAGCCTGGCCAAGGCCGGGTTATTCTTATGCGCCGGGATCGTCGAGCATAAGACCGGCACAAAGGATATCCATGAGTTGGGAGGGTTGCTTCCCTATATGCCGTATACCGCAGCGGCATATCTTCTCTGCGCGTTTTCTATCATCGGCATTCCGCCGTTGTTGGGGTTCTGGCCAAAATTCATGGTGGTGATGCTTGCCGTCAAGTCAGGGCATATCCTGGCAGGCGTGCTGGCAGTCGCCGGCGCCTTGGCTACTTTGTTGTATCTTATGCGGCTATTCAATAAGGTGTTCCTTGGCCAGGTGCGTATCAAGGCTTCCGAAGACAAGAACTCGCCCATGGTCTGGGTGGTGTTGGTGTTGGCGGCTGCGTCGCTTGCCTTGGGTTTAGGGTTTAAGGTACCCTTTCATTTTGTTATGGCGTTGATAAAATAATGGCGTACATCCTATTTTTCCTTACTTCGTTACCGGTCATCCTGGGCTTTGTGCTATTGTTCCTGCGGCCCCAGGCGCGCCGGAGCCTGACGCTTTTGATCATGGGGATAGCCTTGGCGGTTTCCGCTTTTATTTTTATCAAGCCGCCCCAGGACCTGGTCGTGCGCATCCTGGATGAATACACCGTTTCCCTGGGGGTAAACCATCTTTCCCGTTTTATCCTGGTCTTCGTGAACCTGTTCGGATTTCTGATCTGCCTCTATTCCCAGGATTCCGACGAAGTCAAAGACAGGAAGGATTATTTCTCGTATCTGGTCTGGCTGATCGCTTTTTCCAATCTTGCGTTGTGCGCATCCGACTTTATTATATTTATATTCGCCTGGGGGGCGACGCTCCTGTTGTTGTATGCGTTGCTTACTATCAGCTCCAGCTCTTCCGGCAACAAGGCCTTAGTCGTCGTGGGGATCGGAGATTTCTCTCTGATGTTAGGCGTCGCATTATATATTCTTTTGGCCGGCACCACGCGCATGCCGCAGGGCGGGGCGATATTGGTAGATACGCCGTTGGGCTGGGCGTCTTTTATCCTGATGCTCTTGGGTGCCTTTGCGAAAGCCGGATGCGCGCCTTTGCATACCTGGATCCCTACTGCCGCCGAAAGCGCAACCTCTGAGGTCATGGCGATCCTGCCGGCGTCGCTGGACAAACTGCTGGGTATCTATCTTTTGGCCAGGATATGCGTGGATTTCTTTATCTTAAACAGCGTTGCTTTAGCTTTGCTTCTTTTGATCGGCAGCGTCACGATCATGTTTGCGGTGATGATGGCCTTGATCCAGCATGACCTGCGTAAACTTTTATCATATCATGCGATTAGCCAGGTCGGTTATATGGTGCTGGGGTTCGGCACCGGTTCACTGGTCGGTATTGCCGGCGGGATATTCCACATGCTTAATCACTCTCTGTATAAAAGCGGGCTATTCTTGACCGCCGGGGCGGTCGGCCAGAAGAAAAATACCTTTGAACTGGCTCGTCTGGGCGGCTTGGCCGCGTATATGCCGGTGACATTTGTGTCTGCCCTGGTCTTTTCTCTGTCTATATCCGGAGTGCCGCCGTTTAACGGGTTTGCCTCAAAGTGGCTGTTGTATCAGGGTACGCTCATCGGATTCTACAACGCCTCGGGTTTCATGTTGCGCACCGTCTATCTGATCGCCCTGGTTGCGGCGATGTTCGGAAGCGCGTTGACCCTGGCCAGTTTTATTAAATTCATACATGCGGTTTTCCTGGGGCAGGATAACAGTTCCGATAAGGCCAAGGTCGCCGAAGCCCCTGTGCGCATGCGCATTCCCTTGATGGTCCTGGCGGGGCTGTGCGTGGTACTGGGGGTCTTGCCCGGCCTTGCGCTTAAGTTATTCATCCTGCCGTGGCTGGGCCAGCCGCTGCCCCTCATCGGCACCTGGAGCAGCCTCACATCTTGCGCGCTCATTCTGCTGGGTGTACTGTTGGGCTTCTTGTTCTGGAGGAACGCGCAAGGCAGCGGTGTCAGGGTTGATGAAATGTCTATCGGCGGGGAAGAACCGGTTTTTTCTCCGAGTTTCCCCGGCACGGAATTTTATCGGACCGTCGAAGAGGTGCCCTTTGTACACAGGATATACCGGGTCCTCAAGCTCGACAGCCTTGATCCGTATCGGTTTATCTGGTCGTTATTCCGGGTAGCCGCGTACCTGCTGTTCATCTTTGTGGACAGGGCCCTCAACGTATTGACCGGTTTTGTCGGTTACGCGGTGCTGGGGTTAAGCTGGGTATTTCGCAGGCTGCATACCGGTGTTCTGGACCTGTATCTTGCCTGGAGCCTGGTGGGGTTGGCGGTGATTTGGTTCGTTTTAATGCGGCGTTAACGTATGATCGAACTGCACGTCATTTTGATTTTAATGATCATTGGCGCAGTGGTGGCGATGGAGATAAAAGACCTGCTCTCCAGCGTTATCGCCCTGGGCGCAGTGGGCATAGGCCTGAGCCTTGAGTTTCTCCTTCTGCGTGCTCCGGACCTGGCGATCACCCAGTTGGTCGTCGAGATATTGTCCCTGGTCATCCTTATCCGGGCCACGGTAGGGGCGCACATGCCTCAAGAGCGCAACCTCAAAAAACCCGGATACTTTATCTTTGCGGCGCTGTTCGTGTGCATATTTTTGTGGTTTACCGCCAAGGCCGTCATGCAGCTGCCGGTGTTCGGCCAGCCCGTGATGAAAATGGGCTCGCTCTATATAGCCGAGGCCGTCAGGAAAACGGGCGCGGTGAATATCGTCGCCGCCATTATCCTTGATTTCCGCGGGTACGATACGCTGGGAGAAGCGACCATCCTTTTTACTTCCGTCATAGGGGTCCTGGCGGTCTTGAGAAAAACAGGAAGGAAGCCGTGAAAGAAACAGCCGGTATGTCTATTATCGTCAAGCGCATCACCAAGATCACCGTCAGTCTGATCTTTCTGTTCGGCGTCTACATACTCCTGCACGGCCACCTGACTCCCGGCGGAGGCTTTGCCGGCGGCGTGATTATTGCGCTTTCCTTTATTCATCTGGTGCTGGCGTTCGGCAAAGACGTGGCCTTGACGAGAATGAATTTGGCGGTTGCTTCCGTCATCGAATCGCTGGGAGGGCTCCTGTTCTGGGGGATCGCGCTGCTGGGCTTTCTCGGCGGGTATTTTTTCCTCAACGTGCTTCCGCACGGCAGGCCATTCGATCTATTCAGCTCCGGCATCATCCTGGTTTGCAATGTCGCTATTTTCTTGAAAGTAGGGGCGGGGTTGTTCAGCATATTCCTGGCCTTGGCGCTCCTGAGGATGCCGGTGGACGATAAGGAGACCCATAGATGAGCCTGTATCTGTTGTGCATGGTCCTGATGGCCGTCGGGATATACTGCATGCTGGTGAAAAAGAATCTGGTCAAGAAGATCATCGGGCTGGGCATCATGGAGTACGCCATCAACCTTTTCTTCATCCTGATGGGGTACCGGCAGGGCGGGGAGGCGCCGATACTGGATAAGCAAACGCCGATCGCCAACTTCGTCGATCCCCTTCCGCAGGCGCTCATCCTGACCTCGATCGTCATCGGGCTGGGTGTAACCTCGCTGATGGTAGCTTTGGTGGTGCGCATCTACGAGAAGTACAAGACGTTTGATATAAACGAAATACGCAAGCTTAAAGGATAACGCATGCTTCCTTTCTTCGTCATTATACCGCTGGGATGCGCTTTTTTGATACCGCTTGTTTCTAAAGTTAAAGAAGAGTGGACCGGCTTGTTGGCCAATCTGTGCGGCTTGTCTCTGTTGGCGCTTTCGATCAAGGGTATCTTCTGGGTTAAGACAGGGGTTAAGATCTACACCGTAGGAGGATGGCTGCCTCCTTTCGGCATCTGCATGGCGCTGGATGCGCTCAATGCCTGCATGCTGCTGGTGGTCAATCTGATCGGCTTTCTTGCGCTCATGTATTCGCTGGACTATATCAAAAAGTATACCTCGCCGGGGCTTTTCTATACCTTATTCTGTCTCCTGCTGGCGGGATTGAACGGCGTCTCGGTGACCGGCGACCTGTTCAATATGTTCGTATTCTTTGAGATCACCTCCATTGCCTGTTTTGCCCTCGTTGCCTTCGGCACGGAAGCGCAGGAGCTGGAGGCTTCGCTTAAATACCTCGTACTGGGCAGCATTGCCGATACCCTGATCCTGCTGGCGATCGGCCTGCTCTTAGGAAAGGTCTCTACGCTCAACATGGCAGACATTGCCAGGTCGTTAAAAGTAACAGGTCCTGACAACCTGGTCTTATACAGCACGGGGTTGTTCTTCGTGGGCTTTGCGTTAAAGGCGGGGCTGGTGCCCTTCCATGCCTGGCTTCCCGACGCCCACCCCTCGGCGCCGGCGCCGATGTCCGCGATGCTTTCGGGCGTGGTGATCAAGGTCGTCGGTATCTATGCGCTGGTGCGCGTGCTGTTCAACATTATCGGTTTTAGCGCGATGGCTTCGGAGATCTGCATATGGCTGGGGATCATTTCCATGATCGTAGGGGTACTTCTGGCGATAGGGCAGTGGGATTTTAAGCGCCTGTTGGCGTACCATTCGGTCAGCCAGATCGGCTACGTGATATTCGGCATAGGCCTGGGTACGCCCCTGGGGATCATCGGCGGCCTGTTCCATCTGTGTAACCATTCCCTTTTTAAATCGTTGTTGTTCTTGAATGCCGGTTCGGTAGAGTATGCTACCGGCACCAGGCGCCTGGATGAGCTGTCCGGGCTTTCCAGCCAGATGCCCGTGACCTCCAAGACGTCCCTGGTGGCTTCTTTGTCTATCGCGGGCGTGCCGCCCCTGTGCGGTTTCTGGAGCAAGCTGATCATTATCGTGGCGGCATTCCAGGCGCATCATCTGGCCGGCGCGGTGGCATGTATAGCGGTAGGCATGGTCACCCTGGCGTCTTTTCTGAAAGTGCAAAAATATGCTTTCATCGTGAAGGCCAAAGAAGCAGTCAGCGTCATCAAAGAGGCGCCGGTGTTGATGACGCTGGCAATGTCGATCCTTGCGTTTTTGTGTATCCTCGTCGGATTGTGCGTATTCCCGGTAATAAATACCGTCATCAAGCCGGCCGCAGAGGTGCTCTTATCAGGCACCGGTTATGCCGGCTGGATTCTGGGAGGCCGTTAAGTGTATTCCAGGGTAGTTACGTTCATCATCTCGTTCGTTTTGTGGATGCTGTTGTCCTTCAGCCCCGACTGGCAGCACCTGGTCGTCGGTCTGGGGGTGGCGCTTTTGGTTGCGGTGAGCATGGGAGATATGTTCACCGATGCCCCGGTTAAATGGTTCCAGCCGAAACGATACGTATGGTTTGCCTATTACCTGCTGGTGTTTTCCTGGGAGTGTCTGAAGTCCAACATTGACGTGGCCTCCCGGGTCCTGCATCCCCGGATGCCCATCAATCCCGGCATCGTCAAGGTAAAGACCATCCTTAAAACAGAAACCGCCTTGACGTTCCTGGCCAATTTCATTACGCTGACACCCGGGACGTTTACGGTGGATATCGACAAGGAAAACGGGTACCTGTATATACACTGGATAGACGTGGCGACTCAGGATGTCGAAGAGGCCTCCAAGATCATCGTCTCTCAGTTCGAGAAGATCCTAAAAGAGGTGTTTGAATGAGGTTCTTTCGCTGGTTAGCGGGGTTTGTTTTTCTGGCGGCGCTGATTATCTTCATCTTCGCGGTGCTTAAGGTTGATGCGCAGGCAAAGCTTATGCTCTTCCTGTTGATCTGTTTTCTACTTTCGCTGATCCGCGTATTGAAGGGGCCGACTCCCGCGGACAGGTCTGTCGCCACCGATATATTCGGGATACTAGTTATCGGTTTCTGCGCGATACTGGCGGTGTACACCAACAAGGATTGGTATATGGACATCGCCATCGCCTGGGGCCTGCAGAGTTTTATCGGCGTCTTGGCGCTCGCCAAGTTCCTGGAAGGGAGGAACTTCGATGATTGAGATCCTGATGCTCTTTTTTATCGTCGTTGGTATCGCCTTCGACCTGTTCGGCTGCCTCGGGTTGATCAGGATGCCGGATATCTACAACCGCCTTCAGACGTCCACAAAATGCGTTACGCTGGGGACCTGCAGCATCCTTTTTGCGGTGTTTGTCAAGTTCGGCTTTACCGCGGCCGGGGTCAAGGCGCTGTTATGTATCCTGTTCCTTCTGTTGACCGCGCCGGTTTCGGCGCACGCCCTGGCGCGCGGGACGCATCGTTCGGGGGTCAAGCTCTGGGAGAAGTCTGTCTGCGATAAATATGCCGAGGACCGTAAGGTATGAGATACCCGAAGCTTAGAGAGTTAAAAGAAGCCATCCGGGCCCTTGTAAAAGGCCCCTACACGAGCAAGTTCCCCTATAAGCCGCATACGCCTTTCGAGCGGTTCCGGGGCAGGCCCGAATACCATCAAGACGACTGCATGGGCTGTACCGCCTGCGTGCAAGTCTGCCCTACGGGCGCCCTCGAATTCAAGGACTCCGTTCGGGAGAACGGAGCCTCAAGGACCCTGGTCGTCCATTGGGACGTCTGCATATTCTGCGGCAACTGTCAGGCAAATTGCCCCACCTCCAAAGGGATCGTGCTTTCGCAGAAATTCGATCTAGCCACCACGGAAAAACGGCAAGACCTCGTGCAGTCGATCGACAAAAGGCTGCTTCTGTGTGATTGCTGCAACGAGATCATCGCCCCGTACGACCAGCTCATGTGGGTGGCCAGGCGCCTGGGCGCTTTGTGCTTTTCCAACGCTTCGCTTATGCTTTTCTATTTACGGCACCTTGAGCTTGCGCTGTTACGCATGCCGCCGGAGAATGAGAAAGGGGATCTGCGCCGGCCGGATCGCATTCGCCTCCTTTGTCCCCGCTGCCGCAGAGAAGCAGTCCTTAAATCCTAACCATGTTCTCCTCGCTTAAGATCAAAAATTTCAGGCTCTATTGGCTGGGCATGTTCATTTCGCTTATCGGGACATGGATCCAATCGGTGGCGCAAAGCTGGCTGGTCTTTCAGCTGACCGATTCCGCGTTCTTATTGGGCCTGGTCGGTTTCTTAGGGTCGATCCCCGTGTTCATGCTGTCGTTATTCGGCGGGGTGGTCGCCGACCGGCTGAATAAGAAGACCATCCTGCTTGTTACGCAGCATGCGTTCATGGTGCTGGCTTTTTTCTTGGCGGTGTTGACGCAGCTAAAGGTTATAACCCCCGCGCAGATCATGTGTATTGCCGTCTTAAACGGTACGGTGATGGCTTTCGATGCGCCCTGCCGGCAGTCGGTAGTGGTTGAGCTGGTAGGTAAAGAGCGCCTGATGAACGCCATTGCGCTGAACTCCGCCGCCTTTAATTCCGCGCGGATCATCGGACCGGCGATCGCCGGTATCCTTATTTCTGCTATCGGCATGAGCGGCTGTTTTTACATCAACGGCATCAGTTTTCTAGCGGTGATCGTTGCGTTATGGGTAATACGAGTGAACAGCGCCTCCAGGAATGGTAGCCGGACCATGTTCCTGCAGGACTTAGTCGAGGGCCTGCGCTTCATTAAGCGCAACCGTACCGTGCTGGTATTGATCTCGATGGTAGGTATTACCAGTTTGTTCGGCATCCCCTACGTGATACTGATGCCGCTTTTTGCCCAGCACATATTGGGAGTAGGGGTCAAGGGGCTGGGGGTGCTCATGTCGGCTGCCGGGGTAGGCGCGCTGTGCGCCGCGCTGCTTTTGGCCAAGCTAGGAGACCTGAAGCGCAAGGGCAGGTTCCTGATGTTTGCTGCCGGTGTATTTTCTGTTGCGCTTGTGTTTTTCGCGTTGTCAAAAACCTATGTGCTTTCGCTATTGGCCCTGGTCTGCGTGGGTTGGGCGAGCGTCACCGCGATAAGCCTGATCAACACATTACTGCAATCCCTGTCTCCCGACGAATTCAGGGGAAGGTTGATGAGCGCGTTTATGTTTACGTTTGCGGGGATCATGCCGTTCGGGAACCTGCTTGCCGGCAGCCTTTCGCATGTGCTTGGCGTTTCCTTGACCGTCGCTGGCGGCGGGTGTGTCTGCGGAGCATTTTTCGTCTTCGTCAATATCCTGTACCCGGACATAAGAAGAATATAAGTCATTTTTTATTTGATTTTTTACCAGGAAGTATTACAATAAAAAAAAGAAGATAGCTTCAGGGAGGGGGGTGAAAAAAAGAGATGAAGAAATTTGTATTTATTATTCTAGCTATAGGCTTGGTCGCGTTTTTAAGCGGATGCGGCAAGAAACAGCAGAGCCTGGAAGAGATGCAGGAGCCCATGTCCATGGAGGTCCTGAACATGATCAACAAGTCGACGCCTGCCGTACCCGGCGGCGCCGGTGAAGTAAAACCGCAGGTAGCTCCTAACCAGGCAGCGCCTGCCCAGGTCGCGCCTGCACCCGTACAGCCTAGCGCAGAACCCGTGCCCGCGGTCGGCTCGTATGCAAAGCCTTCCGCTCAGGAGATCCAGACTGCCCTGAAAAATGCCGGTTTCTATACCGGTAACGTTGACGGCAAGATCGGTCCTAAGACCAAAAAGGCCATTGAGGAATTCCAAAAGGCCAATGGTCTGGCCGTAGACGGTAAGGTAGGGGCCAAGACTTGGGCTGCGATGAGCAAGCATCTTACGGCCGCACCTCCGGCCGTAGCAGATGCCCCTGCGACTCAGCGATAGATCGCCTTGAAAAGCGGCGCAGTTTGTGTTATACTTGAAAATGGCCGATAAAGGCAAACCCGTCGAAAGGCGGGGGCGCAAAGCCGCAGACCTAAGCCCTGTATGTCGCCCTTCCGGTGTGTGTGGGGGGCGAGGATAAGATGTGCAGGGGATGGTGGCTGGGTTACCGAATAAGGCGTTGGTTGTGAGCCTGCTGCGCCTTTATCGGCTGTTTTTATTTTATACCCCTAAAAATCCCAACACAAAAATGTTGGGATTTTTTATTGGGTGATGGTATAATATAGTGCAATTATGGTTAACTTTCCCGATGATTTCTTGTGGGGCGCCGCCACTTCGTCGCATCAAGTCGAAGGCAATAACCGTAATAATGACTGGTGGAGGTGGGAGAAGAAGGCCGGCCTCAAGGATGTCTCCGGGCAGGCCTGCCGTCATTATGAATTTTTTAAGCAAGATTTTGATCTGGCAAAGGCGCTGTGCCACAATACCCACCGTTTCTCCGTCGAATGGAGCCGCATCGAGCCCCGCGAAGGACAATTTTCCCCTCAGGAACTCGAGCATTACGTTGAAGTAGTCGATGCCTTACGGGAACGCGGCCTTACCCCCGTCGTAACCCTGCACCATTTTACCAACCCCGTCTGGTTTGCGGATATGGGCGGATGGGAGAGCAGGCAGGCCTGCCGTTATTTCCTGCGTTATGCCGAGAATGTCGTGGATGCCTTAAGCGGTAAGGTTCATTTTTGGGTGACCATAAACGAACCCCTGGTGTACGTGTTTAACTCCTACATGGCCGGCGTGTGGCCTCCGCAGAAGACTTCTTTGCTGGCCGCCGCCAGGGTAACTGACCAGATGGCCGCCGCGCATATCCGGGTATACCGTCTTATCCACGATATATACAGGAAAAAAGGATTGCCTGCGCCGGCGGTCAGCATCGCCAAGAACCTGCGCGCCTTTCGGGCCTGCCGGGGCACCTTAAAGAACAGGTGCGCCGCTTACCTGCGTAACTGGACTTTCAACTTCAATTTTCTCGACCGCCTGAACCGCCAGCGCTGCCTTGATTACATCGGGGTGAATTATTACACGCGCGACCTGGCGGATGTGCGGGGATGGACTCCGCATCACTTCGCACAGGACCTCTGCGATCAGGGCCACGACCCGCTGCCGAAAAACTCCCTGGGGTGGGATATCTATCCGGAAGGGTTGTATACGCTCCTGGTCGGCCTTAACAAAAGGTACGGCCTTCCGGTATTGATCTCGGAAAACGGCATCTGTACCGAGGATGATAATCAGCGCTGGGAATATATCCGGCAGCACCTTTTGAAGGTCCATGAGGCCATGGCCTCCGGAGTCAAGGTCTGGGGATACCTCTACTGGTCGCTGATCGATAATTTTGAGTGGGATAAAAGCTTTGGCCCGCGCTTCGGCCTGGTCGAGGTAGATTATGCCAGTTACCAGCGCCGTCCCCGGCAAAGTGCGGCCAAATTCGCCGCGGTATGTAAGACCGGGACATTAGAATAAATGAAAACCGTCATTCAGGATTCCCTGTTAGCCGAGATACCGTTGTTTGCGGGGCTGTCCGCGGAAGAGCGCGACAGTATCCGCCAACGCTGCAGTATCCTCGAATATAAAAAGGACCAGGTTATCTATACCGAAGGCTCTCCCGCCAGCGGTTTCTACTTCGTTATCCTGGGCAGGGTCTTGACCTATACGACTGATGCGCAGGGCAACCGGGCCATCCTTGAGTACCTGCACCGCGGCAAGTATTTCGGGATCATCTCGCTTTTGACCGGGGAACCCCATTCCGTGACGGCGTCTGCCCTGAACGACTGCCTCCTGTTGATCATTAAGAAGGACGACTTCGAATACCTCCTCAAGAAGATCCCCGCCCTGGCTATAGATTTAAGCCAGACTTTGTCGCGCAGGATAAAAAACAAACATATCCACCAGAAGACCATCTTTGAAAGCACGATCATTTCGGTGTTCAGTTCTTATTCCCAGTCCGGTAAGAGCATCTACGCCATGAATCTGGCGCTGAGCCTCCAGAAGGAGACCCGCAAGAGCCTGCTTATATTGGATATCTGCCCCCGGGATAAGATACATAGCCTGCCTAAGCGCCTGGGCATAGCCCGGGACTACCGCGTTTTCGATTTGTGCCATGTGCCCCTGGATACGCGTAAGGTCATCAAGGACTTTACCATGAAGGACTGGGTGGGGATCGAGCTGATCTGCTTTAGCTATAGGCCGGAAGACGAGTCCTGCGCCAAGAGGCTGGTGAATGTGATGGGCCTCTTGGTCAATGATTACCACTACGTCATTATCGACCTTCCTTCTTCCATGGACCGGTTTGTCTTTAGCGTCCTGAGCCAGTCGGATCAGATACACCTCTTAAGCAGCCCCGAGGCGGTCTATCTGAAGCGCACGCACAACCTGATCGCGCGCTTAAAATCAGAGTTCAATTTCCCGGAAGACAAGATAAAGGTTATCGTTAACGAGTACCGCTCTTCGCGCCTGTCCCATGACCAGCAGATGGCTATCCTCAAGTGCGGCATCTTTGCTACGCTGCCCCGGATACAGGTCCTTTCTTCCGACAGGATCATCGCCGAGCATCCGGACTGCGAGTATTCGAAGGTCATCAGGAGGATCGCCCGGGAGTCCGGCGATTGCCTGGTCGGCCTGGTGCTGGGCGTGGGCGCCGCCTATGGCCTTTGCCATATCGGGGTCCTGAAGGTCATCGAAGAGGAAGACATTCCCATCGATGTTATCTGCGGCGCAAGCATGGGCGGGCTCATCGCGGCGCTGTGGGCATGCGGCAGGTCAAGCCAGGAGATCCTTGAGATCACCAGCGAATTCAGGGACCCGAGGTTCATCTGGGGCCTTATCGACCTGGCATTTCCTTTTACCGGTTTTATCAAGGGCCGCAAACTGTACAATTTCCTTAAGAAGTATTTCGGCTCCAAGACCTTCCATGACGTGAAGCTGCCGCTGAAGATTATCGCCAGCGACATCAGGCGCAGGGAACCGCGCATGTTCGACAAGGGCCCGCTGATCGACGCGATCATGGCCAGCTGTTCCATGCCGGGGGTCTTTCGGCCGTATCAATTCAACCAGGACCTGCTTATTGACGGAGGAGTGATCCATCCGCTGCCCACCGAACCGTTGTTCAAAATGGGGGTCAAACGGATCATCGCGGTCAACGTGACGCCCTCCAAGGAAGATATCGTTAACCAGTACGACAAACTTCAGGAGCAGATCTCCGCTACCTATAAGGTCATCCGTAAAGACGGCTGGTTCGGGTGGAGAAGGTATTTCAGGGACAAGTTCAAGAATAACATCCTCGATCTGATCTTTAGCAGCGTCGAGACCATGCAGGCGGAAGTAGTGCAGAGGGAGGCGCAGTTGGCGGATATCGTCTTGCATCCCGATATCAAAGATACGCATTGGCTGGAGTGGCACCGTTCCCGGGAATTCGCCAGAAGGGGCGAAGAAGAGGCGCGCAAGAACCTGGAGCGCATATGGCAACTGATAAGGGAGTAGGGAGGCTATGATGATGAAGAAGCATATGGTATGCGTGGGAGTTTTATTCTTATTCGGTATGGCCGGGTGCAGCTCGCTGGGGGAGGGGATGCGCGGTTTTCTGGGGGTTTCTACCAAGGCGCTGGAGCAGGAGCGCGGCAGCGCGCTCTCCCGCAATTTCGAGTATGATTACTTCACCGCCTATAGCAGGACGCTGGACGCCTTAAAACAGATAAAGGCCTACATATATGCTAAGGGTATAAGCAAGCACATGATCGCGATATATGTTTCCCAGGACGATACCACGCCGGTAGGGATATTCTTTACGGAAAAGGAAAAGAACCTGACGCGGGTGGAGGTTTCCTCTCCGAGCACCTACGCCAAGGAAACCATTGCCCAAAAGCTGTTCTCTCTCCTGGAAGGGCCTGCCAAAAAGGTGGATGTCAAGCAGGAGTGAGTATGGAGCACCTTAAGTCTCATCTGAAGGGTAAGGTGGTGATCCTGGGCATAGGCAATTCCCTGCGCAGCGACGATGCCGTCGGTTCGCTCCTGGCCTGCCGCCTCAAGGATAGGGTCCCTTTTCTTGTTTTTGACGCCGCAACTACCCCCGAAAATTACCTGGGTAAGATCATCAAGGAAAAACCGGATACCGTAGTCATCATTGACGCGGTTGATTTCGGCGGCTCTCCCGGAGAATTCCGGGAGCTGGAAGAGGCAGACTTGAAAACCGTCAACCTCTTTTCCACCCACAATGCCTCGCTTTCGTTGACGATTAACTACTTGCAAAGCCATTTGAAGCTGGATATAATTATCCTCATGATTCAGCCAAAGACGATCGTCTTTGGCGATACGATAAGCAGGGAGGTATCCGAGTCGCTCTCCCGGCTTGAGGATTGGTTTCATGCCCAAGGGAAAAGCACGGGATAGCTGGGGTTCGAAATTAGGCATTATCATGGCAGTGGCCGGTTCGGCTATCGGCCTGGGTAACTTTCTACGCTTCCCTGCCAAGGTCGCCTCCAACGGCGGCGGCGCCTTTATGATCCCCTATTTTATTTCCCTGCTGCTGTTGGGGATACCCCTCATGTGGATCGAGTGGACCCTGGGCCGTTATGGCGGCGGCTTTGAGCACGGCACTGCCCCGGGCATATTCCACAGCCTCTGGAAAAAGAATCGTTTTATCAAATACTTCGGGGTTATCGGCATCTTCGGGCCCCTGGTGATCTTCATATATTATACCTATATTGAGTCCTGGACTTTGGGGTACAGTTTTTTTGAAATAGCCGGGAAATGCCGGACCCTGGCTGATCAGGCTTCGATGAGCAGCTTCTTGCGGGGGTTCCAGGGCCTGGAGCAGAATCGTTACTTTACCAACCTTTGGCCCGCCTACTTTTTCTTTTTGATCACTTTCTGCGCCAATATCTGGGTCATTTATTACGGCATAAAAGGCGGCATAGAGCGCCTTTGCAGGTGGGCGATGCCGCTTTTGTTTTTTTTCGGCCTGATACTACTGCTGCGGGTTGTCACGCTGGGCACGCCTGACCCGGCAAGGCCGGATTGGAATATCTCCCGCGGGTTCGGTTTCTTCTGGAATCCCGATTTTAGCGCGTTACGGTCCGCCAAGGTATGGCTGGAAGCCGCGGGCCAGATATTCTTTACCTTAAGCGTCGGTATCGGCGTTATCCTGACCTATGCCAGCTATCTGTCCAAGGGAGATGATGTGGTGCTCTCGGGCCTGACTGCCTCTTCGACCAACGAGGTAGCGGAAGTCGTCTTGGGCGGCAGCATCGTCATCCCGGCGGCTTTCGTGTTTTTCGGGCCGGTAGATATCCAATCGATCGCCCGCTCCGGCGTCTTTAACTTAGGTTTTGTGACTATGCCGCTGGTGTTAAACAAAATGCCCCTTGCCTGGCTTTTTGGCTTCTTCTGGTTTTTCCTTTTGTTCCTGGCCGGCATCACGTCTTCGATATCCCTTGCCCAACCGGCAGTGGCGTTCCTGGAAGACGAATTCGATATCTCCCGTAAAAAGGCAGTAGCGATCTTCGCCGTCGTTTCGTTCATCCTCTGCCAGCCGGCGGTATTCCTTTTAGGCAAGGGGGTCGTCGATGAGCTTGATTTCTGGGGAGGGACTTTCTTCCTGGTCTTATTTGCCACCATCGAAACCATACTCTTTGCCTGGGTCTTCGGAATGGAAAAGGCATGGGATGAGATACACAAGGGGGCGGACATGCGGGTCCCCGGCGTCTATAAGTACATCATCAAGTACGTTACTCCTTTGTTCCTGTTTTTTATCTTAGGGATGTGGCTTTGGCAGGAATGGCTGCCGATCATTTTCATGAAGACCGTTTCTGCCGGGAACCGGATGTGCGTATTCGGCACGCGCCTGGGCCTGGTGTTGCTGCTTGCGGTTTTGGCGGTGCTGGTCAAGATCGCCTGGCGCCGCAGAAAGGCGCAGCTGGAGAATATCCGATGAATCCTTACGGATGGATGCTTTTTCTGTTTTCCTGGGGCTTGATCCTGGGGTTGACCATTTTTTGTTTCGTAAAAGTCTTTGCGAGAAAGGAACTGTAGATGAAAAAACGTATTGCGGTCGCCGGTATCATCTCTGTCTTGACGATAGGCCTCTGCGGCTGCGCTCCGCTGATCGTAGGGGGTATCCTGGGGGGCGTAGGCGCGTATGCGGTCAGCAAAGATACGATACAGGGAGAGACGGATAAGCCCTACGAGAGCCTCTGGGAATCCGCGGTGAAGGTGGCCCGCATCCGGGGTACCGTCAGGCAGGAGGATGTGACCAAGGGCTATCTTGAGCTGCAGACGGATTCGGGCCGCATCTGGATAACCCTCATCAGGCTTACGCAGGCAACGACGAGGGTCAAGGTATCCGCTCGCAGGTTCCATATGCCCAATATCGCCCTTGCTCAAGATATGTTCGTCAAGATTATGGAGCAGTCACAGTAGGTTTTAAGGAATTTTTGCTGGACAGCCAGATTTTCTTATGGTACAGTAGCTTCCCATAAGCCGAGGTAGCTCAGTGGTAGAGCGCGGCCCTGAAAAGGCCGGCGTGGGGGGTCCGATTCCCTCCCTCGGCATAAAATAAGAAGAGAGAGACTTGCCGTTTCTCTCTTTTTTATTTTGTTGGCTTTGACTTGGTAGTAT
Source organism: Patescibacteria group bacterium (assembly GCA_035506195.1). Taxonomy (GTDB): domain Bacteria; phylum Omnitrophota; class Gorgyraeia; order Gygaellales; family Profunditerraquicolaceae; genus DATJPV01. The sequence goes on along the minus strand of DATJPV010000005.1, from coordinate 694 downwards.
AATTGGTATCATGAAGGCTTTCCTTAAAAAGGTCATTGATTCTTGGATCTTTTTTGCCTTTATCCTGCTTCTGTTCATTTCTGCCATAGGGGTTACGGTATACTCCAGGGATGGCAAGGATCTCAGGGTGGATTTGTTTGGCGTTGAACAGATATTGCAGGGGCATTCCCCGTATGAGAACCCCCTGGACCCCAACCGGACCATCTTCCGCTACGCCCCGGCCTTTACCATCTTGATGTATCCTTTTTTGTTGATCAGCAGGATGTCCGCCCCGTTCCAGTTCAATGATATCCTGCCGTCTGCCTTCGCCTGGTATCTGACCGGCCTTTTCTCCTTAGCCGCCAGCGCCGTAATGTTATTGAAGTTGATCCCCTCTGCGTCAAGGCAGATGAGTATACGCAACCTCAAGATCAGCTTGTTAATGGCGCTGCCCCTCATCGGCTACGAATTGTCCAATGGCCAGAATAAGCTTGTCGCCCTGTGTTTTATGCTTGCATCTATTGTTTTGTTCGAAAAGAACAGGCTCCTTGCGTGCGCCGTCTTTTTTAGTTTAGCGCTCACTATATATATCGCCCTATTGCCGTTCCTTTTCTACTTTGTGTTACGAAAAAAAGAATTCATTTTGAGCTTTCTGATAGCCGCCCTCATCGTGTTCTTCGTCGTGCCCTCGTTTATTTTCGGCATTACCTTCAAT
>DATJPV010000004.1:0-25942 GCA_035506195.1 Patescibacteria group bacterium | reverse complement strand
CCTTTTCACGCGCAGCTCATCGGTCACTCCGTAAGGCTGGCCGCCTCCGCCGACGCAGCCTCCCAGGCAAGCCATGACTTCGATGAAATGGTACGGCAGCTCCTGGTTGTTCTTCTTTGCCTGCCTGACCTTTTCCAATACATACTCGACATGATTCAAGCCGTGCGCAATGGCGATCTTGACTTTCTTGCCGTCTATCTCGACCTGCGCTTCCTTGACCCCTTCCAGGCCGCGGGTCTGCTCAAAATCGGCTTTGCCCAAATTCTTTCCGGTAACAAAGAAGTGCGCAGTCCGCAGGGCCGCTTCCATGACCCCGCCGGTTGCGCCAAAAATGACGCCGGCGCCGGTGTAGTCGCCTAAAATATTATCCGCGTCCTCATCGGGCAGGTCCGCGAAGTCAATGCCCGCCTGCTTGATCATACGGGCCAGCTCCCTGGTGGTCAAGGCCACATCTATATCCTGGTAGCCGGAGGCAAACATCTCGTCGCTTCTGGTGATCTCGTATTTTTTTGCGGTGCAGGGCATGATCGAGATCATCACGATCTTGGCCGGGTCGATATTGTTCTTACGGGCATAGTAGGTCTTAGACAGCGCGCCGACTATTTCGTGCGGCGATTTACAGGAAGAAAAATGTTCGATCATATCCGGATGGAATTTCTCCATGAAATCAACCCAGGCGGGGCAACAGGTGGTAATCAACGGCAAGGGGCCTTTGGCGTATGCGAATCTCTGCACGAACTCGCTGGCCTCTTCCATAATGGTAACATCCGCGCCGAAGTTGGTATCAAAGACCGCCTTGAATCCCAGCCTCCTCAATAAGGTGTATAATTTATGCGTAAGGTTGGCGCCCAGAGGGAACCCAAAGGCCTCTCCGATGGCAACCCTGACTGCCGGAGCGATCTGCACGACGCAGTACTTGTCGGGATCCTGCAGCACCTCCCAGACCTTGGCGGTATCGTCCTTCTCGAAGATCGCGCCGGTCGGGCAGTGGTTGGAGCACTGGCCGCATCTGACGCAGGGCGAATCCCCTAATTTGATATCGCCGGCGGGGGAGATCCTGGTGCCGAAACCCCTCTCCAGGAACGAGAGCGCCCAGACGTTCTGCATTTCCTGGCAGACGCGTACGCAGCGGCCGCAGAGGATGCACTTCTGCGGTTCAAGCACGATCGTGCCGGTAGAATCGTCTTTGGGCAGGTCGCGCAAAAATTTCCCGAAGGCCTCTTCCCTGATGCCGAAGTCCGCAGCCAGGGACTGCAATTCGCAGTTATTGTTACGGCCGCATTTAAGGCAATCATTGGGGTGGTTGGAAAGGATCAGTTCAAGCACCGTCCGGCGTATGGAAACGATCTCGGGGTCCTGGGTGATGACCTCCATGCCCTTCTCAAGAGGGGTGCAGCATGCCCGCAGCATTTTACTGAAGCCTTTGACCTTGACGATACAGATGCCGCAGCCGGCCGACGGCGGCAGGTCAGGGTGCTTGCACAGGGTCGGTATCTTTATCTGCGCCCTCTTTGCCGCATCGAGTATACTGGTCCCCTCGGAGACCTCTACCTCTATGCCGTTGATCTTTGCCTTTATCATTGGAACTTACTCCTTAAGGATCGCCCCGAATTTACAAACCTCGAAGCACTTGCCGCATTTGATGCATTTATCAAGCTCGATATAAAAGCCTTTTTCCCTGTCCCCCTTGATGATATTCTCGGGGCAGTTGACCACGCAGACGCGGCACCGCTTGCATTTGGCCTGCAGGATACTGTAGGTCACCAGGCTCTTGCATTTATGGGAAGGGCACTTTTTATTGACGATGTGCTCTTTGTATTCGTTCTCGAAATACGTCAGGGTGGAAATGACCGGATTGGCCGCGGTCTGGCCCAGGCCGCACAGCGATGCCTTGCGCATGCTTTCGGAGATCAGCTTCAGCTTTGCCAGGTCAGCCATGGTGCCTTTGCCTTCGGTGATACGGTGCAAAACCTCCAGCATCTGATAACCGCCTATCCTACAGGGGACGCACTTACCGCAGGATTCCTCCACGCAGAAACCGAGGTAGAACTTGGCGATGTCGGCGACGCAGTCGTCCTCGTCCATGACGATCATGCCTCCGGAACCCATGATCGAGCCGAGCTTCTGGAGGTTCTCATAATCTACCGGCGTATCCAGGTACTCTTTCGGGATGACCCCTCCCGAAGGCCCTCCGGTCTGCACCGCCTTGATGCCCTTGTTGGAAAGGAGCCCGCCGCCGATATCAAAGACGATCTCCCGCAGGGTAATACCCATAGGCACCTCAACCAGGCCCGAATTCCTGACTTTGCCGGTGAGGGCAAAGACCTTGGTGCCCTTTGATTTTTCCGTACCGATACCGGCAAACCAGCTGCCGCCTTTAAGGATGATGACCGCGATGTTCGCCAGGGTCTCGACGTTGTTGATCGCCGTGGGCTTATCCCAGAGGCCCTGCACTGACGGATAGGGCGGCCTCGGGCGAGGCGTGCCCCTTTTTCCTTCGATGGAAGCGATAAGCGCGGTCTCTTCTCCGCAGACAAAAGCGCCTGCGCCCAAACGGATATCCAGATCGAAGCTAAACCCCGAGCCCAGGATATTTTCTCCCAGCAGGCCGCGTTCACGGGCCTGTCCTATCGCTTTCTTTATCCTGTCCACCGCCAAAGGGTACTCCGCGCGGATGTAGAAATACCCCTTCCCTGCCCCGATGGTAAAACCGGCGATGATCATCCCCTCGATAACCGAATGCGGGTCGCCCTCCAGGACGCTTCTGTCCATATACGCGCCGGGGTCCCCTTCGTCGCCGTTGCAGATGATGTATTTCTCCTGGCCCTTCGACTGCCGGGTAAATTTCCATTTCATCCAGGTCGGATACCCTGCCCCGCCCCTGCCGCGCAGCCCGCTTTTCTTCAGCTCTTCGATGACCGTTTCCGGCGTATGCTCGGACAAAACCTTGCGCAGCGCCTGATACCCGTCAACGGACAAGTAGTCGTCAATGCTTTCCGGGTCGATCTTGCCGCAATTACGCAAGACGATCCTAATCTGTTTGGGTTTCCCGCCATACACCAGCTCATCTAGGGCACGGCCTTCTTTGATCGTCGTATCGACAATGCGCTTGATATCGCTGTCTTTCACATTGCAATATACGATATCATCAGGCAGTATCTTGACGACCACGCCCTGGTTATACAAGCCGATGTCGGCAACCCTCAGGACCTGGACCGTTTCATGGAGGTTGCCTTCCCGAAGCTGGTCCAGAAAGGCCGCGTAGAAGTCGCGCGTCCTGTCCGCAGATTGCATCCCCGTATCTTTTATGAAAACTATCCTCTTATCCATTTTCTAAACCTGCTTTTTGATAGGGAAATCAAAGATGTTGTCATTGACCAAAAGCTTGCCGCAGACGTGCTTCTCCAGGATCTTTACCGCCACTTCCTTGTCGACCCTGCCATAGACGACGGCCGGCAGCCCTTCGACGCTGACCTCGACCAGCGGTTCGGCATAACACATCCCCAGGCAGCCGCACTTCTTTATCTCTATCTGGATATTGCGCTTGCGGGACTCTTCCAGTAAAGTAGCAAAGACTACGTCTGCTCCCGCGGCGATACCACAGGTGCTCATGCCGACCTTGATCCAGTTCTTGGCCTCTGGGGGCTTTTCCATCGTCTTTAATCCTCGTGTTTACCGTTGCCGTATTTCGAAAGGATCTCCGTGATCTCCGATTTTTTTACCTTCCCATACACCTTGTCATCGATCATCACCACCGGCGCTAAGCCGCAACACCCCAGGCATCTGACCACATCCAGGGAAAAGACGCCGTCTTCGGTGGTCTGGCCTTCCTTGACGTTCAGTATATTCCTGACCTCTTCGAGTATCTGCGGGGCGCCCTTCAGGTAACAGGCGGTGCCCATGCACACCGATATCCTGTGCTTTCCGGGAGGTTCCAGTTTGAAAAAGTTATAAAAGGTGAGTACTTCGTATATTCGGGCCAGGGGCACATCCAGCATGCGGGAAAGCTGCAGGGAAAGCTCGCGCGGCACGTATCCGTAATGATTCTGCAATTCATGCAGGATCATGATCAGATTGCCTTTCTTATCCTTCCATTTCTCGACCAAGCTCTGGACGTCTGTGCTTGATTTATCGGCGCACATATGGAAAAGACTCCCTTACAGTATCTGCAGAATGTAGTTCGTTTATCTTCGGGAACCCCCGGATGGTATGAGGCGGGAAGTACGGCGGGGTCTTGCCTTAGAGAATAAACGTTTCAGGCATCAAAATTACTATATTTCACCCTGCTTGTCAAGGAAAATCTTGCCCCTTCCTGGCCCTTTTCTTAGCTCTTTAACTGACCTGGGGATTGTGCTATACTTTTAATATAAGGAGATATGCCATGAATATACGCGTAAAAGCAGGGGTAAGCTTGATCGAGATCCTTGTGGCCGTGCTTATTTTTACCCTGGCCATGGGAGGGTTATTGAGCTGTGTCTTCTCCACGATGTATCTTTCGGAGATCTCCCGGAATTCCACTATCGCCACGGCAGACCTCAAGAACATCATGGAAAAGATACGCGCAACGCCCTTTGACCACCTGACGGCAGATTTCCCTCACAATGTCCAGGACGGCCCGATAGCCAAGCCCTACCAGAACATCGTAGGGGCATACCGGCTGACGGCCGAGCACATTACGGTAACCTATGCGAACCCCAACGGCGACCCGCTGGAAATAAAAGCAACGGCGGTATGGCAGGACAAGCGGGGGCGCAATGCAAATGCTGCGCTGTATACGTTCAAAACGAGGTGATACGATGCGTGCGCATGGTTTTACATTGATCGAGCTTCTGGTAGGCATGGTGATCTTTCTGATCGGGCTGGGCCTCATATACGCTATTTATTTCTCCGGGCAGGACATCTGGGAGCTGGAACGCACTAAGCTCGACATGCAGGCGGGGGCAAGGACGGCGGCGACCCAGATGGCCAACGAGCTGCGCAGGACGACCAGGACCTCAACACAGGGCCCTTCGCCTAACGCGGTCATCCCGGCGGCCCCGAACAATACCCAGATAACTTTCTATCTGCCTCGGGATGCCGACGGCGACACGATCCCGGACGTTGCGAATGACCTAATCATCTGGAACATAAACAACCCTATTGTGTACCGCTACGTCCCGGCGCAAAAAGAATTACGCCGCCTGGAAAACGGGATAGAAAAAGTCCTGGCGCGCGATGTCACGGATGTACGGTTCTTCGATGCCAACATAGACGGCTCGTTACTGTTGAACGAGATCAAGGTGGTCTTGAGTCTCGGCAAGACTACAGCCAAGAACAGGACGGTCGCCTTTAGCCTGACTTCGATGGTGCGGTTGAGGAATTAGGAGAGGGGGCGGTTAAGATGTATACCAGGCCCGTATTCAAAAAAGGGACAAAAGGACAAGCGCTCATCATCGCGTACATGGCTATCGCCTTCTTCATGGTGGTCTCGGCGGCTTTGATCGCCAAGTCGTTTACCGAACGAGGCATTGCGCTGCGCAACCGCCTGACTGCCGAAACGTTTTATATGGCGGAAGGAGCCATCGAAAACGCCATCGCCAACTTTACCTCCGCGATCGCAAACTACCAGATATCCCCGTCTGTAGCCAGCTACAACGTCACGACCACCTATACGCTGTTTGGCTCAGCCACGGTAAATACGGCAATAACCCGCGCGGAAAATAACGAGCGCATCATTAGCGAGGGGGGAACGATAGTCTATATCCGCGAGTACGATTTCGTAGCCACAGCGGTACATCCGCAAAACAATACCATCAGGGCAACCGTGCACCAACGCATAGCCCGCAGGTTGATCCCTACTTTTCAGCACGCGGTATTTTATAATGACGACCTGGAGATTCTGCCCGGGGCGAATATGACGTTGACCGGCCGCATTCATAGCAACCAGGACATCTATATTGATGCCGAGTCCGGCGTAACCTTGACCATCAACACAAACTATCTCTATTCCGCCGGAGATATTTTCGATCAACGCAAAGATAGCGGCCTGCCTCTTGCCGGAGAAGTGCGCATATCGGTCCAGGGCTCAAGCCCCACGCAATACCAGGCGATGAACAACCTGGACTGCGACGACCCCAGCTGGCAAACGGCGGCGATCACCCGCTGGAACGGCACGGTCAAAAGCGCCGTGCACGGAATCACCGAGCTTACCGCCCCGTCGGTAGCATCCATCCAGCCCGGCGGCTATTATGCATCCAATGCCAGCGTGACGGTCGACAACGGTGCCCTCAAGAAAGACGGGATACCGCTGATCGAGAGCCGCGATTATCCTCCCGGTACCATTAGTTCTACTACGGGAACTAATTTTAAAAACAACCGAGAAGGCCAATACATCACTATGACGAACATAGACCTGGCCAAGCTTGCCAACGTAAGCGGAGCGATCTCGCCGGTGACCCATCAACCGTATCCCAATAACCTGCCCTCCAATGGCCTGTTGTATGCGACCACCAGCGGCGGCGCAAATGAACCGGGGATACGCCTGGTAAACGGCAGCCAGATAGTCCGTACCGGCGGCCTTACCGTTGTTTCTAACGACCCGGTCTATATACAGGGAGACTACAACACGGTGAACGAACAGCCCACCAGCGTCATTTGCGATGCGCTTAACCTGCTCTCAAATGCCTGGTCGGACCCGAACAGCAAAAGCGGCCTGGACTCGCGCGTCGCCACGCAAACTACGGTCAACTGCGCCTTTATTGCGGGAGTGGATAATACGAGTTCCGGGCACTATAACGGAGGACTGGAAAATTATCCGCGGCTTCATGAAAAGTGGACGGGGATTAACCTGAATATCAAGGGTTCGTTTGTGGAGTTGTGGCACAGCGCTATTGCGACCGGCGACTGGGTGTACGGAGCGCCCCAGTATACGGCGCCCAACCGCAACTGGGCTTACAATACCAGCTTCAATGACCCGGCGAAATTACCGCCTTTTACGCCCTGGGCAGTCGAAGCCAGACGTGTTGCTTGGTGGTAAGCAGGTACGTGGCGATGGCCCGGCCGGCGAGCTTATTGCCGTCTTCATCCCAGTGCATGATATCTCGCGGGAAATAAAGAAGTTTTGACTCTGTTTTTGCTACGAAAATAAAATAGGGCAGAAGGTCTAAATACGCAATATCGTTCTTGCTGAAAAAATCGGAAAGCCGGTCGATCACATACTCCAGGTCGAATTTATCCTGGTTGAGGGCAAAGAAATCGCACTGCCTTTTCCATAACCCGTGGTACACCTGTTCCCGCACCGGAAACATGACCGCTACGAATCTTGCCCCCCTGGCCTCCACGTCATCCTTAAAGCCTTTGAGCACTTCTTCAAAGTTCGTCAGCAGCGTTTCTGCCTGCGGCAACAGCGGACGGTAATAAAAACCGGGCTCAAGAAAGGTATCGGCAAACGCGGGTACCGGGTAATGGTCGCGCTTCAGATACGCGTCTTCCGGCAGCACTACCTTGCCGAATGAGCCGGAAAAATCCTTCCCGATATTCACCTCCTGGAACGAATTTATCGCTTCCTTTTTTCCCGTGCTCTTGGCGTGATGCTGCCTGTAGCCGGCGGCAGCGATATCATTGCCCATGCAGATCCCCGTCACCACGATGTGCGGCTGGAAGCGGTAACCGTACATATTAAAATACCTGCGCCCCTCAAAGGGGTCCATCGCGCCGACAACCATGACCTCAACGTCGCGATAGGGGCTGCCGGCGAGCTTCTTCCTGATCTCCTGTTCCATGACGACGGCAGAAAGGTCTTTTTGCCCAAGCCTGTATCCGATCACAAAGGAATCCCCGATATACATGATCCGCAAGACCCCCGGCCGCGGCTGGGGCGTAAACTCGCGGTCATTGCGAAAACCCTGGGAATTAGTGATGTAGCGAACCGGCTTGTCGGCGTAGGCACCCTTGACCATTTCGTTGATATTCGGCCGCAGGATACCGCCGGGGTTAAGCTTATGGTCGACTAGGTCGGGCCAATCTTTGATGCGGTAGCGCGCATTCAGGCGAAAAAGCGCCGCAGCGGAAACAGCGACGGCAGACAATACTATCGCAATGAGGATGATACGAAAGAGGAGTAATTTACGCATGTGCGGCAATGATCTCAGAGAGTGCAATCTCCGGGTGGCGGTAACGCGTGCGGTTGGAAGTATTTTTTCCGTACTGGATAGCTTCTTGCGGGCACCACTGAAGGCAGGCCATGCACTGCTGACACCGATGCAGCCATCCGGGCCTGCCCTTCGTCAGGCAGACATTGTCAACGGGGCAGACCTTTTCGCAGATGCCGCAACCGTTACATGTATCATCGGCCCAGAAAGACTTGTCCATGGCCGGTATCCTGGGTGCGGCCAGGCCGTAGAGCAGGCCCGAAAACAAAACATTTGCCATCCCCAGGTCCGTTTCGATCCCGGCATCCCCGCCCTGCTTGACCACGGCAGCGATACGGCTGATCTTTTCTTTTGATTGCGCAAAAAGCGCCGCCTGTTTTTCCGGCGGGATCGCGCCGTAAAGAGGAATGTAATTCCCCGGCATCTTCACGAGGAACCCTGCGGATAACGACAGGCCTTGCGATTCCAGGCAGCCGGCGGTTTGCCGCAGGCACGCCCCTGCCTTGCCGCCATAGGTGGCTACCGCAAAAAAATATTTTTTCATCGAGACCTTCAATGCTTTGATAAAATCCACCACCACCAGCGGCATACCGCAGACGTACACCGGGAACACTATCCCGATGCGGTCCGCAGTCACCTCAATACCTTCCCTGACGGCCCTGGGGATGGAAATAAGCTGGGTATCCCCGATGCTTTCCGCCAGGCCCTTGGCGACCTTCAGGCTATTGCCTGTAGCAGTGAAATAAAATATCGTCGTCCTCATCTACAACCGCTCCGCCAGCTTCAGCACCAGCTTTTCCGAATCCTCCCACCCCAGGCAGGGATCGGTTATTGATTTTCCGTACACCGAGCCCGTCACGTCCTGGCCCCCTTCCACGAGGTAGCTTTCAATCATCAAGCCCTTAACCATATCTTTAAGCAATTCGCTGTTGCGCATGCTGTGCATGACTTCCATGGCGATCCTGGGTTGCTCCGTAAAAACCTTGCCGGAGTTGGCATGGTTGGTATCCACGATGATCGCCGGGTTAACCAGCTGGCGCTGACGGTACATCTGGGCCAGCCGGATCATGTCTTCGTAATGATAGTTCGGGATGCTGCGGCCGTACTGCGTGATCGCGCCCCGCAGGATCGCGTGGGCAAAAGGGTTCCCCGAGGCCCTTACCTCCTGGCCGTTATAGGCAAAGACGTGCGGCTGCTGGGCTGCCTGGATGGAATTAAGCATGACGTTCAAGTCGCCGCTGGTAGGGTTTTTCATGCCCGCAGGGACATCCAGGCCGCTGACCGTAAGCCGATGCTGCTGGTTCTCGACTGAGCGGGCGCCGATGGCCACATAGCTTAACAGGTCTTCCAGGTAAGGATAATTATCCGGATAGAGCATTTCGTCGGCAGCGGTCATATGCGATTCCCGCAGCATCCTCAGGTGCATCTTCCTTATCGCCTTAAGCCCTTCCAGGATATTCGGCGCCTCATTGGGGTCGGGTTGATGCAGCATGCCCTTATACCCTTCGCCGGTAGTGCGGGGCTTATTGGTATAGATCCGGGGGACAAGAATCATCTTTTCCCTGACCTTCTCCTGCAGGCCCGCAAGCCTGGCAACATATTCGCACACCGCATCTTCGTTGTCCGCGGAGCAGGGGCCGATGATCACCAGGAGCTTGCCGCTTTGGCCCGTAATAACGGAAATGATCGTCTTATCACGTTCCTCTTTGATCCTTTTTAACTCGGGGCCGAGGGGCATCTCCGCGATAATTTCGGCGGGGCTGGGTATTTTTCGTATGTATTGGAAACTCATGTTTTCATTATATCACAGAACAGCCTTTTTACCAGCATCGTCCCGAAACTGCCGGCAGGCAGCGCAAAGGCCAGGCTTATTTTCTTTTTGCCGCGGTATACCTCATCCGCGTCAAGCGCGCACGCAAGGCCCTCGGGGAATACCAAAGCCGGTCTTTCAAAGGATTTAAAAAAGGTCTGCCGCAATTTTATTTTATTGAACATCGCCGGGCTTATCCCGTTCTCCTCTAGAACTGCCGCGTAGCTGGCGCTGCAGGAAGCATCCGGCATCTTGGCCTTGGCCGCGCAGGTAGCCAGGCGCAGGCTGCGCAGGTAGCGATACTGCTTCTCCGGCAGGCTGTCGTAGAAAAGGTATTCTCCCGCAGCCCCGGGACAGGAATGCAGGCTCGGGCACCCCAGCGATCGAATGATGCGTTTTAAGACCTCATTCCAGATATAGGACTGGTAGGCGCTAAAATACACGGCCATCTCTTCCTTGTCCAGCATTTTGAGCATTGCCAGCGGGTTGCCTGCGCCCTGCGCAAGGAATGCAAAAGCCTTTTTCTCAAAGGCGGTCCGGGCAAGGCCCAGGCACGACCCCCAGTCCTTCCAGTGCTGCCGGAAATATTTTTTTCTTTGCCTGTCGTCGCTTTTCTCTTCGGGGCGCCCCGCGGTCAGGTGTATTTTCAAGGCGCCGCTAAAATGCCCCTTCAGCAGTTTCTCGGCGAAGAAGCCCTGCCTTGGATCGAAACTGCCGAAACGCTGGTCATCGAAATAGTTGGGGTAGCCTTGCTTCTGTACCTGGGGCATTAAGGCAAGGGCGCTTTGGGCCTGCTCCTCTTTCAGCCCCCGCACCGTTATCTTGAAGCTGTTTGCCTGAATAAGGTCCGGCCCCATCGGCCGGCCCATAAAACCGATGAACTGCAGGCAGTAGTTTTTCTCTTCTATCTCCGGCTGCCGGGGAGCCTCGATGCCGATATGTTGGAAGGTGAGCGCGTGGCGGTCTTTCCTGCCCCCGTATGAAAAACGCGCGAAAGGAATATGCAGCCGGTCGGATAACCGGCGCAGCAGCTCTACGGTATTCCATCCGCGCTTACGCAACAGATACATGCCCCATGCCCCTTTATCGGCAAGAGGCAAAGAGGCTACCTCTTCTACGACAAAATCCTCCGGACTGGCTTTTATTTTTATTTTCATGCGCGCAAAAAATGAAGGGGCCCGGACATCGCGCCCGGGCCCCTGATGGGTTTTTTCGAAGAAGTTACACCTTTGTTACTTTTGTCGCCTGTTCTCCTTTGGGGCCCTGCTCGATCTCAAACTCGACCTCCTGGCCCTCTTCTAAGGACTTATAGCCGTCACCCTGAATGGCGCTGAAATGCACAAAGACATCAGCACCCGACTCAGGAGTAATGAACCCATATCCCTTTTGGTTATTGAACCACTTTACTTTACCGCGTGCCATTATCTACTACCCTCCTTTCGTATTCTATTACGGGTTGAGTATATATCATCCGTCAGGATTGTCAACGATTTTATTGCGCGCGGCCTTTGCGCGCACGCTGGCTTTTTTTATCTGCTGCTCGTAATTCGCCAGGAATGACCTGAGCCGGTCAGCCGCCGGCGGCACGGACTGATCCGATGCGCAAGCCTGGCTGCCCTGGGGATTAAGGAATTTTGCAGAGATCATCCGGTTGGTTTTTTTATGCCAGACCATTTGTTTTGCTTTTCTTGCCATATTAGCCTACCACTCCGACGCCTGCGGTATTGCCCTTTTTCTCGAGCGTAAATCTTCCCAGTTCTTCGAGATACGAGAATTTTTCGATGACGACCGGATCCTTGGTTTGCAGGGTAACGGTACCGATCTCATTTGCCTGAAGCCGACGCGCGTCTGCTTCGACGACCTCAAGCGTAGCGGAGCTGCTGCGGTCTTGGATACGCACCGCGGCGCATTCTGTCTCCTGGGTGGCGCAGCGTAAAACAAGCGCGGTATCAAGCGCTAAAGGCTCATCGGAAAGCCAAAAAACCTCTCCTTGGAATGACCGGGTTGACAAGGGCGGCGCTTTCGTATCAACAAGCACCTCTCCTCTTTTCACCGGGGATGCGCCATCTAAGACCAGGCCAATACTCTGCCCGGCGCAGGCCTGCTTCAGGCGGCCGGGGAATATGCGGATCGCCCTTATCCTGGCCTGGCGGAAGGAAGGCGCAATGCTGACACGCTGGCCCTGCTTTATCCGGCCGGCAACGACTTTACCGACAACAATGTCCTCCTGGCCCATCCTATACACATCCTGGCAGCAGAACCTCAGCACAAGCGCCGATACGTGCCTTTTAACCGCGGCAAGCGTATCAAGCGCCTGCATCAACGCCGGCCCTTTATACCAGGGCATCAGGGATGATCTGCGCAGGATGTTCTCTCCGGCTTTTGCGGAAATGGGCACGACACAGCGGGGTTTCAGACGCATGCCTTCCAGGATCCCCAAGAGCTCGGCCTTGATCTGCGCAAAGCGGCCGGCTTCATAACCTACGAGATCCATCTTGTTACAGGCTACAATCAGCTGTTCTATGCCGAGCATCTTCAGTAAATAGGCGTGGCGCCGAGTCTGCTCTTCTATCCCCTCCCGGGCGTCCACGATCAAGACGCCGGCCTGGGCGAGGCTTGCGCCGGTAAGCATGTTCTTGATCAGCTCTCCGTGGCCGGGAGCGTCAATGACCACATAATCCCTTTTTTTTGTCCGGAAAAAAACCTGCGTGGTATCGATCGTCTTGGCCTGCTCTCTTTCTTCTCTCAACTGGTCGGTCAAAAACGCCAGGTCTTCCTCTTTCTTGCCCAGAGGTATGGAATGGCTATCATACAATAGCCTGCCGATCAAGGTCGACTTTCCGTGATCCACGTGGCCGACGATGACGATCTTAAGGATCTGCTTTTTCATCTTACATGTACCCTAAGCTTCTTAACTTCTGCATCGTATAGGCATTTTCCTTATCCTGGGCTCTGCCGCTTCTTTCTGCCTCGCGGGTTGTCTCTAATTCTTTGATAACCTTGGCTAAGGTATCTGCCCGGGAGTCAACCGGCATGCAGCAGGTCTGGCAGCCGATGCTCCTATACCGCTTGCCGTTGACGCTGAAATACAGATCCACCACCGGGATCTTTTCCCTGCGGATATAACGCCATATATCCAACTCTGTCCAATGCAGCATCGGATGTATCCGGAAATGCTGCTCGCCGGCAAGCTTGTTCTTATACAGGTCCCACAGCTCCGCCGGCTGGTTCCGGTAGTCCCAGCTGAAATCGGCCTCCCGCAAGGAAAAATAGCGCTCCTTCGCCCGGATGCCGTGTTCGTCCCTGCGGATAGCCAACAACAGGGCCCGCAGGTTATGCTCCCGGATGGTGCCTTTGAGCGCTTCGGTCTTCAGGGCATTACAGCAGGCAAATTTTTCAGAGTGCGGGTTCATGCCTGCCTTAAGCGCCGGCTCGTTCTTGCTGATGACCAGCTGCAACCCCCACGCCTTGGCATACGCATCTCTGAATTCATAGATTTCTTTGAATTTGAAGCTGGTGTCGATGTGAATAACGGGGAAAGGGATCTTTCCGAAAAAGGCCTTACGGGCGATCCATACCAGGGTGGTAGAATCTTTGCCGATGGACCACAACAGGGCAATATCCCGGAAGCGGGCGTAGGCTTCCCGTAAGATATAGATGCTCTGGTTTTCAAGCTGATCGAGATATTCCATGCCGCGCTAACTTCCCGAGGTTATTTTCAGGAGGGTCAAAAGCCCCAGGACCGCAATGAGTATCCCGACGTACTTCTTGAGCCTTTGCGAATTGACGTTCTTTACCGTCAGGGCGGCTATGGGCACTGCGCCCGTGGCGCAGACGATCAATAACCCCGTCAACCTCCAGTCTATATTCCTTCCGAGGACCAGGTATACGATGAAACCGACCAGGCAGGTGACCGCTTCCGAAAAGGCCGTGATCCCCACGGCATTTTTTGCGCATACCCCGGAAAGCATCTGGCCTCCCATCACCAGAGGGCCGTAACCGCCGCCGGATATGCCTTTGTTGAACGCCGCCAGGAAACTTATGCTCATTATCTTGCGCCAGGAAAAACGCATGGGCCGGTTAACGGTAGCCAGAATCAATGCCCCCATGAAAAATACCAGCAGGCCGATATACAGCGTCATGATCCATTTCGGGATCTTAAGGGCAAGAAGGACCGAGAGGACGACGCCGACGGAACTGATAAGGCCCAGCACAAAAGCTATCCTGAAATCCTGCGACTTTATCTTCAGGTCTACGTTGCAAGCAAGCTGGTGCGATATGCAGGCGGCGATGTCCGTGACCAGCTGGGATATTAAGATCGCGGGGACGACCCTTAAGGGGGAATATCCCATGAGGATGAGGATGGGCGCTAAGGCCGTGCCGTACCCCATGCCCAGGCCGGAATCAAGATACTCGCTTATAAACGCTACAATCCCTACTGCGACAGGCATACGCCCTCCCTTTTCTTAAACAGGATAGCATACCATCCTTTTCTTTGCAATATCCGCGCGCATCTGAGTCCTGCGGGATGGAAGCGCCTCCGAAAGACAGTGTAATTGCTGCAATGGACGCCGGAGACCGCCAGTAAACCTGAGGGGCAAAGGAAACGGCTGAGCTTTTTCTGAAGCCGGATAAGATCTTCGGTCAGGAGGTTTGCCGCGACAAAGTCGAAACGCTCGCGCGCCTTAAATCCCTCTGCGCCGGCCGTCTTGATGCAGCGGGGGCGGAATCCGTTGAGGCGAAAGTTCTCTGCCGCGGTCTTGACCGCTTCTTTATCCGCATCGATGGCCCATACGCCTGCGGCGCCGCAGCAGCCGGCGATCAGCGCCAGTATCCCGGAACCGGTGCCGACGTCAAGGAAACGGCCAATCTTTCCCCGGCGGCCGTCAATCAGCTGCGCCATCATCTGCGTAGTCGCATGCAGGCCGGTCCCGAACGCAAAGGTAGTGTCGATATACACGGGCTGACGGCTGCCCTTTACGCGCGCGCCTTTGGCCCAGGCCGGGATGACTCGCAGGGTAGCGGTAATGTTAAAAGGCTTAAAATATTTTTTCCAGCGCGTCTTCCAATCCGCGTCTTTCAAGGCCCTGAGGGAAAGGTACGCGTGTTTAAGCCCTGAGGCATCGATCCTCTCTTTCAGGCCTTGCGCTTTCTTAAGGGAGCTTGTAAAAAAGGACAGGGTTGTCCGGCCTCCCCTGGCCTCCTCGGCAACCTGCTCCGGGGGAATCCCGAAATTCGCCAGCAGGCAGCGCGCAAGGTCGGCCTGAGCGGGCCTTGCGTCTTTCAGGAGCATCCTGACTTCAAAAGTAGTGCGCGTCTTCATACTCATCAAAAACCCTCTGCAAGCAAAACGCTCGCAGAGGGTTGGATTACCGGCCTTTCCTTGCAGAAAAACTTGTTCCTTATTTGACCTGTTTCTCCGCCATGTCCCCGACGATGGGCAACTTGAAGCTTTCGCCTTGATAGGCCTTGACCATAAGCAATATCCACAGGATCAGGCTTACGATGCTTACCACGGGCATCAAGACCCATCCGATAAAGGGGATAAACGCCAAGACCATGTTCAACACAAACAGGCCCCCGAACGCAATGATGGATTGCATCGCATGGAAGCGCACGAACTTATTCTCTTTTTCAATGACATAAAAGATGATCCCAGTGATGAATCCTACCAGGTAGCTCAAAAGCGCAGCCACGTTGGCTTGCATGCCTATCGAAGTCTTACCCAGGTCCTTTTCCATTCATCCTCCTTGGCTTATGCCTGCTTTTTCTTTAGGGCGTTGATCCCCTTGACCACGATGAAGATCGAAAATGCCACGATCACGAAATCGATCACGGTGTTGATGAACTGCCCGTAATTAAGAGTAACCGCCGGCGCATCGATCGTTGCCGCCTTGAGGGTCAGCTTGAGGTTCTTGAAATCGACGCCGCCGAGTAACAGCCCTATGGGCGGCATGATCATGTCACCCACCAAAGAGCTGACTATCTTACCGAACGAAGCCCCGATGACGATACCGACTGCCATGTCTACCGCGTCGCCTTTAACGGCGAATTCCCTGAACTCTTTGAGGATCGACATATCCACCTCCTCTTATACGGGTTACGTAGCGTATTATACCTTAACATCCGCGCCTATTCAAGCGCGATGTATTTATCGGCTGACTGCATGATATTCCTGCGCCACAGCTCCCGGGCTTTGGCGTTGTAAAAATCAAGGGGGTTATAATCGTCGGTCAATACGAAGGCACCTTGTGCGACCTGCTCGTTTTTGTCCTGCAGGATGTCTTTCAGATCGTCCACGAACTGCCCGGGGACCAGCTGGTTGCCCAAAGACACATCCGGCAAAGGATCGCCCAGGTGCGCCAGGAAGAAAACGTTCTGCGCCTTATCCCCCAATATGCCGCCGCCATTGAAGAGGCTGACGCAAGGAAACACCTGCGCGAGGGTCTTCTGGATCGCCTGGATTATCTTTGCGCTGTGCTTTTCCTGAGGCAGGCCGATAAAGTTGATCACTAACACGCCATGCCCTCTCAGGGCCGCCTTGATATCGGAAAATGCCTCGACGGTCAAAAGGTGCCAGGGAGAACTATCCCCCAGCAATACGTCCAGTATGACCGCATCGTAAGCGCCGGGGTTCCTTCGTATGAAACACCTGCCGTCATCCGTGAACAACGCAATATGCCCTGCCGCGCCATAACCGGAGAAGTACCTGCGGTAGATACCGACTATCTGAGGGTCGATATCCACCACATCGGTTACGATCCCTTTCCTGGAGAAATCATTGGGGATCGTACCCGGCCCCAGGCCGATAACGAGGGCGCGCTTCATGTCGGGGCAGGCCATATACGCCAGCATCTCCAATACATAGGTATAGAGCACCACAGACAGGCCGTTTTGGATATTGACGCCCCCCTGATTGGCGCCGTCGATAAGGAGGAACCTGTTGAGGCCGTTGATCTCTATGACCTTCAGGCGGCCGTAGAAACTGTCGGTTTTATAAAGCTCCTTGATATGGATATTGCCCAGGTCCACCGTTGATAAACCTTCCCGGCTGAATAAAAAGACGCTTGCGCCTGCGATAGCCAACAAGAACAGGTATTTCAGGTTCTTCAGAAAAAAGGCGAAGTAGAACAACGACACAGCCACCAGGAACCCGGCTGCAAAAAGCAGGATCTTAGATACGCCGAACTGCGGAATAAGCACGAACCCGGCAAGGAGCGTCCCCAGAAAAGAGCCGATGGTCGAAAAGAAATACAATACGCCGACGCGCGAACCCACCTTTTCTATATGCGTTGCATATAATCTTACTGCCAGGGGGCTGACCATCCCCAGGAGGAACAAAGGAGGCGCAAATAAAATGAAGCCGGAAACCAGCGCCCCCGCTTGTATCCCCAATTGCGCGCTTGCGCTCAGCGTGGCCTTCTTGATGAAAAAACTTAAAAAAAGGTAGGCGCCGGCGATGAGTATGGCCCGGTAAAGGATGTGCGGCGTAGCCGTCCTGTCCGCCAGGCTGCCGCCCTTAAAATAACCCAGCGCCAGCGACAGCAGGGTTACCGATATGACGGCGGTCCACACAAATATGCTCGATCCGAATAACGGCGCGATGACCCGGGCGCCGGCTATTTCGATAAGCATGACGATGGCGCCGGTTGAAAATACGGTACCGATAAGATAGGCGGAAAATGCCCGCCTGTTTAGTTGAGGGATCTCCATTGCTTGGTTTTCGAGTTGTAGACTTCCCTTGCGGTCCATATGCCGTAGCAGGTCAATCCAAATTCGCTGCCATTCTCAAGCGGCATATACCTGATGCCGCGCCAGCCCTTGTCATCGTATTTGATGGGTTGCCCTAATTGCGCAAGGTCAGCCGGGTAGGAACCGTGCTGAGCCTTGTACTGTTCGATGGCCGCAACGAGCCTGACCCCCTCTTTATACACGGGAAATAACAACATCCGGGGAAGTCCTCCGGCAATAAGGAATAATAGTATGACGCCGATAGTTACAAGGGTCTTTTTCATGGGCCTCCTTATTTTAATTTTTTGGTGAATACCTTGCCCTGGCCGTCGCGGAAGGTAACGCCGTCAGGCTTGATCTCCAGGACTTCAGCCTGGCCCACCTTATCGCCTATCCCGACTACCGTGCCGCCGACTATGGCAAAAGGCTTGCGATCCATGCTGATACCCGAGACCTCCAGGGGATCCTGGGGAAGAAAGTTTATTTTGGGGATTTTCATCCCGGAAGGCTTGGTCTTTATCTGGCAGAGGTTGGCAAATTTTGCTGCGGGCCCGGCGCCGCAAGGGGCACGGTACATCCTTGCGATGGCATCCAGCTCCGGCCGGCTGAAGATCCTGCCGTTGACATCAATGATGGGCAAGGCAAAGCTTTCGGTGCTCAAGCCGACCTTGCGCATGCGGGGGTAAAGCTGATCCTGGACGCTGGGATTACTGATATCGTAATCCATGAAGGGTATGCCCATCTTGCCTAATTCTTCGCGATACTGGGCACATACCCCGCAGGTGCTGGTCCCGTAAAGCGCAACGTACGAACGGTCCACCAGAGGCGCGGCCTGTTTAGGCCGAAGCAGGAAATGCCAACCCGCGTAACCAAGCGCAAAGACCAAGACCACATAGAAGAGCTTTTTCATACGGTAAGATTATTATATCACAATCATTGCAAAATTGGTTTTTTTACTTTAGGCGTACCGGGCCGTATGGATGCGCGTTATTCGTACATGAACCTGGCATTGCACTTTTTTCTATATTCAGGGAAGTTCACGATGCACTGGCCGCGGCAGTGGGAAAAACGCGCAGCGTCTTTCCGGACGTCCAAAAGGCAATCCTTGAGGGATTTGGAAAATATATTGCCGTAGGAGTACGGCACGGGAGGGCAGTAGGTCACGTCGCCGGAAGGCATGACGCAGATATGCGTGTGGCCGCCGCCTCTGCATATATCGTTCTCGGAAGGGAATTCAAGCGCTACGTAAGGAGAATTGTTAAATCGTCTTCTTAGCTCCTCTTTCTCTTCGTAGCTGAGGTTTTCTTCGAAGTTATGGAAAAAATGACCTGATAGCACCGGAAGGGTTACCATGGCGTTGACGCCTAGCCTCCTTGCCAGCTCTACAACGCCTTCTACTGCGTTAAAATTCGTCCTGGATATATACGTCCATATGACAGTGTGGATCCCTTTTTCCCTGGCTATGCGTATTCCGGCTGTGGCCTTTTCAAAACAGCCCTTAACCCTGCGAAGCTCATCGTGTTCGGAGGCATCGGCGCTGTCTATGGAAACCACCAGCCGCCACAGGCCTGCTTTTTTAAGTTCCTCCGCCATCTTTTCGTCCAGGAGCAGGCCGTTGGTGGTGATGGAAACACTCAGGTCCCGGGAGCCGGCATAACGCACCAATTCCAGCGCATCGGGCCTTAACAAGAATTCCCCGCTGCAGAATTGCAGGATGCAGCCGCCCAATGAGCAAAATTGCCCGATAATATCTTTTATCTGCTGGGTGCTCAGGCCTTTCTGGAACTTATCATGGATAAATTTTTCGTAACAGTGGACGCAATCGGCGTTACAGTCATGCGAAGGGCACACATAAAGGCCGATCAAGCGCGGGAACCCCAGCCGCATAAGCACCCTGTTTGCGACATACCTGGCTGCCGCTGACGGATTATTCCTTATGAAAGAAGAAAAACCGGCAAAGCAATACCGGAAATTACGGGATACGTACATACAGGACATCAGGAAGGAATTCATTGTGGCACTATCCTATTTAAGGCGGATCTCATCGATGACCGCATCTTCACCGTCGCAGGCAGGAGAGCTTGACTGGCTCAGCCGGACATGCCCTGCTCCGTGGTTTTCGAATCTGATGATCACGGTCTGGTCTTTGTACCGCGACAGGTCCACGCTCTCCAGGGACCATTCTCCGCTGTAAAGCTTCTCGTATACCGTTTCGATGCCTGAAGCCGCCTTCACGGTTACCTTTAACAGACCATCGCTCCATTGATTATCCAACTCGCTATATACCGCGCTGTGGCGTAAGAACTGCAGGGTAAGCTTATCGCGGTCAGGAAGGGCTATCTTTTTCTCTATCCAGCTGAACTTTTCCCCCGCCCAATTGCAGGCAGGAATGACTACGACGCCTTTTCGGCCGTAGCTGTCCGGCTGCCAAACGGCAAGGGCGTCCCAGTTCGAGGAACAGCCGGCGACCCATCCATCCAGGCCGTCATCGAACATCCATTCGGCCCTTTTGTCGGCCGGCTCCTTATCCGCATTACTGGCCGGAACCCCGAATTTCCGGTCCTCTTTCGGGGCTGCCTCCATCGCATCGCCGGATACGAGGGTTACCGCGAAGATCTCCGAGTAGGGGCGGTCGCTTATCCAGCTGTCGGCCACCAGAATATCCCTTACCGGCTGAGCTGGCCGGGGATTGGCAAAGCTCAGATGGTACATACTGCAATCCTTGCGCACGGGATTGGCGCCGACATAGATGATCCTGGCCCCTTCCTGGGACCACTCGACCGGTTTCAGGCGGAACCAATCCCAGAAGACGGGCACGGAAAGGCTTTTATAGAGGCCGTCCTGATAGGCGAAGATCACGGTGATGATGCTGTAATAATAGTTGTCTCCGTATAAACGCAGCAGGCGGTCGTGCTCGTAACTATTGCCGAAGTTGCCTCCTGCCAGGAAATGCACGGCGTCCACTTTCATCCCGGAACGTATCGGCACGGAAAACAGGTTATTGCCTTCCAGGTCTATCCTGCCGTAGTCCTGCCAGCCATCCGCGCCCCGCACCAGAAAGTCAACCCCTTCGCGGGTCAGGTATTTGCCGGCAAACCTGTTGGCTCCCGCAGCCGGCGCGCTAAAGTAGTCCCTGGTGTTCTTGGTAAGAAAATAATAACGCCCCTGCGTTTCCCAGGCCCCTGTTGCCCACGACGCCGCCATAGGTAGCAGTGCTATCAAAACGGCGCATGCTATCTTTTTCATGGCTATCCTTATTTAGAAACGAAAGTTGAGGCTTCCGGTTACTGCCGTTGCGTCAAAAAACTGCCCTTCTACGTTAAACCATGTTTTTTTAGTCAGGGGGATATCCGTGCCGACGATCAAGCCTGCGCTTTTATGCAGGTCCGATTTTTCCAATTTTCTGACCGTATCTATCCAGTGGATGTTATCCATGCGCGACCAACGCGTCCCGATATAAGGCGTCATTTTAGAAAACTGGCGAGACAGGAGAAAAGAGAACTGCCAGTCGTCTAAGACTGCCTTGTGCTTTGAGCCGTCGATCGAGGCCGTATAGGGATGAACGCTGATGTGCTGGAAACCAAAGATCATCTTTGCCTTTTCGCCGTTGTACAGCCTCACCCGAAAACCGTAACCTCCCCCCAGATACGGCGGATACTTTATTTCAGTGCCTTGCGGCAGGCGGTTCTTGATGTTGCCGGCGCCGCCCTTTAGATCCAGGCAGAGCCAGTCAAAGATGCCGTATGATAAAAGAAGGAAATTCTGCAAGCTGCGCATTTTTCCGTAGCCATCTTCCAATGAGCGTTTAAATACCGAATATACCTGGAGCCCTGTAGAAAAATGCTTCTTTTCAGGCATGGTGGGGCCATAACACGGCGCGGCATACCCTGAACCGGCCAGGCAAACGCAAATGAAAAGGCAGAGTAAAAAAGATCTCATTTGAGCGATTTGAATACCCATACCGCCAGCAGCAAGGCGAAGATGAATCCGAATGAGCTGAGCCACATAGGCACGACAAAGGTGCCGGCGATGATCTCAAGCTTAAAGACTAGCCGCAACAAGTGCGCGGCGGCTACCAATAGAAAAACTACTCCTGCGACTTTAAATGCCAACGTGTTCCTCATGCGCCCCCTCCTTCGTTACCTGCGGTGATGGATCCGGATGATGTCGCCTTCGACCTCAAAGACAAAATCAGGATATTTATCGAGGATCTTGGCTTTGAATTCCTTTATATCCGGCCAATCCCCTTTGCCGATATATAACCTGGCATCATCGATGAGAATGACGTGGTTTTTTACCGGATGGTTCAAAATGCAGGTTAACTCCATGATGATCGGGGCTTCAAGCTGCCCCTTGGCAGTGCCCCAACTGGAATAGTGGCCGTCAAGCCAAAATAGACACGGTTCGGAAATAGTAGGAAGGAGCTCCGGTAATACTTTGCCGCTGTCCCCTTGCAGTATCGAAATATGGCCGAATTTTTCAAACCTCTTTTTTGCTTTCTCGTATAACTCTTCGTCGAGCTCTATCGAGAATATTCGGTCAAACATATTCTTGACCGCATCGACCGTATCCCCGAACAAAGTTCCCGTCTCGATAAAGACCTTTAACGAAAATAGTTTTCCGTATTTTTTTACGACCCTTCTTTTTATGATGTTTGGCGGCGCCATCTTTCTGCCGGTCAGCTCCCAAAGGCAGAGCATTACGTAAGAGAATATCTTCCTGCATATAAAACAAGAAAGTATCTTCTTAACCAGATGTGCCATGCGTTTTCTCCTTCTGTATGTTTTTACTTCGGTAATACCAGAGATTATGCCCTGCCATAACAAAAACCCTCTACAATATATTCTATCACAGAGGGTTAAGAAGTCAAAGTCCCCTTATTGGACAAGTTTCGCAACCGGCTTTCTTCAGATGAAGCAGGAATATCCTTTACGCGAAAGGATGTTTTGACTATTTGTTAAGTTTGCTCAAGCCAGTCGACAATTTTTTGCTTTATCTGGTCTCTAACAATTCTTGTCTTTGCCAGTTTTTCATCATGGTTACCCTGGAAACTTGCCGGATCATCAAAGCCCCAGTGTATTCTTGTGGTGATTAAAGTCCCGGGAAACACCGGGCATTTTCCAGCTTGAGACTCGTCACAGACGGTTATCACATAGTCATAACGTCTACCCTGCTTATAAAAATCAAACACGCTTTTAGTTTTATTCTGAGATATATCTATACCCGTTTCTTTCATGGCCTCTACAACCATAGGGTTTAGCTTTCCCGGCTCAAGGCCTGCGCTCTCCACTTCAAACCTGTCTCCGGCCAGGTGCTTTAAAAAAGCCTCTGCCATTTGTGATCTGGCAGAATTATGAGTGCAGACAAATAATACCCTTTGCTTATTCATTGAAATACCTCTTCTTAAAATAAAGAGATGCATTAACAAGGCTGATAAGCACAGGCACCTCTACCAAGGGACCTATGACAGCAGCGAAAGCTGCCCCTGAGCCTATGCCAAAGACCGAAACAGCTACGGCTATCGCCAATTCAAAATTATTGCTTGCGGCGGTAAATGCCAATGTAGCGGTTTTGGCATATCCTGCTTTGCTTTGCTTACCCATATAGAAGGAAACCAAAAACATCAAAACAAAATAGACCAAAAGCGGAATGGCGATCCTAACCACATCCAGCGGAATTTTGACGATATACTCGCCCTTCAGCGAGAACATAACCACAATGGTGAATAAAAGCGCAATAAGGGTTATCGGGCTTATCTTAGGGATAAACTCTGCGTTATACCAGTTTTTGCCTTTAAGTTTTATAAGAGAGAATCTCGTGATGATCCCGGCAAAAAAAGGGATACCCAGATAAACAAACACGCTTTTTGCAATTTGATTTATCGTGACATTCACAACTACTCCGCGGAGTCCGAACCATCCCGGTAGAACCGTGATGAAAACCCATGCATAGACAGAATAAAAGAGAACTTGGAAAATAGAGTTGAAGGCAACGAGACCTGCGCAGTATTCCGTATCGCCCTTTGCCAATTCGTTCCACACGATAACCATCGCAATGCAACGGGCCAGACCGATCATGATCAGGCCGACCATATACTCTGGATAATCTCTCAAGAAGACTATGGCGAGAAAAAACATCAAAACCGGCCCGATGATCCAGTTCTGAATGAGCGAAAGGAAAAGGACTCTTGCATTGCGGAAGACGTCGCCGAACTCTTCATATTTCACTTTAGCCAGAGGCGGATACATCATAAGGATAAGGCCGATAGCGATGGGTACATTCGTCGTTCCGGCCTGGAATCCGCTCCAAAATCCGACTATATGCGGATTAAAATACCCCAAAAAAACACCAAGAAACATGGCGAGGAATATCCATAAAGTCAAAAACTTATCCAGAAATGATAGCCTCTTTCTGATATTCTCCGGCATTATTGCCTCACTGTTTTCTCGCGCTCACCTTTATACTGGCAACCGAATGCTCACTGTTTTTCAAATCATCCCAGCTGGCCATAGGGCTGTTTTTTACGACTTTGGCGGTTGCATCATTAGCCATTGCCTCAACAGGATAAAAAGTTTCACCTACAATCCGGATATCATCAAATCCTGACTTTTTGATAAAATTCAGGTAATCTTCCTTGAAAATGGCTCCGGCAAGGCAACCTACATACGCTTCTACGGAATCCTTAATGGCCTTAGGTAAATCTTTTACCAACACTAAATCAGACACCATAAGCCTGCCGCCGGGCCTTAGTACCCGGAATGCTTCTTTAAATACGCTTTCTTTGTCCGGTGAAAGATTGATAACACAGTTGGAAATGATCACATCGATAGAATTATCTTCGACCGGAAGGCTCTCGATCTCACCCAGGCGGAACTCCACGTTCCTATATCCGCCTTTTTCTGCGTTGGCTTTGGCCTTTTCGATCATTTCTTCTGTCATGTCTACCCCGATGACCCGTCCTGCCTTACCGACCCTTTTAGACGCAAGAAATGCATCGAATCCTGCTCCGCTTCCCAGGTCAAGAACAATGTCACCCTCCTTTAAGGAAGCTAACGCCACCGGATTCCCGCACCCCAGCCCCAGATTTGCACCATTAGGTACGGCATTCATTTCGTCCGTGCTATACCCGACACTTTTGCTTATGTTACTGGCGCTTCCGCCGCATGAACCCGTAGAACAACAAGACCCGCCCTGTTTAGCAATTTTGGCATAGCCATCACGCACAACTTTCTTAATATCTTTTTTCTGCATTATGACCTCCGCTTTTTAAGAACCTTGCAGCAGCCACCCTCGATTTTGATGGCCTTGATATTGACCAGGGCATCGGCGATCTTCTTATGGGCTGATGTTATAATCCGGGAGAATGTGGGCCTGGATACTTTCATCAGCTTTGCCGCATCCTCTTGTTTCATGCCCTCAAGACACGCCAATCGCACAGCCTCAAATTCATCGATGCTCAAATAGACTCCATCGAGCTTGCTCACAGGAGAACATTTCGGCCTAAAGCACCTCTCCCCCGGCAAGCATTTAACCCATCTGGTCTTCTTAGGTCTCATAATATAACCTCGTTAGTTATGAACATATGTTCATAACAATAACAGAAAATATAGGTATTGCAAGTATTATTTTATAAAACAAAACCCTCTGCAGCAATCGCGTTGCAGAGGGCCGGAATTAAAAACTCCCCCTAGTGGACGATTATAGAACTTTTTTGGCTTCGGAGGAGGCGGAGAAACTATGTCAAGAAATATGCCTTATTTAATAGCACCTGCCTACGCAAAATCAGCGACCGGTCATTTTTTCTAGCTTTTCGGGATACCGAGCTCCCTGTACCTTAATCTTTGAAGAGGCGCTATCAATCTCACGAAGGTCGTCCGATGTAAGTTTAATTACCAATGCTCCGATGTTCTCCTCCAAACGAGATAGCTTAGTAGTGCCCGGAATTGGAACAATCCACGGCTTCTGGGCTAGCAACCAAGCAAGCGCGATTTGAGCAGGTGTTGCCTTCTTACGTTCTGCGATGCCGTTGAGCAGTTCAATCAGGACCTGATTCGCCTTGAGAGCGTCGGGCGTAAAGCGAGGCAGGGTGCTGCGAAAGTCAGAGCTGTCGAACTTCGTATTTTCGTTCATCTTTCCCGTGAGAAAACCCTTGCCAAGAGGGCTATAGGTAACAAATCCAATCCCAAGTTCCTCAATGGTCGGTATTACTTCCTTCTCAGGAGTTCTAGTCCATAGTGAGTATTCACTTTGGAGGGCGGTGATTGGCTGGACC
>DATJPV010000003.1:0-18287 GCA_035506195.1 Patescibacteria group bacterium | reverse complement strand
AGAAGAGGCCCTGCGCAAAGAGGAGCAAGAGCGTAAGAGCCAGGAAGAAGAGGCCCTGCGCACCCGGCAGGAAGAAGCGCGCAAGCAGCAGGAAGAAGATCAGCGGCGCCGTACCCTCCAAGAGGGGGACGTGCGCATCTTCTTTGACCAGCAGAACCGCCTCCACCTATACTACCAGGAGCAGGAGTTGAGTAAAGCGGTCGGTTTGAATGCCGGAATATTTTCCGAAGGCATTTGGCATGCCTCCTGCGATGCTGCCTGCCACATCGAAAGGCCCTCTGCGCATACCATGCGGCTGGTGTTGTCGCACCAAAAACTTCCCCTCACCCAGATTTGGGATGTGCGCCTTGCGCCGGAGGGGCTGCTTATCTGGAAGGTCGATATGCACCTGCGGGAAGCCCTGCGCATTGACCGCAAGAGCGCCTCGTTGTTTTTATCCAAGGCTTATACCCACTGGGCTTCCTCGCTCCAGGAAGGGCAGTTCCCCGCGTCTTTTGGAGCCGAGTGGCAGGCAGTTAGCTGTTGCGAGGATAACACCGCTTGCATTGGTTTGTATGCTTCTTCTTACCATATCCCCGGCGTGACGTTGCGTAATGACGGTAAAAACCGGGCACAATTGCGTATTCAGAATACCGACACCGCGCTTTCTGCGCGCGTCTTGGAGTTGCTCTTTGAACAAGAGCCAGAGTACTATCAGGCCGGCACCTATCCTTGCTTGAAGGCCACCATCCAGCTGTATCCCCAGAAAGCGGCCATGGAAGAAACGCTTAAGAAAATGCGTCAACAGCAGGAAAAGATGCGCCAGGCGCAGGAAGCGCAGTTCGTCAAGGAATCCGAAGCCGAAAAAATATATGTGGCGCTTAACGATAAGCGTATGTCTATTTTCTCCGGCGCAGGAAAAGACGTCTGCGTCTTCGGAGATTCCGCCCAGCTGCATGCAAAAATCGGCGGCCAGGATAATTTTAAAGAAAACATTTCCAGGATCAAAAAGGGCCCGAAAGACAAGCTGCGTATCGCCATAGGGGTATCGCGGTTCAACTTTTTCAGGCTGCACACCATCGCCCAGTTCTATTCGGGGCTGATCAACAGCCGCCTTGATCTGCGCTCTCTGGCGCTGCCTTTGTTCCCCGTCAGGCGTCTCTACGCCCACTTCGCCGATTACATCAAAGAACTCGATGCGCGCCTGGGGTCGGGCGGCATCAGTTTTTTCTTACAAGACGAAAAATTACCCGGCCTGCTTTCGGCTATTTCATCCAAGGCTAACCGCTATAATGAACGGGACCTGCTGCGATTGCTCGGGGTTATTGCCGAGCATCCTTTTATAGGGCCGCAAACGCTGGTCCTGGATACGTATCACCGGTGCAACACCAATTGCATACACTGTTGGATCCATACTCCTAAACGCAAGCCCTCCCCCGCATCCGATGCGCTGAAGATGGAACTGCCGCTGTATAAAAAAATCATTGATGATGCGGCAGCGCTATTGTGCGACGAGATCATTATCCAGGGGGATGGAGAGCCGCTGTTGGATAACAGATTCATGGATATGGTATCGTATGCGCGCCAGCAGGGGCTCAAGACCCTGTTTTTTACCAACGGCATACTTCTGGATAAGAAAAAGGCCGGGCAGCTAATCGACCTGGAGGTAGAAGAGGTATTCTGTAGTCTTCCCGCCGGCACTGCGGCAACCTACGCCAAGATCAACGCGATGCAACCCCCGGCGACCTTCCGCCGCATAGCGCGCAATTTGGCGTACCTGATTTCCGCACGCAATAAATTAAAGAAAGACAAGCCTCGTCTTCAGATGACACATGTGATCCATAAGCTTAACTATGACGAGCTACGCCAGATGTCGGAACTGGATGTCTCCATAGGCGCAGACAAGGCCAGGTTCTATCTGGCGCGTTTGGACGAAAACACCGGATTCTTAAAATTGGAACCCCGCCATATCGGAATAATGCAAAAATCGCTGGAAGGCGCATCGGCATACCTGCAGAAACACCGCATCGCCTTACAGGATAATATTTATTTTCAGCTCAAACATTATAACCCCGCAACGGGCTATTGGTCGGAAGGGGCGTTCTTAAAGACCGGCTGTCCGGTGGGGTGGTTTTTCTGCCTGGTGTTGGCAAAGGGAGAAGTTAGTATGT
Organism: Patescibacteria group bacterium; assembly: GCA_035506195.1. Classification (GTDB taxonomy): domain Bacteria; phylum Omnitrophota; class Gorgyraeia; order Gygaellales; family Profunditerraquicolaceae; genus DATJPV01. The sequence continues at coordinate 16,137 of DATJPV010000003.1, read as the reverse complement.
GTTGTCATCTGCGCATAGTCGACTGCCTGGGAGAACATAAGTCGTTAGAGCAGATATGGTATTCTCCGGAGTATAACAAGCTCAGGGTCCAGGCTAAATATTTGATGAAACACAAAGACGCCCTTTTACCGAGCGGCGTGAAGCTATACGATGATTTTTGCAGCCGTTGCGATACCCACCAGGTCATTCTGGGAATAGAAGAGCGGTTTCGCGAATACGGCTTGGAACAGTTCCTTTAAGGATTCGCTACGATGAAGATCGTCCTTGTCAATTTACCGTGGAGAAGCTTCGGGAAGATCGGCGTGCGGGCAGGTTCGCGCTGGCCGCACCTGAAGGGCGCCGCAGAGGCAGATTACCTGCCCTTCCCGTTTTTTCTGGCTTACGCTGCTGCCTTGCTGAAAAAACACCACTTTGAAGTCAGCCTCATCGACGCAATCGCCGAAGAGATGTTTTATACGTATTGCCTGCGCCTGATTGAAAGGGCGCGCCCGGATATGCTGGTCTGCGAAACATCCACCGTCACTCTCGGGCACGACCTGCGTCTGCTGCAGAAACTCAAAACAGATATCCCCATTACGCTCTGCGGTCCGGATGTCAACATCCGGCAGCCCGCATTTCTTGCGTCTTGCGCGTATATCGACTATGTGCTGGCCGGAGAATATGAATTTACCCTGCTTGACCTTGCCACGCACCTGAGAGACTCCAAGCCCCTAGACGGGGTCTGTGGACTCATCTGGCGTGACGGCGGCAAGGTCAGGGTCAATCCGGCCCGGCCGCTGGCAGACATCGATACATTGCCATGGCCCCTGCGCGAAGGCCTACCCATTAACCGATACAACGATTCTCCCGGCGACCTCCCCTTGCCTTCAGTCCAAATGCTGGCCAGCCGCGGCTGTCCGTATCGTTGCGCATTTTGCCTCTGGCCGCAAGTTATGTATCAGGGGCGTTCCTATCGGACCAGGGACGTCGTTGACGTCGTTGATGAAATGGAATACTTGGTACGGCAGATGCATTTTAAATCCGTTTATTTCGATGACGATACCTTTAACTGCGGCAAAGAGCGAATGCTGCAGTTATGCGCCCAGATTAAAAAGCGCGCGTTGAAGGTCCCCTGGGCGATCATGGCCAGGGCGGACCTCATGGATGAAGAGATCCTCGAGCACATGCAGCAGGCAGGGTTATTTGCGGTTAAGTACGGCGTGGAGTCTGCCACTCAGGAGCTCCTTGATAATATCAATAAAAACATGGACCTGAAGAAGTCTACTGATATCATCAGGCTCACCAACAAGATGGGGATCAAGACTCATCTTACGTTTACCTTCGGCCTGCCGGGTGAAACCCGTCAGAGCATAGAAAGGACCATAGATTTTGCCTTGCGCCTTGAGCCGACCTCGGTCCAGTTTTCCATCACTACCCCTTTCCCGGGGACCACTTTCTACAAGGAAGCCAAGGAGAAAGGGTATCTTGTCTCCGAAAATTGGCTTGAATACGACGGCAATCATCGCAGCGTCATCAGCTACCGCGATGTTGCCGGCAGGGATCTCGAGGAGGCTATAAGACGGGCGTACAGGCGCTGGGTGATTCATGCTGCGCGCAAATACCCCTCGAAAATAAGAGGGTATTACCGCTTGTTGATGAGCTCTCTGAGGAAGCGCGGAGCGATGGTGACCTGGCGCAGCGCCGGGGTATTGTTATTGCGTCCGTTGAGCCGGCTCATCCGGGAAAGATTCGGCCCGAAGGAGGCATTGGCAGAAAAAGCAAAAGAAAACGGCCTGCAGGCAGGCAGACTTTTGCTGTTGTGCGAAAACGGCAGCCTGCGGCTGTATTGGGACGGGATAGAATTGACGCGCAGCGCCGGGTTCTTTAGTTTCTTCGAAGATCCGGGTGATACCTCCCGGAAACCGTCCGCCTGTCCCTGGCAGGTCAAGAAGGTCAACGACCTTGAATTATTACTTACGCGCATGCGTTACGGTCAGGCGCTTGAAGAGTCATGGAAGATAAAGGTCTTGGATGAAAAGCAGATCGATTGGGATATCGAGATTAGCCTCAAAGATCAGATCAATGCCTTGACCGGCAAAATCATGCTCATCCTTTCCGGCCGCTACCGGACATGGGTAGACGCCTGGGGGGAGGGGAGGCTTTACCCGGTGCATATGTACCGGAAAATAAAACTGAGAAATCCTCGCAGTGATTTTATCGGCCTGCGCGGCCGTAAGCATCTGGCCGGAGAGCTGCCTACCGTGTTCCTGGATTTATCGCGCAATAGCAGCCAGTGTCTTCCCTTGATACAGAACGCCCGCTCTGCGCTGGGTGCGCGGGTGCTGGCGGCGCAGACCCGCATTGCCAATGGCAACGGTGCCGGCGCATGCGGTGTCCATAAGGCGTTTTCAGTGAGGATTAAAATCGTGGAAAAAGATTTTGATAAGCGCAGGCGCAAAAATTCTTGCGTCAGTTGAAGGAAAGGAAATACGGATGAAAGAATGCCTTGAACAAGGACCAGGGCAGCAGGGGTCTGCTGCCGGCGTGCAAAAACCCGGCTTCTGCTGTATAGGTATCGTCGATACCTGCATGTTGCGTTGCCGCATGTGTCAAAAATGGAAAGAGGATCCCGGGACCGCGGGCATCTCGCAGCCGTCGACCGCACAATGGAAAACCTTCATCAGGCAGTTGCGGGACCTGGTCGATGAAGGTTTCGAGATAGATTTTGGCGGAGGAGAGGCGCTTATGCATACAGACGTGCTGGAGCTGGTTTCTTACGCCAAGGGCCTGGGGTTTAAAAACGCCATTGCCTCCAACGGTTACCTCATCGATGAAGAGATGGCCAAGAGGATAGTTGATTCCGGTCTGGACAGCATTATTTTATCTTTGGACAGCCTGGACCCCCAGATCCATGACCACATGCGGGGAACCCCCGGAGTTGCACAGCGTGTATTCAAGGCCATCGAGTATCTGCGAAAATATTCCAAGACCATCCATATCGGCATATGCACTATTATACTTGAACAGAATCTGGACGGCCTGCTAGACCTGGCTGAGTGGGTGAATACGCACCGGGATAAAACCAACTCTATTCTTTTCATGGCTGCAATGCAGCCGAACAATACGGCATTTGACCCCGAATGGTACAAAGACGACTACGATTATTTTTGGCCGAAAAACATCAAAAAAGTTCAAGCGGTCCTTGATGAATTGATACGCCGAAGAAAAGACGGGCAGTGGATCGGAGATTCCGTGCCGCAGCTGGAGGCCTTCAAGGCGTATTATGCCAACCCGGGCCGGTTCGTCAAGAAAAACCCCTGCAACTTGGACAGGGCGCTTCATGCCTCTTCCATCGGCGACGTATATTTGTGCTATCGGTATGCGATACTGGGGAACATCAAAAACGGCGACGATGTGCGGCAGTTGTGGCGTTCCGAGACGGCGCAAGAGGCCAGGGGTAATATCCGCAAATGCCAGCACAATTGCCACTTTTTGCTTAACTGTTTTTTTGAGGGGGACTATCCGTTCGGTGTCACGTAACGTCACCGCTAAACAAGGGGATATACATGGCTGATGCCTGCGAGACCAGATTGGAAAAAGACCGATCACAAAAGACGGCAATGTTGAAGCCTAAATTCTGTTGTGTTGCCGCCACGGATTATTGCATGCTGCGCTGTAAGATGTGCAATAAGTGGCAGGAGCCGTTGCCCAAGCCCGAAGAACTGCCTTCCTTAGAGGAATGGAAGAATTTTATCGTGGCCTTCCGCGAACTGGTGGATCCTGATTTTGAAATGGATTTTGGCGGCGGAGAAGCCCTTTCCATGCCCGGCATCTTGGAGCTGGTCGCCTGCGCCAAGAAGCAGGGGTTCCGGACCACTATGGCTTCCAACGGCTATCTTATCAACAAGGAAATGGCCAAGCGTATCGGCGACTCCGGGCTGGACGGAGTAAGCCTTTCCTTCGACAGCGTTCACCCAGAGCTTCATGATAAGATGCGCGGGGTGCAGGGGGTCCATCAACACGTCATCGAGGCCATTGACAATTTGACAAAGCAGGCTCCACATACGCGCAAGGGCCTCTGTTGCATCATTATGAACGAGAACCTTGATGACCTGTTGAAGCTTGCCCAATGGGCCGACAGCAACGACAAGGTTGACTGGCTGTATTTTATGGTGGTGGTGCAACCTAATTATAGCGGCCCCCTGACCGACGATTGGCGCGATGAATATAAGTACCTTTGGCCGAAAGACAAAAATAAAGTCATCGCTATCCTGGATGAGCTCATCAGGTTGCGCCAAAACGGCTCGAAAGTCAGCAACCGCGTTGAACACCTCAGGGCATACAAAGCATATTTCAACAACCCCCAAAAATTAGTCAATAAGGCAAAGTGCATTATCGGAGGCAGGGCGATCAGTATCAATGCCTATGGTTTTGTGCAGCTGTGCCTCTTCAAGGATTTCATCGGCAACATACGCAAAGACGACATCCGTACGCTTTGGCATTCACAAGATGCGCAGCTTATACGGGAAAAAGTCGATGCATGCAAAACAAACTGCCACCTGTTGCTTAATTGCTGTTATATCGAAGACGACCCTTCGCTATACTCAAGTTAATACGCCATGCCCATGGAAGAAGCCAAAGTTATCCAAAAACCGCGTTACTGCTGCTGGGTACTTAATTACCGCTGCATGTTCAGGTGTAAAATGTGCCATATCTGGCAGACCCGCGACGATGCGCATCAGGAATCGACCATGGAACAAAAAAAAGCATTCGTAAAATCCTTACGGGGCCTGGTCGGGCCGGGGTTCGAATTTCATCTGTCCGGAGGCGAGCCCCTGTTGACCGAGGGGATCATGGATTTGGTCGATTTTATCGCCGGCGAAGGGTACCGGACCAATATCGTAACGAACGGGTTCCTCATTGACGAAACGATGGCCCGTCGTATTGCGCATTCCCGGCTGGATACCTTGACGTTGTCTGTCGACGGTATGACTGCCGAAACGCACGATTCGCTCAGGGGGATGCCGGGCAGCCACGCCAGGATCATGCAGGCTATCGACTACCTGGATACATTTCGCCCTCTTGCGGGGACGGGCCCTCTTGCGGGGACGGGCCCCAAGATATCGGTGCTTACGGTCATCATGGGGCGCAACCTTGATGAGATCCCCAGCCTTGTCGAATGGGTCCAGCAGGATGGGCGCTTGGAGATGATCAGTTTTCAAGCCATAACCCAGCCTTTTGGCGAGGCGATGGACAACGAATGGTTTCTGAAAGAGACGCATCAGGTCCTTTGGCCTCAGGATATACAGAAAGCTTCCCGCATCATGGAGCAACTGAGCGATCTGCGGCGCAGGGGCTATAAAATAGGCAACCATCCTAACCACTTTTTGCACTTCCGGGAATATTTCAAGGACCCGCATACTTTTTTGAAAAAAATTAAGTGCAATCTGGGGGACTACGAGTTCCATGTTGACCCTTATGGTAAGACATTTTTCTGTTGTCTGACTGATCCGATCGGTAATATTAAAACCGAGCGCCTTGGCGACATCTGGGGTTCTGCGTGGGCCCAGAAGATACGTCAGAACGTCTATAACTGCAAGAAAAATTGTCATATTATGATCAATTGTTTCTACGAAGATGAGAGTATTCTTGCGTAAGCTGTTGCGCATTACGCTGCCAAGCGTAGTCGTGTTTTTATTGCTCCTTGAGATAGCCTTGCGGCTAGGAGGAGTTGTCTACGGATACGTGCGCCATCCGCAGGGCCATTCGGCCGCCTCCGCCGTAAAATCGAATACAACCACTATCTTGTGCCTGGGGGATTCTTTTACGGAAGGAAACGGCGCTACTGCCGAAAACAGCTATCCGGCGCAATTGGAGCGGTTATTGCAGGGGAAAGGCTACGAACATGCGCGCGTGTTCAATGAGGGCCGCGGCGGCATGACTTCCTCCTTGCTCCTGTCCCAGATTGAGGGATACCTGGCGACATACCGGCCGCAGGCCGTGCTTATACTGGTAGGGTGCAATAACACCTGGAACCTCGAAAAAAGCAGTTATTTTATTTTGGCAGACCACTCCCCCGGCCTGCTCAGGAAACTTGAGCGCATCCTTAGTGCGTCTAAGGTATATAAGCTGTGTAAAATAAGCTGGGTGAACCTGCAGGCAAAGTTTCGGGGGCTAGGCCAAGCAGAGGCCGATATGCCTCTGGCGGGCTGCGGAAACACAAAGGAGCGCCTGACCATGGGCTCCATACGCCCAGCATCGCGGGCTTTGTTTTATCAGGGCCTGAGTGCTTACGCACAAGGAGACTATGATTCCTCCATGCGGAAATTTCACGGTGCCCTGACCGCGGATAACAAAAATTACATGGCACACCTGTGGTTGTCCCACGTATATAAGAGTATCGGCGATGCTGGGTCGGCGCGCCAGCATATACGCCAGGCGGTCGCCCTGGTGGACGGGATCGACGCTTGGCAGTATTTGATCTATGAAGTAGTCAACCGGCTCCGACTTCTGGGAGGTAGCAACGAGCTTCGCAGCCTCAAGGCGTATCTTCAAGATAGATACGGCCAGGAACAAGCCAGGCCGCTGGTAGGTATAATCGATGGGGCCATCCGCCTCTCGACAGACCAGGAGGTTTTTCGCAGGGTGCTTGAGTATGACCTTGCGCGCATAATCAGCACAGCCAAAAGGGAAGGGGTTGCGGTGCTGCTACAGACCTATCCCCGGGGGCTTGCGTCCAATACCGCTATCCGCGCTTTTGCGAAAACGCAAGGCGCCCCCTTGGTAGATCACCAGGAATTCTTTGAGAATAAGATACCGGCCGCGGAGATGGAGAATTTTTTTGTTTCCGATGGCCATTGTAATGCACACGGATATCAAATAATGGCAGCGCGCGTCTATGATGCCCTCGTAGCCGAACATGTGCTTGCCGCCAAGAATTAATTTCCATGACAGAACACGCACATACAGAAGAGATAGTCGCCGCAGCGAATACGCCTGCCGCCAAAAACGCCGGAAAATTCAAATTTGTGCATATTGTCACTACCATCAACTGCCCTTCCCGGTGCAAGATGTGTTTTAACTGGCAAAACAATGCGCAGGATGAGATCGAAGGCGAACGCATAAAGCAGGCCCTGGATGAATTGCATAAGAACGACATGTTCACCGAAGACGCAGTAGTTATTTTTGGCGGCGCGGAAGCCCTGCTCCGGAAGGACATCTTTGATTTAGTTAGATTTGCGGAAGAAAGAAACCTGTGCACCGTGGTCGGTACCAGCGGCTATCTCTATAACGACCACATCGCAAGCCAGATAACCAGCTCTGGATTACGTTGCCTGGCGCTGTCGTTTGACAGTCTGGACCCCAAAAAACACAATTATTTGAGGGGAGTAGACGGCATATTCGAAAATATCAGGCGCATTATACACGAACACCCCAGGAAGACCTCCTTGACATGCACTATCTCTTCCTACAACGTTGATGAGATTTGCGATATTGCCGAATGGGTCGAATCCAATGACGACTTGACGCAGTTAGGCTACCAGGCCATCGTCATGCCGTTCAATCTGCGGGAACCCAGAAAAGACTGGTTCGCCAATCCCGCGTTAAGCCACTTGTGGCCGAAAGACAGCGCCGCGGTGGATGCGAACTTAACGAAGTTGATAGAATTCCGAAAGGGCTCAAAAAAGATATATACCAGCCCAAGACACTTGCAATTCTTCAGGGAGTATTTCAGGGATCCGCAGCACATCAACAGAAATGCCACCTGCAGGGTGGGGGATTATTCATTGACGATCATGAACAAGGGAGATGTAGTGTTCTGTAATTCTTTGCCGCCGCTGGGCAATATCAGAGAAAACAGCATCATGGACATCCTGACGTCTCCCCAGGTCAGGCAAAGGAAACAGCAGATGCTCGACTGTAAAATAGTGTGCGAGTTCTACGTCAATTGTTTCTTTGAGGATTGAAGCCCATGGAACAGAAGGCCGGCGCATACAGGAATAAAAACATCAAACTAAAGCTTCTACGCACCGTTGGTTTCTGGAAAGAAGGCGGCGGCTTGGTAGAGCACCTGTTTTTCCCTCCCCTGGCGATGGGCGTGCTTTTTTCGCAATTGGTGCGGCACGGTTATGACGTTACGCAAGACGACTTAAGCATGCGGGTCCACTTCGATCATTACGATAAGGCCATTAACGCACGCTACAATCTGGGGATCTTTTTTCAAGAGGAAAGAGTAAGGAGGTATATTGCCTCGGGAGTCGACACTGAATTAGAATCCGAGATCATGAAAATGCTGCAGGATACGCGCCTTGACGGCGTCGATATCTTTCTCCTTTCGATACCCGAGAGTCTTTATAATGCGAGCAATATTTTATTTGCCGTTTCCCTTGCGAAGTTTTTAAAAAAAAGATACTCCCCGCATATCGTAGTAGGAGGGCATCCGTTTTCGGTCAAGCTTATACTCGAACAGTACGCCATCAACGGGGTCATCGATTATATCGTGGTTGAAGAAGGAGAAGAGGCGGTCTTGGATGTCTTGGAAAGGATCCTCCAGGCGACCGACGGTAAAAAACCGGACGAATTCAGGATAATCGAAAAACCGAACAAGCAGATCCTCATCCCGGATTTTTCCGGCCTTCCTTTTGACAAATACGACCTTTCTTTTTCTCTGGGGTATGATTATTTTTCTTCTCATGAACTCGTACAGGATTTTTTCTCCTCGCACACGTTGCTTTTGCCGGTTCAATTCGTCAAGGGGTGCCCGAACGTATGCGCCTTTTGCAATTCTTCCGGAGAAGGCTTAAGGTCCTTCCTGGGCCCCGAAGAAGTCGCCAATGGCATTCAGGCCCTGCAGGAAAAGTTCAACCCGACCGGGTTTCTGTTCCTCAATGACACGGTCAACATCTCCGGTGCGTATATCAAGAACGTATGCGCAGCGATTATCAAAAAGGGCATGCGCATTCTATGGAGCGACTGCGCGACCGTCAAGGGTCTGGACGAAGAGGCGATCTCCAAAATGCGCGAAGCCGGATGCATACGCCTGATCCTGGGCATGGAGACCGCCAGCCCCCGGCTTCTTGCGAAGGTCAAAAAAGGGATAGCGCTGGCGGAGCTGGAACGCGTCTTGCAATTGACCGCTCAATATGGCATCTGGACGGGCATAGAGGTCATCTGCGGTTTGCCATACGAGACACAGGACGACGTGAGGCTGACCGTCGAATTCCTGTTACGCAATAAACAATACATCGACCGGATATACTGCAATATCTTTGACTTGCGGCCGCGCAGCCGCATGTTTTTGCATCCCGAAGAGTACGGCATAGAGAATATCCGCGACATCAATCTGTATTCTTCACCGAATCAAGAGGGGGTCAACAAGTGCCATTATGTCCAATTCAGCTTTGATGAGACCGGCGGTCTGAAATGGGAGGATAAGATGCGGCAGCAGATCGATTCTTACAATGCGGTCGTGCGCGCAACAGATTCGCTTGCCTGTCTGCCGCTGTTCATAGAAGAGCACGCCCTCTTTTATCTGTACTCAAGGTCAAACGACAAGGAAACCATAAAAGAGCAGTACCGTAGCCTGGTAAACGTTTTTTCCGGCCACGGCGCTCATTACGAAGCCGGAATGGGTTCAAAAAAATAAACGAGGAGAGCACATGGAGGCCGTAAGAGAAAAGAATGAACTGCCAGCGTTTTGCCTGCTGGTTGTTTCGAAGGTGTGCACGTTCCGCTGCAAGATGTGCAATATGTGGAAGAACAAGGAGCGCGCGATCGATCGCAAGGAGATCACTACCGAAGAAATAAAAGGCTTTGTCGACGACCTCCGGAACGTCACGACCGAGCCGATCTTTCTGCACCTCATCGGAGGAGAGGCGCTCCTGAGACCGGATCTGGCCGAGATCGTTGCCTACATCAGGGATAGCGGTTTTCACAGCTCTATTACCACCAACGGCTTTTATATCAACGAAGAAATGGCTAAAAAACTCATCGCCTCACGCCTTACCGGCATTTTTCTTTCCTTGGACGGATTCAAGGAGCAAACGCACGACTACCTGCGCGGGGTCAGGGGCAGTTATCGGCGGGTCATGGAGGCTGTCGAACTTCTTGACCGTCATCGGGGAGACGACAGAAAGAACCGGCTTAGCATCGGTATTACCATGACGCTCATGGAGAAGAACCTCGATGAGGTCATAGACTTGACGGAGTGGGCGCAAGCCAACGACAAGATAAACGATCTTTTTTTCAATGCCTGCCTGCAGCCATTTGACTGCGATGATTACGACCGGGAATGGTTCAACCATAAGAAGCACCCCGATGTCTGGCCCCAGGATATCGCGAAAGTATCCGCGGTCCTGGAAGAGTTAGCGCTGCGCAAGGAGCGGGGTTACAAGATCTGCAATCCCCCCGAGCAATTAAGGCTGGTAAAAGAGTATTTTCGCAACCCTTACCGCTTTGTCCACGACGGCAGGTTCAAATGTCCCCGCGGCGACCTGGCCCCGGAGATCAATGCGTACGGGGATATAAACATGTGCTTTTATATGCCTCCGATAGGAAACATCAGAGAGAAAAAATTCTCCCAGGTGTGGTTTTCGAAAGAAATGCAAAAGGCCAGAGAAGAGATCAACCGTTGCAAGAAAGATTGCGATATCGTAGTGAATTGTTTCTATAAGATCGAAAATATTACCGGCGTTCCGGAACAGGATGCATATGCGCGTTAAGATAATTCGCTTGCCGACCTTTTTCCATTACTGGGATACGAATTCCTCAGAGTTGAATTGCAGCCTTCTGCCTCCCTTGGGGATAGGGACCATCACCGCGTATCTGAAGCGTCGCGGGTTCGATATTACGCAAGACGACCTGAACATTAAGATATTTTACGAAAGACGCTACAAGCACATGGCTTTTAATGAAGAGCCGTTCTTTGACGAAGACAGGATCGTGCGCTATTGCCGGCAGGCTCAGCCCGATCCGGAGCTGGAGGCGATATTCGCAAGGCTGGAGGTCCTTTGTCCCGTGCAGGGATACGCCGTCATCCTGCTTTCGGTGCAGGAGAGCCTGCGCAACAAGACCAATGTTCTTTTTGCGGTTGCCTATGCCACGTACCTGAAAAAAAAGTACAACCCCTTCATCATGTTAGGCGGTTTTGGGGTCGCGGTCAAGCTTATGTACATGGAGTACGATTCCCCCGCCATCGATTTTTATGTGACCGGAGCCGGGGAAAAGGCCCTGGAGATCGTGCTGCAGGCCAAAAAGGAAGGGCGGGATCTGTCTTGCCTTGAGGGGGTTCAGTACAATACCGCCAAACGCAGCATCCAGGTCGACTATTACCAGATCGAAGAGCCGACCTTTGACGGACTGCCCCTGGAATACTACCGTTACCGCGGCCTTGCCGCGGATTACGCGCAGGAAGCACGAGCCGTTGTCGATGATTTCCATCGTTCCGGGACCCTGGTGTTGCCGTTCGGGTTCATCAAGGGCTGCCCTTATCACTGCATATTCTGCTCCGAATCGTTTGGTGCCTTGGAATTTATCATGCCCGCACGGCAGGCGGCAGAGATCCTTGCGCGGCTGCAGGATAGCTATAATCCGACAGGCTATTTTTTCCTCAATAACGAGATCAACGTCAGCCAGGCGTATCTCGAAGAGCTCTGCGATGCGATCATCGAAAAAAAGCTGCGGATACTTTGGAGCGATTGCGCCCGGGCAAACTTTTTGAACCGTCAGCTCCTGCAGAAGATGAGAGACGCAGGCTGCATCAGGCTTATTTTCGGTATTGAGACAGGCAGCCCCCGGCTCCTGCGGTATATCAGAAAAGAGATCGTTGTGGAACAACTGGAGCAGGCTATCCGCTGGGCGCATGAGCTGGGGATCTGGACGGGGATCGAAATCATCTGCGGCCTTCCGTACGAGCAGGAACAGGATATCCAGGACACCATCAGCTTCCTGCGGCGCAACAAAGACTGCATCAACCGTTTTTATTACAATACCTTTGACTTAAGGGTCGGCAGTTTACTGTTTTGCGAACCTGATAAGTACGGCATCGAGAATATCTTTGACGTCAACGAAGTCGTCTCCTTCGAGGAGAGGAGATACAGTAAAAACTTTACGCAATTCGGCTTTGATGAAATCGGCGGCTTGAAGTGGGCAGAAAAAAAACAGCAGACCCTCGAGTCTTACGATAAGGTAGTAAGCGCCATGGGGGGCTACGAGAACTTTCCGACGTACGAAGAGGAACATTTTCTTTTCTTTTTGTACAAGCGCTACGGCCATGATATCCAGAAGATACAGGATATTTTTCAGGCAGTCGGCCGGCAGAAGGGCAGACAGAGGGATTATCTGCGCACGGTGAAGGCGTAAGAAAGATGCATAACGGTACGATCGAGTTGGGGCTTAGTTTGAACAATCACTGCAATTTTCATTGCCGGATGTGTAATATCTGGCGGCAGGACAAAGGAGAAAATAGATTAGATTTGGGAAAGTGCCTCCAGATCATTGATGAGCTGGAGGCCTTCCAGGTGAAAGGCGTGCGCTTGAGCGGAGGCGATCCCCTGCTTACCCCCTGGGCGTTACCGCTGGCCCGCCACATAAGCCAGAAGGGGTATCACACCGTCGCCACTACCAACGGTTCTATGATCGATGAGGCCTTCGCCGACAAGATCATCGCATCCGGCATCAGCAACCTCAATCTTTCCCTTGACGCCCGGGACGCCAAGGTGCACGACGAGATCAGGGGTTTCGCCGGCAGCCACGAGCGGATCATCAAGGCGATCGGCTATCTTGCCAAGGCAACCCCCGGTGTCAAACTAGGGATTAATACCGTCATTTCCAATCTGAATCTGCACGAGATCGTCCCCTTGGCAGATGAGGTCGAGCGGGATGGGAGGATAGACCATATTTATTTTATGGCGGTTATGCAGCCGTTCGGAACGCATCCGGATGCCGCATGGTTCTTGCGGGAGGAGTTCCGGTTTCTCTGGCCGCAGGACATATCTGGATTGCGCTCTGTGCTAGATAGGCTCATTGAGCTCAAGAAGAAAGGCCACAAGATCAACAACAGCATCGCGCAACTGAAGGTATTCCTCGATTATTTCAGCGACCCGCTGCATTTTACCAAAAAGGCCACTTGCAACCTGGGCCAGGAAGCGGTTGAGGTCAATCAGGCAGGCGATGTGTACTTGTGCTATTTTTATGAGCCCATAGGTAACGTGTTCCGTGATAGCCTGTGCGGTATCTGGGGCTCCCAACGGGCGGCGGACGTCCGGGAAAAGATACGCAACTGCCGTCAGAATTGCAATCTGCTTGTCAACTGCTACTTCGAGGACGACCGTGTATAGGCCCAAGACTTGCTCCATCGAGTTGTTCCGGCGGTGTTGTTTGCGATGCCGCATGTGTTACATGTGGAAAACAGAGGAGCAGGACGGCGGCCTGGATGCGCAGACGCTTATGGTGCTGGCCGATCAACTGCAGGAAGTCCTGGCCGGGGAGAAGGAGGTTGTTTTCAGCGGGGGTGAGCCGCTTTTGCACGGGCAGATAGTCGACGTTATCAATCTGTATAGCCGCAAAGGGTTCCGGGTGGGGCTTGCTTCCAATGGCGTTTTGATTACCAAAGACAAGGCTGCGCACCTTGCGCAGGCAGGCCTCAAAAGCATTCAGCTGTCCTTTGACAGCGCGCATCCTCACACGCATGACTTTTTGCGCGGCATACACGGTGCGCACGAAAAAGTGCTGCAGGCCGCGGAATACCTGAGCGCGCATAAAGATACCGTGCGGGTGTGTGCCCAGACGGTTATCTCGGGCAAGAATATGCATGAAATACTCGATACGATACGCTTTGTCAAAGATGATGGACGCTTTGCCTATATCACCTTTATGGCGGTAACCACCCCTTTTTTTGCTGCCGTAGGCAACGATTGGATGGAACACGATGAATTTTCATTTCTTTGGCCCCGCGAGAAACAGCTGGTCGATGAAACCTTTGACCGGATGATCGAAATGAAAGAACGGGGGTATCCGATTGCCAATCCCGTTGCCCAGCTTGAGCTGTTCAGGGCCTATTTTCATAATCCCCGCCAGCGAAAAGAAGGGATACGTTGCCTACTGGGAGACTACGTCGTCAGCATCGATCCGGCGGGCGATGTGCGGATCTGTTGTTTTATGGAACCGGTCGGCAACATCAAAAAAGACCCTCTGGCGGACATGTTGGCCGAGCCGGGGATAGCTGGGTTGCGGCAACAGATGCGCACGTGCGACCGGGTATGCAATACCCTGGTGAACTGTTTTTTTCGCGAAAGCACCGATGAATAGCCCTCAGGTAAAAAATAGCATCCGGCAATGCGACTTGATCGTGACGGAGAACTGTTCGCTGCGCTGTAAGATATGCCATATCTGGAAGCATCATAAACCGGATGAGCTGGTAAGCCTGGAAGAGTACGCAGGGTTCTTGCGGTCGCTTCGGGACTTTACCGGTAAAGATACGCAGATACAATTCGTGGGCGGAGAGCCACTATTGAAAAAAAGGATTACCGAATTAATCAGCCTTGCCGCGCACCAGGGTTTTTGTACCACCATGACTACGAACGGTTTTCTGCTCGACCGGGAAATGGCGGACCGCCTCATAAGCTCCGGTTTGCATACGCTTGGTTTTTCTCTCGAGAGCATGACGCCCGGCACCCACGATTTCTTAAGAGGCGTACCGGGAGTCCACGCGAAGGTCATGGATGCGCTTGACTACTTCGCTTCCTTTAGCGCTTCCCCGGTCCAGTTGTTTATCGCTTCCATCATCACGGGGGCGAATTTAGATGATACCCTGGAGCTTGCCGAATGGGTCAATGCCCAGCCGCGGATAAACTTCATCTATTTTCAGGCCGTTATGCAGCCGTTTGCCATGCCGGGATCCGATACGTGGTATGAAGATGAAAGCTGCCGCTTCCTGTGGCCTGACCCCGACAAGGCGGCAGGGGTCCTGGATGAATTAAGCAGGCGCAAGAAAAGCGGCTATAAGATTGCCAATCATGCCGCGCAGTTCGAGGTATTCAAGA
Source organism: Patescibacteria group bacterium (assembly GCA_035506195.1). Lineage (GTDB taxonomy): Bacteria > Omnitrophota > Gorgyraeia > Gygaellales > Profunditerraquicolaceae > DATJPV01. The sequence continues at coordinate 1,117 of DATJPV010000003.1, read as the reverse complement.
CGTATTTCCGGCAGCCGCAGCGCTTCGTGAAACGGACGAAGTGCAACTTAGGATACGATTCTTTTACGGTGTTGCCCGACGGGAACATCTTTCTCTGCCTTGCCTTGGAGCCGATCGGCAACATCAAAACCGACCACATAAGCCAGGTATGGTTTTCCGAAAAAGCGCAAAAGGTGCGCACACAGATCGCACAGTGTACCAAGAACTGCAAGCTGATGGTCAACTGTTTCTTTGAGGACGAAAACAATGAGCAGTGAGAGTGTCGCGGTTCCTGCCCTTTCCCGGGTCGGCGCACCGCTTTTTTGCAACCTGATCGTTTCGCACCGGTGTTTTTTCAAATGCCAAATGTGTCTGAACTGGAAGGCGCCGGAGGCGGATAAGGCGTTGTCTTTCGAAGAGTGCAAAAAATTCGTCGACGGCCTTTCTCAGTTTATCGATTATAAGCTGGACATAAATATCATGGGCGGTGAGCCGCTTATGCTTGATTGGATACTGCCTTTATGCAATTACATGTATGAAAAAGGTTTCGCCTCCATTATGTCCACCAACGGATACTTGATCGACGAAACCAAAGCCCAGGAGATAGCGGATTCACGGCTGGAATTCCTGGGGCTTTCTTTGGACGGCCTCAAGCCTCATACGCACGATACTATCCGGGGGATGTCGGGCAGTCACGCCCGGATTATGAGCGCCATCGCCAACCTTGAGGCGCGCTGCAAGCGCCCCTTCTCCATTACCTTCTTGACCTTGATCCTGGAGAGCAATCTCGGCGAACTGCCCGAGCTGGTCAAGTGGCTAAGCCAGCCGGGAGGCATCCACAAAGAGGTTTCTTTTACCGCGCTCCTTGAGTGCGGCCTCGTCAAAGACAAGGAGGGCTGGTTCCGCCAGGCCGCCTACAAGCATCTTTGGCCTCAGGACCCCGGCAAGGTAAGCGGGGTCATCGATGAGCTCATTGCCCTGAAGAAGCAGGGGCACTAGATCGTCAACCCCGTTTCCCAGCTGGAGGCGTTTAAGGAATACTACCGGGATCCGGAGAAGTTCCTGCGCGAAACGGAGTACTGTATCCATGACTACATCATCGATCTTGACCCTTCAAGCGAGATACTCTTGAGCGGCC
>DATJPV010000002.1:0-26636 GCA_035506195.1 Patescibacteria group bacterium | reverse complement strand
CGCCTAAGGTTTCAATGCCCAGCGAAAGAGGGGTTACGTCAAGCAACAACACATCCTTGACCTCGCCGGTGATGATCGCCGCCTGGACGGCCGCGCCCAGGGCAACGCATTCCATGGGGTCAACGCCGCGCTCGATCTTTTTGCCCACATAATCCTCTACGAACTTCTGGACGATCGGCATACGCGTAGGCCCGCCGACCAGTATCACGCGGTCGACATCTTTTGCCGTAAGCTTTGCGTCCGTAAGCGCCTGCTCCATGGGGTGCTTGCACCTGTCGATGATCGGCGAAATCAGGTCCTCGAGTTTCGCGCGGGTAAGCGACATGGTCAGGTGTTTCGGGCCGCTGGCGTCGGCGGTAATGAACGGCAGGTTAATGTCCGTGGTCACGGTCGAAGACAGCTCGATCTTTGCCTTCTCCGCCGCTTCGCGTACTCTCTGCACCGCCATCTTGTCGTTCATCACGTCTATGCCGGTTTCGCGCTTGAACTGCCCGGCGATATACTCAAGGAGCGCTTTATCCATGTCCGTGCCGCCCAGCTGCGTATCTCCGGATGTCGACTGCACATGGAATACCCCCTGGTCCATCTCCATGATGGTAACGTCGAGCGTGCCTCCGCCGAGGTCAAAAACCATGATCTTCTGCGACTTCTGCGACTTTTCAAGCCCGTAGGCAAGGCAAGCGGCAGTGGGTTCGTTGATGATGCGCAATACCTTCAGGCCGGCGATCTCTCCGGCGTCCTTGGTTGCGGTCCTCTGGTTATCGTCAAAATATGCCGGGCAGGTGATAACCACCTCTTCCACCTTGTCGCCCAGGTAGGCCTCGGCATCCTGCTTGATCTTCTGCAGGATGAACGCCGAGATCTGCTGAGGGGTATACTCTTTGCCGTAGACCTTGAAGAGAAAGTCGGTCCCCATCTTGCGCTTGGCTGCCTGGATGGTGCCTTCGGCGTTTATCGCCGCCTGACGCCTTGCCGGCTCGCCGACCAGGCGCTGGCCATCCTTGGTAAAGGCAACGTAGGAAGGAAACGCTTTTCCCGAAGCAACCCCCGCTCCTTCAGCCGAAGGTATTATCACCGGCCTGCCGCCTTCCATGACCGCGGCTGCCGAATTTGACGTCCCTAAATCGATACCGATAACTTTTGCCATAGTAACCACCCTCCTTCTATTGTCCGGGTTTTTTGGAAACCTTCACCTTTGCGGTCCTGATCACCCGGTCATGCAAAAGGTACCCCTTTTGCAACTCCTCTACTATTGTATGTTCAGGCAGGTCCTTATGTTCTACCTGCATCAATGCCTCATGATAGTGCGGGTCAAAGAGTTTGCCCTCCGTTTCTATTGGCTTGACCCCGTAATCTTTCAACAGGTCATACAGGTGCGCCAGGATCATCTCGATGCCCTTCAGGAAGGCGCCCAGGTCCGTCTGCTGGCCGCCGGCCAACTCTACCGTGCGCTCCAGGTCATCCAGGACATTGAGCAGGTCTACGATCATGCCTTCGTTGGCAAACCTGACAAAGTCCTGCTTGTCCCTCTCCAGGCGCTTACGGACATTTTCGAATTCCGCCTGGGTCCTCAGGAGCTTATCCCAGTACTCCGCTGCCTTAGCCGCGTCCTCCTTAAGCTTGAGGTATTCGGCCTCCTGCAGCGAAACGGTCTTTGCCTGTTCTTTTTCTTTATTTTCTTTATCGTTGTTCATCGTTAAATCCCGCTCAAAGTCTCGCTAAGCACGTCGGAGATATACTCCAGGGCGGAGATCGTATGCCGGTATTCCATGCGCATCGGCCCCAATACTGCCAGCCTTCCTGAAGGCCTATTGTTTACGCGGTACCGGGACACCGCCAGGCTGCAGTTCTTCATCTCCGAACAACCCAGCTCGGTGCCGATATAGATCTTGACCTTGCCGTCGAAATCCCGGTTGATCACGTCGATCAGGCGGCGTTTATCCTCAAGCATCCTGATCAACAGCCGGATATGGTTGGAATCCTGAAATTCCGGCTGCTCCAGAATGAAGCTTATGCCCTTATAGTAAAAACGGTCGTGCCATTCCAGCAGAGAAACGATCGAGGCGTAGTGCGTGACTACCGAGACGACCTCGGAGGTTGTCTCCAGCATATCCTCAAGCCTAAGGATCTGTTTTTTGTATTCCCGGACGATGCGTTCCTTTTCCTCCTCCAGGAGCTCGATCTGGGAGATCAACGAATCCACATAATAACGGTAGCCTTTGTCCGTGGGGATCTTTCCGCCGGAGGTATACGGGTGCGTCAAATAGCCCGATGCCTCAAGCTCCGCGAAGATATTCCTGATCGTAGCGGAACTCAGGCCGAATTCCCTGGCCAGGATTTCCGAAGCTACCGGCTCGGCGTTTTTGATGTAGCGATTAATCACCGCGGCCAGGACCGCTTTCCTTCTGTTCTCATAATCGACCGTACGTACCATTTTGACGCTCCTTATTAGCACTCACGTCTTTAGAATGCTAAAGGGTAATTCTAACACAAAACCTTACTTTGTCAACAAAATCAGGCCCGCCCCATTCAGTTCCGCGGTTACCTTACTACCTTCCTTTAATTCGCCCTTTAATATCTTGACCGCCAGAGGGTCCTGCAGGTACTTTTGAATCGTCCGTTTTAAAGGCCGGGCGCCGAAGTGGGCATCGAATCCCTTATCGATAAGCATATCCTTGGCCTTACGGGTTACCGTCAACTCGATACCTCTGGCCTTAAGCCGGCTATACAACGGCTGGAGCTCTACATCCAGGATCTTTTGGATCTGGTCTTTGTCAAGCGGGTTAAAGATGATTACATCATCCAGGCGGTTCAGGAATTCCGGGCGGAAGGTCTTCTTCAACTCTCCCAGAAGGCGTTCCTTGATCTCCTTGTAGGCTGAGTCTTCCTTGCCCGCCTTGAAACCGATAGAGCCATGGCTCTGGATGATCTCCTGGCCGATATTCGAGGTCATGATAATGACCGTGTTCTTGAAATTAACGGTGCGGCCCTGGCCGTCCGTAAGCCTGCCGTCGTCCATGATCTGCAACAGGATATTAAAGACATCCGGGTGGGCCTTTTCTATCTCGTCAAGCAGCACCACCGCGTAAGGCCGGCGCCTGACTTTTTCGGCCAACTGCCCGCCCTCTTCGTATCCGACATAGCCGGGCGGAGCGCCGATCAGGCGGGAGACGCTGAACTTTTCCATGTATTCGGACATATCGATGCGTACCATCGCCTCTTCGTCATCAAAGAGGAACCACGCCAGGGCCTTGGCAAGCTTGGTCTTGCCTACGCCGGTAGGCCCCATAAAAATAAATGAGCCCATGGGCCTTGACTCATCGCCCAGGCCGGAACGGGAGCGGCGGATACAGGAGGAAATCGCCTCCACCGCCTCATCCTGGCCGACGACTTTGGATTTAAGCTCATCCTCCATATGCAGGAGCTTTTGTGTTTCTGATTCCATGAGCTTGGTCAGCGGGATACCGGTCCATTCTGCGACCACCTTGGCGATATCCTGGTCATCAACCTCTTCTTTCAGCAGGATGCTTTCGGACTGGAATTTCGCAAGCGCCTCATTCTGTTTTTTGAGCTCTTTATCCAGCTCGATGAGTTTTCCGTACCTTATTTCGGCTACCTTGTCCAGATCGCCGTCTTTTTCCGCCGCCTGTGCCTGGTTTTTCGCCTCTTGGATGCCGGCTTTTATCTGACGGATCTTGACGATGACCGCTTTCTGCGCGTCCCACTGTTTCTTTTTGGCTTCAAGGTCTTTGTTAAGGCTGGCGAGCTCTTCATCGAGGCTCCTCAAGCGCTGCGTCGAGGTAGTATCCTTCTCTTTTTTTAGTGCCTGCTTCTCTATCTCCAACTGCATAACTTTGCGCTGGATCGCATCGATTTCCGCGGGCATACTGTCTATCTCGATACGCAGGCGGGATGCCGCCTCATCGATCAGGTCTACGGCCTTATCCGGCAGGTGCCGCTCGGTGATATAGCGGCCGGACAGGGTTGCGGCAGCCAGGATCGCCGAATCCTTGATGCGCACTCCGTGGTGCAATTCGTAACGTTCTTTGAGCCCGCGCAATATGGCGATAGTATCTTCGATCGACGGCTCATCCACAAAGATCGGCTGGAACCTTCTCTCCAAGGCACGGTCTTTCTCGATGTATTTACGGTATTCATCCAGGGTCGTGGCTCCGATGCAGCGCAGCTGCCCGCGGGCAAGCAAAGGCTTGAGCATATTCGAAGCGTCGATCGCGCCTTCTGCGGCGCCGGCGCCGACGACGGTGTGTAACTCGTCGATGAAAAGGATGGCCTGGCCGTTGGCGCTCTGTATCTCCTTAAAAACCGCCTTAAGGCGGTTCTCGAATTCCCCGCGGAATTTCGTCCCGGCGACCAGGCTTCCCAGGTCCAAAGAAATGATCCGTTTATTCTTCAGGCCTTCCGGCACGTCGGAAGACGCGATGCGCTGCGCCAGGCCTTCGATAATGGCGGTCTTGCCTACGCCGGCATCGCCGATCAATACCGGATTATTTTTGGTCCTGCGCGATAACACCTGCATCAACCTGCGGATCTCCCGGTCCCTTCCGATCACCGGGTCAAGCTTCATCTGCGCTGCCAGCTCAGTGATGTCCTGGCCGTACTTCTGCAGGGCATTGAACTTTTCTTCCGGGTTTTCGTCGGTTATACGATGGCTGCCGCGGACCTGGCTTAACGCCAAGAGCACCTTTTCCTTATCTACCCCGGCTTTCTTGAATTCTTGCGCGACCGGCGAGTCGGCGTCAGCAAGCCCCGCCAGTAATACATGCTCCGCAGAAACAAATTCATCCTTTAATAACTGCGCCTCTTTCTGGGCGGCATGCATGAGGGTATTGAAACGCCGGGAAAAATAGACCTGCCCCTGGGAACTGCTGATCCGGGGGAGTTTGTCTAATGCCTGCTCCAACGCCTTGATCGCGGAAAAAGACGGCACTCCAAGCTTGTCCAGTACCGACACAAGCAGGTTGTCTTCCTGCCGCAGGAGCGCATATAGTAAATGCTCCGGCTCCAGCTGCTGGTGCCCGCGCTCCTGAGCGATATTGAGCGCTTCTTGAAGGGCCTCTTGTAATTTAACGGTAAATTTGTCCAGTCTCATGTGTAGCTCCTTCTCGATCCTTTAGCACTCTTGATACTGGAGTGCTAGTTATAGCCCAAAAAAAATTATTCCCTGATTTCCATCTCCAGAATGATCTTTATCCCGCGTATATTGACATGTTTCTCTTGCATTAAATAATATACGTATTCGAGCCGCTTGACATCCTTTAAGGAATAGAGGCGGCTTTTCTTACCGATCCTCTTGGGGCATACAATACCCGCCTTATCCAATTGACGCAAGGTCCAAACCGGCAGCCCTACCAGCTTGCTCACCACGCTGATCACATACACCGGCTCATCAGGACTAATATGAATATCGAATAACGGCATTGAGCACCTTCTGCTTTTGTCTAGCGAAACTCTGGTGCGCGCAGCGCGCCAGAGATGAACGCCTCGGGAAATTTCGGGGGCGTTTACGCGACAGAGTAACTTATCTTTTATTCCAATGATATATATAACATAAAACTAATATTTTGTCAACATAAATTTATTATTTTTTTTATATATTCTAACAGATTCTCTCAATATCTTTATCTTTCAACAGCTTAGCGGCTACTATTTTTGGCAAGCTTACCTTAATTTCTATTCCTTTCTGCATGTACTTTATATCTTTGACTTGCCCCTGGCGGTAAAAAATATCCACCAGGTCCATACGCCGGTGCGGAATGACCAGGTCCAGACTAAGCATCTTCGGTTCAAGGAACTCCCCCACTCTTGCAAGCAGCTGGTCAAGGTTGATGCCGAACTTTGCCGAGATGGGCACCGGATTAACGGATTCCTGTGCGAGGCGGTCTATCCAAGCCTTGTTTTCAACCAAGTCGATTTTATTCAGGGCAGTAATCATGGGTTTTTCTTCAACGTGCAACTCTTTTAATACTGCGTAGACAGCCTTGGCGTATTCACGTACCAGCGGATGGCCGGCATCCAAGACGTGGATAAGCAGGTCTGCCTCAATAACTTCTTCCAGTGTCGCTTTAAAGGCCTCAATAAGGTGATGCGGCAGGTTATTCAGGAACCCGACCGTATCCGAGATCACCACAGTCCCGCCGCCGGAAAGCTTAAGGCCTTGAGCAAGAGGGTCAAGCGTCGTAAAAAGGCTGTCCTGCACGAGCTGTCCGGCATGGGTAAGCGTATTGATCAGAGTAGACTTGCCGGCATTAGTATACCCGACCAGGGCCACGGTAGGCACGGCATTCTCTTTTCGCTGCTTACGCAGGGTTTGACGGTGCAGGCTTAAATGCCGCAGGTCGACTCTGAGCCTGTCGATGCGCTTGCGGATGCGCCGGCGGTCGACCTCCAGTTTTTGTTCTCCCGGGCCGCTTGTCCCTATGCCGCCGCCCAGGCGGGAAAGTATAATGCCCTGGCCCACCAGCCGGGGCATCAAATATTGCAGCTGGGCAAGTTCAACCTGGGTCTTTCCTTCCGGGGTCTTGGCGTGCCGCGCGAATATATCCAGGATCAACTGGGTCCGGTCAATGGTCTTTTTACCGATAACCTCTTCGAGGTTGCGCTGCTGCGTGCCGGATAGATCGCGGCTGAAGATCACGGTATCGGCGCCTTCCTCGGCGGCCGCAAGGGCGATCTCCTCGGCCTTGCCTTTGCCGACAAAAAACCTGGGCGCGGGTTTTTCGCAGAAACAATTGACGTGATCGACGATCTGGGCGCCGCAGGCGCGGGTCAATTCTTCCAGCTCATTGACCACATCGTCCATTGACCAGCCGGTCTTTTCGGTCTTGAACTTTATGCTGACTAAGAGAGCTTTTTCCATATACGATCTGCCACCTGCCGGGGCGGTTCTGCGCTGCCAACCGCGATCCACTGGATACGTTTATCCTTGCGAAACCAGGTGAGTTGGCGCCGGGCGTATTGATGCGTGGCTCGCTTCATCAGGGCCTTTGCCTCATCCAGGCTGCAGGCGCCTTCCCAATACCCCTGAAGTTCTTTTAAACCGATGGCATACGCGGCGGTCCTGCTCAAGCGCAGCCTGCGCAATGCGCGCACCTCGTCAACAAGGCCATGCCTGAACATCTCATCCAGTCGCCTGTCGATCCGGCGGTCAAGGTCTGCCTTTGGCATGGACAGACAAAAGATCTTCACCGCGTGGGTATCCGCAAGGCCTTTTCTTTCTTTCTGCAGATGTGAAATGGGCCGGCCGGTGGTTTTAAAGACCTCCAGAGCCCGCACGATGCGCCGGGTATCATGAGAATGGATCTTCAAAGCGGCCTCGGGGTCGATCTTTCTCAATCGCGCATGCAGGTAACCGCTACCGTGCTGCTGCGCCTGTTTGTAGAGCAGCGCGCGGGTACGCGGATGGGGTGTTTTTTCTTTAAAGATCCCGTCGACCAGTATCGACATGTAAAGGCCGGTGCCGCCGACAAACAGCGGTACCTTGCCGCGCTCGGCGATCTGCCGCATCGTTGCCAGGGCCTGGCGCCGGTACCTTGAAACGTCATATTCCTGTTCCGCGGAGACCACGCCGAGGAGATGGTGGGGCACTTTTTTAAGCAGGACAGCCGAAGGCTTTGAGGTAATGATACTCATCTGCTTGTACACCTGCATGGAGTCACAGGAGATGATCTCGGCGCCGATCTTTCTTGCCAGAAAAACCGCGATGCGGCTCTTGCCTGTAGCGGTAGGGCCGACCAAGAAAACGGCGCTGGGCTTATTATGGGAAGATTCTTGTGGGGTAGCCTTCAACCGCAAGCTTTTTCTCAAGCTGTACAGCCTCCTGCCTCGTGGAAAGCCTGCCTACCCTGACCCGATAGGTGGCCTTGCTTGACGAAGCCGCCTCTTCTACGTAAGCGCTATACCCTTGGGCCGTCAACTTGGCCGCAAGGTTCTGGGCGTTGACCTTGTTGGAAAAACAGCCCACCTGCACCGCATAACAAAGACTCGGCACAGAAGCCTGCTGTTGCCCCGGCGCCAGCGGCAGAGGGCATCCTGCCTCAAAGCGCGCTTCAGGGCTCAAGGGAAAGTCGCTCCTGATCTTATCCAGGTACTGCCCTGCCTCCTGAGGTTTATCCATTTTAAGGGCGCATTGGCTCAGCCGGTAATAGGCCTGAGGCAGCAGCTTGCTCTTGGGGCGGTCCGTAACCATTTTCTTATAAATAGCGGCGGCCTTTTCATAGTTGGCGCGCAGAAAGTAACTGTCCCCCAGGCCGAGCCTTGCGTCATCCGCATAGGCGCTGTCTTTGAATTCCTTCAAGATGATCTCAAAGATATCGGAGGCACGCAGGTAATTGCCTTCTTTCAGGTAACTCAAACCCAACAGGCAATAGAGCCCGTCAAGTTCCTGGGTATAGCTTGCGTTCGCCAGTATCTTCTCGGCCTCGGTAATGCAACTGGCATAGTCGCCGCTCAAAAAGTACAGTTTGGCCTTATCGTAATTCAACGCCTGCGCCTGGGTAAAGGCGAAGGCAACACACGCACACAACAGGATCATTTTTTTACGCATTTTTTCCTTTTCGAGATGTCTTTTTGCAGGTCAAGGATCAACTTGTGCCGCCTTTCCTTTTCCTGGCGGCTGACGTCATCGTCAATCTTGGCCGCTGCGGTACCCGGCCGCGGAGAATATTTAAAAATAAAGGCCGCGTCAAACTGCGCCTCTTTAACCAGCTCGTAGGTCTGCCGGAAATCCTCTTGGGTTTCCGTAGGGAACCCTACGATGATATCGGTGGTCAATACCGCGCCAGGTACAATTTTACGATATTTATCCGCCAGTTCCAAATAAAATCTTCGGGTATAACCGCGGTTCATCAGCGCAAGGATCCGGTCAGCGCCTGACTGCACCGGAAGGTGCAGGTATTTTTTAAGCTTATCCAGGCCGGCCATCGCCTTAAACAGCTGGCCGGATGTATCTTTAGGGTGCGAAGTGACAAAATCGAAGCTCTTCAGCCCCTCGATATTATTCACCAGTTCCAGGAGCCCGGCAAAATCAACATTTCCCTGGCGATAGGCATTCACGTTCTGGCCTAAAAGGGTGATATCGGTTAAGCCTCCGGCCACGGCTTCGGTTATTTCTTCGAGTATGTCCTTGTGCTGGCGGTGCCGCAATACCCCCCGGACATAGGGAACCACGCAGTAAGAACAGAAGTTGGAGCAGCCCTCGGAAATGACCACCGAGGCATGCGCCTTATCGGCGTAGAAACCCGTATGATACATATGGGCGGGGCGGGCCAGCCCGTCGGTCTCCCATATCTTTGTTTCAAAGAGCTTCTTGCCGGAAAGCTTTTTAAGGATCGAAGGGATCTTGTCGATATCGTTAGGCCCGACCACAAGGTCCACGTTGGCGGCTCGGCTGAAGGCCTTTTCCTTATAATGCTGGGCCATACAGCCGATGAGGCCTATTATTTTTTTCCTGGGGCCGGTATCCTTGTACCTGCCGATCTGGCTCCATACCTTGTCTTCCGCATGCTGCCTGACGGAACAGGTAACAAACAAGATAATATCCACGCCCTCAGGCTTGGCGGCCAGCCGGTACCCCTGCGCCTTCAGGAGCCCGGCAATAATCTCCGCATCGCGAGAGTTCATTTGGCAGCCAAAACTGCGAAGAAAAACTTTTTTCATATCTTTTTTCATATAAAATTTATTCTTCAGATTCAATTATTTTGGATATTTCCGCAATGAGTTTATTTAAAGTTTCAACCTCTTGTTTAATTTTATTGATTAACGCTGACCGCTTGGTTTCATCTCGAATATTCTCTGGTTTCAACAACTCAGAAGTAGTTTTAGAAATGGATGTTAAAGGCCCTGGTAAGCCCGAAGAATATGTTGTCAGAAGCAGATTCTTAAGACGCTCGCTCTCAATTTTCGACATTGTATCAAGAGCGGTTGCGGCAAGCTGTGCTCCTTCAACGGCCAAAGCAGTTTGGTTAACAAATACCTCCAAAATATGCCACTGCTCAGGATCTACAAATTGCTTCTCATGAACTGGAAAAATACCAAGCACACCCACTATTTTCTCTGCTCCTGCGAAAGGCAAATAAACACCCTTGGAACCGGGGAGCGTATCGGTATCCTTACCAGCTACTTTTTTGTTCTCATATACCCATTGAGCCACAGCAATTTCGTTTACAGATAGTTCTGTTTCTTTTATATCTCCAATATGCGGAATTAATTTTTTATTTGCATCAAATGTAAAAATAACTGCCTTGTATTTGAAAAACTCCTGAATATGTTTAAGCGCTATTTTAAAAAGCTCATCCGGATACGAGCTCTTTGATAGATCGCGGCTTAGTGCATAAAGAACCTGCATTCTGTCCTGTCTGGAACGCATTAAGTTAGCTTGACGACGAAGCTGGCCTGTTAAATGGGAAATAGCAAAACCTACGATAAGCATAATGATAAAAGTTAGAACATATTCAACGTCTGCCACTGCAAAAGTAAAATAGGGAGGCACAAAAAAGAAATCAAAGCATAAAACGCTCAAAAAAGAGGCTATCATGGACATCCTGCGGCCATACCTATAAGCTATCCATGTTACCCCAAGTAAATAAATCATTATCAGATTAACAAGACCTAAGTGACGGAACACCATCCAGTCAATTAAAGAGCAGGCAATAATTATCCCTAATGTTTTAAACAAATTCTTCCAAGAAAATGGAGCCACGGTCGCGGATGGGACTCTAACAGGCTCTCCTTGAGCTTCGCCGCTTAATAGATATAAATCCATTTCTCGACCTGCTCTAGCCAGTTTATCTATAATTGAAGAGCCCAACACGTATTCTCTAAACCTTAATTTTTCAGGCTTGCCAACAATTATTTTGTTAATATTTTTTGAACGCGCATAAGATACGAGTGTTTCCGCAATATCTTGGCCACTCAACGTGGCAACTTGTGCGCCCAATTTTTCCGCAAGACGCATCATTTCGGAAATCCGAGCCCTGTCCCTTTCGCTCTGTTGCGCCCCGGTCTCAACATAAGCAACCGTCCAATTAACGCCTAAATCAGAAGCTATGCGCTTACCTGCCCTAATCAGGCCAACGGCGCCCGGACTGGCAGATATACATACCAAAAACCTGTCTCGCCCTCCCCACACCTTCGAAATAACCTGACCCTGCTTATACGACATTAGCTTTTCATCTACATTGTGCGCAGTATAACGAAGCGCCAGCTGACGCAAGGCGATTAGATTTCCAGGCTGAAAGAAATGTTGTGCCGCCCGCTCTGCCATTTCTCCAAGATAAACTTTTCCATCTTTGAGACGCTTCAAGAGGTTTTCCGTTGGGATATCTACAAGTTCTATTTCATCGGCTTTTTCCACAAGTGTATCTGGTATCGTTTCATGAACAGTTATACCTGTAATCTGGGCAACAATGTCAGTTGCGCTTTCGCAATGCTGAACATTAAGCGTTGTATAAACATTAATTCCCTTATCGAGGAGCTCTTCTATATCCTGCCATCTTTTGGGATGGCGTGAACCCGGAGCATTTGTGTGTGCCAGCTCATCCACTAAAATAAGTGCGGGTTTTCTCTGCAATGCGGCATCGATATCGAACTCGCGCAATTCAACATTCTTATATTGGATAATTTTTGCTGGAAGAATTTCCAATCCTTTAAGAAGAGCTTCTGTTTCAGCGCGTTTATGTGCTTCAACCCAGCCAGCTACAACATCAATGCCTTCTTTCTTTGCTACCCTAGCAGCTTCAAGCATTGAATAAGTTTTGCCCACGCCTGCAGCTGCTCCGAAAAAAATCTTTAGTTTTCCCTTGTGGGACTCTTCACGCTCGATATTTGCTAACAAATCATCTGGATTAGGTCTATCCATATCTCACCTCAATTTTACTTTTGCACCAAAGCATCCAGCTCTAAATTTGCTTCCAATACATTGACTACCGGTTCTCCGATTACCTCTAAGAAACGGCCGCTGGTATGCCGTGCTACAATCTTTTTAACTGAATCTTGTGATATTCTTCGTACTTGAGCAACTCTCGGAATTTGATACAAAGCCGCAGCCAAACTAATATGTGGATCTAATCCACTTGCCGACGAAGTAACCAAATCTACCGGAATGAGAGCGTTATTCTTTGAATCAAACTCTTTTAGAGCCTTGATTCGTTCCTTTACAACATCCAATAACGCAGGGTTCGATGGCCCCATATTTGATCCTGAGGAAGATGCCGCATTAAATGAAACAGATGAAGTTGCGGAAAGGCGTCCCCAAAAATATTTAGGATTATCAAATGGTTGGCCGATAAGGGAAGACCCAATCGGCTCTCCTTTTCTATAAATCAAACTGCCATTGGCTTGATTATGAAAAAGAATCTGAGCAATCCCGGTTACAAATAATGGATAAATAATTCCGGTAATCAATGACAAAATGATAAATACTAAAATTGCTGGTCGTATCTGCTCTTTTAACATCTTGAATTCCTTTAATGAACTAGCTTCAATGCAACCAAAATCATATCAATTAACTTAATTCCTATAAATGGCGCAATTATTCCTCCCACTCCATAGATAAATAAGTTATCACGCAAAAGGCGACTTGCCGGCATAGGTTTGTACTTAACCCCTCGTAGCGCTAATGGAATTAGGAATATAATAATGAGTGCATTAAATATAACAGCCGATAAAACAGCACTTTCGGGAGTAGCTAAATGCATAATATTAAGCGCATTAAGTGCAGGATAAGTTCCAGCAAATGCCGCCGGGATAATGGCAAAATATTTTGAAACATCGTTAGCTATGCTAAAAGTAGTTAGTGAACCACGAGTCATGAGTAGTTGCTTGCCAATTTCGACGACTTCGATTAACTTCGTAGGATTGGAATCGAGATCAACCATATTCCCCGCTTCTTTTGCTGCCTGAGTTCCGGTATTCATAGCAACGGCAACATCTGCCTGCGCAAGAGCCGGTGCGTCATTAGTTCCATCCCCAGTCATCGCAACTAGTCTCCCACCTTCCTGCATTTTACGGATATATTTAAGCTTAGATTCAGGTGTAGCTTGAGCTAAGAAATCATCCATGCCCGCTTCAGCAGCAATCGCGGCTGCGGTCAAGGGATTATCTCCTGTAATCATAACGGTCTTAATACCCATGCGCCTTAGTTCGGCAAAACGCTCCTTAATACCGCCCTTAATGATATCCTTTAGGTGAATTACTCCTAGCACATTCTTGTGTTCCGAAACGACTAATGGTGTGCCTCCGCTTTTGGAAATAGATATGATGGCAGTCTTCAAATCTGCGGGGAAAGATCCTCCGAGTCCCTTCACATAATTTTCTATAGCATCAACTGCGCCTTTTCTGATTTGCCTGCCATCGCCTAAATCTACTCCACTCATTCGCGTTTGCGCCGAAAAGGGAATAAATTTTGCGTTTAATTCATGAATTTGACGCTCCCTGATTCCATATTTCTCTTTTGCTAAGACCACGATACTTCTCCCCTCTGGTGTCTCATCTGCCAAAGAGCTTATTTGCGAAGCATCTGCCAAAGACTCAATACTTATCCCTTTTGTAGGGATAAAATCGACAGCTTGTCTGTTACCTAAAGTGATAGTACCGGTTTTATCTAAAAGCAAAACATCAACATCACCGGAAGCTTCTACTGCACGGCCTGAAGTAGCAATTACATTTGCTTGAATCATTCTATCCATCCCGGCAATTCCTATAGCAGGAAGCAGTCCTCCGATAGTCGTTGGAATAAGACAAACCAGAAGCGCAACTAATACGGTAACTGTCACCGGCACGCCATGGCCGGCAGACGTAACACTATAAATGGAAAATGGCAGGAGAGTAACGGTAGCTAATAAGAATATGAGAGTAAAAACCGCCAGAAGGATACTTAACGCAATCTCATTTGGGGTTTTTTGGCGTTTGGCCCCTTCTACCATTGCAATCATATGGTCTAGAAATGTCTCCCCGGGGTTAGAACTAATCCTCACCACAAGCCAATCAGAAAGCACTCGCGTGCCACCTGTAACAGCGCTGCGGTCTCCTCCGCTTTCTCGTATAACAGGCGCACTTTCTCCCGTGATTGCGCTTTCATCAACGCTGGCAACTCCTTCAATAACTTCTCCATCCATCGGGATTATATCGGTTGCCTCAACAAGAACGATATCGCCTTTTCTAAGTGTGGAAGCCGGTACTTTCTCATAATTTAAACTGTATTTTGCTTCCGAAAGTTTCTTGGCAAGAGTATCCTTTCTTGCTTTTCGCAAAGACTCTGCCTGCGCCTTTCCCCGACCTTCAGCCATGCTTTCAGAAAAGTTTGCGAAAATAAGCGTGAACCATAACCATAGAGTTATGGCTAATATAAAACCTGCCGGGGCCTCGCCTTTGCCAATAAGTGCCTGAATATACAGCCCAGTCGTTAAAATACTCCCAACTAAAACTACAAACATAACCGGATTCTTAATCTGGTGCCAGGGATCGAGTTTCTTAATAGCGTCTATTACTGCGGGTCCAGCGATAGAAGGATCAAATAAAGATTTAGGTTTATGTGATTTGCTCATATTAATGCCCCATCAAAATTAAATGCTCAACAATAGGACCTAGTGCCAAGGCAGGAAAGAATGTCAACGCCCCAACAATCAAGACAACCATAACCAGAAATAAAACGAAAAGCGACGTATGCGTCGACAATGTCCCTTGCGTTACTGGGACAATCTTCTTTTTAGAAAGCGAACCTGCTATGGCAAGCGCCGGTATTGCCAGCCAATACCTTGCAAAAAACATGGCTAAACCTTGTGCAATGTTATAAAAAAAGGTGTTAGTCGTTAAACCGGCAAAAGCACTACCGTTGTTGTTTCCTGCCGAAGAAAACGCATAAAGTATTTCACTAAACCCATGCGGCCCGGGATTCAATATTGATTGCTTCGCCGAAGGCACGACAACCGAAACTGCCGTACCCACAAGGACAAGAATCGGCGGTATTAAAATCATAAGGGATGCCATTTTCATTTCATATGCTTCAATTTTCTTTCCTAAATACTCCGGAGTCCGACCGATCATAAGCCCGGAAATAAAGACAGCGACTATGATAAAAGCTATCATCCCGTAAAGTCCGGAACCGACGCCTCCAAAAATAACCTCACCAAGCTGTATTAGCCACATTGGGATTAATCCCCCTAAGGGCATAAAAGAATCATGCATTGAGTTTACCGAACCGTTAGAGGCGGCGGTAGTGGCTGTTGCCCAGATAGCTGAATTCACAATACCAAAACGCGCTTCTTTCCCTTCCATATTGCCACCGGGTTGCAATGCGTTTGCGGCTTTATCAACACCCAGCCGATCGAACAATGGATTGCCTAACTGCTCATAATGGATGCATAGCCAAAGACACGGGATAAAAATTATCAACATCGCCGCTAAAATAGCCCACCCTTGCCGCCGATCCCGAACCATATAACCGAATGTATAACAAAGCGCAGCGGCTATCAAAAGTATGGCCAGCATCTCCAGAAAATTTGATAACGGGGTAGGATTCTCGAAGGGATGCGATGAATTAACATTAAAGAATCCGCCTCCATTAGTTCCCAATTGTTTGATGGCAATTTGTGAAGCGGCCGGGCCTAAAGCAATAGCTTGCTCTGAAACAATTTTGCCTTGGGCATTTTTAGTCTCTTGCAACAATTTAACCTGCGCGCTTGGGCGCAAGGTTTGAACGACGCCTTGAGCAACGAATACTACTGAGAGAATTAGTGCGAGCGGTAAAAGAATATAGAGAGTCGAACGAGTTAAATCTACCCAGAAATTACCTATCGTCTTACTCTCTTTATGAATAAAACCTCTAACAACCGCTACAAGAATAGCCATACCTGTTGCCGCTGAAACAAAGTTTTGAACGGTCAGGCCCAGCATCTGTGTCAGATAACTTAAAGTGGCTTCCCCACCGTAACTTTGCCAATTGGTATTCGTGGCGAAACTTATAGCGGTATTAAAAGCCAAATCCGGTTTAATCCCGGGCATTGTCATAGGATTTAAAGGAAGATACGCTTGAAAACGCTGCAGCGCATACACGACAGCTATGCCAAGAATATTAAATACCATCACGGCAACCGTATATGTTCTCCAACACATCTCCGTGTCAGGACGGACGCCTGAAAATCGATAGATTCCTCTCTCAAGCCACCCAAACCAGACGTTAATCCCGGCGGGTTTCCCTTCATATACACGTGCCATATAAATACCTAGCGGCTTGACCAACGAAAGCAAGGCCGCCAGATAAATGACAGGTTGAATAACAGCATTCAAAGTCATTTAAAAATCTCCGGTTTCAGAAGGGCGACAATGAGGTAAATAAACAAAGCAAGCGAAACAATCCCTCCCACCCAATAAATAGCGGTCATAACATGTCCTTTAGCATTTATCGCATAGGGCAATAAACGCAATAGTAGATACTGCCAAGACAAAAATGATAACAACAAAAAGAGTGTCTAACATAAATTTTTATTATAACTCTTTTATCCTTAGTAAGTTAGTCAATTTTGATCAATGCCCTAGCTATCATCTCCATAGTCCGTCTATAGTATATCCATCGGCCAACCGTAGGTAACCAGAAAAACCTTCGGCTTCATAACTCCAGGATTGTCCATAAGTTATCTGTCCTTACAAAAATGCACAATTACACTGCAAGAAAATTCCAGCGGTTAGCCAAAACTGTTTTATTATTCATTCCCTATCATTATCGTTAAACATAAGATTACGGTTTTTCCGCTACAATCGCAACAATAGGATAGTTTAGATATACGTCTTCTTCCTTTCGACACGCTCCCATTCCAATTCTATCTTTTTCTATATCATCGATGATGGCCTGACGAATCTTATCAATATCGCCCTTCTCTTTTGGGAAAGATGCTTTGAGATTATCTTCGAGTTTCATTTCAATCTTATAAAATTCTGCTTTAGCATTGACCAATCCAGTCTTAAAAACCATTTCCTGAAGTTCCGTCAAAGGCAATGTCCGAACATGCGAGGGGTCTTTTAATTTCTCAACTTTATCATACGCATTGGATTGGGTAGCAGACGATGTAAAAACATCTATAACGGCAACTTTGCCGCGTGGTTCGGTTACCCTAATCATTTCTTTCAATACCGCCTCTGGCTTAAGAAAATGATGGAAGGCATAACGGCAGACAACAATCGAAAAGCTTGAATCAGCAAATGGCAAAGGCAAGATATCTCCAATTTTCCAATCAATATTCGACAGGTTCTTTTCTTGCTGAGATTTCTGTGCTTTTTCAATCATCGCAGGAACGAGATCAATTCCCATGACTTTTTTGACATAAGGAGCAAGTGCACAAGAAAGCAATCCTGGACCGCAAGCAACGTCCAAAATCGCATCATTCTTCCCCATACTAGACATTTTAATAAGCAGGCTTGTTGATTCTTCGTTCGAATAGGCCAGTCGCTCGGCGAATGGAACAGCTTGCTTCGTAAATTGATCCAGTATGTCTTTTTTATGCTCATTAAATTCTGTCATTTTATAATCTCCACTTACGTTTGGTTCTCTATCGCCTTTTCCCTAACTCGATATAAATCAATTTGTTAACGGATGCCATACAACCCTGCCAAAAAATGCAAAATCTGTTTGCACTTCGCGTCCCAGCAATCAGCCGAAAGTTTTGATAAAAACTTTTGGCTGTCATGCCGAATTCTGGCCAGAAAGATTTCGAGCAGCTTCTGACGAGAAATCTTTCGGCCGCCTAGAATTCAGCGACACGCGCTTAGACTTCGGCGTTATTTCGTTTATATTATCTCTCATCTCTCCGCAACAACAAGTATTTCAAAGTCTTCTGTCGTCAGTTTGTCGTTTCTTGAGTAGGCCCCGAGCTTCGCGCCAAAAACATCGATCTTTCTGAATCCGAGTGTCTTTAAAAGCCACATTATCTCACTCGGCACATAATAGCGCTCGTTGCATTTTAATTCCTTTTTATTTCCCGCATCATCTTCGAACACGACGGTGTTGTGGTCTCTGAACGTCAGCAGATCGAAAGAACAATTTTTGCACGCTGAATTGCCTTCTTTGGCCGCAGACTCATAAAATTCTTTGACGGAATGAAAAAGCGGGAATAACCCGTTCAATGTCGTGAATATAAACTTGCCCTTATCTTTTAACGCCTTTGTCGCGTTCTTTAATATTTCAAAATTCATCTCATCCGTTTCCATTAAAGAAAAACCGCCTTCGCAGAGCATGATCGCCAGGTCGAACTCGCCTTCAAAGGGAAGGTTTCTGGCGTCATGTTTCTGAAAATCAATGTTCAGATCAAGTTCTTTTGCTTTCTCTTTTGCCCTTGCAATTTGGGAGTCGGACAAATCAACACCGGTCACGCCATACCCTCTTTTCGTTAGTTCAATTGAATGCCTGCCGGTGCCGCAACCAATATCTATGATCTTCAGAGATTTATTGCGGTCGATCTCCTGCTCAATGAAATCGCATTCTCCCACAGTTCCCTGGACATAACACTCCTCGTCGTATTTGTGGGCGTAATTCTCAAATAATGACTCGTACCATTGTTTCATTACTCCCCCTTCTCGCTTACGCTGTGCAACGCATGCTTTTTTGATTGATAGACGCTATTGATCATCAGGCCGATCAGGATCATCGCAGAGATCATTTTAATATAATGAGGAAAAATATCGCCTGCCCTTCCCATGGCGCTATTGGCATTAATGTCGAAAACGGAATATATCCAGTTGAGCAATAAACCCAAACCAACCGCGCACATCGAAATAGAGGCAAGATATATCGCCACTGTCCTTTTGCCCATGAACCGGGCAATCGTTATTATTCCTGCGGTATTCGTTGCGGGCCCTGCCAGAAGAAAAACAAAAGCCGCTCCCGGGTTCATGCCTTTCAGGATCAATGCTGCGGCGATCGGCGTTGAAGCGGAGGCGCAGATATACAGAGGGATGCCTACGATAAGCATGACGATCATGGATTGCCATCCGGAACCAAGATAATTCTCGATGAAGCGCTGAGGGACAAAATATGAAATAATGCCACCGACGATGATCCCTACGGTAAGCCACAAGGCTATATCGCTCAACAAGTCAACAAACGCATAGCGCATTCCATATGTTATCCTCTGGCTGAAGCTATGGCGATGCTCCTTGAGATTCTCCTCTCCACAGCATTCGCAATGGCCTTCCTGTTTTATCTCTGCCCCCTCTTTTTCTTTCCCAAAGATATTTTCGCTAATGCCCGCCACAATAGCCGTTACAAATGCCGCAAGCGGCCTGAAAACAGTCATCAAGGGATCAAGCAGCGCATAAGATATTGCTATCGAATCAACGCCTGATTCGGGGGTCGAAATCATAAATGAAAGGACGGCGCCCTTTGATGCCCCTCTTTTTCTTAAGGACATTGCGGTAGGTATGACGCCGCATGAACACAAAGGCAGGGGCACTCCGAATAGAGCAGCAAGGAATACCGAGCTGAAGCCTGGCTTGCCAAGATATTTTACGATCTTTTCGTTATCAACAAAAATCTGGATTATGCCTGCTATAGCAATGCCGAAAAGGATGTACAACGCCGCATCGTCAAACGTGTGCCATATTTCTTTTAACAAAGCTAATAAACTAAAGGACACAGATAGCTCCTGTGTTTAATAATTTTGCCACCCGGCTTCTACGATCTTATCATATATATTTTTTGCGATGATGCCGTATCCTTTCGCATTACAGTGGGCGTCAGGCACAAAGAAATCGGCCGCAACATGGCCCGATCGCATCAACTTTCTAAAGATTTCTTCGCAATCTACCAGCGGCAGGGAATATTTTACGGCGACCTCTCGTATTGCTCCATTTATGTTGCTCTTTGGGTAATCCAGGAGGATAATCCGTATCCGGCGGCCCTGGCAGATACGCACGATCTTTTCCAAATCGCTGGCTATCCACGACGCTATGGCCCGGTCATACTCTTGCCCTTTGCGCAGCCTTTCGATCTGCCAGGCGACATCCGGCGACTTCGCCTTGAACTGAGACAGAAATTTAACGGCAGGCTCGACATCTTTCCGGGTGCCGGAAAAACACTCTACAAGACTGCCGTAATAGTCAGGCCGGCTCGGGTCTAATCTAATCGCCGTTTCGAAACAAGGCTCGGCTGCCTCCTTGTCTCCTTTCTTCAGATACACCAGCCCCAGGGTAAAATAGGAATCGGAGCTGCCGGGATTCAGCGCTATTATCTTACGCGTTAATTCCTGGGCCTCTGCGAACCTGCCGTCATACAAGCATAACGCTATCTTCTCTTTATACTCGCGCACATCATGCCTGCCGAAAGAGCTGCTCTGTATGACTTCCTTCTCGCGCAAGAGGGCAGCCTTATCCCTGATATTCATGCACAATAATTTCGCCAACCTATACAACCTGATTTGAGAAAGAAAACCCTGCGACCTTGACCATACGGTTTTTCCCTGAAGGTACGCGTGGTAGCCGTTGAAATTCCAGATATTAGCGCCTCCGGCCAACAAGACGACCAGGTCCGGGGCAGGCTCTTTCAACAGGTAGTTTTCAAAGAGTTCCAGGATCATGCGTGTGGTATAGGCATTGACGCCCCGGTTGATAACCGCAAAACTTTTTTGAGGAAACTCGGCATTAAGCAGGCCCTGCAGTTGACGCGGATAGCTTTTATCCGACGAGG
The DNA here is from genome assembly GCA_035506195.1 of Patescibacteria group bacterium. Lineage (GTDB taxonomy): Bacteria > Omnitrophota > Gorgyraeia > Gygaellales > Profunditerraquicolaceae > DATJPV01. Next base: position 5,947 of record DATJPV010000002.1, on the reverse strand, counting down.
CGCCGCTGCCGAAGGTAAAGGAATCTCCCAGGCACAGGATGGTATAACAGGCATTCTTTCTGACGCCTGTGTCGCCTGTGGCGGTCCGTACCTGCATACACCCCATAACCCTGAGCGCTATTTCCATAGCCAGGAGAACGACCATGGCGCCAAGAAACAATGCCGACAGCTTCGCCTTCAACGCCTGCCCCCTTCCTGCATTAATTTCTCTTTCTGCGGCCTGGTCAGTTTTTTGATCCGTTTTTCCTCTAAAAATGCGTGCTTGAAATACGCGTATTCCTTGCACCAGGCCAAAACTACGGGCCTGCGGTCACGGGTATACCGCGCGCCCCGGCCTTCATTGTGCAGGAGGATGCGCCGCTCTATGTCCGGGGTGTATCCCGTATAGTAGGTGCCGTCTGCGCACCGGACCATATACACATAAAAGCGCCCTTTGCGCTTGAATTTCATCGTGAGGCCTCGCTCTCTTGCCGGTTGGCCAGCGCGCGGCCATACCGGTTCATCCGGTAGATCGCGCCTCGCTCCTTATTGTCGCGGCTCCTGTCGGTGCTCCAGAATTCCCATACGATCAGGCCTGCGGGAGTAACCTCGAAGACCCGGCCCTTATCCGACTCGGTGATAAGCGTGTTGCCGTTGGCAAGCCTCTGTGCCGATCCTCTCGTTGAGCTGAAAAATTCCTCTCCGGCGGGCGCTCTGTACTGCCAGACGACCTTGCCTGCGCGGGGGTCAAGCTCAACGACGCGGGAGTATTTTCTTCGGCGGCCGTTATCGAAAATGAGGATGTTGCCGTTTGCCAATAGCGTAGGGTTATGCTGCATATCCAATTCGCCGCGGCCCCAGGACCAGACGATGCGCTGCCTCCGGAGGTCGACGACCCCGATAATATCGAGGCTTTTCATGGAAAACAGGATATCCCCCTTCTTTACCGCGCATCCCGGGGCCAATACCATATCTCGGTCGATTATCTGCAGGGCATTGGTATCGAATATCTCTCCTGCGCCGGTCTCATTGAGGATCTTGCATTCTTTTACCCAGGCAAGTATCGGGCCGCCGGGGTCAGCCATGACCATATCCAGGAATGAAAATTCTTTCTTTATCGCTCCCTCCGGCGTCAAAACGACGATCAGGTTATCCACCACTAACTTATCCGGGTTGATCTGCGGCACATACCTGAGCCTGTTCATCAGGATATAGATATCGCCGCGGCTGTCGATATCGAAATCATGATGGAACCATCCGTAGGTTTCCCAAAGGATGCGCGCATCCCAATCCAGACGCATTATCCTCTTGTCCTCGACGAGCACCAGGAAATCGCTGCCGCTATAGGGCTTTGCGAGCCGGCAATTACGCACGCCTTCCGGCGCAATGATATGCGCTACATTGCCTGCCATATCCATGAGGCGGACCAGATTGGTGGCTTCCGAACAATACACATTAATGCCGTCGTATGCGCAGCCTTTCTCGTACTTGATAACGCCGACTTTGGCGGTGTCTGTCCGGGCTACCGGTGCCCATGCCGCATACGGCAGGGACCTCAGTACTTCTTTGGGAGCGACGGGTAAAAAATGATCGTGCGTAAACGTTCTGAATACAAAAAACAGGGCTAACACAAAAACTGCTCCCAAAAGTATGCGTATATACTTTTTAGTCATGTGCGAAAAGCCATTTTTTCCTGAAATAACGCCGGGAGATCAACAGGGTCTGCAGCAGTATCGACAGGTTCATTGACCACCAGACTGCCGAGGCGCCGAAACCGTAATGCACGCCGAACAGGTAACTCAAAGGCACGCGCACCAGCCATATGCTTGAGGCCACGGCGATCATGACGCCTCTGGTGTCGCCGGCCCCGTTTAATCCTCCGGACAAAATTACCCCCCAGGCCATCAACGGCTCTCCCAGCATACTGATATAGATATATCTGACGCATTCCGCGATTACTACCGTGTTGCTCGACAGGCACGATGCAATGGCCCGGGCATTGCACAGGACAATGACAGTCAATACAGAGACAATCGCCACCCCGCCCAGCGCAGTAATGATCCCCGCGGAAAATGCGTTTTCCTTTTCTTTTTTACCCAGCAGGTTGCCGACGACTACCGCGCAAGCCATATTGAACGCGAAGGCCGGAAGGAATATCGCGGACTCGATCTTGAGGCCGTTGGTAAAGGCTGCTAGCGTTTCAATGTTATGCCGAGGAAGGGCGCTTAAGATCAGAAATAATACCGTCAGCCCCAATTGCCAAAGAACCTGTAGGAGCCCGGCCGGCCAGCCGATGTGTGCGATCTTTTTGATCATCTCAAAGGAAAAAGACAGGCGTCCGCTCATCAGCGTACGTGAATACGCCAGATTAAGCAGCATCCCCATACAGGTACTGGAAACCGTAGCTACGCCGATGCCCTTGAAACCCAGCGCGGTCTTAAAAGACAGTAGGAAATTAAGGATGACGTTGACCAGAGCAACCAGCGCCATGGTCCACATGGATTTCTTAATCATCCCGGAAGCACGCAGGACGCCGTTGGTGCTGAATAACAAGTAATTGAACCACAACCCCAGAGAATAGATCCGCATGAGGGAAACGGCAGTGCCCTTGATCGCCTCGGGCACCCCCAAGGCATAGATAATGCTGTCCGAAAAGACGAATCCGGCGATCCCAAAAACAATCCCCGCCGCCGCCGAGGATGCGACTGAAGAGTCGACCGCGCGGACATACGCTTGCGTATCGCCGGAGGCAGAAAGCCTGGAGATGACCGAAACCGACCCGACGGTAAGAGCGGCGGCGATGATACTGAACACAAAATAAAGCTGCGAGACCAGACCGTAGGCTGCCTGGACTTCCTTGCCGAATTTGCCGGCTACATAGACGTCGGTAAGGCCGATGGAAAATACGAAAAACATGATCAGGGTCATCGGCCAGCTGACCGACCAGCTCCCGGAAAGGATGGATTTCAGATTTTTGTTCTGTAACGCTTTACGCAGTCCCATTTAGGGGGCAAAAACGGTGCGGCAATGGTTGCACACGATTTTCTTTTTCCAGGCTGACCGGCTGGCTTCGTAATCACGCAAAAGGTTGGCGTTATGGAATGAAACAGCGATGAATATAACGGCCACGATAATCAGTATGGACAGGCCGGCAATCAAGGCTATGTGCGCAGCCAGGAGCAGCTTTATATTCATCATGGCCGAGGCGAAAGAAAGGGCCAGCAGCGACGTCCCGACGATCAACGGGACCATTAATACCAAGGACATCTGCACAAGTGGGGGGTCCTTAGGAGGAGAAATGTTTTCCAGATTTATCTCCTGTGATCCCCCCGTCAAATGATCGCGCCCCTGCTCGCTACCTTCGCTGCCCATATCGCTGAAATCGCTTGTCGCGTCATCCGCCACGCGTACTTCTCCCTGCGTCAATTCGTATTCGTCTTTTTTCTCCAACAATTCCAGGTCCGCGTCTTTCAGATAATCCGGGACCAGGCAGACATCTTCTCCGAAGAACTTCTTCACTGCCTCTTTATTCTGGTAGTGCTGGTATACGTCGCAGACCTTCCTGAGGTTATCCGGGGATTTACAGCGAGGGCACAGTACCTGAGTATCGACTCCCATGCGTATACGATTAATCCACTTTCAGGAACTTTTCTTCTTTTAACTCCTTGAACACCAGGTATATATCATCCAACATCGCCTTCAGGTCGCCGGCGGAATCCCGGGCTTTACGTAAAATATCTTTCTGTGCGTCGGTTAACGGGGTTTTCGACAGCTCCAGGAGCATCCCGGTAACCGATTCCATCGGCTTAACCACTTCTTGCGAGAGCCGGTAGAGAAATGCGCCTTTGGTGCGGTTGGCCGACTCTGCGGCTTCTTTCGCTCGGCGGATAATGACCTCGGCTGCCCTTCTTTCGCTGATGTCGCGGATGACACCGATGGACCCGCTGATGCGGCCGTCGGCATCGCGCAGCACGGTCAATGAAATATCGACATCGATGCTCCTGCCGTCGCCGCGCAGTATCCGCGTTTCGAAATGATGCTGCATACCTTTTTGGCGGACATTCTCGCGCCTCAACCGCTGCCACTCTTCGGGCGGGTAGAGGCAGGAAACGGGCGTCAGGAAAAGCGCATCTTTAGACCTGGCCAGCATCTGTTCGGCGAATTTGTTCCAAATGATGATCTGGCCTTCGTTGTCCGCTACGGTGATCGCCACTGCCGAATTCTCGAAGATCACCCGGTAGGTAAACTCGCTCATTTTCAGGTCGCGCTCTATCCGGCTGACTTTCACATGCCCTTCTATCGTCGAGCGCAGCGCCTCGGGAAGGACGGACCTGGCGATGCATCCGAATGCGCCTGCCTCCAGGCACCGCGATTGTTCTTTTGCGCTGCCGGTATCGGTAATGATGAGCACCGGCACGTGCGCATGGGCGCCGTCCTTTTTTAATTTGCGGCATACCTCGAAGCCGTCCATGCCGGCTAGCCCGGCAGCCAACAAAACTACGTCGGGCGAATTTTGCACGATACCTTCATACGCCCCTATGCCGTCGCTAAAAACCAGGAGCCGGTAGCCCTGCCCCTGGAGGGATGCGTCGCTTTTCTGGAGGAACGCCGGATCGTTATCTGCGATAAGAATGGTAGGCATCTTATTTTTCCTTTTCCTTCTCCTCTTCCTTTTTCCTGACTATCGCATCTTCGATGACCTGGATGAGGGCGCCGGTCACAAACGGCTTGGCGATATAATCGTCAACGCCGTATGCCTGTGCAGCCCGCTCCGGATTATGCTCTTTAATGACATCCCCGCGCTGATGCACGATCGGCCGGTTAGGAAGCCACTTCCATTCGTCCCGTTTCTTAAGATACACCATTTCTCCCAATCCGCTCATGATTATAATAGGGATCCTGCGGGTGCGGGGATCCGCCCGTAAGGCCTCCGCGACATCGCCGCCCTTGCGTTCGGGCATGACCACGTCCAGCAAAATGACATCGGGCATGAATTCAAGGCAAGCCTTCTCCGCCTCATGCGGGTTGCTGAGCACCCTAACGACATACTGACCGGCATGCTCCAGGTTATCCTTGACCAAAAGGCACAGGTCCTCTTCGTCATCGATGACCAATATCTTTTTCTTATTGTCCATACGTCTCTCCTGCGGTTGGCTTATCTGTCTCGGTAAGTAACGGAAGGGAAATCGTAAACTGCGTCCCCTGGCCTTCCTTGCTTTTGACGCTGACGCTGCCGTTGTGCCTTTTTAAGATCAAATAGACCATGCTCAAGCCAAGCCCCGTCCCCTTGCCCTGCTCTTTGGTCGTAAAAAACGGCTCAAAGATGCGCGGCAGGTTCCTCTGCGAAATACCCTTGCCGGTATCGGCCACTTCAACCACCAGCCGGCTTTCCCCGGGTTTTTGCGGATCCTGGGCCAAGTAGGTCCGTATAGTGATGTCTCCGCCTGTATCCATCGCCTCTACCGCATTGATCAGCAGGTTGAAAAATACCTCCTCAAGAAGGATATTATCGGCGCTGATCAGGTTGCGGCCATGGGCGTATTCGCTGGTGATCCTGACATTCTCAAGTTTGGTCTGAGTGCGCATCAGGGAGATCGATTTCTCGATCGCATCCTTGACATCCAACGGCTTTTCCTTGAGCTCCGCGGAACGGGAAAAATTCAGCAGCTCAATGATCACTTTGTTGGCCCGCAGGGCGGCGTTCTTGACCATCTGGAGATATTCGTTGCCCTTGCCGCCGCAAGAAAGGACTACCCTTTCCAGGGCCTCGGTGCCCTGCAGGATAATGGTAAGCGGATTTTTGATCTCGTGCGCAATACCTACGGAAAGCTGGCCTATGGCGGCCATCTTGCCCGACTGCAGCAACTGGTCCTGGGCCGCGCGCAAGGCGTCATTGGCCACTTTCATGTCGGCCAGCGCCTTTCGCAGCGCCAGCTCCTTGGCCCGCAATTGCCGGTTTGCCTGTTCC
>DATJPV010000001.1:0-60557 GCA_035506195.1 Patescibacteria group bacterium | reverse complement strand
TATGCTGCCGCTCATACCGGCCCTTTCCTTGATCCTGGGCATCGAGCTGGCCGCTTCGTCCATGCGCATGAAGAAGGCGTATCTGGGCCTGGTTGCCCTGGTATGCCTGGCTCAATTTGCCCTGACGTTTTCCCCGTCCTTCCTGGATGCTTCACGGATCAGGCGGTACGCCAACGGCGCGATGTTCTCTTTTCGTCATGACCAGGGGTTTGAAGTATTCCAGGCCTTGCTGGGCTATTTTAGGAAGGAGATCCTGGAAACGAGAAAAGATATCAGGATCGTATCATTCGCGCAAGAAGCAGGAGACCATTTGTGCGCCGAACTGCACTATGCCGCCGGGAGGGCATGGGTTTTGTCGCCTACGCACGGCGACCTGGCGGACGCTGCCTTGCGTAAAGACACGGACTGGGAAAAGACCCTGCGTACCGCCGATTATATCGTCGATACCAATCAGCCCTGGAGATATGCTCCTGACGGTCCGGTCTACGAAGATTTTTATTTCAAGGCAGGCGAGATGGTCGCTTTCACCCAAGAGATCACCACCGGCACCCCGGTCAACAAGGCCAGTGCCTGCGTCGGTAATCAGGGTTGCCCCTTGAGCATCGAGGATCTTTATATCGGCGCTCACCAGGTTTGGAATCAGGATTACCTGAACCAGACCGTGACCGTCTACGATGCCGATAACATTAAGAACTCCGTTACTTTTACCCTCATCGACCGCGTCAGTCGTATTCAGGTGGGTGTGCTTAACGAGGGGAAACGGTTGGCGGACGGCAAACAGAAATTCATGGCTGCCTTTGCCGCTCATCTCGGGCTTTTCCAGGAGGCAGCCAGGTTTACATTTGCCAACGCCTATCAGGTCGTGGTGTATAAGAAGATTATCGCAGAGTAAAGACAGATGGATACTAAACATTCGCGAAGACAGATGGTGAAGCCGGCCGAGGTTATCTTGGTCAATTTGCCGTGGAAGCGAGGAGATAACTGGGGGGTGAGGGCAGGGTCAAGATGGCCGCACATAAAAAACAAAGGAGAGGAGATGTATCTGCCGTTTCCTTTCTTTTTGGCCTACACTGCTGCCGTGTTGCTGCAGCAGGGCATACGCGCTCAACTCATCGATGCCATCGCTGAGGCGATTCCTGAAGATGCCTTTGCGGCATTGGTTGCCCAGGCCCAGCCCAGGCTTCTGGTTGCCGAAGTGTCCACTCCTTCTCTAGCGAATGATTTGGCGATCCTGCGCCGCATCAAGCGAGCCGGTATGAGGATAGCGGTGTGCGGCATGGATTTTAGTATCCGGACCCCCTTGTTTTTTGAGCAGAATGATTTCATCGATTACGCTATGATAGGCGAATATGAGTATACGAGCCTGCAGCTGTATGAGTACCTCCACGGCGGTGCCGGCCTAGAAAAGATAGACGGTCTTGTGTATCGGGATAATGGGCATATCAGGGTTAATCCGGCGCGCAGCCCCATCACCGATCTCGATGCACTCCCCTGGCCTGTACGGGAAGGGCTGCCGATGGCCAGTTATATTGACGCTCCGGGAAACCTGAAGACGCCCAGCGTCCAGATGTTGGCTAGCCGGGGGTGTCCTTTCGGGTGCACCTTTTGCGCCTGGCCGCAGCTGGTGTATAACAACAATCAGTACCGCATGCGTCGTCCCCGCGCAATCGTAGATGAGATGGAGTATTTAGTCGCCGGCGGTACATTCAGATCTGTCTATTTCGACGACGACACTTTCAATATTAATAAATCGCATGTCTTGGAGATATGCGCAGAGATAAAGCGCCGCGGCCTTACGGCGCCCTGGGCGGTTATGGCGCGCGCCGACCTGATGGATGAAGAGACATTGACCGCAATGCGCCGGGCCGGATTATATTCGGTAAAATACGGGGTCGAATCAGCCGACCAGGGGCTTTTGGATGCGGTGGATAAGCATATGGACCTGGAAAAGTCCGCGCGTATGATACGCCTGACGAAGGCGCTCGGCATCAAGATACACCTTAGCTTTGTGTTCGGCTTGCCCGGAGAAACACCACAGACCATCCAAAAGACCATTGAGTTTGCAATGGGCTTGGAGCCTCATACGGTGCAGTTCTCCATTCTGACGCCTTATCCGGGCACGGCATACTACAGACGCCTGCAGTCACAGGGAGATATCGTATCGCAGGACTGGTCCGATTACGATGGCGCTTCCAGAAGCGTCATCAAAACCGCCACCCTGGCGGCCGGTGACCTGGAAAAGGCAAGGCAGGAGGCGCTGCATGCCTGGAGAAAGTACAGAAGGAGCAAAAAAACACTTATTACCATGCCCTTTGATAAAGAGTTGCGTCTAGCCTGGTGTAACAACATAAAAAATCACGGCGCATTGCATACGCTTGTCAAGACGGCACGGTATGTAGCCAACATGTAACAATGAAAAAGATAGCGCGCACCCTCAAAAAATATTCGGATATCGCCAGGGTCAAAAGGAACGTTTTGAATATCATCGGTATCCTTGACGGAGAATACGCCTATAAGGGGCCGGACTGCGTCCAGATAGACCTCACCAATAACTGTAACAACAACTGCATTGCCTGTTGGTGTAATTCTCCGCTCCTGGGCGATAAAGCCACGCCCCCTGACGTCAAAAAACAGACCTTGGAATATGAGGTGGTGATCAGGTTGATCGATAAGCTTGCCGCGATGGGGACCATGGAGTTGTATTTCAGCGGCGGCGGCGAACCGTTGATGCATCCCAGGGCTCTTGATATTATCGCATATGCAAAATCAAAAGGTTTCATCTGTCAGTTGCACACAAATTTTACCCTCGCCGATGAACCCGCCCTTGCAAGGATGCTGGAAAGCAAACTTGATCATCTGGTAGTAAGCCTGTGGGCCGCGACGAGCCCAAGCTATGTCAAAACCCACCCCAATAAGCAGGAAGAAGACTTCTTAAGGATCAAAAGGCTCTTGATTGCGTTGAATGCCAAGAAAAACATGTTCCCGAGAGTCAGGGTATATAATGTCATCTCCCAGCTTAATTATGCGGAGTTTTTGAGTATGGCAGATTTTGCTTTGGAGACAGGTTGCGAGTCCGTAGAGTTTACCGTGGTAGATACGATCCCCGGCCGTACGGAAGGGCTGCTGCTGGATGGACCCCAGACCCGCCAGTTGCTGCAGATGTGCGATAAGGCAAAAAATGACAGGCGTTATTATGACGCGCAAGGAAGGTGTATTATCGAGAACTTCGAACATTTTGTCAGACGCGCATCCAGCAGCCACAGCCGCGACGCCGAGTATGACAAGGGGTTTCTCGATACCATGCCTTGTTATGTCGGTTGGCTCTTTGCCCGGATCATCGCCGACGGTAACGTAAATTCCTGCCTGAAGGCGCATCGAATCCCTATCGGTAATCTGTATGCAGAGGATTTCGACGTGATATGGAATAACGCCCGGCAAAGAGAGTTCCGCAGGTGCGCCCTGCGTCCTCAAAAAGATTCGCCGCTTCTGCGGATGATCGGCAATGACCCGGAGAAAAACGTCGGTTGTTATAAAAGTTGTGATGATGTAGGCAGGAATATATGTATGCACCAGAAGCTTGCGGGCTTGACCCCTTCCCGGCGCAAGGCATTGCAGGCCCTCGCCAACACTGCCCGCTTCAATAACGCGTTCTTCCGGCGGAGATGGTAATGGTGAAGAAATTTTTGATCGATTTATGCCAGAGGCTGGAGAGGCTTCCCGGTGAGAATACCAAGCCGAACTTTTGTTGCTTCGCCATAACCGAGGAATGCATGCTCAGGTGCCAGATGTGTCGTAAATGGAAGACGGATGCCGCGGTCAAGCCTGGCGATACGCCGCCGTCTCTTTCGCAATGGAAGCAAGCGATAGGGTCCTTGCGGCAGATAACGGATAAGGGGTTCCTGATAAACTTCGGAGGCGGGGAGCCGTTATTAAAGGAGGGGGTTCTTGAACTGGTCAAATATGCCGCAGACAACGGTTTTACTACCAACATCGCCACCAATGCCTACCTCATCGACGAAGCCAAGGCCAGGGAGATTGCTGACTCCGGATTATCCACCATCAACATCTCCCTGGACAGCTTCCGGGAAGAAACCCATGATTATGTGCGGGGCCTGCCGGGCGTCTATAGAAGGGCGCAGGAGGCGATAGCGCATCTGGATACACATTGTCCGTCACTGAAAAAAGGGATATGCACGATCATATGCGGTATCAATCTGGATGACATACTGGAGTTGACGAATGTCGTGCAGGCCGACCAGCGTCTGGAGTGGATATATTTTATGGCTGCGATGCAGCCCAATAATACCCCGCCCCAGGTGCGCTGGTATGAAGAAGACGCGTTCCGGCAGCTTTGGCCACAAGACACACGAAAGGTGCATGCGGTATTAGACCGCCTGATTGAGCTTAAGCGTAAAGGGCACAAGATCGTCAACCAGATACCGCAGCTAAGGGCTTTTAAATCGTATTTTGCCAACCCGGCAAAATTTGTCAAAACCGCGGAGTGCAACATGTCCCGGGCCCTGCATATCAGCGCCATGGGCGATGTCTTTGTATGTTTCCGGTGGGCCAGGCTGGGTACCATCAAAACCAGCCGGGTAGAGGACCTGTGGCTTTCCGACCAAGCCAAGTCGGTCCGCAGGGATGTCGCCGGCTGTAAGCATAATTGCCACTTTTTGCTCAATTGCTTTTTTGAAGGAGATTTCCCTTATTTTTTCTAGACTATGCGTCTTGCAAATGGCGTACAGACCAGAGATCTGAAGCTTGAAACCGCGTTGAGGAGAGCCAAGGACGTTGCCGTCCGCATCGGTAACCCCCGGGAGCTTCGCGATTATTTGCATACCTTAACGCTTGGTCATGCGCACTTGCGTACCCTTGCGCAACTATTCTCTTTCGAACCTCGGCGTGCGCAGGGGGCGCGTTATTTCTTCGGCCATTTCGCCGAACTACATGAGCGGATAGCCGGCGACGGTTCAAGCTTCGCCGAAGCGGTAGATAATTTTAAGGAGGCCTTATCAGAAGACAGGGATAGCCATTGCAGGATCGGTATGAGCCGGTACAACTTCTTTTGCCTTGACCAAATAGCCGCATCCCTGTTGAGCCTTAAAGGCGCTACGGACATTGGGTTTTCTCCGCTTGCCGTTTATCCCCTCCGGGACATTATCCGTAATTTTATCCTATACGCAGAACAGATACAGACAAAACTTAAGCCTGCGCATATCGATCTGGTCATCATCGACGAACAGCTGATTGAGCTCCTTCAGCTGGTTCAGTTTCACGCGCAACGGGGCAAGGTCTCCGAAAAGGGGCTTCTGCGCCTTCTGGGCATTGTTACGGAACATGCCTTTATCGGGCCGCAGACGATAGTGTTTGATCCGTATCATAAATGCAATCTAGAGTGTGCGCATTGTTTCGTGCACAATCCGCGCATACGCCACCCGCAGGCATTCCTTGACCGCCAATTCGATTACGGTATCTTCACCCGCATCGTTGATGACGCTGCGCGCCTGCGTACCGATACCATTATCTTGCAAGGGGACGGAGAGCCGCTGCTGTGCGGTGCTTTTTTTGACATGGTCAGCTACGCCCGCGCCAAAGGTATCGAGGTCACGTTCTTTACCAACGGTTCGCTCCTTGACGAGCCCAAGGCGCGCCAGGCCGTGGAATTGGGCGTGCAGGGGATATACTGCAGCCTGCCCGCGGGCACCGCCCAGACATATAGGCAGGTAACGACCAGGGGGACCGAAGCAATGTTCGACGTTACCGTAGAGAATTTGAAGAGGCTCCTTGCGATAAGAAAAGGGCTGAACAAAACCGAGCCGCGGCTGATTATGACCCATGTGATCCATGCGCTTAATTATCACGAGCTCGTTGCCATGGCCAGACTCGATGCGTCTATCGGAGCGGATGCCAGCCGTTTTTATCTGATACGGCTCGACGCCAACAACGCGTCGCTTAAACTCCAAGATACGCACGTGCGCAGCATCAAAAAAGACCTGCCGGCATGCGCCAGGATCCTCAAGAGACACCGCGTTGAATTCATCGATAATATTTTCTTTCAACTTGGGCACTATGACCGCGATACCGGCGCCTGGTCAAAAGATGTCTTTTCCCAACAGGGGTGCATGATCGGATGGTATTTCTGCCTTATCCCGGCCCAGTATGATGCCAGCCTCTGTTGTCATTTGCGGACCACCGGACACTTGGACCGGCAATCTTTCAAAGACCTGTGGGAATCCCGGGATTACCGCAGCTACAGGGTAAAAGCAAAGCACCTGAAGCGTAACGCAGACTTTGTGTTCTCAAACGGCGTGACGTTATATGACCAGCATTGCCAACACTGCGATAACCATCAAAGCCTGCTGGCGATCTCCCAAGAATTACGCAACTTGGGGTTTGACACATTTCTCAATGCCGATGCCACAAGACAATAAAAGCCCCGCGGAACTTTCCATTGTCATACCGTTTTATAACGAGCAGGACAACGTCTGCTTTCTTCATGCACAATTGCTTTCTGCGGTGGCCGGCTACCGGTATGAACTGGTGTATGTCAACGACGGCAGTACGGATGCCACGTATGCAAGGCTTCGCCAGGCGCTGGCCAGTGCGCCTGCCCGCTATGCAAAGATAATCAATCTCCCCAGGAACTTGGGGCAATCGTTCGCCTTTAAGGCAGGCCTGGATCATAGCCGCTTCCCGGTCGTCGTATTCATGGACGGAGATTTGCAGAATGACCCCGCCGATATCCCGCGCCTGCTACAGAAGCTTGACGAAGGGTATGATTTGGTCCAGGGGGTGCGCTACAGGAGGCAGGATCCGTTCTTTTCGAAGATTTTTCCTTCCGCCGTAGCGAATGTATTGCTGCGTTTTCTCTGCGGCAGCAAATTCAGGGATATCGGCTGTTCTCTGAAGATCTTTAAAAAAAACCTTGCCTCAAGAATGGTCTTTCAACAAGGGATGCATAGAATCTTGCCGCTCTACTTTCATCTCAATGGGGCGCGGGTAACCGAGATAAGGGTGGCCCATCGCAGGCGGATGTACGGGAAAACAAAGTACGGCCCCTCGCGGATCCTGGAGGTCATTTTCGAGATCGTTAAGATAAATTTTTTCGAGAAAAATTCAAACCGCTTCCTATTCATTTCGGGATTCCTTTCCTTTGTGGTCTTTTCTTACGGCTTCATCAACGGGATCATTGAACTGGGGCGCTATCCCCAGACTGCGATAATGCATTTTGCTATTGCCTTGTTGGGCGTGTATGTATTCGTGCTCAGCGCCGTCCTCTATATATCCCGCTCTTTTTATCTATATTTCAAAAATGCCCCGGCTCTCGGGCATATAGAGGTGGAGTTTTATGAACGATAGATCGGTCGATTTAGGCGGCATGAAAGTGTGCCTGGTGTTTCCTCCGTACCGGGAAAGCCATGATACCGTTTTTTTGGCTTCTGCAAAAAAAAATTTAGGCAAAATCACGCCTTTAAGCCTCTGCGCAGTAGCGGCAGCGCTGGAGAAGCATCGCTGCCGCGTGCAGATTATCGATGCCAATGCCTCGGGAATAGGCGTCGATGAGGCAATCGGGAAGATCGAAGAGTTCGGTCCCGATTTTCTGGGATTTACGCTTTCGACATACCAGTTTCACTTTACCCTGGAATGGATACGGCGCATACGCCTGCGCCTGCGCACGCCGATCATTGTCGGCGGACCGCATGCGCGCGCATACCCGGCCGAAATATTGACTCACCGCCAGATCGACTATTGCGTTATCGGCGACGCGGAAGAAGCGCTGCCTCTTTTGTTAAGCGCCCTGGCAAGCGGTGCGGATATCCGCGGCATTGGCGGCGTTGCCTGGCGCGACGACGACGGGGCGGCAATCATCAATCCTGCCTCATACGTGCGGGATTTGGATACCGTCGCCTTCCCTGCCCGCCATCTGCTCGACAATTCGTTGTACTACTCTTTCATCTCGCAGTATAAGAATTTCACCGCCATGACCACCAGCAGGGGGTGCGTCTTTGAGTGCACCTTTTGCGATAATCATTGCATCCCCTACAGGGCGATGAGTCCCCGCAGGGTAGTGAATGAGATCGACAGCTGCGTTAAAGAATTCGGCATTAATGAGATCGATATGTTCGATGGCATTTTTTCCGTTGACAGGATCAGGTTATTGCAGATATGCGACCTGATCAACAAAAGGAGCATCAAGGTGCACTGGTCTTTGCGGACCAGGGCCGACCTTATGGACGAGGAATCCCTTCGGGCCCTTAAGCAGGCCGGATGTCTAAGGATATATTATGGCATCGAGAGCGGCTCCCCCGAGGTATTAAAGAACATACGCAAGAACATGGATCTGGAGCGCATCAAGAGGGAAGTTGCGTATACCAAGAAAATCGGCATCGAGACGTTCGGTTTCTTTATCATCGGCGCGCCGGGGGAAACAACGCAGACCGTGGCGCAGACTGCGCAGTTATTGGCAAGCCTGCCCCTTGATTATGCGCAGATTGCGCCGATTTTCTATCCTCCCCAGACAGCGTTGTATGAACAGGTGCTCAAGGATACAGGGCATGATTATTGGCGGGAATACACTATCGCACCGGAAAAGGGCTTTCATCTTCCGGTTGTGGGTACCTGCCTTACAAGAAAAGACATTCGCGCCTTGGCGCGGAAGGCATATTTGAAATTTTACCTGCATCCGCGCTCCATCATCAGGTTCATCGCAAAGATGAAATCCGTTGCGGAACTGCCCAGGGCCCTGGGGGCGCTTGCCGACATGCTCTGGGAGAAAGCGTAAAGAGGAATGATCGCGCTTGGTATTTCCGATAACCACGATAGCGGCGTATGCCTGTGGAGGGACGGCCGGATTATTTCGGCCATGAACGAAGAGAGGCTCGCACGCCAAAAGCTTAAAGGAGGCTTTCCGCACCTGTCTATCGAAAGGGCCATGGAGGATGCCGGGATCAAGCCCCACCAGATCGACCTCATTTTGCTGGGGTCGGAAATGACGCCTGCAACCCTGTTGCGGCTATGGGAGGCTTCTCACGACTCCTTACGCAGGAAGAGCTCGTCTTTTAGCTACCTTTTAAATGCGTATATCGTATATCAGGTCCTGGCACATACCCTCAAGGTCCCTCAAGCTCTGGAACGGCTCTGTTCGGAAAAAATCATCCGGGGCAGGCTCCGGCAGTTGAACATAAAAGCCCCGGTGATCGGTATTGAACATCACCATGCCCACGCCTCCAGCGCGTATTATACCTCGGGCGCGCAAGACGACGCATTGATTATTACCATTGACGCCATGGGGGACGCCTTGAGCGTCACCGTCAACATCGGCAGGCACAACACGATTACCAGGATATTTTCTCAGAACGGGTTCAGTTCCATCAGTGTCTATTATTCACGGTTAACGGAATTCCTGGGATTTCGGCCGCTTGCCCATGAAGGTAAAATCACCAGCCTTGCGGGCTACGGAAAACCGCATCCGCGGATACGGCAGATTGCAGAAAAACAGCTGCGCTTTGTGGAAAAGAGAGGAGCGTTTAATCTCAAAAACCATTTTCTAAAAGAACGGCGCAGTAATCGGCTTTACCGGGAGCTCGGCGGATATGCGCGCGAAGATATAGCCTATGCGTTTCAAAACAATTTCGAAAGCCAAATCGCCGCATTTATAGACTTTTGGGTCAAGGTAACCGGCATACGCAATGTCTGTGTAGCCGGGGGCGCGTTTGCGAATGTGAGCGTGAACCGCAAGATAAGCCAGAGCCGGCACGTAGACAGGCTATATATTTTCCCGCACATGGGGGATGGCGGGCTTGCGTTAGGGGCGGTATGCGCTTTCTTTAGGCCGGACCCGTTTTACCTGAAACAGATATATTGGGGGCCGGCGTATGCCACTGCATATATCCAGCGGCTTCTGGGAGGCGCCGGCCTGACGCACCTGTTGATGGAAGAAGAGGCCCTTTGCGTCCGCGTGGCCGAGCTTCTTGCGCAAGGCAAAACCGTAGCTCATTTTAACGCAGGGATGGAGTATGGGCCGCGCGCCTTGGGCAACCGCTCAATTTTATATCGCGCGGATGACCCTACCTGTTTAGAATGGCTCAACAGGAAACTGGCACGGGAACGTTTTATGCCATTTGCGCCGGTGAGCCTTTTCGAGGAAGCCGAAAGCCTGTATACCGGCATAAACAAGATCGGCTATACCTTGCGTTTTATGAACATAGCGGTAGATTGCGCTCCGGCAATGAAAGAAAGGTGCCCCGGGGCGGTTCATATCGACGGGACGGCCCGGCCGCAGATCCTGCATGCGCAAGACAACCCCAGGTTGTGTGCGATCATGCGGGAATATGAAAAACGCACGGGCACCTCGACCGTCATTAATACCAGCTTTAACCGGCACGAAGAGCCGATTGTGTGTTCTCCCGGTGACGCCATGCGATCTTTCCTGGAGTGCGGCCTGGATTACCTGGTTTTGAATAATTTTCTAGTATGTCAAAAAAACAATTAATCATCGCTATTTGCATTTTTGCTTTGGGGGCGGCGCTGCGCATCTGGTATTTTGGCGTCAATACGTATAATATGGACCTGGAAGGAGATGAGCCTTGGTCGAAAATAAACTTGGCCCTGCGCTGGTTGCACGCGGGCCGTATCGTGCCGGACTTGAATTTCGGCCCTCTGCATACTTGGCTTATTTCCGCCTTATCCTTTTTAAGCATGGCACAGATGGTCTTGGTGTCCCGCCTGGTCAGCCTTGTCTTTGGAGTCGCCTTCATCGCGCTTTATTTCGAGACGATACGCGGGACCCTCGGCACTCGCATTGCCCTCTTTGGCGCCTTTCTCTTGGCCATATACCCGTTGCACATCCATTTAAGTTCGGTGAGCCTTCCGGAAACCATGGCGTATTTTTTACTGTTTGCTTCCTTATACTATTGCGAGGCATTCGCAAGAAAAGACAGGATCGGCTACCTGGTGGTTTCGGCGATATCCTTGAATTTAGCGGGCATGTTAAGGTTTGAGTGCTGGCTTTTTGCGTTGCTTTTTGCGGGGCTGTTATTACTTCGAGGAAAGCCCTTGCGGCAGGCATGCCTGTTTTTTCTCCTGGCCTCTTTTTTCCCGGCAGCGTGGCTGCTGCTTAACTATATCCAAACCGGCGACCCCCTGACTTTCGCGACGACGGCCGCCTCCGTCACCGAGGCACAGATGCGTGGTATCAATTTTCTCCGTAGAGGGCTGGGGTTTTTTAAGGTCCTGGGAATAACGCTCACCTTGCCCGTGTGCATCGCCGCGCTGGGAGGGGGTATTCTATCGATGCGCAAAAGGCCGCGCAGCCTTTTCTTCCTGCTCTTGTTCATCCCGACTTTCCTGATTTTTGAATTGCGCAGCCTCGGCGGTACGTATGCGTATTATATCAGCAGGTACTCCCTGGTATTGGGCCTGTTATGCCTGCCGCTCGCCGCCGTCTCTATCGATTATGCGTACGGCCATTATCGCAAAGCTTTTGCATGGGCGGTAATTATTGCCTGTACGGCTTTTTCAGTCGGGACCCTTGCGTTTTTCTCCAAGAGAATAGCCGTCTCCGGTCCGTTGATCGAGATGATATCGTGGATGGCGCATCATACCCGTAAGACGGATAGGCTGCTTCTGGAATGCGGCATATACCATCCTTTTATCGCGCTCAATGCCAACTTAGGTATCGACCAGGTAATGGAGTACGATCATCTGGGGGTCATGCAGGGGAGGGTGGATATAAACCAATACCTCGAGGAATCTGACTATGTGTTCGTGTACAAGAAGTCCGGCACGTTCCGCGACCTTGTGCAAAGATCGGTCAGCTCCGGCAAGAGGAGAAAGGTGTTCGCCAATGACGAATGGGACGGATATAAAACCGAAAGATAACAGCGCGTTGGGGTTCCTTTTTATTGTCGCCCTGGCCTTGTTCCTGAGGCTGACCTTTGTTTTTCTGACCGATAATTTTTCCGGTGTGCTGCCTGCCCAGCGGATTGTGTATGCCCAACAACTGCAGTTTAAGGCCGCCGATTACGGGATCCTGGACCCCTTCATACCTCCGCTGTATCCGTATGTATTGCGCGCCTGGCTTGGCATATGCCATGATATTATTTCCGCCCCCCGCCTGTTGGCGGTCCTCCTGGGAATGTTGACCCTGGTTCCTTTCTTTCTGATAGTCAAGCTCGTCAAGGGTAAAGACAGCGCGCTTCTGGCGATGCTGCTGTTGGCGGTTTCTCCGCTGCACATTATCTATAGCACTCTCTCCCTGGAAGATATGCCGTTCTATTGCGTTATATTCTATGCGCTGTATTTCTTTCTACGGTACCAGTGCGAGTCAAAGGCAATGCGGTACCTGGCCCTTTCCGCGGTACTGACGAGCTGTTCTTTTGGTTTCCGGTTTGAAGGCCTATTGTATGCGATCCTGTTGAGCGCAATTCTGGTCGCAGGAAAGAACAAGAAACCCTTCTTTCTGTTTGCATCAGTGTCGTTTCTGTTGCCGCTGGCCTGGATGCTGGTATGCATCTTCAAATTCGGCGATCCCCTGTTTTCCTACACCTGGCACGCATATTACTCGCGCCTCAATCAACTCGGCGGCTGCCGTCTTGAGTGCGTCATCGAAAAAATTACCCGGGTTTTTTCCTTGCCCCTTCTGTTATTCGGGGGGGTGGGCTTTCTGATTTCTCTCAAGGATGTGCGGATGCGCGTCCTCAATATTATCTTCGTTTCCTTTGTGACCGCTTTTAGCATCAAGATTGCAGGAGGGACCCTTTCCTGGGACCCCAAGTATTTTCTTACCTTTGGCCTGTTTCTTGTCATCTACGAAGCCGTGGGGCTCCTCTATTTCTTTGATGACTTCAAGAGCCAGCACACCCAAGCCCTGTTCATCAGCATATTGTGCATATACGCGGTGTTGTTCGGGGTCAAATATATCACCAACCAGGATACCATCGCACAGTCCTTTTCGCTGCCACTTGAGATAAAAAACATCCCCGCCCTTCTGGGGGATACCGCCGCCGATAAACAGATCCTGATTGATACGGACTACATGAACTGGTATCCCGAACACATCATCGTCGGTACGGGGCTTGCCGCGCACCGGTTTAAGATAGCCGATGAAATCGAAGTTTTTGGCCACCGCGTAAAAAAGGGTCAAGGCCTGGCTAAATGCAAGAGCCATCTGTTGAACCTGATGGGTAACGGCCGCTTTGCCTACATCGTATATGCCCCCGAAGGCAGGTCTTTAAGGTTTATTGACCCCCTTTTCTTGCAGGAAGAGCACATCGGCAAGGTTACGTACAGGCGGATTTTTTCCGGGCGGATTTATTGGGTTTATAAGTTAGAAGAGTCAGAATAACCATGTGCGGTATTTGCGGTATACATAGCTTGAACCCGGCGATGAAGCAGCGCAGCCATATCCATGATGCGCTGGAGGTTATGGTGCACCGCGGTCCCGATGAATCCGGCATCTATGACGACGAGCATACCGTGCTGGGGGTACGGCGGTTAAGTATCGTGGATGCGTCAGCCGGCTCGCAGCCGTTTTATAACGAGGACAAAAGCGTTGTCGTGGTGTCTAACGGAGAGATATACAATTTTGCGGGCATACAAAAAGACCTGCGCGCCCGGGGCCATCTGTTGCATACCCGATCCGACACGGAGGTCCTGGCGCATCTCTATGAGGAGTACGGTACCGATTTGCTGGCGCATATCAAGGGTATGTTTGCTTTTGCGCTCTGGGACAAACGGCAAGGACTCCTTTTTATCGCACGGGACCGCTTCGGCATCAAGCCGCTGCACTATTACTACAAAAACGGTACGTTTGCATTTGCTTCGGAATTAAAAGGGCTGTTACAGCTTCCTTTCGTCAACCGGCAACTTGACCTGCGGGCCCTCGACATGTATTTTTCTTTAGAGTATATCCCCGCTCCTTACAGCATATTCGCCGATATCCAAAAATTAAGACCCGGACACTACCTTCTGTATCGGCAGGGCGCCTTAGAAACCAGGAAGTATTGGGATCTGGCGGATATCCCCTTCGGCGCACATACCCTCTCGGCTGCCGCAGTGCAGGATGAATTCCGGGAAAGATTTTCCGTCGCCGTTAAGGAGCATCTTACAAACGAAGTGCCGATGGGTATCTTTTTGAGCGGCGGTTTGGATTCCAGCGCCCTGGTGGCGCTGGCGCAAAAGGCCGGTCGGCAGGACATCTCTACGTTTACCATAGCCTTTGAAGAAAAAACATTTGACGATTCTGCATATGCCCTGTGCGTATCAAAGCATTTCGGGACAAGGCACCACAGTTACGTATTTACCGCGGATACATTCGCAGATACCTTTTCCGAGGTAACCAGGTTTTTGGATGAACCGTTGGCCGACCTGTCGATATTCCCTTCCTGTATGCTGGCCAGGTTTGCCCGGACCAAGACAAAGGTTTGCCTGTCTGGTGAAGGGGCGGATGAGCTGTTTATGGGGTATCCAACATATACCGCCCACCGCTATGCCGATTTTTGCAATCCGCTGCCCGGCGGCATCAGGCGGGCAATGGGCTCTTTGGCGCATGCGCTGCCCCCCTCATACAAGTATTTCAGTTTTGATTTTAAATTGAAACAATTCAGCCGGGGGCTGGCGGAACGGGATCCTGCCCTACGGCACCTGTTATGGATGGGGGCATTTTCCAGACAAGAGAAACAGCTCTTGTTCCAGGGGGGGCTTGCCGGCGCGCCTTCAGAAGACACACCAGCCGTTTTC
Source organism: Patescibacteria group bacterium (assembly GCA_035506195.1). Classification (GTDB taxonomy): domain Bacteria; phylum Omnitrophota; class Gorgyraeia; order Gygaellales; family Profunditerraquicolaceae; genus DATJPV01. The sequence goes on along the minus strand of DATJPV010000001.1, from coordinate 45,818 downwards.
TTAGAACAGGTCATTGAAAGAGTGCATACGCTGCCCTTGCTCAAACAGATCCAATACGTAGATATTATGAGTTATCTGGCCGCCGACCTGCTGGTTAAATTAGATAGCGCCAGCATGCTGTCTTCTTTGGAGGGCCGCGTTCCCTACCTGGATCACCAGCTGGCGGAGTTTCTCTGGGGCCTTGACGACACGCAGCTTCTTGGAAAGAAACTTTTACGGCAAGCAATGACGGCAGTTTTGCCCCGCAGGATACTGGCAAGACCTAAGAAGGGATTCCCTATCCCTTTTGCGCTGTGGTTGCGCGGTACAAGGATAAAAAAGATGATAGAACCGTTTTTCGACGAGCAATATATAATCCGCCAGGGATTATTCAACCCTGCGTACCTCAAGACCATTTTTGCACAGCAGTCCTCCGGCAAGAGCGATCATCGGAAGAAAATAGGAGCCTACATCATGTTCCAGGCCTGGCATAAGAATTGGTGTAACTGATGCGCATACGGCCCATCATCCCAAGAAGCAGGGGGAAGGTTTTGAATACGCCCGGCGTTGCCGAGGCGATGGCCAGCCTTTTTTTGGTCGCGCTTCTTACGGGCATCGTTATGTATGCATATGCGCGTAATGTGCAATTCGCCTGGACTTTAAAAAAACATGCGCCGCAGGATGGTACGGCACACCAGGCCTTGGGGAGTCTACCTTTATCTGTGCAGAAGACGATCGTGATTCAGGCTGATGTGGATACGCAGACGCGATAGCCCTATGTGGAATACCCAAAAGATCCTCTCAATGCGTTTCGGTAAGGCAGCGCTCTTGGGCGGCATCACGGCGATTGTCTACCTTCCGTTTCTTCTGCACAGGCAGTATTTTTTAGCGGCCGATCTGGATTACAAGAATATCGGAGCGGCAATCCCGCTGGTGAGGTGGTTTACCAAATTCTATTTTGCGCATACGTTCTCGTCATTCCAATATAATGCATCCTACCATTTAGCGGCTAATGTGTTTTTGCACCTGGTAAACGTCGTCCTGGTTTTCAGCCTTTTTAAAAAACTAACGGGCGAAGAAGGGGCTGCTTTAACCGCGGGGCTTATATTTGCCCTGCATTATCTGAGCGCTACGATCGTCCTGCAGGTGACCATGGCCTGCGAGCTGTTGTCAACGATGTTCTGCTTGCTGTCGTTGCTGTGTTTTATCGAATACCATAATAGCGTAGCAGCCGGCCGCAGGATTGCATGCTACGGCCTTTCTTTCCTTTTTTTCACCGGGAGCATCCTCTCCCGGGCAACGTCGCTGGTCTTACCGGCTATCATATTGGTGTACGATATGCTTTGGAGGGCGCCCGGCGAAAAAAAACGTTCCGTGATCATACGGGATTCCCCCTTTTTTATAGTAAGCCTCATATACTTAGCATTTGTCCTGTTTTTTATCCTTACGTGGCGTCACCTAAACATCGATAATATACAGAGCAGGACCGAGATGATTTTACGGGCCCCCTGGGTTGCGCTAGCAAGTTTCAATATTATCTGGGCATTTCTGATGGTCCCCTTCGACTTCCAGGGGACCCACGAGGCATTTTTCAGCCTCACGTTTTATCAGCTGCGTTTTTCCCTCATAATTTTTTCGTGCCTGCTCCCGTGCCTGCTGCTTGTTCGTATGCGCAGCAAGAACCGGATGTATGCCATGCTCCTGTCTTGGTTACTGGTATTTTCCGTTTTTTTTGCGCTCAACTGTCGCAGGGGTGCCTCTGATCTTTATATGTATTTACCGACAGTCGCGTCCAGTTTCCTGTTCGCCCTTATCATCAACGATCTGTCTTCTGTGTGCGCTACGGTGCGCCGGCGCAACGCATTTCGCCTGGCGGCGACTGTGGCGGTTGCAGGGCTTCTGTTGTTTTCCACCTGCCGCAGGCAGCAGGCACGCTACGAAGTCGGCCAGATGGTGCATAACGCAGTTACTGCCGTGATATCGAAAGCATCCTCCGGTTCATCAAGAGCGGTTGTGTATGCCTTTGATTTTCCCCTCAAGATAAAACGCTGGCCGGCGTTTGCCGACAATTTCTTTCTCCACTTTGAATCCGAAAACGTGCCGGTGGAAATCAAGGTAATCGATTATCGAAGGCATTGCTATTCGCTTCCTGCGGCGTTATATATAATGACCGAGCCTGGTGCCTGCAAGCAGGGGCAGTTATCCAAAGCGGCGGGTTATTCCTTCGCGGAGGACTACGGGTTTCGCCGCAGTTTCTCGGAGGCCGGCGTAGATAACTGTTTCCTCAAAAGTTCCCACAGGTATGTATTTACGTATCGGGACGGGCAGGTCCAAGACTTAAGCGATGTCTATTTCCCCGGGACAAAGGTCATATATAAAATCAAAGGGCAGGGCCTTCGGCAGTTATCGCTGGTAGGCGATTTTAACGACTGGGATGCGAAGGCGAATCCGCTCACGCAGGAAAAAGATGGCGATTGGACGGTCTCTGTTGTCTTACAGCCGAATCAATACCGGTATCAGCTTCTTGGCAACGGCGCAAAAGCGCTCGTGCCTGCGGGATCGCGGTATCACTTCCGTTGCCCAGGCCACGGCGCCTGTTCGATGCTGCTTATCCCGAACACGGCCTTGCCGCCGGGGCTGTTGCCTGGCGGCAACGCCGTTGCCGATGGCGTGGTCATCCAAAACAAGGAGCGCCTTCTTTTTGCCCCAGACGACCGCCAGGCGCACATAGCGCTCGGCAACATATATCGCGCGCGCGGTTTTAACGATGAAGCCGATTTTGAATACAAGGAAGCCGAAGGCTCGCCAGAGAAAGGATCTCCATGAGGCCAATCCCGGAGGCATTGCGGTCAACAATGCTGGCGCTTGTCATATCATGTTGCCTTCCCGGGCACGGTGCATATGCGCAAGAAGCATCGCGACCCGCAGAAAGACAATGCAGGATCGCACTTTTTAAAGAGAACGGTTTCCCTGCGGTCGGCCTGCCTCCGGGAGTCACCCCGGAGTGGTTATATGCCTGTCTCTCGGAGCGATTTTCGGTTACGTATATAGATGCCGCGCAGCTAAGCGATCGCACATATTTACGCCCGGGGAATTTCGAGCTGCTTGTGCTGCCTTATGGAGAGTCCTTTCCTTATCAGGCTTTTGATGCCATAAAGGCATATCTATTCCAGGGGGGCGGATTTTTGCATTTGGCGGGAAGGCCTTTCTGGGCACCCATGCGTAAAAACGGAGGCGTATGGGAGGCGCAGCCCATCGATGATCCTTACGGCAATTTCCTGGCGCCGCTGGGCATCAAGTATTATGAATCCCCAGATAACGCAGGCATCGGTTTAAGCGTAACGACCAGCCTTGGCTTGACCCCTGTACAGCCTACGGCCGGCAACGTCTTCCCCTACAGGACCCCTGCCAGGGACTTCTATTCTTTGAAGGATGCCGGTATAACGAAAGAGAAATGGCCGGGGGTCGTGGTTAAAAGCTGGCAAAATCCTTATGTGGGGAAGGCTGGCGCCATACCGCAGAAATGGTGTCTTCTGGGGGCCAGGGGCGCACGGCACCCCCTGAATCCGGATGACCCGGCCGCCAGAAAAACCTTGGTTGAGATCGTGCGCCGTCTTTGTTCCGGAGTGACGGTCTGGGGCCTGGAGACAAATTTGGCTGCATACCGGCAGGGAGAGAGGGTTGAGCTGTCGGTGTATATCGGCAATACCGCAACCGAAGAAAAAGACTGCCAGGTTGAATTCCAGATTCTCGATACAGCCGGAAGGATCGCATATAGCAAGACAGGTTTCCTTACGGTAAAATCAGGGCCCCCCATGATAGCGCGCCAGCATTGGCAGCCCGGCAGATTCAAAGATGATTTTTATACCGTCAGGGTAACCGTATATCAGCAAGGCGCTATCCTGGACAGGCAGGAGAACGGCTTCGTTGTAATCAACCCGCGCCTGTTAAGAAACGGGCCGGGCCTGCAGGCAACAGGCAGCCGTTTTCTGATACGCCAGAAACCGTCTTTTATCCTAGGGGTCAATTACTATGAAAGCACGCTCGGCGAATTGATGTGGCTGCGGCCCAACCTGTTGAAGATACGCCGCGATTTTCAGGAAATGAACAGGCTGGGCATCAATTATATCCGTATTCATTACCACCATTCAAAATGGTTCCGGGATTACTTCAAGCGCTGCGGGCTGGATGAACCGGGGGAGTATTTTGACGTTGCCGATACCACGGCCATGCCTTCGGAAAGGTCCTGGCGGATACTGGATGCGGTGGTGCAATTGAGCCAGGAGCAGGGCCTGATTTTTTGTGCGGATATTTTTTCTCTGGTCCCCGTTGAAATGGGCGACCCGATCGGATGGCTTAAGGGCACAGAAAGGATCAAGGGGAAGGACAAGGTGGAGGTGCAGAAAGAATTCGCCACACTGCTGGCGAGACGTTATAAAGAAGCGCCCGGGATTACGTGGGATTTATGGAACGAACCGCGCCTGGATAACGAGTTGGAGGCATTGAAGGCATGGGCGCAGGAGATCGCCGGGGTACTCAGGAGCAACGGGGACAGGCATCTGATTACTCTCGGCGATGACTCAAGCCTGCGGATGCTCGATGTCCTGGATTACGGCTGTATCCATACGTATCATCCCGGGGAATTCATTTTTTCCGGAAGGTTCGATAAACCGGTTATATTCCAGGAGGTTTGGAACGATGCCGGTTCCGGTGCAACTGACGAGTTGCGGCAGTCAGAAAAGATAAAAAAAGATTTCGGAGATTTTTTAAAAGCCGGAGCCGCCGGTTTTGCCCCCTGGCAGTGGACCAGGCAGGCGCGCCTCTGGAATAATGCTTCCCAGCCGGAACGGTGGGATGATGAGCTTGGTGTCTGCGTGCATGATGACGGAACGCTCAAACCCGCAGGCCTGGCTTACGGATCGTTCATTACCCAGCTGCAGGCTCGCCAGGAGAAGCCGTGAAGTTAATATTTATTACTCGCGAAGGATACAGGTTGCCCGGCGCAAGGATCCGGTGTTATAACTTTGCCAGAGAGCTTAACAAGTACGGTCTTCAGACCGAGGTTCTGTCTTATGCGGACACCCTCGGAGCGCCTGACGGGGAGGACGAATCCCGCATGGGGATGCTTGAAAAGATCAGGTATAACCAGAAGGCTTTCAGGGTGCTCCTGAAGGATAAGGACGCCCTGTTATATATGCAGCGTTTTAATTATCACTCCCTGGCGCCTTATGCTGCGCACCTGTTGCACAAGCGCAGGATCATCCTTGATCTCGACGATTGGGAGATGCGGGATAACCCGAAGTATCATCTGGGGTTTTACCCTTCGTCAAAAGCCCATTTTTGTATCCGGCATATCGCCCGGCGCAGCCTGCTGTGTATCGCCGCCAGCCGGTCCCTGGAAACCTTCCTTTCCGGTTTCACGGATCGCCTGCAGTATATTCCGACCGGAGTCGATACGGCACTGTTTTGCCCCTGCCTATATCAGCCGGACCGTCAGAAGATAATCTTTTCCTGGATCGGCACGTTCCACAAAAAAGAATATATCGAAAACATAGCCTTTGCGTTACAATGCTTCAGCCTGTTAAGGCAGCGTTATCCCCACATCTATTTCGAGATCGCCGGTGACGGTATCCATCGCCGCAGCCTTTTGGAAATAGTCGAAGGCTACCATGACAGCCATATCGCCGTAAAGGGCTGGATTGCCCCGCGCCAGGTTCCCGCGTACCTGGCGAATATCCATATAGGGCTTATGCCCGTGCTTTCCGATAACAGGTTTAATAACGCCAAGAGCCCGACGAAGCTTTTCGAGTATATGGCTATGGCAAAGCCGACGGTTTCCAGTTGCGTAGGCGAAAACGTTCATATTATCCGCGACGCAGACAATGGCTTCCTGGCTAAAGACAAAGACGAGTTCATGCAGAAGATGCAAACGCTCGTTGAAGATGCCGATCTATGCGTGCGGATGGGGCAGAGGGCGCGCCTGACCGTAGAGTCTGACTACTCCCTGGAAATCTTAGGCAAGCGGTTGTATGAGGCCTTGACGGCGGCACAACAGAGAGGATGCGCAGTTCTATGAGGTATTATTATGTCGATCCGGGTTCCGGGTTCGTATTTGTGCAGGGTACTTCTTTTTTGTGGGCGCTTATCGCAGGCGTGTTAGGAGGCCTGCTTTTATTTTTCCGGCTGTTTTTCCATTTTTTTAAAAAATTTATCTGGCTTCTGTGCATCCTGGCAGTCGCAGCACTTATCGGAGGGTTGATACGCATGCATACGCCTACAGTCAGCAAAAAAATGATCATTTTCGGCATCGATGCGATGGATCCGGCGATTACCGAGCAGCTCATGCAGGCCGGCAGGCTCCCCAACCTTTCCCTGCTTAAAACGCAGGGCAGTTATGCTCACTTAAAAACCACTATTCCTTCCGAGACCGCGGTGGTTTGGTCAAGTTTCGCTACGGGTCTGGATCCGGCTGGTCACGGCATATTCGATTTTGTCATGCGTGACCCCCGGGATTACTCTTTGTATTTAAGCCTGAACGAGGTTTCCAGTGCCGGCGGCAGCCTGCACATCGCCAGGCGCAGGAAGGGGGATGGTTTTTGGCAGACTCTCTCCGCCGCAGGAGTGCCGTGTTCGGTGTATTTTTGTCCCAACACTTTTCCGCCCGAAAGAGTCATGGGTAAGATGCTTTCCGGCATGGGGGTACCGGACATTTCCGGGACCATGGGGAGGTTCTCTTTTTATACCACCGCAGAGCTGACCGAAAACGATGCGCAAAGCCGGGGCAGGATCGTTCGGGTTGCCCCTGAGGCCGGCGTCATCATGACCGACCTCTACGGCCCCGCAGTAAAAAGAGGGGCTTCATCAGAAGCCAGCCGGATCCCCCTGAAGATACGGCTTCACCCCCAGGCGAACAAGATCGACATAGAGCTGGGCCAGGGACGTTTTTCGCTGCAGGAGGGCGCCTGGAGCGATTGGCAGCGAGTCTCTTTCAGGGTCGGGATATTCAAGCGCGTGCACGGCATAGTCAGGTTCTATCTTAAGAAGACCTCCTCTGAATTTGCCCTGTACGCAAGCCCGGTGAATTTCGATCCCCAAGAGCCGCCTTTTGCAATTTCTTATCCTGCCGATTACGCCAAGAAACTTTCCCAAAAGGTCGGCTTGTATTATACCCAGGGCATGCCTCATGACACCTGGAGTTTATCCGAAGGCAAGCTTGACGAGCAGGCCTTCCTGGCCGAGGCCGATTACATCATGCGCCAGAGAGAGGCGATCCTCAGGGAAGCGCTGAAGGATTTTAAGGGCGGGGTGCTGTTTTTCTATTTCGACACATTAGATATGGTACAACACATGTTTTGGCGCTACCAGGATCCGCAAAGCCCCCTGTACCAAAAGGACTCCGCCTATGCAGACACGATCATGCGGTATTACGAGAGCATAGACCGCATTATCGGAGAAGCCATGCGGGGCATGGCCAAGGATACAACCTGTATGGTGGTTTCCGATCACGGCTTTACTTCTTTCCGCCGCAGCGTGCACCTGAACCGCTGGCTTCTGGAAAAAGGCTATCTTTTTCTAAGGCAGGGTACCGGCCCGGGTACGGAGTTCCTGGAGGGCATCGATTGGTCAAGGACGCAGGCGTACGCCTTGGGGTTCGGCGGAATATACCTTAACCTTGCCAACCGGGAACGCAACGGCATCGTTGATCCATCGCACAGACAAGCATTGAAGCAACAGATAACTCAAGCGCTCCTGCAATTGCGCGACCCCAAAACGGCAGGCGCAGTGGTCAGGCAGGTGTATGATACCGCGCGCATATATGCGGGGGCTTCCGGCGGCGGAGGCCCGGACCTATACGTAGGTTTTAATGCCGGCTATCGCGCCTCCTGGCAAACCGCACTGGGAGGGCTGTCGGATGCGGTCATCGAAGATAATACCAAAAAATGGAGCGGCGATCACCTGGTTGACCCGCAAGTAGTACCCGGGGTGATATTCGTGAACAAAAAGGCCGATCTTCGCTCTGCCTCAATTCTCGATATTGCACCGACGGTATTGGCGGCGTTCGGCATCGCCAAACCAGCGTATCTAGAGGGGCAGGTCATAGCCGGGGTAACGCAATAGGCCCGGCGGCGGAAGCGTGCGCGGCAACCCATGAAAAGGACAGAAAGATTGAATATCTCGACGGTGATTGTGACGCATAACAGCGCGCACTTTATCCGCCGCTGCCTGGTTTCGGTATACGCACAAGAGCTCTGTTGTCAGGAAGTTATCGTGGTAGATAACGGTTCCCGTGACGCAACGGCAGATTTTATCAAGACGCATTACCCCGGGGTTGTCCTGATCGAAAATCAGAATAATCTGGGGGCCTGCAAGGCCAGAAACCAGGGGATCGAGGTTGCCAGAGGCGAGTGGATCCTGACGCTAGATTGCGACGTCATGCTCGAGCGTACTTTTTTTATGCGCCTGGCAGATACAGCGGCAGGCCTGCCTGGCGAGGTGGGGATGTTACAGCCGAAAATATTGAATGCCGACCAGGAAACGATCTATTCCGCGGGGATCTTACTGTCCGGGCTAAGGAGATTCTATGATATCGGCAGAGGCAGGTTAGACGGCGCGGCATTCAAGGAGGCCAGATATATATACGGAGCCTGTGCCGCTTCCGCAGCATACAGGCGCGCCATGCTCAATGACACAAAGGAGCCTACCGGCTATTTTGACGAACGCTTTTTCTTTTTAGTCGAAGACGTAGATATTTCCTGCCGTGCGCAGCAAAAAGGCTGGAGAGCGCTGTTTTGTCCGGAGGCGGTTTGTTTTCACGACGGCAACAGCTCTTTGACGGGCGCGCCGATGCGTCAGTACCTTTCCTGGAGGAATCGGAGGCTATTTCTGGCAAAACAAAGGATACCCGTCTTTACGAAGGCCATACGGTATGCCTGCTATGACTTTTGGCGGTTGATATTTTTATTCTTTGCTAACCCCTACGTGCGCCGCGCATTAAGGAGCCCCGGCCTGGACGTCTTTCCTTCCTGATATCGATAACCCCATAATGAGCCACCAGAAGATGCATACCTCGGGAAGAAAAAAAGTAAAATCAATCAGGTTATGGATCAGGAATGCCGTATGCGCCGCGATCAGGGCGGCGCCGTAAGACGCATCGGAAGCGTCTTTAAGGGCCCTCAGGCTCACGCGCAGCACCAGGGCAATCAGATACAAAAATGCGGCAATCCCGATGACGCCCGTCTCCGCCCACACCTGGAGGTAGCTGTTGTGGGCGTAGTGCGACCATTTCTCCAGGTCAAAGTTACCCAGCCCCACGCCGGTGACCGGGGACTTTTGGATTATCGGCAGGGTGTCTTTCCAATAATGCCATCTGACTACCGTAGAGAAAGCCGGCTGGAGATGTTTTTTAGTCGTCTGTGTCCTTGCGAAAAACATTATCGCGCCGGCCGCCAGGAGCAGCGCTACCACGCATATAATCTTTTTCTTGTCCATGCGGGGTTTTAAAAAAAGATATACCAGCAATGCCAGCGCCATGCTTAGAAGAGCGGTTACGGATTTGGTCATCATAAAGGCAACTGACAGGGGGATGATGAGCCAAAACCGTTTTTTTTCGGTTAACGCCAGAGGGATCATCATTGCCAGGTATCCTGCCAGGGTGTTGGGGGTCACAAAAGGGAAGAATACTCTTCGCTGAATGATGTATCCCAGAGAAGGCTGATCGACAATCCCCTGCGCCATTAAAAAGTCAAAAAGCCTTCTGAAGCCGAAGAAGTATTGGTGGATGGCCAAGATGCTTACTGCCAGGGCGCCGGCGAGCATGCAGGAGATAACGCGTGACTGCTGGGCTCGGCTAAGGCCGGCAGCGAAAATAAAAAGCAGCATGCCGCTTACATAATGATTTGTGTGCAGCTCCTGCAGTGCCAGCGGCTTGTCGGCCGATGCGATAAAGGAAACGCACAGCGCCGAAAAGACCGCCGCCAACGGCCAGCCGACCGGGGCGATGTCTTTTAAGGGCAGCCCCTTGCGCGCAAACCAAAGGGCGATACCGCAAAACATGGCCGTTGAGTATATGAGATTTTCCTGAGGGAAGGCGATCGCGGAAATGAAGGGCCTTGCGAAAATTAGAATTAGCAATAGGATAAACATGATGCTATAATTTTATTCGAAAATGGAGAAGCCGTCAAATGAAATAGTCAGCGTCGTCGTCGTCACCTGCGGAGGTCACGAGTATATAAAACCCTGCCTTGATTCCGTACACGCGCAAACATACCCCCACCTGCAGACCGTTATTATCGATAATTCCCTCAAGAAAGATTTCGCCTTACGCATGGCCGAGCAGTACCCCGGAGCTACTATCTATTCTGCCTCCAGCAATCTTTTTTATTGCGGTGGGCTCAACAAGGGGATTAGCCTCAGTTGCGGGGATTTCATTCTTTGCCTTAACGACGACGTGATCCTGGATGCGCATTTCATTGAATACGGCTTGCGGGGGTTCCGGATTGATCCTGCGGTGGGCATGGTCAGCGGTAAGATCGTGCGTATGGACGGGATCACGCTGGATAGCACGGGGTTATATGTCAGTCTCTGGGGGACGGCCCGGGAACGAGGTTACGGCAGAAAAGACGGAGGGCAATTTCAGCGGCCAGGGTTTGTTTTTGGGGTAACCGGCGCAGCCGCTTTTTACCGAAGGCACACGCTTCTTTCCATACGAGAGGCAGAGGATGCGTATTGCGATCCGGTTTTCCGGTTTTTTTATGAGGATCTGGATATGTCTTGGCGAGCGCAACGCAAAGGATGGAAGGCCTATTATGTCCCGCAGGCAACGGCCATGCATGCGCGCGGAGCCACGGTCAGGGCCGGATGCGGCGTAGGTCAACCGTATGCCCGCCTGTATTTGAGCGACGGTTTACAGGCGGACCTGATCAAGAATCGGTATTTGACCATTATCAAGAACGCTTCCTTCTGGGATGTATGCCTGCGCCTGCCGTTTCTGGTGTGGTATGAGTTGCTCGTATGGGGGTATGCTATCTGTTTCCGGCCTCGCCTGATCAGGAGCATCATTCCTCTGTGCGCATATGCGAAAGCCGCGCTGCACAAACGCAGATCCCTTACGAAACGGCTTTACCGGGACAGATAAAAACGGAGGCGAACCTATCGGTATTTTTTGCCTTTTCCCGTCGATAAAACGGGATTCCCGCTCCGATAAAAAATACTTGACAAACAAAGCACAGTATGATAAAAAAATAATAGAAGTTCATATTTTTTCGGAGGTTAAATCAAATAAATTGAAAAAATAAGCAAGAAGATAAGGGCTCGCAACAAGGAAGAGCCCTTATTTTTTATATGCCCATGAAAACAGTCGGCTTAACCTACGATTTAAAGACGGATTATGAATTCAAGGAAGGCGACCCACCCGATGCCAACGCCGAATTCGATCATCCTTTGACCATAGGCGTTATCGCCGAGGCTATCGAATCTCAGGGGTTTAAGGCTAAAAGGATAGGCAACGCCTCCAATCTCATGGAAAAGATGGGCAACCTCGGGGTGGATATCGTTTTTAATATTTCGGAAGGTATTTCCGGCAGGAACAGGGAATCCCAGGTCCCCATACTGCTGGAAATGCTGGATATTCCTTTCGTGGGTTCGGATGCCCTTACGCTGGGCTTGACGTTGGATAAGATCATGGCCAAAAAGGTTTTTATCGGCGAGAAAATCCCCACGCCGAAATTTTTCGAGATTAAAAACGTCGAAACCCTTATCGACACGGATCACCTTAAATTCCCTTTGATCGTTAAGCCTCGCTGCGAAGGCTCATCTAAGGGCCTGAGCGAGAACTCGCGCGTGGAAAGCAGGGAGGAGCTTAAAAAACAAGCGGAGTACGTTATCCAAACATATAAACAGCCTGCGCTGGTGGAGGAGTTTATTGCCGGCCAGGAATTTACGGTAGCCGTGATCGGCAACGATCCTCCGCAACCGATGCCGATCGTTCAGATCAAGATAGACGGGCACCTTAAACTGAACAACAGGTTCTACACGTTCGCCAGGATTACCTCTAATAGACTGGAATACATTTGTCCGGCGCGCATCAGCCAGGAATTGAGCAAAAAGATTTCCGACCTTGCGGTAAAAGCATACAACGCAGTAGAGTGCCGGGATTTCGGCAGGGTCGATTTCAGGGTGGACAACGAAGGCAACCCCTACGTGTTGGAGATCAATCCTTTGCCCTCCCTGTCGACCGAAGACGTCTTTCCGGTCGTAGGCAAGCAGATGGGATTTTCCTACGAGCAGATTATCGGCAAGATACTGGAGAGCGCGTTGAAGCGCTACCAGCTTAATTAAATGCGCATAGGCCTGACCTACAATTTGAAGAAGAAGGATAGCACCAAACCCGCGGATTACTTCTCCGAATTCGACTCTGAAGAGACCGTCAATGCCATTGTCGCCGCAATCGAAAGACGCGGGCATACGGTTAAGCCTATTGAGGCGCAGCGGCCGGACCTGTTATCCTATTTCCAGAAGAACCGCGTCGATATGGTCTTCAATATTGCCGAAGGCTCATCCGGAAAATTCCGCGAATCGGAAATCCCCGCCATACTGGATTATCTGCATATCCCTTATACCGGTTCCGATACTTTTGCGTTGGCCTTGGCGTTGAATAAGGCCCTGACCAAAAAAATATTAATCGCCGAGAACATCCCTACTCCGCGTTTCCAGTTGTTTACGAAGGGCAACGAAACGCTGGATCAAACCCTGCAATTCCCGCTTATCGCCAAACCTAACCGCGAAGGCTCTGCCAAGGGTATCAACAAATCCTGCGTGGTTGACAATGAAGAAAATCTTTATAAAAAGATCCAAGAGCTCCGGGGTGCCTATAATCAGGAAGTACTGGTCGAAGAATTCATCGACGGAAAAGAGCTGACCGTTGGGATCCTGGAGAACGGCAAGACCACCATTTTGCCTATCCTGGAAATAGATTTTTCGAAATGCGCAAAGAGCGGCGAGTTTTTTTACAGTTGGAGAATGAAAGAATTCCAGGGTAATGAGGAATTAGGGCTGGTGCCGACGTTCCACTGTCCTGCGCGCCTGGACAAAGAGACCGAGCGCAAAATTAAAGAGATAGCCTTAAAGACCCACCATGCCGTAGGGTGTTTGGATATATCGCGGACCGATATCCGCCTGAGCAAAAAAGAGAATATCCCTTACGTGCTGGAAATAAATCCCTTGCCCGGCCTTGATCCCAAGGAGTCGAATTTTCCGGTCATGGCGTATGCCGCCGGCATGAAATATGAGGAACTCATCGAGGCTATATTGACCAGCGCCTCTAAAAGGAGGGAGCAGGTAAATTGAATAACACCACGGGAACGGTAGAGCAACAGAGAACGCAACAAGAAACCGCGCCACAGCCCCGCACGGTAAAAAGGCCCCGTGATTATCAGCAAATAAGCCTTTACAGGGACGTCAATCCCCTGGATTGGGAAGACTGGCATTGGCAGATAAAACACCGGATCCGCACCAGGGAGGAATTATGCCAGATCATCAGGTTGACGGCCGAGGAGGAGGAAGGCATCAGGAAGGCATCAGGAAGGCTTTCCATAGCGATTACTCCTTACTGGGCTGCCCAGATGGACCCGGAAGACCCTGCCTGCCCCTTGAGGAGACAGGCGGTACCGGTGGGGGCAGAATCAGCGGTATCTCCGCACGAGATGATCGACCCGTGCGCTGAGGACAGGGATTCTCCGGCTCCGCACCTTGTCCACCGCTATCCGGACCGGGTATTATTGCTGGCTACCGAGCACTGTGCCATGTATTGCCGGCACTGCACCAGGCGCAGGCTTGTCGGGGACCACCAGGAGACAAGCCAGCAAGCCAGATTCGACGCCGCGGTCGAATATATCAGGTCAAACAAAAAGGTAAGGGACGTGCTTATATCGGGCGGCGACCCTCTCATCATGGAGGATGAAGAGATCGGAGAGCTGCTGCAGAAGATACGCTCCATATCGCATGTCGAATTCTTGAGGATCGGTACGCGCGTGCCGGTAACACTGCCTCAACGGATTACCGAAAAGCTTGTCAATACCCTCAAGAGATACTCGCCGATCTGGATGAGCATACATTTTAACCACCCCAGAGAGATTACTAAGCGCTGCCGCATTGCCTGCGATATGCTGGCGGATGCCGGCATTCCCATGGGCAGCCAGACCGTGCTCTTAAAAGGCATCAATGACCGGCCCTATATCATGAAAAAACTGATGCATGAACTCCTACAGATAAGGGTCAGGCCCTATTATATCTATCAATGCGACCCTGTCAGGGGTACCCAGCATTTTCGCACCCCGGTGTCTGTGGGGATAAACATCATGGAGAAGCTCCGCGGCTATACCTCCGGGTATGCGGTGCCCACGTATGTCATTGACGGTCCCGGAGGAGGCGGTAAAATCCCTGTGGGGCCCAATTATGCCCTTTCCCAGGCCAAAGGTAAATACGTATTGCGTAATTACCGGGGTAAAATCTATACCTACCTGGAATAAGACGAGAGTTTTTATTCCTTGACCCCTCGTTTTTTGTGGTATATAATCTCTTCCATTACCTAGCCCGGCTTCCCCAAGAGCCAGCTTCCTTCCGTATCTTCTTACAGGGACGAAAAGGAGTGCAAAAATGGAAGTTAAGAACAAACGCAATTTCATTTTTCTAGGTCATGCCCAATCCGGAAAAACCAGCCTTGCCGAAGCCATCCTGTATTTCTGTAAAGCCACCACAAGAAAAGGCTCTGTCGCCGAAGGGACTGCGGTAAGCGACTACAGCTTTGACGAAATCGAGCGCAAAAGCTCCATAAATTCAAGCCTGTTGTACTGCGATTATAAAGGTGTGCGGATCCAGATGATCGATGCTCCCGGCTACGCGGATTTCTTCGGAGAAGTCATTGCTGGCATACGGGGCGTGGATGCGGCGGTAGTGGTCGTAGATGCTACCGCAGGCGTCGAAGTGGGAACCGAACGCGCCTGGCAGGTCTTAGAAGAAAACCGTATTCCTTGTGTGATCTTTGTTAACAAGCTTGACAAAGCAGAGGCCGACCTTAAAAAGACGCTGACGGATATAAAAGAGAGGCTTTCCAAGAACGCGGCGGTTATTGGTTCTTTCGAAGACCCTGATCTGGTCGAGGCCATAGCGGAAAGCGACGATAAGCTGTTGGAAAAATACCTGGAAGGCGCCAAGTTGTCGGTTGAGGAGCTCAAGAAAGGCCTTTGCCAGGCGATCATAAAGCGTAAGGCATTTCCGGTTGTCGCCGGATCGGCTATCACAGAAAAAGGCATCCCCGAGTTGCTGGATACGGTTATTGCGTATCTGCCGGATCCTTCCGGCCGCCTTCCCGTGGAAGCGAGCAATCCCGCAAAACCGGAAGAAAAAAGGGTTATTCCCCTCAAAGAGGATGCCCCCTTTGCGGCGTTTGTGTTTAAAAACATATCCGATCCCTACGTAGGTCAGCTTACCCTGCTGCGTGTGTTTTCCGGGAGCCTTGCTTCGGCCACCGGTTTCTATAACGTCAACAAAAAAGCCAAAGAGAGAATCGGCCAGATATATCTGCTTCAGGGCAAGGAGCAGCGGCCCGTGGATGCCGCTTCTTGCGGCGATATTGTGGCGATCGCAAAACTGAAAGAAACCGGCACCTCCGACTCTCTGTCCGACGAAAAAGAGCAGGTTCTTTTTGAGCCGACCGTCTTCCCGGAGCCGGCGATATCGGCATCCGTGAAACCTAAATCCCGACAGGATGAGGAAAAGATCTCCGGGTCGTTGCAGAAGATTGCCGCAGAAGACCCTACGTTTAAATTCATGCACGATCCGCAGACCAAGGAGTTGATTATCTCCGGCCTGGGAGACCTGCATCTGTCGGTGATGGTCGGCAGGATGAAAAAACGATTCAACGTCGAAGTAGAATTGGGGACCCCCAAGGTTTCCTACAAAGAGACAATCACCAAGAGCGCCAAGATCCAGGGTAAATTCAAACGCCAGTCCGGCGGACGGGGCCAATACGGCGATGTATGGATCGAGATCCAGCCGTTGGGGCACGACAAAGGTTTTGAGTTCGTGGATAAGATCTTCGGCGGCGCGATACCCCGCAACTTTATCCCTTCAGCCGAAAAAGGCATCAGGCAGGCTTGTCTTGAAGGGGCGGTGGCCGGCTATCCGATCGTGGATGTCCGGGTCATTCTTTACGATGGCTCTTACCATGAGGTGGACTCATCGGATATGGCCTTCCAGATTGCCGGAGCCATGGCATTACGCAAGGCAGTTATGGCAGCAGGCCCGGTGCTGCTTGAGCCGATTATGGATGTTGAGATAACCATACCGGATGAATACCTGGGCGCAGTATCCGGCGATGTTAATTCCCGCCGCGGCCGCATTATGGGAATGGATGTAAAAGGAAGGCTGCAGGTCGTCAAGGCCAACGTGCCCCTGGCTGAGATGTTTACGTATGCCAATGACTTGCGGTCACTTACCGGCGGACGGGGTAGCTATACCATGAGATTCTCTCATTACGAAGAAGCCCCGCACAAGATAGCTTCAACAATCATAAGTCAATATCAGGCTACGAAGAAGCACGAGGAAGAAGAGTAGCCTAAATCAAAAAACCCTCATGAAGATAAGCATATTTTCCTTGCCGGCCGGCTCGCTTGCGCCGGGAAAACACAACGTCAAAGACCCGCGGCTTGACCAGGTCGACAGGCTCGTAAAGGCTAAAAAGAAAACCTATGTACAGGTAGAGCTGGTAGGGGAGGCCGATGCGCTTCAGGCAGACGCCATCCTGGCGCTGAAAGGCTGCCAGACCGACCTGGTGTTAAAGGACCTGGAATTCGTGGATACGCGCTTAAGCCGCAGCGCAAGCGAACAGGAAAAAGCTTTTTTGAATAAATTAAAAGCGTTGCTAGAAAAAGAGGAATTCATTTTCCGTGCGGGTTTAAGCCCCGAAGAGCGAGACTCGATGTCAAGCTACGTCCTTTTAACCAATAAACCCGTTATCCTCGCGGAGGCTGCCGAGGCAGACGATCCTGATGCGTTATTGTCCCGGGCGCTTAAAGAAAGCGGGTTCATCAGTTTTTTCACTGCCGGAGAAAAAGAGACCCGCGCCTGGCTTATCCGGCAGGGTGCGACTGCCTGGGAGGCATCGGGCGTGATCCACTCGGATATACAAAAAGGCTTTATCCGTGCTGAGATCATCAGCTTTGACGACTATATCCAGGCCGGCTCAGAGACGGCCGCCAAGCAGGCAGGGAAGCTGCGCCTGGAACAAAAAGAATACGTAATGCAAGACGCGGATTTGGCTAACTTCAGGTTTAATAAATAATTTTTTGGGAGGATGAATCTGTCATGGTTAAGGTAAAGAGGGCGTTGATAAGCGTATCGGATAAGACGGGGATAGTGGATTTTGCCAGGGCTTTAAGCGGCCTGGGGGTTGAGATTCTTTCTACCGGCGGCACGGCGCGCCTCTTGCGCGAAAACGGCATTTCGGCTATGGACGTATCCGACTATACCGGTTTTCCGGAGATGCTCGACGGCAGAGTAAAAACCCTGCACCCTAAGATCCACGCAGGGCTGCTGGCCCTCAGAGACAACCCCGAGCACATGCGTACGCTCAAAGAACACGGTATCGGCCTTATCGATATGGTCGTGGTAAACCTCTATCCTTTTGAAAAAACAACCCAGAAACCGGGGGTGACCATCGAAGAGGTTATTGAGAATATCGATATCGGCGGCCCGAGCATGTTGCGTTCCGCCGCCAAGAACCATCAATCCGTGGCGGTCATCTGCAATCCCGGCCGGTACGGTCGGATTCTGGAAGAACTCCAGAAAAACGACAATCGGCTCTCCGAAGAAACGCTCCGGGATCTGGGGGTCGAGGTTTTTGAGGCCACCTCGCACTACGACGGGGTTATCCACAGGTATTTGGCGCTCCACCTTTTGGGGGCAGGCAAGCCTCTTTCCGGCGAAGGGCTACCCTCCGACCTTGCCCTTAATTTCGTCAAGGTCCAAGACCTGCGCTACGGAGAGAACCCCCACCAGAGGGCCGCGTTTTACCGCGATAGCCGGCGGCAGGAGGGGTTAGTGCAAATGAAGCAGCTTTGGGGTAAGGAGCTGTCTTTTAATAATATCCTTGATGTGCAAGCAGCGGTGAACGTCATACAGGAGTTTGACTTGCCGGCGGTAGTGTTCATCAAACACAATAACCCTTGCGGCGTCGCGGAAAACAAGAACCTGTTAAAGGCCTACCGGGATGCCTGGAACTGCGACCGCCTTTCCGCTTTCGGAGGCATCGTAGGCATCAACAGGAAAATAGACCTGGTCCTGGCGACGGCAATCGCCAAGAGCGGATTCCTGGAATGCGTTATCTGTCCTTCTTTTGCCCCCGAAGCGCTGGCGCTGTTAAAGGAGAAGAAAAACCTCAGGCTTTTGGAGTGGCCGCAGTTGGCACAAAAAGTTGCGGACCTGGATTTTAAAAAAGTCAACGGAGGCCTCCTGGTCCAGGACAGCGATACGCTTACCCTCGACAACAAGAACCTCAAGGTAGTAACTAAGAAAAAACCCACCAAAAGCCAGCTGGAATCTCTGGTGTTTGCCTGGAAGGTGGCCAAGCACGTAAAATCAAACGCCATTATTTTGGCTAAGGGCACCAAGACTGTAGGTATCGGTGCGGGCCAGATGTCCCGAGTCGACTCGGTGGTCATCGCTAAGACAAAGTCAGGCGCCTCCAGCCGTAATTGCTGCCTTGCTTCGGATGCCTTCTTCCCCAAAGAGGATGCCATACTGCAAGCCGCCAAGGCAGGAGCGAAGGCGATTATCCAGCCCGGAGGCTCTCTTGCTGATGAAGCGGTTATCAAGGCCTGTGATAAGCATAAGATAGCCATGGTTTTTACCGGCATAAGGCACTTCAGGCACTGATCCTTCTGTCGCCTCTCAGCCGGTGCTGGTTTTAGCTTTCTGCCATTCGTATGAACGCCAAAAACATAAAGACAGTTTCTCTTTGTATCGCAGTATGTGTGTTGGCAGGTATTGGTGTGCGGCTCTACGTCCTGCGTCAAGCGGCAGGCTTTAGGCAACGCAATGTTATCCTGATTACCGCCGATGCCCTCCGGGCCGACCATTTAGGCTGTTACGGATACAAACGCAACACCTCCCCCTTCCTGGATAGTCTCGTCAAAAAAGAAGCAGTGTTATTTACGCAGGCAGCTTCGCACGCCTCCTACACCCCCGGCTCGATGGGCGCTATTGCGACCGGCAGTTATTACGCCCGGCATCATCTCAAAGGCTTTGAATACCTGTTAAATCCGCAGTTACCGACCCTTGCCGAGATACTGCAACAAAACGGATACAAGACGATCTTTATCGGCGGCAATCTTTTCTACA
This sequence comes from Patescibacteria group bacterium, assembly GCA_035506195.1. Taxonomy (GTDB): domain Bacteria; phylum Omnitrophota; class Gorgyraeia; order Gygaellales; family Profunditerraquicolaceae; genus DATJPV01. Next base: position 26,444 of record DATJPV010000001.1, on the reverse strand, counting down.
GAGGCCTGTATGATCTGGGGAGAGGGTTCGATTTCTGTTCGACCGGTGAGTTCTCAAAACGGGCAGTTATGCAATTCGCCATTTCAGAACTGGGAGGTTTAAAACATAAAAAGTTCTTTATGTGGCTGCACTATATGGGTACGCACGCGCCGTATCTTGCCCCCAGGGCATACCTGGATTTGTTTTTAAACGATGCCTTCTTTGATCCCGGAAAGCATTTACCCGCCGCGCAAGGCAATGTTTCCGGCTACGGAGTACAAAGCATCCCCCCGCATGTCTATATCAACGGGATAGATAACCCTGATTTTTATATCGCACAATACGATGCTGCCATCCGTTTTTTTGACGCGCAATTAAAGCTGCTTATCGGAAAGTTAAAAGACCTCGGTTTATACGATAACACCGTTATAATCATTAGCGCGGATCACGGGGAATTGTTGGGGGAACACGGCTATTATTTTGGCCATGGGATCTTTCTTTATGAGCCCCTGTTGAAAGTCCCCCTGATCATCAAAACATGCCCCTCGGTTAAAAGGCAAGATATACAGGAGCCCGTAGGGGCTTCTGTGGATATAGCGCCGACAGTCCTGGACATGCTGCGGATTAAAACCGGCTTGTCATTTGACGGCCGCAGCCTTGTTGGGCTTATTTTCGGCAACCAGAAGCCTTCGGGCTGGTTTACGATCCATGATACGACGCACGAAAAAACCGCGATACGGACCGCGCGGTGGAAGCTGATCCGTTCTGATACCGCCAAGTCTGTCGTGTATGAGCTCTATGACGTGCAAGACGACCCGCAAGAGTCGGTGAACCTGGTAGATAGGCAGGGGGAGGTATTCGATTCCTTGCGAAACCTGCTGGAGGCGTATTGGAAACGCAGGCCTGTTTGGGTTGCGCGCACTCCCCTGGAAGAATCCTCCAGAGAACAGCTTAAGGCCCTGGGTTATCTACAGTAAGACGTGACCTACCGGCAAGCCATACGGTACCTAGAATCGTTCATTGACTACGAAAAGGCTGTTTCCTGGTCGTATGCGGAGTCTCTGAGGCTGGAACGGTTCAGGGGTTTCTTGAAGACCATAGGGGATCCTCATGAATCATTGCGCTGCGTCCACATTGCCGGGACAAAAGGCAAGGGCTCAACCTGCGCGTTTACGGCGTATGTATTGCGGCAGGCCGGTTATCGCACAGGGTTATATACTTCTCCGCACTTGACGGATTTTCGCGAGCGGATCAGGATTTTGCAGCCCCGTTCGCACAGGCAGGGGGTAACGGAGTTCGAAGGGATGATCCCCCGCACGGCTTTGGTCGAGCTGGTAAGCCGGCTGAGGCCTTCGGTCAGGCGCTTTAACGCCGCCTGCCGGTATGGGCCGCTTTCTTTTTTTGAGATATATACCGCCCTGGCGTTCCTGTATTTTAAAAAACAGAAAACCGATATCGTGGTTCTGGAAACCGGAATGGGCGGCAGGCTTGACGCCACCAATGTAGTTAATCCCCTGGCCTGCGCCATCACGCCGATTAGTTACGAGCATACCCAGAAACTAGGGAACACCCTGGCAAAGATTGCCGCTGAGAAAGCCGGTATCATCAAAGCGCAAAGGCGGCTCGGCTATCCCTTAAGCGTCATCAGTGCGCCGCAGCGGCCCCAGGCCATGGAGGTTATCCGCAAGACATGCAGCCGCATGTCTGCGCGCCTGTATACGGTAGGCAGGGATATCGCCTGCCGCTGCGCCAAAGACGGCTTTACGGCAAAAGGGCTCCGGCAGACGTATCCTAGGCTGCGCATTCAGTTGCTTGGCGCGCATCAACGCATCAACGCCTGCGTGGCTTTAGGGCTGGTTGAATCACTACACGCCTTCTCTTTTATCGTCTCCGGTGATGCGATACGAGACGGTATCTACGCCGCACAATGGCCCGGCCGTTGCGAGGTTGTCCGTCGCAAGCCCCTGGTCGTTTTGGACGGAGCCCAGAACGTCGCTTCCAGTCAAGTCCTGGTGAAAGCGGTCAAGGAGAATTTTAACTATAAAAAGCTCATCCTCGTGCTGGGCATCTCCAGCGATAAGGATATTAAAGGGATTTGTACGGTCTTATCCGGCATCGCGGATGAGGTCTTGGTTACGGCTGCCGACAATCCCCGCGCCTGCGCGCCCGGCATACTGGCGCGTTTCTTTACGACCAAGCCTGTCCGCATAACCGCCAATGTCACGGAGGCCATGCATGCGGCGTTGCGCCTGGCCGCTCCGGGAGATGTGATACTGGTATGCGGTTCTTTATTTCTCGTGGGAGAGTTCCGAAATGAAATCATACGGCCTTGACGATACCATCGCGGCGGTCGCAACCTCTGCTGGCGAATCCGGCATCGGCATCGTGCGTTTAAGCGGCAAGGACGCCCTTTCCGTCGCAGGCAAGATATTCGTTGCGCGCAAGGGAGGCAGGCCTTCGGATTTCAAGAGCCATACCCTGCATTACGGGTGGATTTCTTCCGGCGGCAAGATCATTGATGAAGTCATTCTGACCATCATGCGCGCCCCCGGGTCGTATACTCGGGAAGATATAGTTGAAATCAATTGTCACGGCGGGATTGTGCCTTTGCGCAAGGTGCTGGAATTGGCCCTGGAGAACGGCTGCCGCCTGGCCCAGCCCGGAGAGTTTACCAAGCGGGCATTCTTAAACGGCAGGATCGACCTGGCCCAGGCCGAAGCGGTCCTGGATGTGATCAAAGCCAAGACGGATGCGGCATTGGCCCTGGGTATGCAGCAACTGAAAGGCTTATTATCGCAACAACTCTGCGCGATCCGCGGCGAACTGCTGGAGATACTGGCGCATCTGGAAGCTGACATTGATTTTCCCGACGAAGGCATTGCGGCGTTGCATATGCAACAGATGCTTACCAAACTGACTGCGGCAGAGGGCCGTATCCAGGGCCTCCTGCGTCAGGCTCCTTACGGCAGGATATTGCGCGAAGGGCTGAAAGCGGTTATCTGCGGCCGTCCCAACACCGGTAAGTCTTCTCTGTTGAACGCCCTCTTGCGGCAGGAGCGCTCTATCGTTACCTCGATCGCCGGCACCACCCGCGACGCCATCGAAGAGATCATCGATATACGGGGCGTGCCTGTCCGGATTGCCGATACTGCGGGGATCATCGAACCCCGGGACCTGATCGAAAAAAAAGCTATTCGGCGCTCAAAAGACTATATCGCCGCCGCAGATATAGTGATTCTGGTATTCGATGCCAGCAAGAAACTCAAAGTAGAAGACGAATTCATCATCCGCCGGGTAAAAAATAAGCGGGTTATTCCCGTGTTGAACAAGATCGATCTTGTTGGGCACATAGAAAAAGAAAGGATCAGCGCGTTACTGGGGGAGCCGGTTTTACTGTCGGCAAAGAAGCGCCTGCATATCGATGCGCTGGAAGAGGCGATCGTAACGTGCGCCTGCGCAGGAGGCGCAACGGTTCCCGAGCCGGCGCTGGTTGCCCATCAGCGGCACATCGAGCAGCTAAAGCGCGCGCAAAAATTTATTGCAGGCGCACTCACTTCGTTAGATAATAAGCTATCCGGAGAGTTCATCGCGCAGGATATCCGGGATGCCCTTGGGCATCTTGATGTGATACTGGGCACGCAGTTCTCGGAAGATGTCTTAGACAGGATTTTCGCAGAATTTTGCGTTGGCAAATAGCGGAGGCAGTATGGACAGGAAGAAAATCGAAAAAGCGATTCGCGTGATCCTGGAGGCAATCGGCGAAGACCTTCAACGCGGCGACATTCAGCAGACGCCCCGTCGCGTAGCTGAGATGTATGAAGAGATCTTTGCGGGGATCAGGCAGAGCCCCGAAAAAGAGCTGGAGGTCATACTTGACCAGAAGCACGACGAGATTATCCTGCTGAAGGGTATCCCGCTCTATAGCATGTGCGAGCATCACTTGCTTCCTTTTGTCGGCAGGGCACACGTCGCCTATATTCCCAAGCAGGGCCGCGTTACAGGTTTAAGCAAACTGGCTCGGGTGGTGGATATCTTAGCCAGGCGCCCTCAGGTCCAGGAGAGGCTGACGACTCAAATCGCAGAGATTATCATGTCGAAGCTGCGGCCCCAGGGGTGTATGGTGGTTATCGAGGCCGAACACATGTGTATGTCTATGCGGGGGGTTAAAAAGCCAGGCACCCTTACCGTAACCTCGGTAGTCCGGGGGGTGTTCAAGGAGAACGAAAAAACGCGCTCCGAAACACTGGCGCTGATGCGATCCTAGCGTCTAATCGATGAATAAGACACAACGACTTTTGGCGGCGATTATCACGGTGTTCATCTGCGCGAATGCCGTATTGCTGTATTTCTTCATCCGGAAGGTGAGCCGGATGTAGCTATTTTTTTCTCTTGAAAAAGTCGGTAAGACAGTATAAAATGTTGTATAGCAACGAGAAACAGCTTCAGTTTTTAAAGATGCGCAGGGCCACAGCAGCCCATCACACGGAGGTGCGTAATGCTTAAGGATATAATGACAACCGATGTAATCACCATTTCTCCGGAAACCTCATTGAAGGAAGTTGGAGCGATCCTGAAACGCGACAGGGTCAGCGGGTTGCCGGTGGTCGACAAAGACGGCGCCGTCGTCGGCGTCATCACCCTCACCGATATGCTCAGGATCCTTGATCAAATCTATCATTGGAAGGAAATAGAGCGCAGGGTCCCCGAGATAAAGTTGAGCGACATGTTCGAAAAGGAGAAAGCAGAAGCTAAGGTCAAAAGCATTATGACCAAGGAAGTCCTTGTGCTGGATGAGAGCTCTCCTATCGATGAAGTCATGCGCTTGATGTTTGACCGCAAGGTACATACGATCCCTGTGACCCGTAACGGCAAATTAGTCGGTGTTGTCGGCAAAAGAGATTTAATCAGCGCCTGTTTCAAATAAAGGCATAGATTTGCGTTTTAAAAAGGAGGGATAATGCAAAAGCAACGAGCATTCAGCATGATAATTTCCAGGGGTGTTGTCGTGGCCCATGAAGACGCAACAGCTATAGACATCGCCCGCCTTATGGAGGAAAACAATATCGGTGCGGTAGTCATTCTCAGGGGGGAGAAGCTTGTCGGTATCGTCAGCGAGCGCGACATTACCAGGCGCGTGGTAGCCCGAGGGGTATCCTCTGAGCATGTCAAGGCCAAGGATTTTATGACGACCAATGTCGTTACCGCGGAATTCAAAGAGGGACTCGACAAGATCTATCAGACCCTCTGTCATATTAAATTCAGACACCTGCCGATCATGGATAACGGCAAGCTCGTCGGTATCGCCTCTCAGCGGGATGTCCTATACGGATTAATGCCTAAGAAGCGCTAAGCGTTTCTACGGGATTGCCTTTTTAACCGTGACCATTCTTCTGTGCCTTTTCCTTGTAGCAGGTAGCGGTGTGTTGTCCACGCCAGGCGCCTGCGCGGCATCGGAACAACAACTCCCCTATCCTCAAAAGCCCGATCTGCAGAATGCGCTTATTGTGTCAACCGTCAAAACGCTGGCCAAGGCTTTTATCTCGACCCAGGAGAAAGACCAGTTAGTGGAGAAGGTAGGGGCTTTGGATAATCAAAAGTTCATCCGCACATACGATAGGGCGTATCAGACAATACGGCAGTATCCGCGCCTGATGGAACAGTATGGCTTGAAAGAGCACATGCGCAAAGAAGAGTTCCTTCAGCAGCTAAGCTCATGGGATAAGAACAAGATGTTTTCGTTCATTGACGCGCTTCCGGATGAGCTCATTATTGCCGAGACCAGGCGCTATCTTGCCCGCAGTGAGAGCAGCCAGCGTCACACGGACTACATCAGCCGGATATGCCAGATATGGGACGACGTGCTGGGGCGCTTCGGTATGAAATAGCGCTTCATTCTGGCCTTTTCTGTGCTACAATTGATCCTTAAGGAGGTACGCATGAGAATATTCGGTATAGGCCTGCCTGAACTTTTGGTCATCTTTCTTATCTGCCTCTTGGTTTTTGGGGCGGCCAAGCTGCCCGAGATCGGCAGGGCGTTGGGTCGGACCATCAAGGAATTCAAAAACTCCCTTAAGGAAACAGACGGCGACGCCTCTGAGGAAAAAAAACAATAACCTCCTGCAGAGACCTTTAAGGTCTGCCCGCCTACGCCCCGGATGCGGCATATATGGATCGCCATTTGACTATCGTCGAACACCTTGAAGAATTACGCAGACGCATACTTGTATGCGTCATTTCTTTAGTAGTAGCCGTAGCGGTTTGTTTCCCTCTGGCAGGTAGACTTTTAGGCCTGTTACAGCTGCCAGCCGCAGGGCTTATCGAGAAGCTCGTTTACTTTTCTCCCGAAGAGGCCCTTTTGGTTTACATGCGCATTAGTTTTTTCTGCGCGATCCTGGTAACCATGCCGATCATCCTGCAGCAGGCGTGGTTATTTTTGTCTCCCGCCGTTGCCCTGAGGCATAGAAAGTACGCCTCCGCCTTCATTGGCGCAGGGGCCGCGATGTTCCTGGCAGGGTGTTGTTTTGCCTATTTCCTGATGCTGCCTGCGGCGCTGAAGTTCCTTATGGGTGTTGCCGGCGCCGGCCTGCAGCCGGTCATATCCGCCACGAATTACATCGCATTTATAACCAATTGCATGCTGTATACGGGCGTCATTTTTCAGATGCCCATCGCAGGATTCATCTTGACCCGGGCAGGCCTGGTGAACGCCCGCTTTTTGAGGCGGCAGTTCCGTTTCGCCGTCGTGATCATAAGCGTCGTTTCCGCAGTCATCACCCCCACCACGGACGCATTCAATATGTTATTGCTTGCTGTACCGATGCTCGCGTTATACGAAGTAACCATCTGGGTATCTTTCTTTGCGGGGAGGGCGCATGGACCGCTTCAAACTCCTGCTTGAGAGGTGTACGCGTAAACGCATGTCGCGTGGACAATTCATCAAATTGTGCATTTCCGGATTGGCCCTGCTTCCTGCGTACAGGTATTTTTTGAAACCCCTTGGTGCGCAGCCTTCCGGCGCTTCCGGCAGGAGCAAAAGGACCATTCATGCCAATTACGATTTAGTAGCGGTTGGCGGCCATGATCCTTATGCGATGACGGTGCGGGCAATAGAGGCCATGGGAGGGATGGGCAGGTTTGTCAGAAAGAATGACGCGGTGCTTATCAAGCCGAATATGGGCTGGGATCGGACCCCTGAGCAGGCGGCGAACACCAATCCGCTGGTAGTGGCAGCCCTGGTTGAATTGGCGTTTAAGGCGGGGGCAAAAAAAGTCAATGTCTTTGACATAACGTGTAATGACCCCCGGAGATCCTATGAAAACAGCGGCATCCAGAAAGCCGCGCAGGACAAGGGGGCCAGCGTCTATTTCCCCGAAGAATGGAACAGCACTGAGGCAAGATTCGCCTACCCAAGCCCCTTGGAAAACTGGCCCATACTCAAAGATGCGCTCTCCTGCGACACGCTCATCAATGTGCCCGTCCTTAAACACCACGGCTTAACCGGGCTTACCCTGTCGATGAAAAACCTGATGGGGGTATGCCTGGGAAACCGCGGGCTCATGCACCAGGATATCGGCAGAAAACTGGTCGACTTGACTGATTTTTTAAAGCCCGAGCTGACTGTCATCGATGCCTTCCGGGTTTTGGTGCGTAACGGCCCCACCGGCGGAGACGTAGGCGATGTGGTAGAAAAGAAGACAATACTGGCATCGGTAGATTCGGTATTGGCGGATTCCTATGCCTGCCGTCTGGTCGATGTCGATCCCCGGTCAATACCTTACCTGGCGCATGCCTTTGAGCGAGGCTTCGGGATTTGCGATATTGACAAAGCGCGCATTCTGAAATTGGGAGCATAGCCGTCGTCTATGGCCATCTTGCGGAGACTTTCTCAGGCTTTTTTTCTGTGTCTGTTTGTATATATCCTCTGGTCTACTACCTATCCCCTGAAAGGGCTTCTGCCGCCCGAGACTTTTTTTACGCTTGACCCCCTCATCATGGCGGCAGTCTCCTTAAGCGGCCGCCTGTTGCTGTCGGGGCTTGCGGTATCGGCCTGCCTATTGTTGCTTACCTTGGCAGTGGGAAGATTTTTTTGCGGCTGGGTATGCCCTTTAGGTGCCTGTATCGATGCCGCCGGTCTGCTGAACCGTAAAAGATCCGATGTCAGCGACGCGCATAACAGGCGCATGCGTTCGGTTAAGTTTTACATCTTGTTGATAATACTTGTATGCGCCGTATTCGGCATACAACTAGCCTGGGTCTTTGACCCCATGGTCATTATGGCAAGGTCTGTTTCCCTTAATCTCATCCCCGGATTGACCTTTGCCATGAATAAGGCGTTTGTTTTCCTGGTGAGGGATCTTGGTTGGACGGGGGGAGTTCTTGACCTGTATCGGGCGCTGAAAGCATCCCTCCTGGGGGTCAATATCTACTATTTTTCTCATTCTTTTATTATTTTGCTCTTTTTCATTTTTGTGGTAGGGACGTCAGCCGTATTGAAACGTTTTTGGTGTCGCGCGCTCTGTCCCCTGGGCGCACTGTATGCGTTTTTCGCTTCCGTTGCGCTTCTGGGCCGTGCGGTGACAAGCTGCACGCATTGTCGACAATGCAAAAGCCGCTGCCGTATGGGAGCCATAAAGGATGATGCCAGTTACATAAAAGGGGAGTGTATCCTTTGTCTCGATTGCCTCTACGATTGCCCTGTGCAGGCCACCCGGTTTCAGTGGTCGTTTTTGCCTTCCGCGGAAACTAAGCCGGCGCCTTCAGGGGGCGCGGGGATCAATCGCCGCGATTTTTTATTCTTGGCCTGTTCGCTGCTTCTGGCGTTAGGGGCCCGGTTCAGAGGGGAGGAGACGCTCGATGCGACAAGGCGGGCGGTCATCAGACCTCCCGGAGCGCCTCCGGAGAAGGAATTCCTGGACCGCTGTATACGCTGCGGCAATTGTATGAAGGTTTGTATTACCAACGGCCTGCAGCCGGTAATGCTGCAGACCGGTATTGCCGGCCTCTGGACGCCGCAGCTTGTGCCCGAGACAGGTTATTGCGAATACAGCTGTACTCTCTGTGGCAAAGTATGCCCTACGCAGGCAATCCCGTCGCTTTCGGTGGAACAAAAACATAGGACATCTTTGGGTTTGGCCGTTATAGACCGTGCAATGTGCCTGCCCTGGGCGCGCCATGAGCAGTGCATCGTCTGCCAGGAGCATTGTCCGGTCTCCAGTAAAGCAATCAAGCTCCAGGAGGATTCGCTGTACGGCCCCGCAGTACTTAAACCGTATGTAGAGGCTCAATTATGTATTGGCTGCGGGATTTGCCAGAATAAGTGTCCGGTCCGGCCGACCAGGGCAATCCGGGTACGGCCGCTGTGACTTTAGGCTGTTGGCGTAACAGGGACATATACAGGAGGGGCATGTAGGATGAGTACTCACAAAAAGAAATTCCGGGTGTTACTGGTTATTTTTCTGCTCATCGTCGCGGGGACGCTGGGCGAAATATTCTTGCAGGTTCAACAGTACCTTAAGGTCCGCTTGATCACTCACCGCCGCTACGGCTTTTTTGAGGTAGACCCGTTTCTGCAGATACGGCCTAAACGGTATCCGCAATTCGACCGCGACCTGCATGTCAACGCGGATTCTTTCCGCGGAGACCCGGTAAGCGACGATCCGGATACCTACCGGATATTCGTGCTTGGCGGCTCAACCAGTTATAGCTACACGCTTCCCTACGAACAGACCTATCCGGCAAAACTCCAGAAAAAACTGAGGCAGGAGTATCCGTACAGGAAGATACAAGTCGAAAATGCGGCCTGTGATTGGTATTCGACGGAGCACTCGATTATCAGGTATCTTTTTTACGTGCGTTATTATAAGCCGCAGCTGGTGATTATTATGCACGCGGTAAACGACCTGTTCCGGAGTTTTGCTCCTGAATGGTGGTGCCGGCCGGGGGATACGTTCAGGCGGGACTATTCGCATTATCTCGGGCCGGTCGTGGGGCTGGAGCGGACCCGCGTTAAATATTTCCCGTTCACCGAATTCCTGCTTTACAAAAAGATAAAAAACATGCTTTTTGCGCCTGACCCTGCGCAGCTTGCCCACATAGACGGCGAAGACCCTGATTTTTCAGAGAAGGTAAGAAGGCTTAACCATCCGGCTGCCATACGCCAGTTCCAAAGCCTGCCGGTTTTTGAAGAGAACCTGAAGCGGTTGATCAGGTTGATCCGCGAAGATAACGTGCGGGTGTTAGTTGCCACCCAGCCGTATATTTACAACAAAAATCTTAGTGACAGCGAAAAGGCGCGACTCTATTTTGCGCCTCTGCACTGCAGCCAAAACGGCGCATATCCCGACGTGGAATCGATGGAGTACGGCATGGACCTATTCAATCGCGCCATCGTAAGGGTGGCCAGTGAGCTGAATGTGCCGCTTGTGGACCTAGAAAAGGGCATCCCTAAAAATGAGACATATTTTTTGGATGATATCCACCCCAGCGATGCCGCCACCGAAATCGAGTCGCAGTTGCTTTTGGGAGAAATCAAAAGACTCAAACTAATGGAATAAAACTAGATGACGGTTTCTCGAAAGCTTCTGGGGGTCATGCTCATCGGCTGCGTCGGGGTGTTGGCCTACCTCAACACCTTTCAGGCAGCCTTTCATTTTGATGACGGCTACTCCATCATTACCAATACCCGTATCAAGGACCTGTCTAGCCTGGCCGGCATGTGGTATTTTTGGCCCACGCGTTTTGTCACCTACCTGACGTTCGCCGTTAATTACCGGTTCGGACAACTGGATGTGCAGGGCTACCACCTTATCAATGTGCTTATTCACATTGGTTCGGCGCTATTGGTATGGCGCCTGTTGCAACTGATATGCGCCAGCCCCGCCATGGAAAAGGAGGCCTTTTCGCAGCACGCCGGCACGCTTTCTCTGCTTGTGGCCTTGGTATTTCTGTCCCATCCGCTCCAGACAGAATCAGTGACCTATATCCACGAGCGGGCAACGGAGCTGGCGGGCTTCTTTTATTTGGCCGCACTCTGCTGTTATGCGCTAGCGTGCCTGCGGCGCATCAAAGGCTGCGCAACGGTGCCCTGGTACCCATTCTCCTGGTGCATCGCAGCGGTCTGTATGATTACCAAAGAAAATGCCGTGACTTTGCCGTTTGCCGTATTGTTGTTCGAGATATGTTTTTTCAAGGAGAAAAGACCGTTTGCGTGGCGGTATGTCCTGCCGTTTTTCATCTTGCTGCCCGTCATCCCCATGCTGATGGCGTATGCCAAGCCGGTGACGTTCGACGATGTGCACAAACTCATGCAATATCAGAGCGCCTTGCGCGCGATGGGGTATTATTTTTTGACCCAGCTGCGGGTTATGGTTACTTATATGCGGCTGCTGGTATTGCCTGTGCATCAAAACTTCGATTACGATTACGCGATCACAAAGACCCTGCTGGATTTTCCGACCCTGGCTAGCCTCCTGGTGGTCGTTTCGTGGCTCGCCGCTGCGAAGAGGTTATTTGCCAGGCATCGGCTGGTTTCCTTCGGCATACTGTGGTTTTTCCTATCGCTGTCTCCGGATTCCAGTATCTTCCCCCTTGCCGATGTCATCTTCGAGCACCGCCTCTACCTGGGGATCTTCGGCTACGGCATAGTGATGGTAAGCGTACTTTACCGTCTCTTGGCGCGCCGGAACTGGAAATGGACGGTCGCCGTTGTTGCCGTGCTCATCTGTTGGTATTCGGTATTGACCTGGCGCAGAAACGTTGTTTGGAAAGACGAGATTAGCCTCTGGACCGATGTAGTCGATAAATCTCCGCAAAAAGAAAGAGGATATATTATCCGGGGGAATGCGTATTACAATAAGGGTAAGACCAGGGAGGCGCTTTCTGATTTTAACAAGGCGATTGCCGTCGCCCCGCGTTCGATCCTGGCGTACATGGGCCGGGGAAACCTGTACGCCGGCAGCGGACAACTTGAGCAGGCTATTTCGGATTATAGCCAGGCTATTACCATAAACCCTTCGTGCAGCGAAGCATATAACAGTCGCGGCGTCCTCTTTAGAAGACAGGGCAGGCTTGACGAAGCTATCGCAGATTACGATCAGGCGCTGCGCATCAATACCGGCTACGCCAGGGCGTATAACAACCGGGGGAACGCCTATCAGGCTAAGGGTTCTTTGGCCCCGGCCCTTTCCGATTACAACAAGGCCGTCCTTCTTGATCCGTCTTTGTCTGAGGCATACTATAACCGAGCCGGCGTGTATCGGACAAGAGGATCGTTAGATATGGCTATCGCCGATTACAACCGGGCTATCGCCGTTCGTCCCGGCTATGTCGAGGCCTATATCTATCGAGGATTGGTGTACGGCATGAAAGCGGACTTTGATCAGGCGATCGCGGATTACAATAAGGCAATACAGATGGATCCGAAAGCGATGTGGGCGTATGCCTATCGGGCGGTGGCGTATTTCTTCATAAAAGACTACGAGAAGAGCTGGTTGGATGTGCGCAGGGTAGAGGAGCTGGACAGAAGGCTTGACCCCGAGTTTATCCAGCGGCTGCAGCAGGCTTCCGGGAGACAACATTGAGATGGCGGTGAGCTGACATGATAAACGATGACGTACCGGCAAGGACGTGGCATAGGGTTGCCGCCGTGTTTTTTGCCTGCCTACTGATTTTTCTTTTATTCCGGGCCTGCGACGAATACCGTTGGAGCGATTGGGGGCCGGGAGATGCGCAGACTATGCTTTCTCTGCACCAGTGGCAAAGAGACGGATGGCTTGCGCACAAGCTTTTGTTCATTCCGCAAGGATACGCCTCTTGCGTCAGAGCGCTCGATGAGCCGCCCCTGCGGCATCATGCCCACGGCATTGCTCCAGGTACCTCGCCGCGCGTCGGCCCTCGCCTATGGTACACGCATTACCCTTGCGGCTACCTTATTCCGTACGCTTTGTTATACACGGCAGGACTGGAGCGGATCTTTTTTTTAAGGGCGCTTTCGGTACTTTTGTCCCTTGGTGCCCTTATTCTAATGTATGTGTTGTTTGTAAAGATCGCCTGTCCTGCCGTAGCTGTTCTGGCTGCTTTTTTTTACGGCATGTCAGGGGCATTCTTAGGTTATGCGGACAGCCTGGCTACTCAGCCGGTGGATGACATATTACGGTTTTCTTTTATGCTCGCCGTCGTTCTTTCTACCCGGGCAGGCGCGCCGCAGCACCGCAAGGTCTACGGGGCCTGCGCCTGGCTCATTTTCTTCATCATGTCCCTTTCGAGCCTGGATTCGATCCTGTTCAGCTATGTCTGGCTTATCGGTTGGGATCTGCTGGAGCTGCGCCGATTTCGTTGGAGGTGGTATTGTTCTTTTGCTGCCGCTGTGCTGGTTGCCGGCGGTATTAAATTACTACAGAACGCATGGTATCTGGGCATTGCCGATGCGCTGACGGACCTGGCAGATGCCTTTGCGCGAAGAGGAGGGTGGTCTGCTGGCATAACCAACTTGCCTGTTTTGTTTTTTTATGCTGCGACAGGGGCATTGAATGCGCTTTATCGTCCTGTAGTATTACTTGTGCTGCTGGCTGTTTTGTACCTGCTCCACCTGGCATTCTTTACGCACCGTGATAGCACGGTTTCGGAATTGCCTTCCTGGAGACTCTTGGCGCTCTTGTCGGCCTGCGCCGCGGCTTTTCTGGCCGTAGTTCCGTTTGGGGCAGCCATGCGCTACCAGATCAGGCAGCTGGCCCCCGCAGCCGCTCTTTTGGCGGCCGCAGCGACCTGGGCCTTCTGGAGACAGGCCCAGGCCTGGTTGCGAGGGGCGTATCGTCCGCTTCCCGGCACCGGCCCATCGGTGCGGCACGCCGCCGCTGCCGGGCACCTGTTCTTGTTCGGTTTTGCCCTCGTTTTATTCTGGCATTCTTTTTTCTGTATGGCCCGGGACCCGGTATTTGACCGGGCAAAACTCAGGAAGCATCCCGATGTGCTGCTGGCAAAGGCACTGCGTTCGTTTCTGGCCGATTCCGACCACGTCATTTTCAGCTTTAAAGGGTTCCACGCTTTTCTGGCTCCGGAATACGTGCCCGGCTACCCCCAGATCCATCCGATTATCGAATACTACGCAGGCAGCAGGCCTATCCTTTGTTTTACGAACCCCGAGGACTTGACGTCGGACCTTCTGTGTATGGCCAACCGCAGCCGCGGCGGCTTTGCCCCGGTGTTGGTAACCGACGACTTAGAAAGCATGAAACAGATAATTGCTTCTTTAAAGGCAAAGGGGGCCATACACCAGGAGCCGAGCGAGGCGGCATTGATCTCAGGCAGGTATGTGTTAGGAATGGAGAAGCAATGAGATTCCGCGGGTTTCGGATAACCGACTGGCGTATTCTTTCATTTCTTGCGCTGCTATGCGCAGGTACCGCAGTGTACGCTAATAGTTTTTTGAATTCTTTCCATTTTGATGACATCGCCTTTATCCTTGAGAATGACGCGATCAAACCAGGCGGGAGCCTGGGGGGCATATGGCATTTTTGGCCCACGCGTTTTTTCGGGCTCCTGTCCTTTGCTTTGACCTATCGCCTGCAGGCAGACGCAGTTTTTGGCTACCATTTTATCAGCGTCCTGTTGCATATCTTGACTGCGGGCCTGGTGCTTTGTTTGGCGTACCAAAGCTTCTGTTCTCCTGCGCTCAACGACGCCGGCCTGAGGCGTAACGCCAAGCCGTTGGCGCTTTTTGCCGCCTTGTTGTTCCTGGTGCATCCTATTCAAACCCAGGCAGTCAATTATATTTTTCAGCGCGTCACGATCCTGTCTACCTTTTTATATCTGGCGTCCCTGTGTTTGTATATCCAGGCCATGCGCGTTATTGCCGGCCGTCCCGTTGCAGGCAGGAGGTATTACGGGCTCAGTTTTACGGTGGCGGCAGTCGGCATGTTTACCAAAGAGACTATGTTCACCCTGCCCCTGATGATCGTATTGTACCACGCATACTTCCTGCGCCCTGAACAGCGTTGCCGCTATCGTTATGTAGTGCCTTTCTGCTGCCTGCTGCCCGTTGTCCCCCTGACGCTGTTATCTACTCGCCTGAGCTGGGCGCCGGCTTCCGATATGCAGCGTTTTATGGGGCAGCCGCTTTTTCACTGCGCCCAATATCTGCTTACCCAGTTTCGCGTCATGATCACCTACGTCAGATTGTTAGGCTTGCCCTTGCATCAGAATCTCGACTACGATTATCCCCTCTCCCGTGGCCTAGGGGATGGCCCGACTCTGATAAGCCTGGGCATACTATGCCTGATCCTGTGGTATGGGCTTGTTGCCTTCCGCCGGTCCCGCGTCGTTTCATATGGCATCTTTTGGTTCTTTATTACCCTGCTGCCGGAATCAAGTGTCATGCCCCTGCTAGACGTGATCGTTGAACACCGCCTGTATCTGCCGATGGCGGGGGTAAGCCTGCTGGCCGCCGCCGGCCTCTATTACGCACTGGCCAGAAAAAAGCCCTTGATCGCGATAGCCGCGGCTTCCTCGATATTGATTACATGCGCGGCCCTTTCCTGGCGCAGGAACTTTATCTGGAAAGACGAGATAAGCCTGTGGAGCGACGTGATCTCAAAGTCTCCGCGCAAGGCCAGGCCCTATAACGAAAGAGCTCTGGCGTATCAACAGCTCCGGCGCTATGACGCAGCGGTCCGGGATTATACCTCGGCCTTGAGTTTGGCACCGGAGTATGCCGGCGGCTACTATAATCGCGGCCTCGCATATCAGCAACAGGGTGCCAATGCCCAGGCCCTTCAAGATTATTCGCGGGCAATTAAGATAAATCCGGGGTATATGCAGGCATATTACAACCGGGGTTTCCTCTTTTGCGCCGATAAAAAGTATGATAGGGCAGTTCTTGATTTCAAACGCGCGCTGCGCATCTGCCCCGGCTGTCCGGGGTTCGCGGAACAGTTCTCTCGTACCTGTGAAGAGGGGGTGAGATACTATACCGCGCAATTGTTGCGCGACCCCGATAGCGCACAGCCCTATCAGCACAGAGGTTTCATCTATTACGCCAGCGGTAAATACGCAGAAGCCGTTTCCGATTATAGCCGGGCGCTGCAACACGGGCCCGATCAGGCCTGGATACATGCGGGCCTTGCGGAAGCGTACTATTTTTTGAAAGACTATACGTCCGCGATCGCTTCTTATGAGAAGGCGGTTGCCCTTGGCTATCGGCCCAATCCCGGCTTCTTGGAACTCCTAAAATCACTGAGAAAATAGCAACTCTCCGTGGTATAATGAAACACACTGTAGCGTTACGGAGCCAGACGAAATGAACGTTGCGCAGGCAAGAAAAATTGACCGTTGGGTAGGGGTGCCTTTGTGTTTTTTGGCGAGCATCGCGCATCGCGTTCGGCAGCCCTTCAGGATGCACAGGCAGCAGGAAGATGCGCCCGTCAGGAAAATCGCATTCATCAAGTTATCCGAATTGGGGGCCATCATCCTGGCCTACCCTCTTGTACGTAAGATCAAGAAGGAGTACCCCGAGGCGGAACTGTTTTTTGTAACCTTCGCCAGGAACAAGGGAGTCTTTAGCGTGCAGGGAGCACTCATCCCCGAAAAAAATATCCTGAGCATCCGCGAAACCATGCGTGCCTTTACGGTCGACATCATAAAAGCTATTAACCGCCTGCGCCGGGAAAGGATCGATATCGTATTCGACTTGGAATTTTTTTCGCGCATTTCTGCGCTCTTCGCGTATTTGACAGGCGCTCGTAAGAGAGTCGGTTTTTATCGCTATACATTCGAGGGGCTTTACCGCGGAGGCCTTCTTACGCACGGAGTGCAGTACAACCCTTTATGCCATATAGCCAGGAATTATCTGTCTTTTAGCCAGGCCGCCGCAGGGGCCAGCAAGACGACGCCAGAACTGGCCGGGGCCAGCGATGACGCCGATATCGTTTTCCCCAGATATGCATCAGATGCCGCCACAAAGACAAGGCTCCTCGGCAAACTGAGGGAACGCGGAGCCAGCCCCGAGAAATACAAGATATTCCTGCTTAACCCCGGGGAGGGGGTGTTGCCGTTGAGGGAATGGCCGTTTGACAACTTTATCGTTTTATCAAAGCTCATACTTAAAGATGAAGGCAGTTGCATAGTACTTGTCGGCACCGACGGCGCAGCCGATAAGGCAGGCGCGCTGCAGGAGCAGATACGCAACGGCCGCTGCGTGAACATGTTGAACCAGACTACCCTGGGTGAGCTTTTGGAGCTCTTCAGCCTGGCAGAGGCCTTGATTTCGAACGACTGCGGCTTGGCGCATCTGGGGATGCTGACCCCGCTTAAGAAATTCATCATTTTCGGCCCGGAATCACCCCAGGTCTTTGGCCCTCTCGGCGGTAATAATTGGGTATTTTATTCGCACTGGCCTTGTTCGCCGTGCCTTTCGGTATTCAATCATAGAGACTCAAGATGCCGCGATAATGTCTGCCTGAAAGCCATTAGCCCCGAAGCAGTATACCGGGCGCTCGTGCAACAGGCGGGAGGCAGCAATGCGTAACGGGTTCCTGCCGCAGCGCCCCGGCCTGGTGGCCGTGGTACTGATACTCCTGCTTACCATCCTGGCATACGCAAATTCCCTCAAAAACGGCTTTGTGTGGGATGACTATAGCGTTATCGTTGAAAACGCCTTCGTGAAAGCCTGGCGCAATGTCCCCATGCTTTTTCACCGGGCCTATCTGACCAAGATTTCCGATCTTGATTATCTGGGAGAACGGGATATAGGCTCGGGGGAGTTAACGTACCGGCCGGTAGTGACGGCTTCTTACTTTGTGGATTATGCGCTTTGGAAACTGAATCCTTTCGGGTATCACCTGAGTAGCCTGGCGTTGCATCTGGCCAATGCGCTGCTGTTGTATATGCTGCTTAGATTGGTTACGCGTAATCCTTCCATTGCGCTGTTGGCGTCCTTATTCTTCGCGCTGCACCCCGTTAATACGGAGGCGGTCGATGTGGTCTCTTTCCGCGAGGACCTGCTTGCTTTCTTTTTCTTTGTGGGAGCGTCTATACTTTTCATCCACGCCCAGAACCAGCCGCCCAGAAAGAAAATGTTCCTGTATCTTGTGTCCAACGCTTCGTTCTTGCTGGCCCTATTTTCCAAGGAAATGGCCATTACGTTGCCTCTGGTATTGTTCGTGTTCGACTATTTTTTCATCTCCCGGCAAAGGCTAAAAAGCGCCCTTTCCCGGGTCCGGGCCTGCTATGCCGGATACCTCGTTTCCCTGGCCTGTTATGCCGCAGTAAAGTTTTTTCTGATCGGGGACGTCTCCCGGCCGGCCGTCTGGCCCCCCATGTCCAGTTTTTACACGCGCATGCTGACCATGTCCAAGGTGTTCGTGACCTATCTGCAATGGCTCCTGATTCCGCTTAATATCCATCCTACGTTACCGGATGACCCTGCATTTGTCTGCCGTTCTTTATTTTCACCGGGCGCATTGGCTTCTCTGATGGCGGTGGCGGTCTTGTGCGCGGCTGCGATAAAGATGCGCAAACGCTTTCCCCTGTGTGTCTTTGGGGCCTGCTGGTTTGCGGTCACGCTTATCCCGGTGAGCAATATGGTGTTTCCCCTGGCCAACTATATAGCTGCCCGCTATCTTTATCTGCCCGGGGCCGGTTTCTGCGTGTTCCTGGCGGCCTGCCTGATCGAGCTGCCGGATATGCGCTTGCGCCGGGTTTCGCAGGATGCCTTAAGAAAAATATCCCGATATGCCATGGTCTTTATTTTGCTCGGGTACGCCCAATTTACTTTTATCCAGAATATCGGATGGGCAAACAATATGATCTTTTGGTCGAATATGGCTGAACAGTATCCGCGCAGCGCCTCGGCGCATAGCGGCCTGGGGGAGGCGCTCAGGAAAGCCGGGATAGCGGATGAGGCGATACGGGAATACACGGTTGCCTTAAGCCTTGACCCCGGCTACGCCAAAGATTACAACGAGCTGGGCGTCTGCTTCTATGAAAAAGGAATGCTTAAAGAAGCTGCCCAGGAATTCACTAAGGCATTACAATTGGATCCTGGGTATGCGACAGCGTACGCCAACCTCGGCGGCGCGCTTGGCGATCAGAGGTTTTATCAGCAGGCGGTGGCGTGCTTCGAGAAAGCTATCCAGCTTGATGGACGATGCATCCGGGCATACAATGGTTTGGCGGTTACGTATGCGCGCATGAAAAAATATGACCAGGCACGAAGGTTGTGGGAGAAGATATTAACGTTGGCCCCGGGTAATAAGAGAGCCGCGGCTAACTTACGGAAGCTTTCTCAGTTGGGATACTAGACGTATCGCCTGCCTGTCCCCGATTCTCTAGCATAACAGAAGAAAGACCCGGGCTTTGCGTATGCGTAATGCTATCAGCGTTAGGTCGTCAGTCATGCTGGTCATTTTTCTTACCGCAGTTGTCTATGCAAATACGCTGAAGCATTCCTTCGTCTGGGACGATGCCTCCGTGATCGTTGAAAACAATTTCGTCAAATCCTGGGCGCATATACCGCTTCTGTTCACCAGGGATTATCTGACGCCTTATGTGCGCCTGCAGCACCTATATACCCCTGATCTTGCAAGAGGCTCGGGAGAGATGACCTACCGACCCGTTGTCACCGCCTCTTATTTTGTCGATTACGCCGTCTGGAAGCTCGACCCTTTCGGGTACCACCTTACCAATATCGCATTGCATATAGCCAATGCGCTCTTGCTTTTCTGGCTTGCGCAACTGCTGGTAAAAGACAGGGGGATTGCGCTGTTGGCTTCTTTGCTGTTTGCGGTTCATCCCGTCCATAGCGAAGCCGTCAACGTAATATCTTTCAGAGAAGATCTGCTAGCGTTCTTTTTCTTCGCGACTGCCTTTGGTTTTTTTATTATAAGCGATCGGTATGCGGCCAGAAAAAAACTATATGCCCAGGCGGTATCGCTGGCGGCATTTCTATTAGCCCTGTTTTCCAAGGAGATCTCCGTCACGCTGCCTTTTGTGTTGGTCTTGTATGATCGTTTCTGGGGCCCTTACGCCGAGAAAAAGAAACCCCTGGCCGGCCGGCTAAGGCGTTATGCATGGCATATCGCCGTGCTCCTGTTTTACCTGTGGGTCAGATTCATACTTATGAGAAACACCAGCGAACCGCACGTGGGATATCCGGGAGGCAGTTTTTATACGAACGCGATTACCATGTCGCAGGCCTTTCTCGATTATATCCGCTGGCTATTCTTTCCGATCGGCATACCGATCGTAGTGCGCGAGCTTCATCTTTCCATCGCACACTCATTCCTCGCCCCCGCAGTCATGGCTTCTTTTGTGTTGATCATCGTCCTTTTGACCACGGCGGTACGCTTACGAAACATATCGGGCCTGGTGGCGTTCTCCATTATGTACTTCTTTGTAACTTTATTACCGGTATCTAATATATGGCCAATCGTAAATTTCATGGCCAGCCGCTATCTATACCTGCCCAGCGTCGGTTTTTGTCTTGCGGTTGCGGGGTTACTGGCCGCCTGGACTGGCCGCCTCAGCCATGCGGCCCGCTACGGTTGGCAACGCCGCGCCGCAATCTTTGCCGCCGCGCTGTTTCTGGCCTCCTGTGCCCTATTGACCATACGCGGCAACGATACATGGGCGAATAATGTTACGGTGTCGTCAGAAATGGTAAAACGATACCCCCGCAGCGCAAGGGCGCATGCGAGCATGGGGACATCTTTTCTTAAAGACGGAGCTTTGGATAAGGCGATAGAAGAGTATCGCATTGCGGTGCGCTTGGAACCAGATACCGCGCTGTATCATAAGAATTTGGGCGCAGGCTATTGCGCGAAGGGAATGTTGCAGGAAGCGCAGGGAGAGCTTGAGAGGGCAGTTGTCTTGTACGGCGGCCTCCCCGGCCTGGATGTGGCATATAATGACCTTGGCCTTGCGTTTGAAGGCAAGGGGTTATACAGGGAGGCGGTCGATTCTTATAAGAAGGCAGCGATGTTCAATCCGGCTTCTGCGGCGCACTATTTTTCCCTGGGAAATGCGTATGATAAAGCTAAAGATTACCAGGCAGCGATACAGGCGTACCGGAAAGCAATCGAGATTAACCCGGGGTACCTGGAGGCATACAATAATATGGCGTCTACCTATGCCGACAGCGGAGATATCGATAAGGCACTGGAATTATGGAATCGCATACTGACGGTCGACCCGGGATTCGCCACGGCGCATTTTAATTTGGCAGTATTTTATTTTCAGCAAAAAAAGTTCGATTTGGCTATAGCACATTGCGATAAAGTAAGCGCATTAGGATACGGCGTCGATCCGGTATTCCTGAAGCTGCTTGATTCCCATAGAAAGCAGGCACAACAGTGAAAAAGGCGTTGCCACCGCGTACCCGTTTTTCGGGAAAACTGACCTTGGTCATATGCGGCCTGTGTCTGTGCCTTATCGTGCTTGAAATAGCCTTACGCGTAAGCGGGTTTGTATTGGTGTCACTGCAAGAACACCGCAACAGGCTCGCCCTTCAGAAGAAGGGCGCCTTTCGCATCCTTTGCCTGGGGGAGTCCACGACGCGCAACCAATACCCGGCTTTCCTTGCGGAAGCCCTGAATAAACGCAGCAGAGGCCTTACCTTTACCGTCATCGATCAAGGCCTGGCAGGGGCTACTACGGCCAGCATACTCAGCCGCCTGGAGCAAAACCTGGATATCTATCGGCCTGACATGGTCGTAGCGATGATGGGCGTAAACGACCGAGGAAAACACATGCCTTACGCGGCGTCAATCCCTTCTCCGGCCGCCCTCTCTTTTTTAAGATCATTGAAGACATATAAACTTATCAGCCTTTTGCGGTTACGCCTCATCACCGCATTTAGGCACCCTGATACCCCAGAAGGATCTTTGTCGCAGGAGGGTGAGCTCAAAAGATGCATTGCG
Source organism: Patescibacteria group bacterium (assembly GCA_035506195.1). Lineage (GTDB taxonomy): Bacteria > Omnitrophota > Gorgyraeia > Gygaellales > Profunditerraquicolaceae > DATJPV01. The sequence continues at coordinate 4,557 of DATJPV010000001.1, read as the reverse complement.
CGCAACCCTTGTGATACCAGCTGCTATGATAAGCTGGGTAAGGCGTATGCAGCAGAAGGCAAATTCCTGCAGGCAGAGAATGTGTTTGCCGCCTGCATCGCAAGCAACCCTCGAGGTGCCGCCTGTTATGCCGGGTTAGGGGGGGTATACAGGGAGCAGAAAAAATTCCCCCAGGCAGAAGAGGTCCTTAAAAAGGGCATTGCGCTTGAGCCCCGGGATACGGCATGCTACAGAGAACTCGGAGCCACGCATAGAAGACAGCGCGCATTTTCTCAGGCAGAACAGGCCTTTGCGAAGGCCGTCGAGCTTGATCCGCATGACTCCGTCTCCTACGCGGACCTGGCGGGGGTCTGCGGAGAGCAGGGAAACCTTTCCCGGGCTCAAGACGTACTTGCAGAATGCATTAAGCTTAACCCGAACGACCCGCCGTGTTATATACTGCTGGCAGGAGTCTACAGGAGGTGGGAGAGGCTCCCCGAGGCAGAGGCCCTGTTAAAGAAGGCCATCGCCTTAAGCCGGGAGAACGATATCCCTTACGGCAAATTGGCAGTGATTTATGAAGAGGCGGGAGACAGGGCCATGGCAGAGGAATGTTATCGCCAGGCAAACGCGCTGAGAGAGAAAACGTACAATCCGGATACCATTCGCAATTACCGCAGATTAAAAGCGGCCTTGTCCGCGCGGGGCATAAGGCTGGTGTGCGTACAGTACCCCATACGCGGATTGGACCCGCTCAAGAAAATCTTCTCCGGCGATACGCAAGGCCTCATTTTTGTAGATAATGAGCATATCTTTAAGGAGGCCGTGAAACAGGACGGCTACAAGAATTACTTTATTGACATGTTCGGCGGAGACTTTGGCCACTGTACCGAGAAGGGCAATCGGCTCTTGGCCGAAAATATCGCCGACACGATTATGCGCGAAGCATTCGGAAAATAGGCCTAGCCGAATGGCTTGAAATATCGACGTAAAGATGGTATAACAAAAAAAGCAGAAGAACAATCAGGTAGAGGACCGGGAAAATGATCTGTAAAAAATGCGTATTGCCGGAAAGCAAACCGGATATCTGGCTAAACGAAAACGGGATTTGTAATGTCTGTCTGGAATACGAGAAGACCAGGGGTGACCGTACGGAGGGGGAGGGGGCAAACCTTGAAACGGAGTTCATCAAAATGCTCAATCTGTACAAAAGCCACGGAGAATACGACTGCCTGGTTATGTGCAGCGGAGGTAAAGACAGTACGGCTGCGCTGTATTATATGAAGAAAAGATATAAGCTTAATCCCCTTGCGTTTACGTTCGACCATGGCTTTGAAGCCGAGGATGCCATGGAAAACGTGAGAAATGCGGTAGAGGTATTAGGGGTGGATTTCCTGTATTTCAAAACAGATGCGATGAAGGGTATGTTTTCCAAAATACTCAAGACCGGCTCGAAGGCAGTTATATGCCACCTCTGTTCGCTCTGGTATATGGACCTTACCTTCAAAACAGCAGCCAAGTTTAACATCCCGATCATCATTGCAGGATGGACCAAGGGGCAATCCAAAAAGCAGCCGCTTATGTCTCGATGCGCATGCAATATACATGAGTCGGAATTTGTAGCCATGGCCAAGGCCACAAAGGAATTTTTGAACGAACACGTAAAGAAAGACCCTCTCTATAAGGATTTTCCGGAGACGATGGAGGAGGTCTTGGTCAGGGCGAAAAGAAGGCAGAGGTGCGTGGTGTTGTCTCCCCACTGGTTTTTGCCTTTTGATGCCGATTCGTATGTAGGGTTGATACAGAAAGAGCTTAAATGGAAATTCCCGAAGGCCAGCTACCCGGCGCACACCACTAATTGTTATCTGAATTTCCTTTCCGTGCATAATTCCATGCGGTATTTCGGTTATACGCATTACCATATAGAAATGAGCAAGCTTATACGAGAAGGGCTCCTGACCAGGGAAGAGGCGATGAAAAACCTGGAAATTAATTTTGATAAGGAATTCTTGAATACTATTGCGCAGAAACTCGGTTATGCGTTTGAATAGCGATCAGCCCTTGCGTCATGTTTAAAAGAATAACCCAGAAAGTAGTATATATAACACAGAAAGTGCTTATAAGCGTATTGCTCTGTGTCGTCTACTATGTAGTTTTCGGCTTGACCGTAGTCATTGCGTTTGTGTGCAAACGCGATCTTTTGAGGGACAGACAAGATCTACGCGGTTCGACATGGGTTGACGCAACCGGCTATGAAAAGGACCTGTTGAGCAGCAAGATGCAATCTTAGCCGATACCGGAGGCAAGGGGGGGCACATGAAAAAGATATGGTATATTTTCAAAGAGATGCTTCATATGATAAAGAAGCATAAGTTATATTTTTTAGCGCCCATATTCCTGCTTTTTCTTATCCTGGCATTGTTATGCTTTTATATCGGCCCCAGCGTCATTATCTCCTTCATCTATGCGGGAATTTAATACGGCAAGGCTCTCTTTTGCTCTGCGAAGATAAAAGGTGAACGTATTAGGCATTTCCTGTTTCTATCATGATTCGGCAGCCTGTCTGGTAAGTAACGGACGGGTCATTGCTGCTGCTTCCGAAGAGAGGTTTAACCGCCAAAAGAATTCCCCCCGCTTTCCTATCCAGTCCATAAATTTTTGCCTCCAAGCCGCCAACCTAACCGCCTACGATATCGATTATGTAGGTTTCTACGAGAAGCCTTTTTTGAAATTTCACCGGGTTATCGTAAACCACCTGCGGGCATACCCCTTTTCATTCAAGAATTTTCTGGATACGCTTCCCTTTTGGTTACAAGATAGATTAGCGATGCCCCTGTTGTTCGAGAGGGAGATCGGCTATCGTGGGCAGGCTCTTTTCATCCCGCACCACCTCTCCCACGCGGCAAGCGCATTTTTGGTTTCGCCTTTCGAAGAAGCGGCGATCCTTATCGCAGACGGCGTAGGGGAATGGGCTACCACAAGCTACGGGGTCGGCAGGGGCAACGACATCAAGATTGCAAAAGAGATACGCTATCCGAACTCCCTGGGTTTGCTTTATACCGCGGTTACTACCTATCTTGGTTTTGAAGCCCTTGAAGGCGAAGGCAAAGTGATGGGATTGGCAGGTTACGGTAAGCCGAGCTTCATGGATCATTTCAAGAAAATAGTCACTCTATACCCAGACGGCAGTTTCCGGCTCGACCAGCGCTTCCTGGGGTTTAACGAGGGCTCCAGGATGTACCGCAAGAAGTTCATCAAGCTCTTCGGAGAAGAAAGGAAAAACGGAGAAGAGATTCAGCAAAGGCATTGCGATATCGCTGCCAGCCTCCAGAAGCTGCTTGAGGACTGCCTGATTAACGCGGCAAGAAAGGTCTATGAACAGTTCGGTACCACAAAACTGTGTCTCGGGGGAGGGGTATTTTTAAATTGCGTCGCCAATGGCCGGCTCCTGGAGGAAACCCCTTTCCGTCAGGTCTTTATACAGCCGGCAGCCGGTGACGGGGGCGGCGCTTTGGGCGTAGCTTCCTATATTTACCACACCCTCCTGGGTAATACCAGGAACTATGAAATGGCCGATGCGTATCTGGGCCCGGAATTTTCGGACAGCCATATCAGGAAGATTCTTATGCATCGGCACCTTGGCTTTGAAGAGTTGACCGGCGACAATTTGGTGCGTCGTGCCGCCGAGGAGATATTTCAGAATAAAATCGTAGGATGGTTCCAGGGCCGAATGGAGTTTGGGCCGCGGGCACTGGGTAACCGTTCGATCCTGGCCAACCCCTGCAATCCGGGCATGAAAGACATACTAAACGCTAAAGTCAAGAACAGGGAGCCCTTTCGGCCGTATGCGCCGGCAGTATTGGAAGAAAAAGCGACGGATTATTTTGAGGCTAAGCAATTTTCGCCTTTTATGCTCTTAGCCGTTAAGGTGCGCGAAGCAAAGAAGAGCAAGATACCGGCAGTGACCCACATAGATGGTACCGCTAGAGTTCAGGTTGTGAATAAAACAACAAATCCAAAATTCTGGAGCCTGCTTAAGGCCTTTGAAGAAATAAGCGGTATCCCCATGGTCATCAATACTTCTTTTAATCTCCGCGGCGAGCCTATGGTGTGTTCTCCCGTTCATGCGTTAGACGATTTCTTGCAATCAAAGATGGATGTCCTCGTAATGGGCAATTTTGTTTTGAAGAAATAGACCTTTGTTTTCTAAGGGCACCTATGCCGGCTCTACCGCACAAGACAATTCGCGCAGCACGGATATACGCTCTAGCCTTGGGAATAATCTCTTCTCTGCTGGTGCTGGAAACGGGCTTGCGTGTAGCAGGTTTCCTGTTTGTTTCTTTTCAGAACTGCCAGAACAGCCGCGCGGCTGCGAGAAAAAAGACCTACCGCATCATGTGCCTGGGGGAGTCTACCACCGCAGGCCAGTATCCGTCTTTTCTCCAAGAGGCCCTCAATAAGCGCCACACCGGGGTAACCTTCAGCGTCATCGACAGGGGCGTCATCGCTACCGACACCCCGGCCATCCTGCGGCGGCTGGAAGAGAACCTGGCAACGTACAAGCCGGATATGGTAGTC